>CAZVST010000018.1:0-26298 GCA_964629725.1 uncultured Mycobacterium sp.
TCCTCACATGAGGCAACGATAGGGGTTACGCGGGCATTTTCGATGAGTCAACGCGTGCCCTTGACGATGGCTGTTTAAGGAAAGTGCCGCGGCCTCGAGGTGGTGGCAATTGCAAGCCGGGCGGCTACCAGTCGGCCCGGAACCGGACCCGGCGGCGACCCGAAGGCTTCCCACCCTCGGCTCGGCGTTGCCGGCTGCTGGTGGTTGCGAGGCCGCCTGTGCATCCGAGGCCTCGTCATCTTCTCCGGACAGGGGCGCCATCAGGGCCGAAACCTATCGCAATGCGAGCCAGCCGCGCCGCGAGCTACTGGGGCGTGCCGCTCTCGGCTGAGGAAACATCCCCAAGTGGGCCTTAAGGCGGCCCCTTGGCCGCATTGAATGGCGACGAGAACGACCGGAACCAGCAGAAGCCGCCCCGCACCCAGGACGTAGCTGACCAACGGCCCTTGGTCACCAGGCCCGAGGCCGCGTCGAGGGCCCGGGTGGCCTTTTGATGCGCGTCGCGCTCCGGTGTCGCGCGGACCGCGACAGCTTCGACGATTGCCTCCACCACCTGCCGGGGATCACCGGTCGCATCGACGGGTAGTTGGGCGCCGATCACTCCACCAGGTCCGCGCGGGTGAACGCGGCCTTGTCGATGTGGATGGCCATCTGCGATGCGCGGCTGCGGTCCAGGGGGAGGCGGGCGGCTTCCAGGCGGGCATCAGTGGGGGCTTGGTGGGCTTGCGGGTCGCGAAGGTCATGCCGCGCGTATCGGCCAGCCACTGCTCCTTCAGCTGGCTCCAGGACAGCGACTCCGGCTTCGTTGGGCGGGGTGGCCTTCTGCGCGGTCGCCGACTGCGCGGGCCGACCCACTGCCCGTCGACGAAGAGCAGGTTGTCCCGGGCCCACTCGCGTAGCCGGGCACATGGTGGTGGTCTTCTGGCTCGATCGCATGCCCGCCAAGGAGCTTCAACTGGTGAGCTAGGCGCCGCGAGAACAACTCAGCAGCAACGCGCGCCGGGGTTACTCTCGGCTTGGCGGTGCCGTATACGCCAGTACTCCGCCTCGCTGATCACCTGCTCGCCCGGATGCGCGCGGCGGCGATGCGCGACGTAGCGCTGGTAGTGGTTGTCGCCCATCAATGAGCCTACGAACCAACGGATCTGGCCGACGACATCGCCAAAGCGTCCCATTGCTGTTGCACCTCCTTCTCCACCGGAGTCGCGAACAGGTGCGAGGGCCCGAAAAGCTTTGATGGAACCGGGTTTTCGACAGCCAGCGGACGCCCGCCGCCACGGATCGAACGCACCGCCATCACCACCGCGGACGACACCACCACGATCACGACCAGGGCGAAGACGATCGACAGGGTGCCCTGGATGAAGGTGTTGCGCACTACCTCATGCAATTGCGTGGTGTTCTTGGCCGCTCCGAACGAGGTTTTGCCCGCGTCCAGGGCGCCCCGGTACTGGAAATGCTGCGTCCAGTAGCCGAGCTTGGGGTCGCCGGAGAAGATCTTCTGCCACGACGCCGTCAACGTCACGATCAGATCCCACAGCAGCGGAAGTCCCGGAATCCAGGCCCATTTCAGCAAGCCCATCTTGATCACGACCACGGTGACCACCGTCAGCGCGATGGCGGCCAGCAACTGGTTGGCGATACCGAACAGCGGGAATAGGGTGTTGATACCGCCCAGCGGATCGGTGACGCCCATCAGCAGGATGGATCCCCACCCGGCGACAACGACGATGCTGCACGCCCAGGCGCCAACCTTCCAGCTCGGGTCGTGCAAACGGCGCAGCGGGCCGCCGAGGTTGCTCAGGCCGTCGGACAACATGAACCGGGCGACCCGGGTGCCGGCGTCGATGGTGGTGAGGATGAACAGCGCCTCGAACATAATCGCGAAGTGGTACCAGAACCCTTTGAGGCCGCCGCCGCCGAACACCGAAAGCACCTGGGCCATACCGAAAGCCAGTGTGGGCGCCCCGCCGGTGCGGGAGACGATCGATTGCTCACCCACACTCGTCGCGGCCTCGGTGATCTCCGCCGGGGTGATCGGCGCCCCCGACAACCCCAGCTTGTTGACGTACGCGGCTGCCGTCTCGGCGGTGGCGCCGGTCGCAGCCGACGGGGCGTTCATCACAAAGTACAAGTGCTGGTTGAGTATTGACGCGGTGATCAACGCCATGATCGCCACGAACGACTCGGTCAGCATGCCGCCGTAGCCGATCAGCCGCATCTGGCTTTCCTTCTCCAGCAGCTTCGGCGTGGTGCCGGACGCGATCAGCGAGTGGAAACCCGACAGCGCCCCACAGGCGATGGTGATGAACAGGAACGGGAACAACGAGCCGGCAAACACCGGTCCCGCACCGGATTTGGCGAACTGCGAGATCGCCGGGGCCTGCATCACCGGCCTGGCCAGCAGGATGCCCACGGCCAGCAGCGCGATGGTCCCGACCTTCATGAAGGTCGACAGGTAGTCACGCGGTGCGAGCAGCAGCCACACCGGCAGGACCGAGGCGGCCAAGCCGTAGATGATCAGGCACCACGACAGCGTCACCTTCGACAGGGTGAACCACTGCGCACCCCACTCGGTGTGGTCGATCCAGCCGCCGGCCACCACGGCCAGCAGCAGCAACGCCACGCCGATCAGCGAGACCTCTGAGACCCGTCCGGGTCGCAGGTAACGCAGGTACACCCCCATGAACAGGGCGATCGGAATGGTCATCGCGATGGAGAACACGCCCCACGGGCTTTCGGCGAGCGCATTGACCACCACCAGACCCAGCACCGCCAGCAGGATCACCATGATCACCAGCACGCCGACGATCGCTGCGGTCCCGCCGATTCCGCCGAGTTCGTCGCGCGCCATCTGGCCCAGGGAGCGTCCGCGCCGCCGCGTCGAGATGGCCAGCACCAGATAGTCCTGGACGCACCCGGCCAACACCGCGCCGAGGATGATCCAGATGGTGCCTGGCAGATAGCCCATCTGGGTGGCCAGCACCGGACCCACCAGCGGGCCGGCGCCGGCGATCGCGGCGAAGTGATGTCCGAAGAGCACCCGCCGGTCGGTCGGCATGTAGTCAGTGCCGTTCTCGTAGATCTCGGCCGGGGTGGCGTGTTCATCGCGCGGCTTGACGATCTTCATCTCGATCAGCCGGGCGTAGAACCGGAACCCGATCACGTAGGTGCATATCGCGGCGATGACGAACCACACCGCGTTGACCGTCTCGCCGCGCAGGAAGGCGATGAGGGCCCAGGCGATCGCGCCGAGCACGGCTACGGCGCCGAAGATGAGCCGGTGCCGCACGGTGATCGGGGAGTGGTCGACGATCGCGACCGGCGGCAGGTCATTGTCGGTACGGACGAACGTGACGTCGCCACGGACTTCTTCGATGTAGTCCGGCGACGCGGGCGCTGACACCATGCCCCTCCTCAGATGCGGCGTTATTCCTTTGTCGTTGATCTTCCTGGGCGTGATCCTCGCACGGGTGACGTTCCCCTGCCGATCTCCACCACATGGGGGATGCGCCAGGCGCGAATCCAGGCAAGCTCATCTACTTCGACGACCGAGGAGGTGCCGTATGCCTGCATGGCGATTGCGTGACTACCACGATGAGGATCTGGACCAGGCCATCAGCGTGTGGGATCAAAGCCGCGGCCCGGGCTCCGCCGAACCGGTGTTCAGCGTCGCCGAGGTGATGGCTGCCGCCCGCGTGGGCCAGCCCGCCGTGGTGGCCGAGGTCGGCGACGAGGTGATCGGGATGGCCGTGGCCCAGACTGATGGAGAGCGGGCGTGGATTCTGCTGGTGGCGCTAGCTGCCCGCTGGCGCGGCCGGGGCGTGGGCTCGGCGCTGCTGGCAGATCTTGAACGCCGGCTGCGAAGCTTCGGCGTCCGGCGGATCTGCGCGGTGATGCCGGAGGGTGCCACCGGTGCTGCGGCACTGGAGAATTCGGGCTATACCCGGAGAGACAACCTGGTGTATTACGAGATGATCGAGCACCTCGGCCCGGATCAGGCGAATCTGCTCGACGAACTCGGCGGGCAGATTCTGCCGCCGGGCCTGTGGGGCGATCTGGCTGGCATGGAGTGCGAGAAGCAGATCATTGAACGCCGCATCGTCGACCCGCTGGCCCACCCCGAGGTGGCCGAGCGCTATGGCGTCAGCCCGCCCAAGGCGGTCATCCTTTTCGGCCCGCCCGGAACCGGGAAAACCAGCTTCGCCAAGGCGATTTCGTCACGTCTGGGCTGGCCGTTCGTCGAACTGTTCCCGTCGCGGCTGGCGGCCACCGGTAACGGCGGCCTGGCCGCTTCGCTTCGTGAGGCCTTCGCCGATCTTGCCGAACTCGACGAACTGGTGCTGTTCATCGACGAGGTGGAGGAGATCGCCACGGCCCGAACCGGCGCGTCGACCGCCGAACTGGGCGTCACCAACGAGTTGCTCAAACTGATCCCGGCGTTCCGTCAGCACGACAGCCGCCTGCTGGTCTGCGCCACCAACGCGGTGCATTCGCTGGATTCGGCGTTTCTGCGCCCCGGGCGCTTCGACTACGTCATCCCGGTCGGGCCGCCGGATCAGCCCGCCCGCCGCGCGGTGTGGGAGCGCTATCTGGGCGGCGTGGTTCGCGGCGGGGTCGACGTCGAACGCCTGGTCACCGCCTCGGACCTATTCACCCCGGCCGACATCGAGTTCGCCGCACGCAAAGGCGCGCAGGCCGCCTTCGAACGGGAGATGCGCGACGGACGCGGACAGCCCGCGGTCACCGACGACTTCCTCACCGCGATCGGGGAGATCCGTCCGACCCTGACCGCGGCGATGCTGGCCGAATTCGACCGTGGCAAGAGCGAATTTGCCCGCCTGTAGTCACGAACGGGGTTACGCGAATCCCGGGGGTGGTACAACATAACGATGCCTGAGACGCGGCGCGGTGTGCGAACTGTCGAACCCGAATCCCCGGGTGCCCGGACGTGGACGTTCCTGACCAATCACGGGCATGTGCTGCTGTGCCTGGCGCGCGGGGAGGCGCTGACTGCGAGGGAACTGGGCCTGCAGATCGGCATCACCGAACGCGCTGTTCAGGTGATCCTCGCCGACCTGACCGACAGCGGATACCTGATCAAGAAGAAAGTCGGCCGACGCAACCTGTATACGGTGAACCGCAGAGGGCGTCTTCGTCACCCACTGGAGGCGCACCACACCATCGGTGAGTTGATCACCGCACTGGAGTAGCACCGATCCCCAGGAGGACCGCCATGCCGATCGCACTCACCGACGACCACCGCGAACTCGGCGAGGTCGCCCGAGCGTTCCTCACCGCGCAGAAGGCCCGATGGGCCGCGCGGGAATTGCTCGACGCCGACGAGGAGACCCGGCCCGCGTTCTGGCAGGAGCTGGCAGAACTGGGCTGGCTCGGCCTGCACGTCGACGAGGCCTACGGCGGGTCGGGATTCGGCCTGCCCGAACTGGTGGTGGTCATCGACGAAATGGGCCGCGCGGTGGCACCCGGCCCGTTCGTCCCGACGACGGTGGTGTCCGCGGTGCTCGCCGCCCTCGGCAGCGAGGAGCAGAAGGCCCGGTGGTTGCCCGGGCTGATCGACGGAACCCACACGGGCGCAGTCGGTTTCGGTGGCGACCTGACCCTGTCGGGTGACCGGGTATCCGGCGATGCCGGGGTGGTGCTGGGCGCCGGCCTGGGCGACGTGCTGCTGCTCGCCGCCGGAGACGACGTCGTCCTGGTGGAGCGCAGTGCCGACGGCGTCACCGTCGAGGTGCCCGGCAACCTCGACCGCACCCGCCGCTCTGGGCGCGTCACGCTGACCGGTGCCGCCGCCGAGGTGCTGCCGGGAGGGCGTGCTGCCGCGGTCGCCTACGCGCGCACCCTGTTCGGCGCCGAGGCTGTCGGCGGGGCGTCGGACTGTGTGGACGCTGCCGTCGAATACGCCAAGGTCCGAGAGCAATTCGGCCGGACCATCGCGACGTTCCAGGCCGTCAAGCACCACTGCGCCAACATGCTGGTGGCATCGGAGTCGGCGCTGGCCTGCGTGTGGGACGCCGCCCGCGCCGCGGGGGAGGATTTAGGTGACGACGGCGCGCAGTTTCGTCTTGCCTCCGCCGCCGCCGCCACCCTGGCATTGCCCGCCTACGTGCGCAACGCCGAACTGAACATCCAGGTCCACGGCGGCATCGGATTCACCTGGGAGCACGACGCGCACCTGCATCTGCGTCGCGCGTTGACCGTGCAGGCACTACTCGGCGGCGACGGACCGGCCACCGACGTGTTCACCCTGACCGCCGCTGGCCTCAAGCGGTCCAACAGCCTGGACCTGCCGCCGGAGGCCGACCAGATGCGCGCCGAGATCCGTGCGGAGGCCGCACGCATCGCCGCCCTCGATGAGAAGCCTCAACTCGACGAACTGATCGCCACCGGCTACGTGATGCCGCACTGGCCCAAGCCGTGGGGCCGCGCCGCCGGCGCGGTCGAGCAACTGCTGGTCGAGGAGGAGTTCACCGCCGCCGGGGTCAAACGCCCCGACTACGGCATCACCGGCTGGGTGATCCTCACGCTGATCCAGCACGGAACCCCTTCCCAGATCGAGCGGTTCGTGGAGAAGGCGCTACGCAAGGACGAGATCTGGTGCCAATTGTTCTCCGAGCCGTCGGCCGGGTCCGACGCCGCGGCGGTGAAGACCCGCGCCACTCGAGTTGATGGCGGCTGGAAGATCAGCGGCCAGAAGGTGTGGACGTCGGGCGCGCACTACGCAAAGCGCGGATTGGCAACGGTGCGAACCGATTTCGACGGGCCCAAGCACGCCGGCATCACCATGGCGATTCTCGACATGAACGCCCCCGGCGTGGAGGTCCGGCCGCTGCGCCAGATCACCGGTGGCAAGGAGTTCAACGAGGTCTTTTTCAGCGATGTCTTCGTGCCCGACGAGGATGTGGTCGGTGAACCCAACGCTGGCTGGACCGTGGCGCGGGCGACACTGGGCAATGAGCGGGTGAGCATCGGCGGGGGAGCGGGCGGCATCGCGCCGGCGTCTGCCTGGCTGGTGCACCTGGCCCAGACTCATGGCGACCGGGTCGCCGGTGCCGTGCAACGGGTGGGCCGCTTCCTGGCTGACGATCACGGGCTGCGTCTGTTGAACCTGCGCCGTGCCGCGCGCAGCATCGAGGGCGCGGGCCCCGGCCCGGAGGGCAACATCACCAAACTCAAACTGGCTGAGCATTTCGGTGAGCAGGGCGCCATCGCCGCCGCGCTCGTCGGCCCCGAACTCGCGCTGGAAGGCGGGGAGGGCGCGCTGGCCGCCCGCGCCGCCATGGGTGCGCGCGGCATGGCGATCGCCGGCGGCACCTCGGAGGTGGCCCGCAATCAGATTGCCGAGCGCATCCTCGGCATGCCGCGCGACCCGCTGATCAAGTAGGGATCCGCCTTTTCCCGCGCTTCGCTCCTGCCCGCCGCCCGTCGACTGTGCGGTTTCGTGCGGAACACGCCGCGTAGACGTGGAAATCCGCACAGTCGGCGCGGGGGCTCGCGCTGATCCGGAGCGCTCAGGCTTTCAGCGCTCAGGCTTTCAGCTCGTAGGTGCCGCTGTAGGACAGCACCTCGTCGACGAACGCGTCCTCGGCGGCCCGGTTGATCACCGGCTTGCGCACGATGGACAGCGCGGCCTTGGCCTGGTCGTCGGTGGCCGACGCCTGTCCGTGCAGTTCCACCGCATACGTTGACATGTCGCCCGCGAACACCGCGACCATCCGGTCGACGTGCGCCTCGGTGAGGTCGGTCAGATCGCTGACCGACCCGGGCCGGGTCTGCCCGTGGTCCAGCGCCAGCGCGGCGGATTCCAGGATCAGCTGTGCGTAGACGATCTGGGTGAACAGCTGACCCAGCACCTGCAGGTAGTCGAGGTCCTTCTGCTGGTCCTCGGTGGGCGGGGCAGTCATCACCAACTGGGTGAAGGCGTCGATCTGCTCGCGGAACACCGCCACGTTCGGCAGATGGGCGAACCGGTCGAAGGCAGGCCGCCAGTCGCCGAAGCCGATGGATCCCAAGCCCTTCGCCGGTCCCTGATGGAAAAGGTAGGCGTCGTCGGCGGGGTCCTGACGCACCGGGATCGCCGGGTAGCCCTGTGCCGCGCCGTGTGCCGCACCGAGGTAGCGCGGCATGAACTTGAGCACCAGCGCGATGTTGACGTGCACGGTGCCCTCCAGCTTGGGCAACGCCCGGATGTCGGAGGCCGCCCGGCTGAAGTAGGTGTCGCGCTCGAACCCGCGGGCGGCGATCACGTCCCACAGCAGGTCGATGACGCGCTCGCCCTCGCTGGTGACCTTGGCCTTGGTGATCGGGTTGAACAGCAGGAAGCGACGGTCGTCCTCGCTGGCGCTGCGGAAGTAGTCCGTGGAACGCGCGGCGAAGATCTTCATCGCCACCAGTCGGGCGTAGGCGTCGGCGAGCATCCGCCGCACGTGCGGGAAGTCGGTGACCCGGTTGCCGTAGAGGATCCGGTTGTTCGCGTGCGTGACGGCCTCGTAGAACGAGTGCTCACAGATGCCGATGCTGGCCCAGCCGAGGTTGACCTTGCCGACGTTGACGGTGCCGAGTGCGGCGTCGAAGGCCGACTTGCCGACGTGCAGGATGTCGCCGGGCGCCACCGGATAGTCATGCAGGTTGAACGCGGCGACGAACATCTGCCCGGCGACGACGTTCTTGAGCAGTTCGTAGCTGGAATGGCTGGGGTCGACGAGGAAGAACACGTGCTCGCCGGGATGCTCGGGGTCGTCATCGGCGAACTTGCCGTAGACGGACAGCCGTCCGGCCGCGTTGCCGTTGCCGATGTACCACTTGCCGCCGCTGGCGGTGAAGCCGTCACCGCTGCGCCGCAGGATCATGTCCGAGGAGTAGATGTCGGCGCCGTGCTCGCGCTCGGACAGGCCGAACCCGAAGATGTTGCCCTCGTCCAGAAGCTTCGCCACCTCGACGCGGGCGGCGTCGTTGTCGCTGAGCCACACCGGGCCCAGGCCCAGGACCGACACCTGCCAGGCGTACCAGTGCGCCAGGGAGTAGAAGCCGAGGATCTCGTTGAGTTCGTTGATCCGGGCCAGATCCCAGCGGGCGTCCTCCTTGCCGACGAGGGCGCCGACTTCGGCGGGGGTGGCGAAAGTCGAGAAGATCTTCTTCTTCGCCACCAGGTCGAGGTAGTCGGTATACCACTCGCCGGAGTAGTACTCCTCCTTGTTCCTCGCCAGGCCTTTTGTCTCGAAGAAGTCGACCAGGGCGAGCAGCTTGTCGCGGGTGGCGTCGTCGAACGAGCTCGGTTTGTACGTCGCGGGATTGAAGAGCAAAGCCATGCAAACAGGGTAGGTGCTCGACCGCGTCGGCCCCTAACCGAAGACGGCCTTACTGTGGCTGCCATGACACCCGTCGAGATCACCGTGCGCGGTTCGCACACCGTCCGCCTGGCCCCCGAGCAGGCAACCGTCTACGCCAACCTGGCTGCCGACGGTCCGGATCCGCAACCGGTGTTCGACGCCGTCGCCGGCGCGCTGGACGGCGTGATCGACTCCCTGCAATCCCGGCATCAGCCTGAGAGCGGCCCGGTGACGACGTTCGCGGTCGAGCAGGCCCGCCGAAGTTCGCACCGGCCGTACAACTCCGAGGGCAGACAACTCCCGTTGGTGCACACCGCGGCGGTGTCGATCACCGCGACGTTCATCGATTTCGACGAGCTGGCCGCCTGGGTGGGGTGGTCGGCCGGTGTGCCGGGGCTGGGGGTCGCCCACATCGACTGGAGCCTCACCGACGCAACCCGTCTCGGGGTGGAACGCGCCACCCGGCAGGAGGCGGTCCGCGACGCCAAACGGCGTGCTCAGGACTACGCCGACGCCCTGGACCTCGGCGTCGTGACGGTGCGCCGCATCAGCGACCCCGGTTTCGGCGGCCCGGGGATGAGCAAGGTGATGATGGCGAGCGCGATGTCGGACGCGGGCGGGTCGGCGCAGATCTCGCTGCGGCCCGACGAGGTCGAGGTCACTGCGCAGGTGGAGGCAACGTTTGCCGTCTGCGGTGCCGACTAGACGTTCGCCGTCGGCGGTGAGTAAGCCGGAATGCTGGTCGGTAAACTCTTGCGGTGACCCTGCGAGAGCGAGCGTCGGACGGCGCTGACCTGCTCGCAAGGACATCAGGCCCGGGCCCGAGGCGGCGTTTCTGGGCCGATGCGCGCCGCGTTCTGGCGGTTTTCCTGGCTTTCGCGGCTGGAGCGGTGCTGTCGTGGGAGTCGTTCGGCTCGACGGTGGGTCCGTCCTTCTTCTATCCCTCCGCGGGAGTCACCGCTGCCGCCATGATTCTCAGCCGCCGCGCCCTCTGGCCGGCGATCTCCGCCGCCGCCATTGCCGCCGAATTACTGGTCGACACCCTGTACGGAAACCCGATGGCACTGTCGGTCGGATTCGCAGCGTCCAATGTGGTGGAGCCGCTGGTGGGGGCCACGATCGTGCTTGTGTGGTGCGGCGGTCGGCCGGATCTGCGTCAGCGTCGGGACTTCGTCGTGTTCATCGTGGGGGCCTGCGTGGCAGGGCCTTTCATCGGCGGACTGATCGGGGGTTCCGTCAGTTCTGTGGTCGATGGGCTTTCGTGGCACGCATCGGTGCTGACCTGGTGGTCCGGCGATGCGCTCGGCGTTCTGGTCATGGCATCCCCGATCCTGCTGTGGACGAAGCAGTCGTCGATTCTGCGCCGGCGCCCCTGGGACATGGCGGCCGTGCTGGTGGTCACCGCCCTGCTCTCCATGTCCACCTTCTGGGCCCATTTCCCGTCGTCGATCCTCGTCCTGCCAGTCCTGGCCTGGGCGGCGTTCCGACTCGACATGCTCGGCGCGGCGATCGCGGGTGCGGTGGCAGCCTTCCTGGCCAACATCCTGTCAACGCGCGGGGAGGGTCCGTTCAGTCACAACGACCTGTCGCCGGCAGGTCAGGTGGCCCTGACGCAGATCTATCTCGCGGTGATCGTGGTGGTCGCCATGCTGATCGCCCAGGAAGCCGCGGGGCGGGTGAGTGCGGTACGGGAGCGCGAGGTCGAGCGCCGGGAACGTTTTCGGCTGGAGTCGCTCTCGCGGCTGGCCCTTCAGCTGTCGGCCGCGCTGACCCCGCAGGACATCGGGCAGGCACTGGTGGGGCAGGTGCTGAACGAGGCCGGCGCCAGTGCGATCAGCCTCGGCTTGGTCGACTCCGACGGCCGAAAGCGCGAATGGGTCGCCGCGTCGGGTTATCCGACCGCGACGCTCGAGGAGGTCCGCGGCGGGGTCGATGTGAGCGAGCCCACGCTGGCCAACGATGTGCTGCGATCGGCCGTGCCGGTCGCTATTCGTAACCCGTCGGAGTTACGCGCCGCATACCCCGCACGGGCGCACTGGTTGAGCGCCACTGGCGCCCAGGCCCTGGTGAGTTGGCCTTTAGCCGCCGGAGGACGTCCCTTCGGCGTGTTGCAGATGGTCTGGTCCACGCCCCAGCCGCTGGACACCGCGCAGTTGGCCTACGTCTCGGCGGTGTCCACCATGGTGAGCCAGGCGCTGGTGCGTGCCAAGATCTACGTCGACCAGCACGCCCGCGCGGCGGTGCTGCACTCCGTGGCCCAACCGATCGCGCAGGTCGACGCCACCGGGTTGGCAGTACCGCGCGCTGTACGAGCCGGCGGATGTCGAGCACGGTCTCGGCGGCGACTGGTACAGCGTCCTGGCGCTCCCGGACGGCCGAACATATCTCGCCGTCGGCGACGTCATCGGCCACGGGCTGGCCTCCGTCGAGGACATGGCGCAGTTGCGCAGTGCCGGAAATGCCTACCCGCACATGGGTCTGCCGACCGCGCAGGTGCTCAACGAGCTCAATCGCTTCGCCGCCCATCAGATCACCGGTGAGTTCGCCACCAACCTGGTGGCGATCTACGACCCGGAGAACTCGTCGCTGTCCTACAGTTCGGCCGGGCACCTGCCGGCGCTGTTACGCCGCGCCGCGACCGGTGAGGGCGTCCAACTCGCCGAGGCTTCTGGTCCGATGCTGGGACCGTTCGACGCCACCGTCTATGTACAGAGCACAGTGCCGGTCAGACCTTGCGACGTCCTGATCATGTACACCGACGGCTTGGTCGAGCATCACGACGGTAACTTGCGGACCGGAATTTCCCCTCTGGCTGAGGTCGTCGCTGCCTGGCCGCCGGAAGCGCTGCTGGATTGTGAGTCTCTGGCGCAGGCTGTCGCGCCCGCGCCGCACGCCGACGATCTCTGCCTGCTGGTGGTGCGCTTCGGAGCCTCCGACGGAAGCCGCAGATCCGCCCAGCGGGTTCTATAGGCTTCCCGCATGGGGCTGATCCGGGCGGATGACGCCGCCGCGCCGGCCGCGCCTGCCCGAACACCGCTGTCGATCTGGGGTGACTCCGCCGGTCTGTTCGCGGTGGTGTTCCTGGCGTTCGGGGTGGGTGCGATCCTGTCGTGGTCGTCGTTCGGGTCCGCCGTCGGCCCGGCTTTCTTCTATCCACCCGCCGGGGTCACCGTCGCGACCATGTTGCTCACCCGGCGAGCGTTGTGGCCCGCCGTCGCCGCCGCGATCATGGCCGCCGAGATTCTCGTCGACACCTTCTTCGGCAACGATCTTTGGCAGGCCGCCGGATTCGGCGTTGCCAACGTGGTGGAGCCGCTCGTCGGCGCGACCCTGGTTCTGACGTGGTGCGGTCGGCGGCCCAATCTGAGCAGGCGCCGGGACTTCTGGCTTTTCATCGCTGCCCCCTGCCTGATCGGGCCGGTGTTCGGCGGGCTGATCGGCGGCACCGTGAGTTCGGCGCATGACCACACCCCATGGCTGAACGCAATGCTGAACTGGTGGGCCGGCGACGCACTGGGGGTGCTGGTCGTGGGCGCCCCGATCCTGCTCTGGGCAACCCAGTCCGACATCGTCCGTCGGCGCCCGTGGGAGACCCTCGGGGTTCTGGCGGCCACCACCGGGCTGTCGGTAGTGGCCTTCTGGGGCCAAGCGCCGCCGTCGGTGCTGATCCTGCCCATGCTGGCCTGGGCCGCCCTGCGCCTCGACATGCTCGGGGCCGCGCTGTCCGGGGCGGTGGTGGCGATCCTGGCCAACGTGATGACGTCGCGCGGCCACGGAATCTTCCCCGGCATGGAGGTGGCGACCGGTACCCGGATCATGCTAACGCAGCTGTTCGTGGCGACAATCGTCGTCGTGGCGATGCTGATCGCCCAGGAGGCGTCGGCGCGGTTGAACGCCGTGCAGGAGCGCGAGCTGGAGCGGCGCGAACGCATGCGCATGGAAAGCCTGGCCGGCCTCGCGCAACGGCTCTCGGCGGCACTCACCCCGCATGACATCGGGGAGGCGCTGACCGCCTATCTGCTCAACGAAGCCGGCGCAACCTCGCTCAACCTCGGGCTGCTCAGTCCCGACGGTCTGGATATGAACTGGGTGGTCATGGAGGGCTACCCCCAGGCAGTCCTCGACGAGTTCGCCGGCAGCGTAGCGATGACCGAGCGAACAGTGTCCACCGACGCCGCCCGCATCGGTCAGCCGGTCATCATCCACGACTCGGCCGAGTACGCCGCCGCCTACCCCGCCAAGGTGCACTGGGTGCGGATGAGTGGCAGCGAGTCGGTGGTGGGTTGGCCGCTGACCTCAGGTGGAGCGCCCATCGGCGCGCTGTTGTTGGCGTGGTCCGAGCCGCAGTCGCTCAACACCGCTCAGCTGGCGTATATCTCCGCGGCGGCCAGCATGGTCGGCCAGGCGCTGGTGCGCGCCAAGGTGTACGCCGACGAACACGCCCGCGCCGCGGTGCTGCAGTCCGCGGTGCTGCCCACCGAGCCGGCCGATGTCCCGGGACTCGACGTCTGCGTCACCTACGAGCCGGCCGACGTCGCCCAAGGTCTCGGCGGTGATTGGTACGACGTCATGGCGCTGCCGAAGAACCGGACGTACCTGGCGGTGGGCGACGTCGTCGGCCACGGGCTGCCGGCGGTGGAGGACATGGCCCAGCTGCGCAGCGCCGGCCGCGCGCTGGCGCATCAGGGCCTGGCGCCGGCCGTGCTGCTCAGCGAACTCAACGGTTTCACCCGGCATGCGAGTCAGGGCAAGTTCGCGACAATGGCGGTGGCGGTCTTCGATCCGGACGAATCCGCGCTGACCTACTGCGTCGCCGGTCACCCGCCCCCGTTCCTGCGCCGGGCCGCCACCGGCGAGGTCATCCGGCTCGCCGATGCCCGCGGGCCGGTGCTCGGACCTCTGCACAAGGCGACCTACACCGAGGTAACGCTGCACATCGACACGGGCGACATCCTGGTGATGTACACCGACGGCCTGGTCGAACGCCACGGGATCGACATCGACAAAGGGATGAGCATGGCTCAGCAGATCATCGCCGACTGGACCGACGAGACAGTGCTTTCCGATTCCTGCGATCTGCTTCAGCACCACCTGGCGCCACGGCCGCGCGCCGACGACGTATGCATCATCGCGGTGCGGTTCACTGCCTGACGAACGCGCGCAGCCAGTCGAACCAGCCGTCCATGCCCTCGCCGGTGCGGGCGCTCACCGGTATTACGGCCGCCGTCGGGTTGACCTCCCGCACCCGCGCGACGTAGGCGCCGAGGTCGGCGTCCAGATGTGGCACCAGGTCGATCTTGTTGAGCAGCACCACGTCCACCGACCGGAACATCACCGGGTATTTCAGCGGCTTGTCCTCGCCCTCGGTGACGGAGTAGACCATGGCCTTGGCGTGTTCGCCGACCTCGAATTCGGCCGGGCACACCAGGTTTCCGACGTTCTCGATGATCACCAGATCGAGTGCGGGCAGGTCCAGGCCGGACAGTGCCCGGGTGACCATCGGCGCGTCCAGGTGGCATTCCCCGCCGAAGCCGTTGCTGGTGTTCAGCAAAGAGATCTGGGCCCCCCTCCCGGCCAGCTTGGCGGCGTCCAGGTCGGTGGCGATATCGCCCTCGATGATGCCGACGGCGAACTCGCCGCCCAGTGCATCCAGCGTCGCGCCGAGCACGGTGGTCTTGCCCGAACCCGGCGAGCTCATCAGGTTCAGCGCGCGAATTCCGTTGCTGTCGAACGAGTCCCGGTTCACCGCCGCGCGGTTGTCGTTCTCGGCGAAGATCGCCTCGAGGATCTCGATGCGTTCGGAGCCGGTGGCGTATCCGCTGTGGTCGCCGTGGTCATGACCGCCATGGTCGTGGTCGTGGTCGTGGTCGTGGTCGTGGTCGTGCTCGCCGTGGTCGTGACTGTGCAGGATGCCGTCGTCATGACGGTGAAATCGGCCCATATCTCAGCTCTTTCCTCACTCCATCGCTAGGTCACATCATTACGTCACATCGCTACGTGACATCGACGCTGGTCACCAGGAACTCCTCGCCGTGCACCACTGCCACATCGGGGCTGTCGCACAGCGGACAGCACACCGACCACCGCGAGGCGATGGTGGACTGCTCGCCGCACGCGTGGCAGGCCACCTCCGCGGGCACCAACTCCAGTTCCAACTCGGCGTCGGCCATGCCGGCGTGGTCGCGCACCAGTGTCCAGCAGAACGACAGTGTGTCGGGGACCACCTGGCGCAGCGCGCCGACCTGCACCCGTACCACGTCGACCCGGCGGCCGGCGGCATGCGGCTTGACCACCCCGGCGATCGCCTGGCACAGCGACAGTTCGTGCACCCGAAGAACGCTACGCCAGCGTCGTCATGATTCTGGCGATGCGGCTTGACGACGGTGCCCACCTGGCACCCGCCATGCAACGCGGGTCGCGGCCGGCCGCGATCCGCGCCTTCGTGGTGGTGTTCGTCGCCTACCTCGCCGGCGCGGTCGTCTCGGCACTGGCTTTTGGTTCGACGAAAGCCTCGGCGTTCTTCGTCCCGGGCGGGATCACCGTCGCGGCACTACTGCTGACCCGTCTATCCCTATGGCCGGTGATCGTCGCGGCGCTCGTCGCGGCCGAAGTTCTGGTGGATCGGCACAGTGGGTTGAGTTGGTCCGTCACGGCCGGCTTCGCGCTGGGAAACGCGGTGGAAGTCGTCGTCGGCGCGGCGGTGGTCCGCACCTGGTGCGGCGGAACCCCGGACCTGCGCCGCACCCGCGATCTGTCTCGCTACGTGCTCGGCGCGGCAGGCGTCGGCGCGTTGTGCGGCGGTCTGGTCGGCGGCCTGACCAAGTGGTGGGCGTTCGGGGTGCCGCTGGCTCAGGGCGTGACGCAGTGGTTCGCCGGCGATGCAATCAGCGTTCTGGTGGTGGGAACGTCCATCCTGTTATGGCGCAAACAATCCGACATGATCAGGGCCCGTCCGATCGAGACCGTCGCGATCCTCGCCGCGGCCGCCGGCCTGTCCTTGGTCGGGTTCGCGACGCTCATCCCACCGGGGACCACCGTCTTGCCGATTCTGGCTGTTGCAGCGCTGCGACTTGGCGTGCTCGGCACCGCGCTGACCGGTGTGGTGGTCGCCGCGATCGGCAACTACCTGACCGGCTCCAATCTCGGTCTGCTGGGCGAGGCGCACACGGCCGAACCCCTCAGGGTGGCGCTGGCCCAGCTCTTCGTCGCGGTCCTCGTGCTGACCGCGATGGTCATCGCGCAGGTGGTGGCACAGCGGACCAGTGCGGTGCGGGAGCGTGATGTCGAGCGGGTCGAGCGGCTGCGTCTGGAGTCGCTCACGGATTGGCCCAGGAGCTCACGGCGGCGCTGACCCCGATTGACGTCGGCAAGGTGCTCGAGCGTCACCTGCCACGCGATCTCGGCGCGACGGCGTTCACCCTCGGTCTGCTCAGCCGTGACGGCACCCGGCTGGAATGGGTGGCGGGCAAGGGTGATCCCGTCGGGATCGGCATGGATTCATTCGGCAGGGCGCCGCTGGAAGAGCCCGGCATCGCCGCCGAGGCGGTCCAGTCGGCCAGGCCGGTGATCGCCAGCGGGGCGCGGCCTGGCCGCTGTTCACCGGCGACAACGTAACCGGGGTCTTGGTCCTGGGGTGCGACCAGCCTGCGGCGTTTGACGCCGAACAGCAGACCTATGTCTCGGCGTTGACTGCGATGGTCGGTGAGGCGCTGGTGCGGGCCCAGTCCTATGCCGACGAGCACGCGCGGGCGTTGGTGCTGCACGCCGCGCTGCACCCGCCCCACTCCCAGACGGCGGGCGGGATCGAGTACTGCGTCTGCTACGAACCGGCCGACACCGTCCACGGTCTCGGTGGCGACTGGTACGACGTGATGTCGTTGCCGAAGAACCGCACCTACCTGGCTGTCGGCGACGTCGTCGGGCACGGGCTACCCGCGGTGGAGGACATGGCGCAGTTGCGCAGTGCGGCAAGGACTCTCGCCCACCGCGGCCAGTCGCCCGCACAGGTGCTGGCGGATCTCAACAGCTTCACCGACGACGTTCTGCAGGGCCAGGTCTCGACGGTGGTGCTCGCCCTCGTCGACCATGCCGCCGGCACGCTCACCTACAGTTCCGCCGGTCATCCGCCGGCGTTTCTCCGCAAAGCCGACACCGGCCGGGTGATCCGGCTCGACGATGCGAACGGAGTGGTTCTCGGGCCGATCGCCGACGTGACCTACGAGGAAGGGGTGATCCGGGTGGACAGTGGTGACGTGTTGGTGATGTACACCGACGGCGTGGTCGAGCGCCCGGATGTGTCGATCGCGGCGGGAATCTCCAATGCCGAACGGTTGATCGCTGGTCGCGCCCCCGGTGCTCTCCTCGACTGCCACGCCCTGGCCGACGAAATCGCCCTGCCGCCGCGTTCCGACGACATCAGCCTGCTCGCCGTCCGCTTCGACTAACGTCGGTGCCGTGGTCGTTCGGGTTCGTCTGGACATCACCGGTGTGGTGCAAGGGGTCGGATTCCGCCCGGCGGTGGCGCGGATCGCCGCTGGGTTCGGCCTGACCGGATGGGTTTACAACGATGCCGGGTCGGTGCACTGCGAATTGCAGGGGCCGGCCGCCGACGTCGACGCGGCGGTGGCGGCCCTCCGTCACCGGCCGCCGCCGATGGCCCGGATCGATACCCTGGAGCGCTCCGAGGTCGAACCACGGGAGGCCGGCGGTTTCGAGATCATCGAGAGCCACGACGACGACGGCTCCCGCACCCTGGTGCCGCCCGACATCGCTGCCTGCCCAGACTGCCTTCGCGAGATGCGCGACCCGGCCGACCGCCGGTTCGGCCACCCGTTCATCACCTGCACCAACTGCGGGCCGCGCTACACCGTGATCACCGATCTGCCGTACGACCGTCCCGTCACCACCATGGCCGGCTTCCCGATGTGCGACGCGTGTGCCGCCGAATACCGCGACCCCGCCGATCGCCGCTACCACGCCCAGACCATCGCCTGCGCCGACTGCGGGCCGCGGCTGTCGTGGTCGACCGATGAGCGCTTGCGCGAAGAGGCAACAGACCGGGCGTCGCGCGATCCGATCGGCGCCGCCTGCGACGCACTGCTCGCCGGGAAGGTGGTCGCGATCAAGGGAATCGGCGGATTCCACCTCGCCTGCCGGGCCGACGACGACGCTGTCGTCGCTCTCTTGCGGACGCGAAAAAAGCGGCCCGCCAAGCCTTTTGCCGTCATGGTCGCCGGTCTGGAGGCGGCCCGGATGATCGTCGACGTCGACGACGCGGCCGCCGCCGCACTGCGTTCGCCGGCCGCGCCCATCGTGCTGTTGCCGCGCACCGGCGCCGCCGTCAGCGACGCGGTGGCACCCGGCCTGGCCGATCTGGGAGTCATCCTGGCGTATTCGCCGGTGCACCATCTGATATTCGACCGGCTCGGTCCCCAGACGGTTCTGGTGATGACGTCGGCCAACCAGGGCGGTTCGCCGATCGTCTACCGCGACGAGGACCTGAGCTGGATCGACGGCGGTGATCTGATTGCCGGCTCCGCCGGCGGTGATCTGATTGCCGGCTCCGCCGGCCTCGCCGACGCGGTGCTCACCCACGACCGTCCCATCTATGTGCCGTGTGAGGACTCCGTCCTCACCTTCGGCGACGAACGCCGCGAGCTGCCGCTGCGCCGCTCCCGCGGCTACGCCCCACTGCCGGTGTCGGTGGCGCTGCCGGCCGGGGACACGCTGCTGGCCACCGGTGGCGACCTCAAGACGACGTTCTGCCTGATGGCCGGTGTGGCCGTCGGCGGTCGCCGGCACGCGCACCTGTCGGCACATCTGGGCGACATGGCCGACCGGCGCACCCAGGTCAGCTTCGAGTCCGCCGTGCAGCACCTGGCATTCATGACCGGTCAGCACCCGGACGTCATCGCCTGCGACCTGCATCCGGGCTACGCCACCACCGCCTGGGCCCGCCGCACCGCGGCTGGACGCCCGATCATCGCGGTGCAACACCATCACGCGCACGCCGTCTCACTGCTGGCCGACCACCAGCGCCTGGGCACCCCGATTCTCGCGGTGACCTACGACGGCACGGGGTACGGCACCGACGGCGCCATCTGGGGTGGGGAACTGCTGGCCATCGACGATCAGGCCGAGTTCACCCGTGTCGGGCACCTCATGCCGTTCGCCCTGCCCGGCGGTGACGGCGCGGTTCGCCAACCCGCCCGCATCGCGCTGGACCTGCTGACCCGCGCCGGCATCGGCTGGGCCGACGACCTCGCGCCGGTGCGGGCGGTGGGGGAGGCCGGCCTGCACGTGCTGTCCCAGCAGATTCCCCGCGGTGTCGGATGTGTGCCGACGACGAGCATGGGACGTTTGTTCGACGCGGTCGCCAGCCTGCTCGGGGTGTGCCAGCAGGTGAGCTACGAGGGCCAGGCGGCCGTCGAACTGGAGCACCTGGCCCGTCGGGGCTTAGCCGATCCCCGAGTCGCTACGCTCCTGCCCGCCGGACCCGTTGACCTCGAGTTCGCCGTCACCGACGGCGTGCTTGACCCCGCGCCGCTGGTCGCCGGCATGGTCGCCGGCCTGCGGGCCGCGGCGTCGCCCGCCGATCTCGCTGCCGGATTCCACCGCGCTGTGGTCCGGGGGACGGCCCGGGCGGTCCGGCATTGCGCCGGTTTGACGGGCGTGTCGGTGGTCGGGCTGACCGGCGGTGTCTTCGCCAATCGCATACTGCTGCAGGGACTTCGGAAATCTCTGACCAAGAGCGGCTTTGAGGTGCTCACGCACCGTATCGTTCCTTGTAACGACGGCGGTCTGGCGCTGGGCCAGGCGTGCATCGCCGCCGCGCGCCAGGCACGGGACCGGCTTGGGTCTCAGGACCGGCTTGGGTCTCAGGACCGGCTCGAGTCATAGGAAAGGATGGGCGTATGTGCCTCGGAATCCCCGGCAAGGTGATCGACATCTGGGCGGAGTCGGGCACCCGGATGTCGACCGTCGACTTCGGCGGCACCACCAAGACGGTCTGCCTGGCCTATCTGCCCGACATGGAACTCGGCGAGTACACGATCGTGCACGCCGGGTTCGCGATAACCCGCCTCGATGAGGCCTCGGCCAACGAGACCCTGCAGATGTTCGCCGACCTGGGCATCCTCGAAGAGGAACTGGGCGGGGTCATCCTCGAAGAGGAACTGGGCGGGGTGGGAGAAGACCTCAGCGGTCTGGAGTCGGCATGAAGTACCTCGACGAGTTCCGCGATCCCGTCGCCGCCAAGGCGTTGGTGGAGCAGATCAGGCGCACCGCTACCCGGCCCTGGACGGTCATGGAAGTCTGTGGGGGACAGACGCATTCGATCATCCGCAACGGCATCGACCAGTTGCTCGACGGGGCAGTGGAGTTCATCCACGGCCCCGGGTGCCCGGTGTGTGTCACGCCGCTGGAGATGATCGACCGGGCGCTGGAGATCGCCGCCCGCGACGACGTCATCTTCTGCTCGTTCGGCGACATGCTGCGGGTGCCGGGCAGCCGGGAGGACCTCTTCAGCGTGCGGGCCCGCGGCGGCGATGTGCGCATCGTCTACTCGCCGCTGGACGCCACCCGGATCGCCGCGGACCACCCCGACAAGCAGGTCGTGTTCTTCGGCGTCGGGTTCGAGACCACGGCGCCGGCCAACGCCATGTCGGTGCTGCACGCCCAGCGCCTCGGCCTGACCAACTTCTCGATGCTGGTCTCCCACGTGCTGGTGCCGCCCGCGATGGAGGCCATCCTCAGCTCACCGACCAACCGGGTGCAGGGTTTCCTGGCCGCCGGGCACGTCTGCACCGTGATGGGCACCGGCGAGTACGGCCCGCTGGTGCAGAAGTACGGCGTGCCGATCGTCGTCACCGGCTTTGAACCGCTGGACCTGATCGAAGGCGTCCGGCAGGTGGTCGAACTGCTCGAGGCCGGCACCCCGGACCTGCGCAACGCCTACCCGCGGGCGGTCACCGCCGCCGGCAACACCGTCGCCCAGCAGGCGCTGGCCGATGTGTTCGCGGTGACCGACCGGCAGTGGCGTGGCATCGGGATGATCCCGAAGTCCGGGTGGACGCTGTCGCCGCGCTACGCCGAGTTCGACGCCGAACGCAGGTTCGGGGTGGGTCATTTGCAGGTGGCCGAATCCGATCAGTGCCGCAGCGGCGAGGTGTTGCAGGGCCTGCTGAAACCCAACGAATGCCCGGCCTTCGGCACGGCGTGCACCCCGCGCACCCCGCTGGGCGCCACCATGGTGTCGAGTGAGGGCGCCTGCGCGGCCTACTACCAGTTCCGGCGGCTCTCCGGAGGCGCGGCGGCGCCGGCATCGGCATCCGCGGGTGTCTGAGTCGCTGCTTCCGGACCCGGCGAACTGGGTCTGCCCGATGCCGTTGCGGGACACCAAGCGTGTCGTGATGGGCCACGGGGGCGGCGGCATTCTGTCCGAGGAACTCATTGAGAACCTCTTCCTGCCCGCGTTCGGCTCGGCCGGGGGACCCTCGCGGGATTCGGCGGTGCTGGAGACCGGGTCGGGCCGGATCGCGCTGACCACCGACTCCTACGTCGTCAACCCGCTGTTCTTCCCCGGCGGCAATATCGGTGACCTCGCCGTCAACGGCACGATCAACGATCTGGCCTGCAGCGGCGCCCAACCGTTGGCGCTGACCGCCGGCTTCATCCTGGAGGAGGGTCTGGAGATCGAGGTGCTCGGCGCGATCGCGCAGGCGATGGGGCGCGCGGCCGCGGCTGCCGGGGTCGGCATCGTCACCGGGGACACCAAAGTCGTCGGAAAGGGCGGAGCGGACGGACTTTTCGTCAACACCGCCGGTGTTGGCGTCGTGCCCGACGGTCTGCGCATCGGACCCGAGCAGGCCCGGCCGGGTGACCACATCCTGGTCTCCGGCCCGATCGGCGAGCACGGCGTGGCCATCATGAGCGTGCGCGAGGGCATCGACTTCGGCACCACGGTCACCACCGACAGCGCGCCGCTGCACCGCCTCGTCGCGGCCATGCTGGCCAGCCTGGAAAAAGTAGGCGCCGATCCCAATTCGATTCACGCCCTCCGGGATCCGACCCGCGGCGGGCTGGTCGCGGCGACGGTGGAGATCGCCCGGGCATCAGGTGTCGGGGTCGTACTCGACGAGAAGGCCATCCCGGTGCCCGAGACCGTGGCCTCGGCATGCGGGTTCCTCGGCCTGGACCCGTTGCAAGTGGCCAACGAGGGCAAGATGGTGGCCTTCGTCGACCCCGCGCACAGCGAGGCGGTGCTGGCAGCGATGCGGTCGCGGCCCGAGGGCGCCGGTGCGGTGATCATCGGCCGGGCCGTCGACGAACACCCCGGCATGGTGGTGGCGCGGACCCCGTTCGGCACCACCCGGGTGGTGGAACGCGAACTCGGCGAACAGCTTCCGCGGATCTGCTGACAGTTGGCCCAGGAAAATGGCTGAGCCGATGGTGCCCGGCGCCACCGGCACACTCGACGAGGCGGCCGTCGCCGCGCTGATCCGGTGGGTGCGCGCGCAGGGCATCGGCTCGGAGGTCACTGACGTGGTGCCCCTGGCCGGGGGTTCGCAGAATGTCGTCGTCGCACTGCGCATCGACGGGCGCCGTCTGGTGCTGCGCCGCCCGCCGCCGCACCCGCGCCCGAACAGCGACCGCACCATGCAGCGCGAGATCGCCGTGCTGCGGACGCTGGCCGGCAGCGACGTGCCGCACCCGGAGATCATCGCGGCGTGCGAGGACCTCGACGTGCTCGGCGTCGTCTTCTACCTCATGGCGGAGGTCGACGGCTTCAACCCGGGCAACGAGATCACTCCCGCCTACGTCGAGCATCCTGCGATGCGCCATCAGGTCGGACTCCGATACGCCGCGGCCGTGGCGCACCTGGGCCGGGCTACCTGGGAGGGGAGCCCGCTGGAGGAGTGGAAGCGGCCCGGCTCGTTTCTGGAACGCCAAGTCCCGCAATGGCGCAACGCCGTCGCGGCCTACCGGCAGCAGGACGGGTACGACCACGACTCGCTGCCCGGGGTCGACGAACTCTGCGACTGGCTGGAGGCGCACCGACCGGCCGGCTACGTGCCCGGCATCGTGCACGGCGACATCCACCTCAACAACACCATGCTGCGCCGCGACACCCCCGAGGTGGCCGCCTTCGTGGACTGGGAGATGTGCACCATCGGCGATCCGCTCCTGGACCTCGGCTGGATGCTGGTCTGCTGGCCGATCGACCCCAACCCGCTCGGATCGGCCGGCTATCTGGCCGAGTTGGGCGGATTGGCTTCGCGAACCGAACTGTTGGACGCCTACCTCGCTGCGGGTGGGCGCCCGACCGAACACCTCGACTGGTACCTGGCATTGGCCTGCCTCAAACTCGGCGTCGTCATCGAGGGAACGTGGGCGCGCTTTCTGGCCGGCCGGGCAACCCGGGAGGCCGGGCAGCGTCTGCACGATTCAGCGGTGACCCTGATGGGTCTGGGGAGTGCTGTCGCGTCCGGTGACAGCCCGTTTCGCTAGCAGTCAGCGCTGCGTCTGGCAGGTGCACTTCTGCCCGGCGGGCACCGAGGCCATGACCTCTTCGGCGTGCTGACCGCAGCCGTCCCAGGTGGTCTTGTGGCAGCGCGGGCACTGAACTTGGTAGCACATGGTTCGTCTCCTTCGAGTCGGTTCGATTATGCGTTGGTGGCTTGCGCCTGTTCGGCGATCTCGGCGCGAACCGCGTCCATGTCGAGATCCTTGATCTTGGTGATCAACTCTTCGAGCGCGGGAGCCGGAAGGGCGCCGGGCTGGGCGAACAGCAGGATGCCGTCACGGAACGCCATGATCGTCGGGATCGAGCGGATCTGCAGGGCGCCGGCCAACTGCTGCTCGACCTCGGTGTTGACCTTGGCGTGCACCACGTCCGGGTGCGCCGCGGCGGATCGGTCGAAAACGGGGGCGAAGGCGCGGCACGGCCCGCACCACGATGCCCAGAAGTCGACGAGCACGATCGGCTTCTCGGTGACGGTCGATTCGAAATCGGCCGCGGTGAGTTCGACGGTAGCCATGATTGTCCTTTCGGTTGTGCGAGAGACGCCTTCTTCAAGTACCCCAGGGGGTATGTTTATTCCGGCCTTGTCAGTACCCCGGTGGGTATGTCTATCATGGACTCAATATACCCCATAGGGTATCTACAACGAGGGGATCGCCATATGAGGGCACCTGCCGTCCTGAACGCCGCTGAACTGCGCGGCCTGCTTGGTTCACCGACCCCGCCGCGGGTGATCGACGTCCGCACGCCGGGCGAGTTCGAGGCCGTCCACATCGCCGGCGCCTACAACGTGCCGTTGGACCTGCTGCGTGAGCACCGCGACGAGATCCGGGCCCACCTCGACGAGCAAGTCGTGCTGGTCTGCTATTCCGGACAGCGGGCCGCGCAGGCCGAGGATTCGCTGCGTGCCGCAGGTCTGGCCAATGTCCACATCCTCGACGGCGGTATGAGTGCGTGGGAGGCGAACGGGTTCGCGGTCAACCGCGGCGCCAACCGATGGGATCTGCAGCGTCAGGTCCGCTTCGTCGCCGGGACGATCGAGGCGCTGAGCATCCTGGCCAGCATGGTGGTGCCCGGCCTGAAGTGGGTGGCTTTCGCGATGGGTGCGGGATTGAGCATCACCGCGATCACCAATACCTGTCTCATGGGCATGCTACTTGCCAGACTTCCGTACAACCGCGGACCGGCGTGCGACGCGCAATCCGTCGTCGCTCAACTCGTCGGCTCCCGAGCGAAGGGCTGAGACATGATCGGGCTCGCTGTCGCACTTGCCGTCTTCGTCGGTATCTCCCTCGGTCTGCTGGGAGGCGGCGGCTCCATCCTGACAGTCCCGCTGCTGTCGTACGTGGCGGGTCTGGAACCCCAGCACGCGATCGCCACGTCGCTGTTCGTCGTGGGGGGCACCAGCGCGGTGGGGTCCATCAGCCACGCCCGGGCGGGGCGGGTGCGCTGGCGGGTCGCCGCGGTGTTCGGCGCCGCGGCCATGGCCGGCGCGTACGGCGGTGGACGGCTGGCCCACTTCATCCCCGGCAACGTGCTGCTGATCGCCTTCGCGCTGATCATGATTGCCGCGGCGGTGGCGATGCTGCGCGGCCGCCGCGACGTCGGCGACGAATCCACCGGCCCGCTGCCGATCGGCAAGATCGTGCTGCAGGGGGCCAGCGTGGGTGTGATCAGTGGACTGGTCGGCGCCGGCGGGGGATTCCTGCTGGTGCCGGCGCTGGCCCTGCTCGGCGGTCTGCCGATGCCGGTGGCTGTCGGGACATCGCTGGTGGTGATCTCGATGCAGTCTTTCGCAGGCCTGGCCGGGCACCTGTCCGGGGAGACGATCGACTGTAAGCTGGCCGGCATGGTCACCGCGGCCGCGGTCGTCGGCAGCATCATCGGCGGCCAGCTCACTTCGCGCGTCGAGCCCGCCACCTTGCGTAAGGCGTTCGGCTGGTTCGTGCTGGCGATGGCCGCGCTGGTGCTGGCCGAGGAGGCCAATATCTGGCTGGGGCTGGCGGTGGCGATCGTCGCCGCCATCGCCGGTGGCATGGTCTTCATGTGCGCCCACTACGCGCGGTGTCCGCTGCGGAAGATCCTCGTCGATCCTGGTGCTATACCCCGTGGGGTACCATTGGCTCAACGATGAAGGAGGTCCGATGGTCGGCGACGAGAACGCGATCACCGAGGTTCTGAACCGTCTGCGCCGCGCGCAGGGACAACTGGCCGGGGTCATTGCGATGATCGAGCAGGGCCGCGAGTGCAAGGACGTCGTGACTCAACTCGCCGCGGTGTCTCGGGCGCTGGATCGCGCGGGCTTCAAGATCGTCGCCACCGGCCTGCGCGAATGCGTGCAGGGCGAGGGCTCCAACGGCAAGGCCCCGATGACTGAGGCCGAACTCGAGAAGCTCTTCCTCTCGCTGGCCTGAGGTCAGCGAATCG
>CAZVST010000018.1:26398-69475 GCA_964629725.1 uncultured Mycobacterium sp.
GCTACTGCTGACGGAGTCAGCGAATCGGCTACTGCTGACGGAGTCAGCGAATCGGCTACTGCTGACGGAGTCAGCGAATCGGGCGTAGCACGATGTTCATCCCGTCCAGCGGAATCGGCATGCCGGCGAAGTCGTACTTCGGCTTGTAGTCGGGGTGGGGCAGTTCCAGGCGGTAGTTCTGCAGCACCCGGTGCATGACCGCTTTGATCTCCAGTTGGCCGAAGACCAGGCCGATGCATTTATGGGCGCCGCCGCCGAACGGGGCGAAGGCGTAGCGGTGGCGTTTGTGCTCGCTGCGCGGTTCGGCGAAGCGGTCGGGGTCGAACTTTTCGGGGTTGTCCCACAACTCCGGCAGCATGTGGTTCATGCCGGGCCACAGGCAGATGTTGGTGCCTGCGGCGACGAAGTGGCCCTGGATCGAGGTGTCGCGGACGGCGCGGCGGACGTTGAACGGCAGCGGGGTCACCATCCGCAGCGCCTCCTTGATCACCAGGTCGAAGGTCTCCAGCTTGTCGAGGGTGTCGATGTCGAGTGGGGCGTCGCCGATCAGCCGGGCACCCTCTTCGCGGAGTTTGTCCTGCCACTGCGGATTGGCCGCCAGGTGATAGGCCATCGTGGTCATCGTCGACGACGAGGTGTCGTGGGCGGCCATCATCAAGAAGATCATGTGGTTGACGATGTCGGCATCGCTGAACGAGTTGCCGTCCTCGTCGGCGATGTGGGTGAGCACGGTCAGCATGTCGGTGCCGTCGGTGCCGCGCTTGTCCTTGACCCGCTTGGTGAAGTAGTCCTCCAGGACCTTGCGGGCCTGCAGGCCGCGCCACCACTTGAACGGCGGGACCGGGGTGCGGATGATCGCCCCGCCGGCGCGGGTGGTGGTTTCGTAGGCTCCCTTGATCCGGGTGACCAGGTCGTGGTCGCTGCCGGGTTCGTGACCCATGAACACCACCGCACCGATATCGAGGGTGAGGTCCTTGATCGCCGGCATGAACAGGAAACGACGGTCGTTGACCGGCCAGTCCTCGGCCACCACCTTGGTGGCCACGGTGTCCATGTGCGTGATGTAGCCCGACAGCCTGGTGCGGGTGAACGCCTCCTGCATGATCCGGCGGTGGAACATGTGCTCCTCGCCGTCCATCAGCAGCAGGCCGCGGTTGAAGAACGGCCCGATCACGTCGTTCCACGCCACCGTCGTGAAGTCCTTGTTCCGATTGGAGAACACTTCCTGGGTGGCATCGGGGCCGACGGCGGCGACTGCGTGCAATGCCGGGGTCTTGGTGAAGTAGACCGGCCCGTGCTTGCGGTAACTCTCCAGCACGAACTCCGGTCCGCCGCGGAACACCTCGATCAAGTGGCCCAGGACGGGCAGACCGTCGTCGCCCATGACGGGTTTGAGGTCGCTGCCCGCCGGCGGTTGGGCGAAGACGTACTCGTCCCATTCCTGTTGGCGCAGCCGTTCGTCGAGCTGGGCCATGCCCGGGATGGTCTGCAGCGTGGGCGTCAGGCGCCGCTTCGCTTGGTCGATCAGGTACTGCGGGGTGCTGATAGTGGTCATGGGCAGTCCTCAGTGCTCCTCGATCCGGACCGGCGGTACCACAGAGTTTCAGGGTGAAGTTGACGCCTGTCAAGTTTTCTTCTTTCGTGGTGTAGTGCATGGTGAACGGGTGAGCCCACCTCAGGACGCCGTCGTCGAGGCATCGGGGGATCCGTCGGCGCCGCCGCGGCGCCGCGGCGACCGTCAGCGGCACGCCATCGTGCAGGCCGTCCGGGAGTTGCTCACTGAAAAGCCGTTCGCCGAACTGTCGGTCAGCACCATCAGCGACCGGGCCGGCGTCGCGCGGTCGGGCTTCTACTTCTACTTCGACTCCAAGTACGCGGTGCTGGCCCACATCCTCAGCGAGGCCGCCGAAGAGCTCGAGGACCTGACCCACGACTTCGCCCCGCGCGGCGCGGACGAGACGCCCGCGCAGTTCGCCCGGCGGATGGTCGGCAGCGCGGCGGCGGTCTACGCGCACAACGATCCGGTGATGTCGGCCTGCAACAACGCCCGCGGCACCGACGCGGAGATCCGCGAGATCCTCATCCGCTACAACGAACTCGTCATCGACCAGATCGTGCCGATCGTCGAAGCCGAAGCCGGCCGGGGCGCCGCCGAGCCGATCACCGACGATGTCTACGGCCTCGTCCGGATGCTCTGTGCGACAACAGCGTTGACGCTGTCGGGTGAGTCATTTTTCACCGGCCCGGAGAGGGATATGCACCGGGCCGTGCAGGTCCTGGAGAAACTGTGGTTGCACGCGCTGTGGGGCCGGCAGGCGGAGGGCTGAGATGGCATACGAATTCCGGGGGAAGCGGGCGCTGGTGACCGGCGCGGCCAGCGGCATCGGCCGCGCGGTGGCGCTGCAACTGGCCCGCGAAGGCGCACATCTTTACCTCACCGACATCAATGCCGACGGTCTGGCCGAGACGGTCGCACTGGCGCAGGCGGCGGGCGCCGAGATCGCCGAGCACCGGGCCCTGGACATCACCGACTACGACGCCGTTTCCGCCTTCGCCGCCGACATCCACGACCGGCATTCGGCGATGGACGTCGTCATGAACATCGCCGGGATCTCCGCCTGGGGCACCGTCGACCGGCTGAGTCGTCATCATTGGCGCTCGATGGTCGAGGTCAACTTGATGGGGCCGATTCACGTCATCCAAACCTTCATTCCGCCAATGATCTCCGCCGGACGCGGTGGACGGCTGGTCAACGTGTCCTCGGCGGCCGGTCTGGTGGCGCTGCCCTGGCATGCCGCCTACAGCGCCAGCAAGTACGGCTTGCGCGGGGTGTCTGAGGTGCTGCGATTCGACCTGGCCCGGCACCGCATCGGCGTCTGCCTGGTGGTGCCCGGCGCGGTCGATACCCCGCTGGTACAGAGCGTGCACATCGCCGGGGTGGACCGCGACGACCCGGGGGTGCAGCGCTGGGTGCGTCGGTTCAGCGGACATGCGGTGAGCCCGGAGAAAGCCGCCGAGAAGATTCTGGCCGGCGTTGCGCGCAATCGCTTCCTGATCTACACCTCGCGCGACATCCACGCGCTGTATGCGTTCAAGCGGTTCGGCTGGCTGCCCTACAGCCTGACCATGAAGCAGGTCAACGTGCTGTTCACCCGGGCGCTGCTGCCGCGCCGGCGCCAGCAGACTGTCCTGCCGCCCGGTCCACCCCCGGGATAAGGGCCTCTCTCGAACCCCTGACACTTGTGCCCGACCCCGAGCGACGGCCTCGTGGGAAACGGGCGAGTCCGCGTGCCCGCGCGATTTCTGTCGGCACTCAGCGGTAGACCAGTGGCAACCGGCGTTTTGTGACGTGGACACGCCGGGAGCGTCGGCCAGAACGGGCTTACGACCTGGGAATTTCACAAATGTTATTCGGAATATGTAGTACCTACCCGTGTTGTCAGACACTAGGTGTAGTGTTTGGCCAGTCGGTGGGCCTGCGGATCGCGGGTCGGCCGGATCGCCAGAAACGTCCCCCGTTGTCCGCCCTGTTCGCCCGAGGAGCAACCCGCAGATGACCATCACCGTCTACACCAAGCCCGCGTGCGTGCAGTGCAACGCCACTTACAAGGCGCTGGACAAGCAAGGCCTCGACTACGAGGTGGTGGACATCACCGAGGAGCCCGAGGCGCGCGATTACGTGATGGCTCTCGGCTACCTGCAGGCGCCAGTGGTGGTCGCCGGCACTGAGCACTGGTCCGGGTTCCGGCCCGATCGCATCAGGGCTCTCGCCGAACAAGCGGTATTTGCATCGAATGCATCATAAGTAGGCCTTGACCAATGACTGTTTTAGCAGGTGGACAGCGGTTGCACCGCCAGGATGGGGGTGTCACCGCTGGTGAAACTCCGCGTCCGGCTCGGTGCAACAATGTTGCATCTGTTACAACAGGCGTTGTGACTGTTGATGATCATGGCGTGGCGCGAGTGCCCGCGTCGTCGAATGTTGTTCAGCTCGACCCCGAGCACGCGGTCTTCGACGCGATGCTCGAAGGATGGGAACGGCAGCAGCGCGCCCGGTTCCTCAAGGAGACGACGATCTCTGCGCGAACCCGGCTGGTGCGGAGATTCACCCACTTCAGTGGCCTGTATCCGTGGCAGTGGACGCCGGCCGAAGCCGAAGCCTGGATTAGCGCCCTGCGATCGGGCACTTCACCGTTGCGACTGTCGACTCTGCGTAGCTATGAGGTCGAGGTCCGGATGTTCTGCGAGTACCTCCGTGACGATCGCTACGGATGGGCTGTTCAATGCCGTGAACGGTTTGGGCAAGTGCCTGAGCAGGTGTTCCACGATGACAACTCGATCGTGCATGTTGGTGAGTACGAGGGCGATTCGTCGCGCCGTCCGCTGACCTACGACGAGGTCCAGGCGTTGTTCGACGCAGCCGATGCGCGCGTGGACAAGATTCGGGCTCGCCGCCGCAAAGGTGCGCTGCCTGCGTTGCGCGACGCGGTGCTGCTGAAGTTCGTCTATGCCTTCGGTTTACGTCGTCGGGAGGCGGCGATGGCAGATCTCGTTGACCTGCGCTCCAACGCTAAGTTTCCTGACTTCGGCCGATACGGCGCGATGTCTGTTCGTCACGGCAAGGCTTCACGTGGTGGTACCGCGAAGCGGCGCACTGTGCTCACGGTCCCGGAGATGAGCTGGATTGTCGAGGTCCTTGAGCACTATGTGAGCGAGATCCGTCCTGCGCTGACGGTGGGCACTCGAAACACTGCGTTGTGGCTGACCGAGCGTGGCAGCCGGATCAGTTCCCGTGTGGCCAACGACGCCTTCGTCGCAGCCCGAGATGCGGCCGGACTGGATGACTCACTGGATTTGCACTGCCTGCGCCATTCGTATGTAACGCATCTCGTTGAGTTCGACTACCCGGAACGATTCATTCAGGAGCAGGTCGGTCACGCGTTCTCCTCGACAACGGCGATCTATGTCGGTGTTTCGAACGAGTACCGCAATCGGCTCCTCACCCGGTCGATGCACTCCCGGTATGGCCAGCAGCTCGGGGGGAGGTCCTCGGAATGAGGCAGATGGATTACGCCTGGCACCTGCGGGCCAAGATGGCCGAACGCGGGATGTTTTCCACCACCGACCTGCAGCCACATTTGGCCGATCGCGGCGTCTCATTGTCGCGTGAGCAGACGTATCGGCTCGTCACCGGACAGCCGCAGCGGTTGAGCATGGACTTTCTTGTCGCGCTGTGCGACATCCTGGAGTGCACTCCGAACGACCTGATCGAACCGCGAATTACTGAGGTTACGGCGCGTCAGGCCGTCGGACGGCACGATACGACCGTCACTGCGATCAAGTCGCGGCGGACTACGATCCGACGCCCAGGCGGTGCGTCATGAGCGTCGCCGCACCCCCGAAGCACACCTGTGTCCGTTGTGGCCGACACGCAGAGCGCGCTGCGCGCACTCCTGATGGTGGAATCTGCAAGCGCTGCTACCGCAATGATCCGCAGCGCATGCAAGCCTGCGTCACTTGCGGACGGATGAAGGCGCCGTCTGCTCGTACGGCTGACGGAAAAGCGTTGTGCAACAACTGCGCTCGACCCAAGCACGTCTGCTCGGGCTGCGGTCGTCTTGATCACGCCAAATCGATGACCGCTGCCGGTTCGCTATGCCAGCGCTGCTACATCGCCCCGGTTCGCGCCTGCGGCAAGTGTGGCAACCTGCGTCCCGTCGCAGTACGTGCCCAGCACGGAGCCCTCGATGTCTGCAAGCGGTGTGCGCAATCCCCTGAAGCCCAATGCGGTATCTGCACGAAAACGCTTCCAGTGCATACACACTGGCCGCTGGGTACAGTCTGCCTTTCTTGCTACAAGCGCTCCACGAGGCATCCGGCGGCGTGCTCGAGCTGCGGGGCGGTCAAGGTCCTCATCGGCCGCACGACAGCTGGTGACTTGGCCTGCGGACCGTGCGTCGGAAGCTCCACCGATTACGTGTGTACCACTTGCGGCCACGCGGGCCCACAGCACTATGAGGGCACCTGCCTGAGCTGCTCCATTCGGCGATTGACCCGTGAGCTCCTGACAGCTGAACACGGCTCCATCACCGATGACCTTGACACGCTGCCAGACCTTCTGGCTCGCCGTGGACAGCCCGCATCGACGATGCGGTGGCTGATCAAGCCCCGCACTCAAGAAGCGCTGCGCACGCTCGCGCTTGCCAGCGGCCCGGTTACCCACGCGATCGTTGACACTTGCCCGCGCGGATATGCCCGCCACTACCTGCGCGCGCTGCTGGTCGAGGCCCATATCTTGCCGCGGCGTGATGAGCCGATCGAGCGGCTCGAAACATGGGTTGAAGAGTTCACCGCGGATCTACCCCCACGGCACGCCGCACTGCTTGAACCCTACGCACGGTGGGGCATCTTGCGCACAGCACGTCGCCGAGCCGTTCGCCGGGGATTCAGCGTCGCCGCGGCCGATGCGGGCCGTGAACGGATCCGTCTGGCGCTTAGGTTGATTCAGTACGTGGAATCAGCTGGGCAGCAGATCGGCGACCTCACCCAGGCAAGTCTGGATGAGTGGACAGCCGGCAACCGTGATCGCAGTCGCAGGATCGCCGGTTTTGTCACGTGGCTCAACAAGCGAGGCATCGTCGACAACGTTCAGGTCGAAATGCCGAGTCGACCACAGCCCAGTGAAGTCAGCGACGAACGCGACCACATACGGCGAATCACTAACCTGCTCGACGAGGCTAGCGATATCGACCTACCCATCCGGATAGCTGGCTTACTACTACTCCTATACGGGGCGCGACTCTCTCAGATGCGGCGGCTCACTACAGCCGATGTCACCACCGAGAGGCAGCGAACGCGCCTGGCGCTGGCTGAACATCCGATCGATCTGCCTCAGCCTGTCGCATACCTCGTCGGCCAACTCGTACAACGCGTTTCCGATAACCCGCGTGCCCAGACACCCGACGGCGGCGCTCACTATCTGTTCCCGGGGGCCCGCCCACACGAACCGATCCACGCAAGAACGCTCGGACTGAAACTCGCCGAAGCTGACATCCCGACTCGACTCAGCCGTAACTACGCCATGGTCGCCCTCACCAGTGACCTCCCGGCCGCCGTTGTCGCCGCCCAGCTCGGTCTCAGCGCATCCGCAACGACTCTGTGGGCGAAGTTCGGCCAACGAGACCGAGCTGAATATCTGCTCGCTCGGCGCGAAACCTCAACGGCACCTGCATATTCGACACAAGGGGACGTGGCAAATGGCTAACCCGGCACAACTTCTTCACGCACAATTGGTCAACTGGCGCGGGCCAAGCAACGTCAACGCTGGATCAGCTCGCGGACTCAACGGACAGAACTGGGGAGACCACGAACTGGCGGTACGCCACCTCCGCGAGATCGACGAACTCCTCCGCCTGCTGGAAAGCCAAGGCCGCAACATGCGTGTCTACCGGGAAGCCCTACCAACCTGGTACCAGATCGTTTTCGCCTACCCGAACGGGTGGGCTACCCAAGGAACCGCGGTTATGGACCCGCAGAGTCTGAACACCCTCGAAATGCTGGCCGAGCGTTTGGAAGACGTCGTGCCGACTCTCGACGCCGATGGTCTCGACCGAATCAAGGGCTACATCGAGAGCGTTTCCGCTGTATTGGCGGATGACACGTCCATACCAGCCACCCTGCGCGCCCACGTGAACGACGTGATTGCCCACGTTCGCTGGTGCGTCGACAACTACGCGATTGTCGGTGACTTCAGCCTGCAAGACGCACTCGAGCGTCTAGCGGGAGCCGTCGTCCGCGGAGCTGCAAACAGCACCGATAAGAGCAAGTGGAAGAACGTCGTCAACAACATCGTTTGGCCGTTCGCCGTAAACATGATGGCCGCCATCCCCGCGGCCGAGTTGGTAGCACTCGTTGCCAGTTGACATCCGATATGCACAACCACAAGGAGGAGAACAGATCGATGAATACCGCAGCACGGAATATCAACCGTCCACCAGTCGGCGCCGCCGGAACCAGCGCCGCCGTCAGCGCCTAGCACCACCGCCATGGAATCCGACGGCGGCCCGGTCCGGGTGGTGTACTTCTCCAGCGTTTCGGAGAACACCCACCGCTTCGTCCAGAAACTCGGGCTGCCCGCCGTCCGGATTCCATTGCACGGCCGCATCGAAGTGGACCAGCCTTACGTGCTGATCCTGCCGACCTACGGCGGCGGACGCGCCAACGGCCCAGACCCTGACGCCGGCGGTTATGTGCCCAAGCAGGTCATCGCGTTTCTGAACAACGAACACAACCGATCGCTGATCCGCGGCGTGATCGCGGCCGGCAACACCAACTTCGGCGCCGAGTTCTGCTACGCGGGCAACGTCGTGTCCCGCAAGTGCTCTGTGCCGTTTCTGTACCGATTCGAATTGATGGGAACTGCCGAGGACGTGGAAGCCGTCCGGGCCGGTCTAGCTGATTTCTGGGCGGACCCCAGTCTTCATGAAAGGGACGACACGTGTCACCAACGGTCACTGCTGCAGAGCCGGTAACCCAAACCTCAGCGCATGCCACCGCGCACGCGCTGCCGGGGGAGACGGATTACCACGCGCTCAACGCGATGCTCAACCTGTACGGACCCAACGGTGAGATTCAGTTCGACAAGGACAAACTCGCGGCGCGCCAGTACTTCCTCGAGCACGTCAACCAGAACACCGTCTTCTTCCACAATTACGACGAGAAGCTCGACTACCTGATCCGTGAGAACTATTACGAGCGTGAGGTTCTCGACAAGTACTCGCGCAACTTCGTCAAGACGCTGGTGGACCGGGCGTACGCGAAGAAGTTCCGGTTCCCGACGTTCCTCGGCGCCTTCAAGTACTACACCTCGTACACGCTGAAGACCTTCGACGGGAAGCGCTATCTGGAGCGCTTCGAGGACCGTGTGGTCATGGTGTCGCTGACGCTGGCAGACGGCGACACCATGCTGGCCGAACAACTGGTGGACGAGATCATCGACGGCCGCTTCCAGCCGGCCACCCCGACATTCCTCAACTCCGGCAAGGCCCAGCGCGGTGAGCCGGTGAGCTGCTTCCTGCTGCGCATCGAGGACAACATGGAGTCGATCGGGCGCTCGATCAACTCGGCACTGCAGCTGTCCAAGCGCGGAGGCGGGGTTGCGTTGCTGCTGAGCAACATCCGCGAGCACGGCGCGCCGATCAAGAACATCGAGAACCAGAGCTCCGGCGTCATCCCGATCATGAAGCTGCTGGAGGATTCGTTCTCCTACGCCAACCAACTGGGTGCTCGCCAAGGTGCCGGTGCGGTCTACCTGCACGCCCACCACCCCGACATCTACCGCTTCCTGGACACCAAGCGGGAGAACGCCGACGAGAAGATCCGCATCAAGACGCTGAGCCTGGGCGTCGTCATCCCGGACATCACCTTCGAATTGGCCAAGAAGAACGAGGACATGTACCTGTTCTCGCCGTACGACGTCGAGCGTGTCTACGGTGTGCCGTTCGCCGACATCTCGGTCACCGAGAAGTACTACGAGATGGTCGACGACGCCCGGATTCGCAAGCACAAAATCAAGGCCCGCGAGTTCTTCCAGACTCTGGCCGAGTTGCAGTTCGAGTCGGGATACCCGTACGTCATGTTCGAAGATACGGTCAACCGGGCCAACCCGATCGCCGGCAAGATCACCCACTCGAACCTGTGCTCGGAGATCCTGCAGGTGTCGACGCCGTCGACGTTCAACGAAGACTTGTCGTACTCCCATGTGGGCAAAGACATCTCGTGCAACCTCGGCTCGCTGAACATCGCCAAGGCGATGGACTCGCCGGACTTCGCCCAAACCATCGAGGTGTCGATCCGGGCGTTGACGGCCGTCAGCGACCAGACCCACATCACCTCGGTGCCCTCGATCGAGAAGGGCAACAGCGAGGCCCATGCGATCGGCCTGGGACAGATGAACCTGCACGGCTATCTGGCCCGCGAGCACATCTTCTACGGCTCCGAAGAGGGCATCGACTTCACCAACATCTACTTCTACACCGTGCTGTACCACGCGCTTCGCGCGTCGAACAAGATCGCCATCGAACGGGGTTCGGCGTTCAAGGGCTTCGAGAAGTCCACGTACGCCAGCGGTGAGTTCTTCAACAAGTACACCGAACAGGTGTGGGAGCCGCAGACCGGCCGGGTCCGAAAGTTGTTCGAGGACGCGGGCATCCGGATTCCGAACCAGGACGACTGGCTGCGTTTGAAGGAGTCGGTGCAGCGCAACGGTATCTACAACCAGAACCTGCAGGCTGTTCCGCCGACCGGGTCGATCTCCTACATCAACCACTCGACGAGTTCGATCCACCCGATCGCGTCGAAGGTCGAGATCCGCAAGGAAGGCAAGATCGGCCGCGTCTACTACCCGGCGCCGTACATGACCAACGACAACCTGGAGTACTACCAGGACGCGTATGAGATCGGGTACGAGAAGATCATCGACACCTACGCCGCGGCGACCCAGCACGTGGACCAGGGCCTGAGTCTGACGCTCTTTTTCAAGGACACCGCGAGCACGCGCGACGTGAACAAGGCGCAGATCTACGCCTGGCGCAAGGGCATCAAGACGCTGTACTACATCCGCCTGCGGCAGATGGCACTGGAGGGCACCGAGGTCGAGGGCTGCGTCTCCTGCATGCTTTAGGTCTTCTTGGCATGCAGTGACTTGAGGCGTCGCTGCTCGCTCAAGACGCTCTTGTAGTTCTCCCGTTCGGAGATCAGCCAGTCCGGTTTCTCGTCCAGCAGCGCATCAATCTGCTCGGAGGTGAGCGCTTCGGTGATGCCCCCTCGGGCGAGGCCGGAGATGGTCACGCCCAACTTGGCGGCTACGAGATTCTTCGGGTGCGGCCCGTGCTTCCGGAGGTCCTTGAGCCACTGCGGCGGGTCCGCCTGAAGAGCGGCCAACTCGTCGCGGGTGATCTCGTTCTCCTGGAAGTCGGCCGGCATTGCGGGCAGGTACACGTCCAGCTTTTTCGCCGCCGTCGCGGGCTTCATGGACTGTGCGTTCGGCCTGCTCATGGCTTGAGCTTATCGACGCGGGCCGCCGGTAGCCTGATCTGGTGACCCCGTCCTCACTCACCGTCGGCTATGTCCCCGGCGGGACACTCGCGAAGTGGGCACGGATCTGGGCTGAACGTCACCCCGAGGTCCCACTGAACCTGCGTGCCTTGTCCGCGGCGGACGCGGCCGATGAGGTGCGGGCCGGCAGCGTCGATGTGGCGTTGCTCCGGTTGCCGGCCGACACGTCGGGACTGGCCATCATTCCCCTCTACGAGGAGGCGACGGTGGTTGTGGTGCCGACCGATCACCTTCTCAGTGCGGCCGACGAGGTCACCGCCGCCGACCTCGGTGGTGAGCCGATAGTGCTGCCACTCGACGATGTGGTCGCCTGGGTGGACGCTCCCGGCATCCCGATCGACCACCGTCCCGAAACCACCATGGCTGCAATGGAACTCGTCGCCGCGGGGCTGGGCACGCTCATCGTGCCGCAGTCGCTGGCCCGGTTGTATCACCGCAGGGATCTCACTTATCGCCCGATCGCCGACGCACCGCCGTGCGCTGTCGCGCTCGCCTTCCCCGACGGGCCGCAGCCGGCGCTGGTCGAGCAGTTCACCGGGATCGTGCGTGGCCGCAAACCGGGCTCGTCGCGGGGGCAGATCCAGCCGGTGCCGAAGCGTACGGCGCGGGAGAAGACATTCGCCAAGCAGGTTGCCCGCGCCGCCGCGGGAAAAGTAGCCCGCAAGCCGCGCCGGGCCGAACGAGGTCGGTACTGATGGCCGCCCGGATGCCGGCAGCGTTCATCGGACACGGTAGCCCGATGAACGCCCTGGAGATCAACCGCCACAGCGCATCCTGGCGCGCGTTCGGCGAGTCGGTGCTCCTCATGAAGCCCCGGGCGATCCTGGTGGTCAGCGCGCACTGGTACATCAATGCCACTGCCGTGACCGCGATGGCGCGGCCGCGCACGATCCACGATTTCTACGGCTTTCCCGACGAATTGTTCGAGGTCCAGTACCCGGCGCCGGGCTTGCCCGAACTGGCCGGAGAGATCACCGAGATTGTCAGACCCACCTGGGTGGGCGCCGATATGGACAGTTGGGGCATCGACCACGGGACGTGGTCGGTTCTGGTGCACGCCTTTCCAGACCCGTCAATTCCGGTGGTGCAGTTGTCGATCAACGCCTACGAGTCGCTGGACTACCACCTGGAACTCGGCGCGAAGCTGGCGCTGCTGCGCGATCGGGGTGTGCTGATCATCGGGAGCGGCAACGTCGTCCACAATCTCGGCGCGATGAACCCCTCGCTCGCGGACGGGGGATTCGGCTGGGCGCAGCGATTCGACGACCGGGCCCGCGACCAACTGCTGTCCGACCCGTCCGCCGCGGTCCGGCCGGGTGAGAGCCCCTTCGCCGCTGCGGCACCCACTCCCGACCACTTCATCCCGCTGCTGTACTTCGCGGGCCTGGCCGGTGCCGACTCCGATGGAACCGTCGACGTCCTCACCGACGGCTGCGTCTACGGCTCGCTGTCGATGACCGCTTACACCGTGGGACTCGACGACCCGCTCAGTCCGGGGACTGCCGTCAGCTGAGCACCCATTGGGACGTCGCCACCAGGTCACCCCGGGTGAGCGCGGCGGCTCGGTGACCATGGACCTGCTGATAACCCGGGTCGGTCACCATGTCGGAGAAGGCGCGGGATGAGGGGTATTCGACGATGAGAATGGCGTCCCACCAGGGACGTTCGCCGTCACCGATGACGTTGTGAGGGTTGTGGCCGCAGTAACGAACGACCCCACCCACCCGGTCGAGGTGCGGCTGTACTTTGCGGGTGTAGCGCAGGTAGCTGTCGACACCACCGTCGCCGTTGAACTTCAGCAGGTTGATCATCACCACCGGAGCCATGGGATCCAGGTTCGACAACGCCTTCAGATTCACGGGCCGGTCATCGATTTCTGTTGCCATAGGGCAAGGGTAGGGCGATCCCGGCATGTCGGACGGTCGTCATAGTTGACATCTGGAGACACCGACTTAACATTTCGGGACATGGCGGTGGTGCGGGCGACGGCGCTGTCGAACTTCGCCGAGGTTGTCCGAGAGGTCGGTGGTGACCCCGAGTCACTGTTCACCGCATCCGGCCTCGATCCGCGGGACGCAGGCCGGTCGGACGTCTTCATTCCACTGTCCAAGGCCGTCGCGGTTCTCGAACTCGCCGCCACCACAACGTCGACACCGGACTTCGGGCGGCGGCTCGGCTCCGTGCAGGGAATCGAGATCCTCGGTCCGGTGGGGGTCGCGGCCCGGACCGCATCCACCGTCGCCGAGGCGCTGGGGATCTTCGAGCGGTTTCTCGGCGCCTACAGCCCCGGTCTGGCCGTGCGGGTCGGTGAGCTGGACTCCCCGGGGCGGTCGTTCTTTGAATATCGCATTCTGGATCCGGGCATCCCGGCCAGCCCTCAGCACATCGAGCTCGCCCTGTCGGTGATCCTTCGAATCCTGCGCCATCTGCTCGGGGATTTGTACCGCCCGCTACAGGCACATCTGCCGCATCAGCAGCTGACGTCCGCCGCCGCATACCAGGAGTACTTCGGTTGTCGGGTCCAATTCGGTTCGCCTGCAACAGGACTGACCATTCGCAGCGCCGACCTGACCCGCACACTGAAGAGTGACGAGGTCGCCCATGACGCCTTGGTCCAGTACCTGGAGACGATTGTCGGCAACCAGACGGCGATGCTGGCCTCCGTCGAGGCACTGGTGCGTCAGCTGCTGCCGAGCGGGCGGGTCAATCTCGCCCTGATCGCCAACCAGCTCGGTATGCATCCCAAGGCGCTGCAGCGCCGATTGGCCTCGGAGGGAACGGCATTCGCCGATGTCGTCGACTCCGTCCGGCGTGACACCGCCCAGCGGCTTCTGCGTGACACCGGCATCACCATGGCGCACTTGGCGCGCGAGCTCGGCTACGCCGAACAGACCGTGCTCACCCGGTCCTGTCACCGCTGGTTCGGTGAGGGGCCGGCCGCCCACCGCAAGACGTTGCAGCGCGCCTGATTTTTCGGTGTCCTTGATTGTCAACTATCTGTCCTGAGATGTCAGGACATTGCCGGGCGCCGCGAGTCACGATGGGGCGTGCCGGATTCATGTCTTGACTATGAGCGCCATAACGCAGTGGCCGTCGTCACCATCAACGACCCGCCGCACAACCGGATGTCCCTAGCGTTCATGGACGAACTCGAGGCGTCGGTGGGCCGGATCGCCGCAGGCGGTTCGATTCGCGCGGTGGTGCTGACGGCGGCGGGCGACCAGAATTTCTCGGTCGGTATGAACCTCAAGGAGTTGCTTCCCTCGCTCGGCGATCCGCAGCGGGTGGACGCGATCCTCGATCAGCGGCTCAGGGTGCTGGCAGCCATCGAGAACATGGGTAAGCCGTGGATCGCGACGCTGTTCGGCCATTGTCTTGGCGGGGGACTCGAACTGCCGTTGGCCTGCCACTTCAGGCTCGCTGCCGAGGACGGCGCCAGCATCGGCCTGCCCGAATTACACCTGGGTTCGGTACCTGCCTGGGGTGGCAGCGCCCGTCTTGTCCGCGCCATCGGACGCGACCGCGCGATGGATCTGATTCTGCGAGCCAAGACGGTGTCCGGCCCCGAGGCTCTCCGGCTGGGGTTGGTCACCGAAACCTGGCCGAATGCCGAGCTCAAGGCCCGGGCGCTGGCCCTGGCCGAGGAACTGGCGGCACTGCCGGCCACGGCGATGGCGGCCATGCTGCAATGCCTGGCTCCCAGCGTCGACCGGACGCTGGAGGAAACCCTGCGCGCCGAGCGCGCCGCCTTCCATGCGACGTTGGGCAGCCCGGACATGGTCGAAGGTCTGACGGCGTTCGTGCAGAAGCGACCGCCGGTGTTCAACCGCCAGGATGCCTGATGAGGACCGAGCTCGCTGAAGGGTTGGCCGCCATGCGGCTTCGTCAGACCTGGCAGCTGTTGGACTGAGTCCTCACCCGGCTAGGACCAGTTCGGCGGCCGCTTCTCGATGAATGCCTGAACGCCTTCCAGCGCAGCGGGTTTCATCATGTTGGCCGCCATGGTCACCCCGGCGTCGGCATATGCCGCCTCGATACCGGCCTCGATCTGCCGGTAGAACAGAGCCTTGCCGAGAGCGATCGAGGCACCCGGATTGGCGACGACCCGCGCGACAATGGCTTCGATCTCGTCATCGAGTGCGTCCGGCTCGGCGACCTGGTTGACCAAGCCCAGGTCGCGCGCCTCCTGCGCGGAGACGAAGTCGCCGGTGACGAGCATTTCGAAGGCGGCCTTGCGAGGCACGTTGCGGGACAACGCAACTCCCGGCGTCGAGCAGAACAGGCCGACGTTGATCCCGCTGACCGCAAACCGGGCGTCGCTGCTCGCGACGGCCATGTCGCACATCGCAACGAGTTGGCAGCCCGCGGCGGTCGCGAGGCCGTGCACCCGCGCGATCACCGGTACCGGCAGCTTCTGGATCGCCAGCATGACGGCGGTGCACCGGGCGAACAACGATTCGTAGTACTCCAGCGACGGCTCGGCCCGCATCTCCTTGAGGTCGTGCCCCGCGCAGAACGCCGGCCCAGCGGCGGCGAGGACGACGACACGCACGCCGTCGTCGGCGGCAAGGGCGTCGAAGGCCTCGCCGAGCGCGCCGAGCATCGCCTCCGACAGCGCGTTGAACGCCCGCGGCCGATTCAGCGTCAGTGTGACGACGCCGCGGCCGTCGCGGTGGTGCAGCAGCAAGTGTTCCTTATCCACGCACGTCAGGCTAGCCGCGCCGCCGGACTCAGAACCGGTGCAGCGGCCCCTCGGCCTTCCGGTACATCGACTTCAGCAGCACGTCGCGGAAGCGGGCGTTATCGATCAGCTTGATGCCGGCATTGGCCACCCGCGGATTGCCGGCGAGCTTATGGAAGTAGCGGCCGCGCCGGTATTCCTTGCCCCACGCCGCTTCCATCCGCTGGGCGTAGTTGGTGAAGTCGTCCGGGCCGCCGTTCTCCAGCGCGGCGATGGCACACTCCCCGGCGGCCAGGCCGGATTCCAGCGCCTTCGAGATGCCCGCCCCGGAGGCCGGTTTCCCGGCGCCGAGGGAGTCGCCGGTGAACAGCACGCCCGGGCGCCACGGCGGCCAGGCGGTGAAGCCCATCGGCAACCGCCACGCCCGCACACTCTTGTTCTTCTTGAGTTCCTCGATCGAGGGCAGCTTCCATGCCGGCGGCAGCGTGGCCAGGAATTCGCCGAGGAACGAGGTGGCGTTGATCGACTGCCAGTCCTTATAGCTGTTGACGTAGCCCAGGCCGATGTTCAGCCGCCCGCCGCCCATCGGGAACACCCACCCGTAGCCGGGCAACTGGTCGCCCTGGAACTCCAGCTTGAGGTGAATGTCCAAGCTGTCCGAGTCGGCGACGTCGGCGTCCATTTCGGCGCGGATCGCGATCGCCGAGTAGCCGTTGTACTGCGAATCCAGTTTCAGCGCCCGTTTGATGGGGGAGTAGGCGCCGTCAGCGGCGATGACGGCGTCCCCGAACACCTGCTCGCCGCCCTTGAGAACCACCCCGGTGACGCGGCCGCGCGAGTCGAGCACCGGCTCGCTGACCTCGGCGCCCTGCCGGACCACCGCACCGGCCTTCTCGGCATGCTCAAGCAACATGGTGTCCAGCAGCGTGCGACTGACGGTATGGCCGTGGTCAGGCATGCCGGGCCGCTTGGGGAACGACAGTTCCCAGCGCGACGGGCTGAACACCGTCACCCGGTTGACCCGGTGGAACTGCGCCACCTCATCGGCCAGTCCCATCTTCTGCAGGTAGCTCACCGCTCGGGCGGTCAGACCGTCGCCGCACGGCTTGTCGCGGGGGAACGACGCCTTGTCGAGGACCACTACCTTGGCGCCGGTCTGGACTGCCTGCCAGGCCGCCGCGGAACCGGACGGACCGCCGCCGGCGATCACCAGGTCGAATCGTTCGGTCACAGTCTCGGCTCAGTCTCTGTCAGGTGGAATCGGACGCTGTCGATGCTAGCGGCCGTCGTCGTCCGTCTGCATCGCGGACCATGCCTGATCAGCGTAGTCCTGCCAGTAGAGTGCTCAAGGTGGTCAGAATCCCGGTGCCTCGCCCGGGGGCCAGCAGCCCCGGCAAGGTCGACGCGCGCAGCGAGCGCTGGCGCGAGCACCGCAAGAAGGTGCGTGCCGAGATCGTCGACGCCGCATTCGCCGCCATCGACCGGGACGGCCCCCAGGTGAGCCTGCGTGAGATCGCCGCCCAGGCCGGCACCGCGAAACCCAAGATCTACCGGCACTTCAACGACAAAGCCGACCTCTTCCACGCCATCGGCAAGCGGCTGCGCGACATGCTCGTCGCGGCGATCTTCCCCACCATCGACCTGGCGACCGACCCCACCCGCGAAGTGGTGCGGCGGTGCGTGGCCGAGTACGTCGCCCTCGTCGAGCAGCACCCCAACGTCCTGCGGTTCGTCCTGCAGGGCCGGTTCCCGGAGCCGGCCGAATCCACCACCCGCGGCCTCAATGAGGGCCGGGAGATCACCATGGCGATCGCGCAGATGTTCAACAACGAACTGCGGGATCTGCACCTGGAGCCGGCCAGCCTGGAACTGGCCGCGGCCGCCTGTTTCGGATCGGCCTCGACGGCCACCGACTGGTGGCTGGGGCCGGACTCCGACAGCCCGCCGCGGATGCCGACCGAGAAGTTCGTCGCGCACCTGACGACGATCATGCTCGGCACCATCGCCGGCATCGCCGACCTTCTGGAGATCGACCTGGACCCGGACCGGCCGCTGCGCAGCGCGACCCCGCGCAACGTCGCTGCGAGCTGATTCCGAACGCGCCGCCGCGACACGCCCAGACACAACGTGTTGTGTTGGCGCTGCTTGTCGCACCCCAGGGGTAGTGTCTGACTATCGGCGGGTATACCGCCTCTGATTTGGGTTCAGCCGCAACTGAAGTGGGGTTCTCGTGAGCGATGGAATCAAGCTGATCGACCGGGCGTCGGCGATCAACTGGAACCGGGTGACCGACGAGAAGGACGCCGAGGTGTGGGACCGGCTAACCGGAAACTTCTGGCTGCCCGAAAAGGTTCCGGTGTCCAACGACATCCCGTCGTGGAACACCCTGACCGCCCACGAGAAGCAGCTGACCATGCGGGTCTTCACCGGCCTGACGCTGCTCGACACCATCCAGGGCACCGTCGGGGCGGTCAGCCTGATTCCCGACGCCGTCACCCCGCACGAGCAGGCGGTGCTGACCAACATCGCCTTCATGGAGTCGGTCCACGCCAAGAGCTACAGTTCGATCTTCTCCACGCTGTGTTCGACCAGCGATATCGATGACGCCTTCCGCTGGTCGGAGGAGAACCCCAACCTGCAGCGCAAGGCGCACATCGTCATGGACTACTACCGTGGCGACGATCCGCTCAAGCGCAAGGTGGCCTCGACCCTGCTGGAGAGCTTCCTGTTCTACTCCGGTTTCTACCTGCCGATGTACTGGTCGAGCCGGGCCAAGCTCACCAATACTGCCGACATGATCCGGCTGATCATCCGCGACGAGGCGGTGCACGGCTACTACATCGGATACAAGTACCAGCGCGCCCTCACCGAGGTGACCGAGGAGCGCCGCCAGGAGCTCAAGGACTACACCTACGAGCTGCTCTTCGAGCTCTACGACAACGAGACCGAGTACACCCAGGACCTCTACGACAGCGTCGGGCTGACCGAGGACGTCAAGAAGTTTCTGCGCTACAACGCCAACAAGGCACTGATGAATCTCGGGTACGAGGCGTTGTTCCCGCGTGACGAGACCGACGTCAACCCAGCGATCCTCTCGGCGTTGTCGCCCAACGCCGACGAGAACCACGACTTCTTCTCCGGATCGGGATCAAGCTACGTGATCGGCAAGGCAGTCGTCACCGAAGACGAGGACTGGGATTTCTAAGGTTCCACCTAGGAAATTTCAGACCGCCCGTCGGAACGCGTTCCCGGCGGGCGGTCTTTTGTCGCTGAACGACACGCAGAAGACCTGCTAGGACCTTGAGGTTCATGGTGTGATACGGGTGGGATCTAGCTGAGATTTTTTTCAGAAGAATCGCCCAAGATCTTCGCAAATCCGTGACACCTGCGTTACATCGTGCTCATAATCCTGGGCAACGCCGTGGGGTCAGAACTTGCGGCAAGACCGTTAAGGGACAGCGATGGCTCCTGCAGATTCCACCCGATCCGTAAGCCGCATCACTGAGAAGCCGGCTCCCTCGGGATACGCGCGGTACGTCGGGCGGGTCGGTGCGCTGGCCTTTGCTCTCGGCGTGGGTGCGGGCATCGCCTCGATGCCGTTGGCTTTCGCGGACAGCAACGGTTCGTCGGGCGCGGCGGGGTCGTCGTCTTCAGGTGCGAGCCAGGCGCGATCTTCGCACCGCGGGCCGGCATCCAGCGGTTCGTCAACCTCGAACGACACGCCCAGACCGGCTGCGTCGACCGCGGGAGCCCACCGCGGTCCGAGCCCGGCGGCCGAGGCCTCCGATGTTGATGTCCCCGAAATCTCGGTGCCGCCGGTCGTGACCAACCCCGCGCCAGTGGCCGATTCGCAAGCATCCGGTTCGCAGAACCCCGATCCGGCGGCTGCTCCCATCGAGTGGACTGCGGTGGCAGCAACACGCGGCGAGGTCGGCGCACGTCGCGGCCCGGCTCCGGCTGCGGCCACTCCGGCCGCTGATGTGCCTGCGGCCGAGGCCCCGGTCCCCTCGGGCACCTTCAACCCGACCCCGACGCTCTACACGGCGCCTAACGCATCAGCTGCGGCTTCTGGTGGCTTCATGCTCTTTGGCAATGGCACAGCCGATCATCCCGACGCCGGCATCTTGGGCGGCACCGGCTACACCTTTGCCTCCTACGAGGGCGCATGCGTCGCGGGTAGCGAGTGCAACGGTGGCAAGGCCGGCCTGCTCTGGGGCAATGGTGGCAACGGCTTCGCCGGGGGCAACGGAGGCTCGGCAGGTCTGTTCGGATCGGGCGGTTCCGGTGGCAACGGTGTTGACGGCGTAAATGACGGCGCGGGTGGTCGAGGAGGCGACGGCGGTTCGCTCTGGGGTGACGGCGGCCTCGGCGGAGTCGGAGCAACAGCGTCACAAGGAAAGGGCGGAGTCGGGGGTGACGGTGGTAGCGGTGGCCTATTCGGTGGCAACGGTGGCCGTGGCGGTGTCGGTGGCTGGAGCGGTTATGCCGGCCAACAAGGCGGCGCCGGAGGCAAGGGCGGCGACACCGGTCTTTTCGCGATTGCCGGGCGTGCCGGTGATGGTGGCATCGGCGGAACCGGTGAACTCAATTCCAACGGTGGAAACGGTGGAAACGGCGGCGCCGGCGGCAACGGCGGACTGTTCTCCCTGTCATGGGGTGGCAACGGTGGCGCCGGCAGCGACGGACAGAACGGCGGCGCCGGCGGCGCCGGTGGCAGGAGCGGCCTCTTTGTCGGCAACGGCGGCAGTGGCGGCATTGGCGGTAACGCCTCCGGCGCCCAGGGCGCAGCGGGCGGCGTCGGCGGCGTTGGCGGGACCGGTGGCCTCGTCTTCGGTTCCGGTGGCTCGGGCGGTGCCGGTGGCAATGGCTGCAGCACCTCCCGCACGCTGTCATGCGACGGCAAGGGCAACGGTGGCAACGGTGGTAGTGGTGGCAGCGCCGCCTACTTCTTCGGCAATGGCGGCGACGGCGGGGCCGGCGGCTACACCACTTCCCCGACCGGCACCGGCGGTGTCGCGGGCAACGGCGCCGACGGTGCCTGGCTGATCGGCGATGGCGGAGCCGGCGGCACCGGTGCGGCCGCCGGTGCCGTAGGCATCACCGGCGGAACCGGCGGAACGGGCGGCGGTGGCGCGTTGTTCATCGGCAACGGCGGGCGTGGTGGCAGCGGTGGCGCAGGCCTCGTGCCCGGTAGCTTCGCCGGCCAGGGGGGCAGCGGTGGGAACGCGTCAATGTTCGCGATCGTCGGCAACGGCGGCGCAGGTGGAACGGGCGGGGCTGGTGCCAAAGGCGCGGCCGGTACCAACGGCGCTGACGCCTTCCCAGGGCTTGCCGGAGCCGGTGGTGACGCTGGAAATGGTGGTAACGCCACCGCTGGCGGCAACGGCGGTAATGGTGGCAAGGGCAGCTCGATCTTCGGGTTCGGTGGTGCTGGAGGCGACGGTGGCCAAGGCGGCACCGGCGGTGCGGGCGGCATCGGTGGTGACGGAGCCTCGAACCTGATAGCCGGCTCGGGTGGCCGCGGTGGTGACGGCGGCATGGGCGGCAACGGTGCGAATGGCGGTGCCGGCGGCAACGCCGGTACCGGTTCGATTCTGTTCCTGCTGCAGTTGCAGGGAGTCGGCGGTAGCGGCGGTGCCGGCGGCAACGTGGGGCTCGGTGGCAACGGCGGCAAAGCCGGGAACTCCGCGTCCTCAAGTCGCGGTCCGCGCGGCGGTAACGGCGGTGACCCTGGGACGGTCTTCGGAACCGGCGGCGCCGGGGGAACTGGCCGCAACGACGGTGCAGCCGGCGCGGACGGCATCATGCCCCTGGTCGTGTCCGGTAATGGTGGAAACGGCGGCGACGGTGGCAGCGCCTTCGGCGGCGGCGCCGGCGGCCCCGGCGGTAACGGCGGAAAGCTCGGCAACGGTGGTAACGGCGGCAAGCCTGCCGGCGGTAACAACCCCGGCGGTGTCGGCGGCAACGGCGGTTCCATCCTGGGCAATGGCGGTAATGGCGGCAACGGATCAGGAACCGGTGCCGGTGGTGCCGGTGGCAACGCCGGCGGAGTCGGTAACGGCGGTAACGGCGGCAACGGCGGCCCGACTGGAGCGGGCGGCGCAGGAGGCAACGCCGGCACCCAGGGTAACGGCGGCAACGGCGGCAACGCCGGCGGCGGCAATGCCACCGGTGGTGTCGGCGGCAACGGCGGTTCGGCGTCGGGTAACGGCGGCAACGGCGGCAATGGTGCCGGCACCGCGACCGGAGCCCGAGGCGGAAACGCACTCGCAGTCGGTAATGGCGGCACCGGCGGAAACGGCGGCAATGCCGGCGGCAACGGCGGCCAGGGCGGCGACGCCGGCACCGAGGGCGACGGTGGTCGCGGCGGCAATGGCGGTCAAGGGACAACCGGGTCCACCGGAACCGCCGGTACCAACGGCACCAACGGCACCGCCGGAAGGCCCGGTACCAACGGCACCGACGGATCACCCAGCACCGGCATCGGCGGCACCGGTGCCACCGGTGGCACCGGTGGCTCGGGCGGTCTCGGCGGCACGGTCTCCGGTAATGGTGGCGCCGGCGGAACGGGTGGCACCGGTGGCACTGGTGGCACAGGTGGCCCGGGCGGTAACGGTGGCAACGGTGGTGCCGGTTCGGGCGCGACGGCGGCATTGGCCGCCGGTGACGGCGGTAACGGCGGCAACGGCGCTTCTGGTGGAACCGGTGGAACCGGCGGAACCGGCGGTGCAGGCGGCGTAGGAGGGTTGGCGCGCGCCACCACAGGCGCCCAGGGAGCCGGCGGTGCCGGCGGCACCGGCGGCCAGGGCGGAGCTCCCGGCCAGGGCGGCAACGGTGGAAATGCCGGCGCTGGCGGAAGTGCCAACGACGCCTATCCGAATGGCGGCAACGGCGGCAACGGCGGGAAGGGCGGTGATCCGGGCACTCAGTTCGGCGCGGGCGGCGACGGTGGAGTCGGTGGCTCCGGCAGTACGTCCGGGGCGACCGGCGGTGCAGGAGCAAGCGGCTCGGCCCAGACCTCCGGCGGTAACGGTGGCGCTGGCGGCAACGGTGCTGCGGCATGGACACTGGCGCCGTCCAACGGCAACGGCGGCAATGGCGGAACCGGCGGCGCTGGCGGTGTTGTGGGTAATGGCGGCAAGGGCGGTAACGGCGGCAATGCGCGGCAGTCCGGCACACCGGACAGCACCGGTAACGGCGGTAACGGCGGTAACGGCGGTAACGGCGGCCCGACGGCGGGCACCACGGGCGGCGCGGGCGGCACGGCCGGCCTCGGCGGTAAGGGCGGCGGCAAGGCCGGAACCGCGGGCAAGGCCGGCACTGGCGGCGTTCCGGCTGTCGGAGCTGCCGCATCGGAATTCATCTGGATCGAGGGGTCCTAGTGGTCGACGAGTTTCCCTTTAGAAAAGGAGCACCAGACATGAGCGAATCAACGATCAATCGCGCGGGCAGGCGCCGAGCTGCTATCGGCCGGGCGAAAACCACCACAGTGGCTGCGGCCGCGGCCGCGATGGCACTTGGTCTGGCAGCAGCACCCGCGGCGAATGCCGTGATCAGTGTGGACCTCACCGTCGACCCGACCTACACCGCGGGAACCGTCGCAGCACTGATCAATTTCATTCCCAAGGTGGCTCCTGGCCTGAGTATTGCCGGCGGTCTCTTCAATTCGGGACCGCCGCCATCCATCAATGCATCGATCACACAGGTCATCGCCGGCTATCAGGCCGTCATCAATGCGACGCTCAATCTTCGATATGTCACGCCGAGTGATACCACGGCGTTGTACAACCTCCTGGGTGCAATTCCAAACCCGACCTGCGCGGGCTCCTACGCGAGCAACTGCCGCTATCCCGTCATGCTGGGTACCTTCGGGTCGACGCTGAATCTGGCGAACGCATACCGAACCCAAATCGACAGCGTGACAACGGGCAACACCCCAGCGGGCTTCATTCCCTTCCAGCCGTCTCCCCAGTCGACCGATACCAAGCCAACCCAGACCAATCAGCTTCTCGTATTCCTGCAGAACTCACTTCGGGCAAATGGTGGCATCGCTGCCCGGTTCCCCGACATCAGCAAAGCGTTGGGCATCAATCCCGAAATGCCGGCCGGTGGCCGGTATGCCTCGACGGATAAGCGAACGGTGCTGAATACGACTACGATCGACGCGACATGGGCCTATGACCCCATCACCGATTTCCCGGCAGTCTTCAATGCGACAGCAATCGCCAACAGTTTCTTCGCCGGTGTGCCGATCAACCTGCTGGGCGGGGTAAAGGGCTTGGTCATTTCCGACGGCGCCGGCAATGCCGTCAGCGTGACGGACATCGGCCTGAACATCGCGGGCTTGCTTCAGGTCGCGGTGCCCGGAACCCCGATCGGCACGATTACTTTGCCGATGGTGGACGGCAAGAGCTATTACGTCACGATAGAGCCGAATGAGCTGCCCCTCTTGACGCCGGTGCGGTTGCCTGGGCTGGGCATCAACGCTGTCCTCAGCGCACTGAACAGCCCGTATCTACTGGGCAACCCGTTTGCCGATGCGATCGAGCCGGCGTTGAAGATCCTGACCAACATCGCCTACACCGACGTCGTCACGCCGTCGGAGGGCGGAACGTACAACCGGACGTTCCTCACTGGAGGGGTGACCACTCCGTTCGGTTCGGTCGATCCGCTGACTCCAGAGGAAAAGCAGGCCGTTCCCGGTGATTTATGGCACGCGTTCGTCGATGGCGTTCAGGCGCAAGTAGCGAAGCCGTTCTGGGGCATCATCGTGCCGAATCCCGCTAACCCGCCGGCTGGAGCTGCCACCCCGGCAGCCACGGTCAAGGCAGCGGCTGCCACGCTGGCTCCGGATGCCAGCCCTGTTGTGGCAGAACAGGTCTCGGTGCCCGCGGTTGCTCCGCAGATGTCGGCGCCGGTCGCTGCGCCGGTCGAGACGCCTGCCGATCCGGTGGCAGCGCCTTCGGCTCCGGTCGCCGATCCCGCTCCCGAGGTGGAGGTTTCGGCCCCGGTCGCGGATCCGGCTCTGCCGGTGCAGGTTTCGGGTCCGGCCGAAGACTCGGCACCCGCCCCAGGCGCCAGCTCGCATAGTCGGGGCGCGTCGGCAGGTTCGGACAGCTCCAGCGGCTCGGGGGCTGCGGCCTCCACCGGCCGTCACCGCGGCGCGGCCTGACAATCACGACACCGACTCCGCCGGGCCCCAGACACGGGGCCCGGCGGAGTTGTATGTATCGGGTGAACACAGGGTGAATTCACGGGCATCACGGTGGCCGAACCGCGAGACTGAACCCATGACCGATAAGCCGCTGTTCCGCTCCGTCATCGACTGGCTCCGTGCCGGCTACCCGGGTGGAGTACCAGGTCCGGATCGGGTGCCGCTGCTCGCCCTGCTGCGCGACACCCCGCTCACCGACGATGAGATCAAACAGGTGGTGCGGGAGATCTCGGCGAATAAGGACGAGCTCCTCGCTGACGGGGTTCTTGACCACGACGAGATCGAGAAGTTCATCCAGGGAGTCGCCCACCACGACGGCGGCCCGGAGAACGTCAAGCGGATCGCCGATCTGCTGGCCGCTCAGGGGTGGTCGCTGGCGCCCGCGCTGGACGCGGCCGACAAGGTCCTCGGCGAGGATTAACCCTCACGCAGTGAGCGGTAGCACCGCCTACGCGTCGCGCAGTGACGCGGTATCGATGACGAACCGGTACCGCACATCGCTGGCGATCACCCGCTCGTAGGCCTCATTGATGTAGTCCGGATCGATGACTTCGATCTCGGCGGCGATCCCATGCTCGGCGCAGAAGTCGAGCATTTCCTGGGTCTCCGGGATCCCGCCGATCATCGACCCGGATACCGAGCGCCGCATCCCGATGATCGAGAACGGCGGCACCACCAGCGGGTGCTCGGGCGCGCCGAGTTCGACCAAAACGCCGTCCCGGTCGAGCAATTCGAGGAACTTGCCCAGATCCAGGTTGGCCGAGACGGTGTTGAGGATGACGTCGAAGGAGTTGCGCAGCACCTTGAAGGTATCGGGGTCGCTGGTCGCGTAGTACTTGCCCGCCCCCAGGCGCAGTCCGTCCTCCATCTTCTTCAGCGACTGCGACAGCACCGTCACCTCCGCACCCATCGCCGCCGCGATCTTGACCGCCATGTGCCCCAGGCCGCCCAACCCGATCACCCCGACGCGGGTGCCTTTGCCGACCTTCCAGTGCCGCAGCGGCGAGTAGGTGGTGATCCCGGCGCACAACAGCGGCGCGGCGACGTCCAATCCCATGGAATCGGGGATGCGCAGAACATAGTCCTCGTCGGCGACGATGCTGCCGCTGTAACCGCCGTGCGTGGGCTGCCCGTCGCGGCCGACGGCGTTGTAGGTGCCCACCATTCCGCCGCGCCCGACGCAGTACTGGTGCAGACCATCGGAGCAGTTGTCGCAGTCCCGGCAGGAGTCGACGAAGCAGCCGACGCCCACCCGGTCACCAACCTTGTAATTTGTTACAGCCGAACCGATTTCGGTCACCACGCCGGCGATCTCGTGGCCGGGCACCACCGGGTAGTTCGGCTGACCCCATTCCGCCCGCACGGTGTGGATGTCGGAGTGGCAGATGCCGGCGAAGTGGATGTCGAAGCGCACGTCGTGCGGGCCGACGTCGCGGCGTTCGATGGCGGTCCTAGTCAGCGGTTCGGTGTGGAAGGTGGCGGCGTAGGCGGTCACGGTGCTCATCTATCCGACAGTAGGCGGTTGAATGGAGGACCACACGTCCAGTCCGAGAGGAACCCATGTCCGCACACCTGGCCGGCAAAGTCGTCATCGTCACCGGGGCGGGCAGCGGATTCGGCCGGTTGATATCGGAGAAGTGTGCCGCCGGCGGCGCGAAGGTGGTCAGCGTCGACATCAACGCCGACAACCTCGAGCAGGTGGTGGCCGGCATCCGGGCGGCCGGGGGAGAGGCCGTCGCCGGGGTGGCCGACGTCACCGACCTTGATCAACTCAAGGCCGCCGCGGCCCGGGCCGTCGACGCGTTCGGCGCCGTCGACGTCCTGGTCAACAACGCCGGCGTGATGCCGCTGGCCTACTTCGCCGACCACGAAAAGGCTTGGCAGCGTTGGCATCAGGCCATCGACATCAACATCAAGGGTGTAGTGAACGGCATCTGCGCGGTCTACGACCAGATGATCGCCCAGGGTCGCGGCCAGGTGGTCAACATCTCGTCGATCTACGGCAACGGCGGCATCGCCGGCGCCGGGGTCTACAGCGCCACCAAGGCTGCGGTGACGGCGATCTCTGACGCGCTGCGGGTAGAGACGCAGGGCCGGATCAAGGTCACCACCGTCAAACCCACCGGGGTGTTCGGCAGCAACCTGGCCAGCGGCATCGTGAACCAGACCGCGATCATGGCGCTGGCCGGCCAGCACGGGCCGCAGTTCGCCGAGAACCTCGCCAACTTCATGTCTGGGTCACTACGGCCCGAGCAGACCGACGTCGACTCGGTGCAGTACTGGCTGATCACGCCCGACGATCTGGCCGACGCGGTGGTGCACGTGATCGACCAGCCGTGGGGGATCAGCATCAGCGACGTGACCGTGCGCGCCAGCGGTGAGAACTACACCCGCTGATCACCCGCGAGTGTTCAGCGAGCGCAACGTTCGGCGCCGAGGGTGTACCCAGCGCAACGCTCGGCGGGGAGCGGGCTCAGTTAATGGGGGCGTTCAGCCAGCGCAGGTCGTCGACGATGCCGCGCGCGGCGATCAGCCCCTGACCGGTCTGCCACACCTCGTTGTTGACGACGAACACTCGGTTGTCCCGATTCGCCGAGAGCTTGCGCCACGCCGCGCTCTCCAGCAGCGCCGGCGCGCGGTCCTTGGCCGCCGGTGAGGCGAATGACATGTACACGATGTCGCCGTCGGCGGCCGACAGATCGGGGGAGTGTTCGAGGTCGGCCTTCAGTTCCCCGCTGCCGACCGGGATCTCTAGGAACGGCTTGTCGGTAAACCGTTGCGCCACAGGGCGATCCACGCCGACGGCCGCAAGAACACTGCCTGGGAAGCTGTCTGCGCCGAACACCCGCAGTGTCGACTCGGTGAGCTGCGCCACCGACGCCTGATAGTGGGCGGCGTCATTGGCCTCCCCGGCCTTCTTCGCCTGTCCGTCGAAGCCCCGGATCAGATCATCGGCGGCCCGCATGCGTCCGGTGGCGCCTGCGACCATCCGCAGATTGTCCTGCCACATCGCGCCCGGCGCCGCCGTGAAGACCGTCGGCGCGATCGCCGTCAATGCTTCGTAGGAATCCGGCGTCAGGGCCTGCGAGCCCAGGATCAGGTCCGGCTTGGCCGCCGCGATGGCACCCAGGTCCGGAGCGCTGCGGGTGCCGGCTGCCGCAACGTCGTGCACGACGGTCCCGAGATACCACGGCTGGGTGTCGGATCCGTCGGGCAGGGCGGCGGCCACGATGCGCGACTGCAAACCCAGGGCGCACAACGCGTCGAGTTCGTCGCCGGCCAGCACCACGATGCGCATCGGGTCGGGCCGCACCGCTGTCTGCCCCGCGGCGTGCCGGACCGGGCCCGGCGGCGGGCCGTCGAGCGGGGCAGGCCCGGGGGCGCAGGATTCGTCGGGGCGGCGCTGATTGCCCAGCACCCCGGCCGAGGCGATCTTGGTGGTACTGGTCACCACGCTGCTCGACCCAGGGCTTGGCGCGGGGCTTTCGGAGCCGGGCTTGGACCCCGAGCAGCCGCTCACCGCCAGCGCCGTCACCACCGCTACCGCAAGGCCCGGGCGCACGGTGTCGAAAAGCACGCCGCGACGGTAACACCCGCGCCGGCGAAACAGGTCGTGACCTGCCCTTAACCCGGTGCCGACCAGGGACGTGACGCGAATTACGACAGAATGTAGGACCGGCCGCCCACCGGGCATGTTTTGGAGATAGGATGCCGCCTAGGTTTCTTTGGGACGCTTTCCCAATAGATGGTTGGAGGATGTTGTGACAGCCGTATTGCCCCCCGGGGAGCTAGAGGCCCGTCGCCCCGCACCGCCCGCGATGGGCCCCAAAGGCAATCTGATCTACAGGATCATCACGACCACCGATCACAAGTTGATCGGTGTGATGTACATGATCGCCTGCTTCACCTTCTTCGCGCTGGCCGGCTTGATGGCGCTGTTCATCCGCGCCGAGCTGACCCTGCCGGGGCTGCAGTTCCTCTCCAACGAGCAGTACAACCAGCTGTTCACCATGCACGGCACCGCGATGCTGCTCTTCTACGCCACCCCGGTGGTGTTCGGCTTCGCCAACCTCGTGATGCCGCTGCAGATCGGCGCGCCGGACGTGGCGTTCCCCCGGCTGAACGCACTGTCGCTGTGGCTTTTCATCTTCGGTGCGATCATCGCGCTCGCCGGCTTCATCACCCCCGGCGGCGCCGCGGACTTCGGCTGGACCATCTACGTCCCGCTCTCCGACGCGGTGCACTCGCCCGGCGCGGGGGCTGACCTCTGGATCCTCGGCGTGGCCGTCGGCGGCTTGGGCACCATCCTCGGCGGGGTCAACATGATCACCACCGTGGTCTGCATGCGCTGCCCCGGCATGACCATGTTCCGGATGCCGATCTTCACCTGGAACATCTTCATCACGTCGCTCCTGGTCATTCTGATCTTCCCGCTGCTGACCGCCGCCGCCTTCGCCCTGGCCGCCGACCGCCGCCTCGGCGCGCACATCTACGACCCCGCCAACGGTGGCGTGACGCTGTTCCAGCACCTGTTCTGGTACTTCGGCCACCCCGAGGTGTACGTCCTGGCGCTGCCGTTCTTCGGCATCGTCTCGGAGATCTTCCCGGTCTTCTCCCGCAAGCCGATCTTCGGCTATTCCACCCTGGTCTACGCAACAATCTCCATCGCGGCGCTGTCCATGGCGGTGTGGGCGCATCACATGTACGTCACCGGCGCGGTGCTGCTGCCCTTCTTCTCCTTCATGACGTTCCTGATCGCGGTGCCCACCGGCATCAAGTTCTTCAACTGGATCGGCACCATGTGGAAGGGCAAGCTGACCTTCGAGTCTCCGATGCTGTTCGCCTTCGGCTTCCTGGTGACCTTCCTGTGCGGCGGCCTATCCGGCGTGCTGCTGGCCAGCCCGCCGCTGGACTTCCACGTGTCGGACACCTACTTCGTGGTCGCACACTTCCACTACGTGCTGTTCGGTGTGATCGTGTTCGCCACCTACGCCGGCGTGTACTTCTGGTTCCCGAAGATGACCGGGCGTCTCCTGGACGAGCGGTTGGCCAAGGTCCACTTCTGGCTGACCATGATCGGCTTCAACCTCACCTTCCTGGTCCAGCACTGGCTCGGAGACGAGGGCATGCCGCGTCGCTACGCCGACTACCTGCCCACCGACGGGTTCACCACCCTGAACATCATCTCGTCGATCGGTGCCGCCACCTTGGGCGTGTCGATGCTGCCGTTCTTCTGGAACGTCTTCAAGAGCTGGCGCTACGGCGAGGTCGTCACCGTCGACGACCCGTGGGGTCACGGCAACTCGCTGGAGTGGGCGACTTCCTGCCCGCCCCCGCGACACAACTTCACCGAGCTGCCCAACGTCCGTTCGGAGCGTCCCGCGTTCGAGCTGCACTACCCGCACATGGTGGAGCGCATGCGTCGCGAAGCCCATGTCGGGCGTTCGCATCGCGCCGAGGTCGACGCCTAGGCGGCGCGGGCGAACGGGTCACCGTTCGTCTGGACTGAGATGACCGCAGAGAAGGTGTCGGTGCTGATCACCGTCACCGGGGCCGACCGGCCGGGTGTCACCTCCGCATTGTTCGAGGTGCTCTCCCGGTACCGGGTTGAGTTGCTCAACGTCGAGCAGGTGGTGATCCGCGATCGCCTCACCCTCGGTGTCCTGGTCTCCGGGGCGCCCGAGGTGGCCGACGGGCCGGGGCTGCGTGCCGAGGTCACCGAGACCATCGGGCGGCTCGGGCTCGAGGCCACCATCGAGCGCAGCGACGACGAACCCGTCATCGCCTCCCCGCCCACCCACACCATCGTCGTCCTCGGCCGGCCCATCACCGCGGCGGCGTTCGGCGCGGTGGCCCGCGAGGCTGCCGCGCTGGGGGTGAACATCGACGTCATCCGGGGAGTCTCCGATTACCCGGTCACCGGCCTGGAACTGCGGGTCACCGTGCCCGCCGGCTTGTCCGGGGTGCTGCAGGCCAACCTCGCCGGCGTGGGCGCCGAACAGGGCGTCGACATCGCGGTGGAGGACTTCACGCTGGAGCGGCGCAACAAGCGGCTCATCGTCTTCGATGTCGATTCCACCCTGATCACCGGTGAGGTCATCGAGATGCTGGCCGATCACGCCGGGGCGGGCGAGAGGGTCGCGGCGATCACGGAATCCGCCATGCGCGGGGAGATCGACTTCGCTGAGTCGCTGCACCAGCGCGTCAAAACGCTGGCGGGCCTGCCTGCCTCGGTGATCGACGAGGTCAGCGAGCAGGTCGAACTCACCAAGGGCGCGCGCACCACCATCCGGACGCTGCGGCGCCTGGGTTTCTACTGCGGCGTGGTGTCGGGCGGCTTCCGGCAGGTGATCGAGCCGCTGGCGCACGACCTGATGCTGGACTTCGTGGCGGCCAACGAGTTGGAGGTGGTCGACGGACACCTCACCGGCCGGGTCGTCGGGCCGATCATCGACCGCGCCGGGAAGGCAAAGGCGTTGCGCGACTTCGCCAGCCAAACCGGGGTGCCCATGGAGCAGACGGTGGCCGTCGGCGACGGCGCCAACGACATCGACATGCTCAACGCCGCCGGCCTCGGGGTGGCGTTCAACGCCAAACCGGCGCTGCGCGAGGTGGCCGACGCCTCACTGAGCCACCCGTACCTGGACACCGTGCTGTTCATCCTGGGCGTGACCCGTGCGGAGATCGAGGCCGCCGACGCCCTCGACGGGGTGACGCAACACCGGGTCGAGATTCCGGGCGACTGAGGTCAGCGCATGCAGCGACGGCGCATAATCTGAACTCACCGCACGACGACGGAGGTGAGACAGCTGGCGACGCCATTTCCCGACCGGGCCGCCCTGGCGAGCGTGCTCGATGTCGCCGCCCGTGCACCGTCGTCGGGCAACCTGCAGCCCTGGCGGTGGCGGGTCGACGGTGCCGTGGTGCACCTCTATGCCGATTGGGACCGGCAGGCCGGTGGATCGCCGACGGATCGGCGCGATGTGTTGCTCGGCTGCGGGGCGGTTCTGGACCATTGCGTCGTGGCGCTTGCCGCCGCGGGCTGGTCCCCGCGAGTGGTGCGCTTTCCCGATGGCAGGGATAAAGGCCATCTGGCGATCCTGGAGGTCGTCGAGCAACCGCCCAACGCCGCGCACCTGGAATTGGCCGATGCCATTTCTCGGCGCCGCGCCGACCCCCGCCGGTACCCGGCGCGCCAGATCCCGCCTGCCACGTTGGAGTTGTTGTACCTGCGCGCGGCGCGGTTCGGCGTGGAGTTGGCCGTGGTTCCCCGATCTCGGTGGGTTCGACATGAGGATGGGAGCGTCGCGCTGCGCTTTGCCGAGCTTGCGGGAGAGCCGGACGACGATGCGGTTCTGCTGGTGCTCGGCACCCGCCAGGACAATGACGACATGCGACTGCGGGCCGGTGAGGCGCTCAGTCACATCACGTTGACGGCTACTGCGATGGGTCTGGCCAGCTGCCCACTCACCGAGCCGTTGAACGATATCGGCAGTCGTTTGAGACTGGCCTGCGAGGTGTTCGACGGTGAGGCGTATCCGCAGGCGCTGATCCGGCTCGGGCTTCCTCCCGTCGATGACGTGCCCCCGCCGCCGAGCGAGCGTAGGCCGGTGCGCGACATCACCACGTGGACAACCTGATCGAAGACAACGACATCGAGACCTCCGTCTAAGGGTCGCACCCGGGCGGGTCGCTCGGCCCCCAGGCCTGCCAGATCTGGGTGGCGAACCAGCCGGCCGACATTCCGATGAACCCGCCGGCGATGATGTCCCTGACGAAGTGGAAATCGCTGGTCACCAGGGTCGCCATCACCAGGCCGATCACCGTCGCGTAGAACCCCCGGCCGCACGGATACCACCACCACAGCACGGCGAACATCGCCGTGATCGTCGCGGTGGTCCCGGACGGGAAAGGCGAGTAGGCCGCGCCGCCGCGGAAGAAGTCGAACCGGAACACCTGTGCACGGATGAAAGATGGGTTGTCGTCGACCCAGGTCTCCGGCCAGGTGCGGCCGAACGCCAGTTGCAGCTGGTCCTTGATCGCGCGCGTCACGATCACCGTGCACGAGGTCAGGAACAGCGTCGCGGTCAGCCGGGACGGTCGGCGCCGGGGTGCGCCGGCGGCCAGCAGGGCGCAGGCCACGACGATCACCAGCGCCGCCTCATCGGCCCACCGGTGCAACTCCACCGTCCAGCGCAGCAGGCCCAAGGGGCGGGTGTGCCCGCTCATGTAGGCGGCGACCGGACGGTCGACGACGAGCATGCTCGCCACGACGACGGTGATACATCCGGCGAACAGGGTCAGCCAGCGCCGCAGCGGCGGGGCCAAACGGGTACCGGGCACCGACCCACAGTACGAATGCGGCACGATGGTGCGGTGACCGTCGATTCGGCCTCTGACCATGGCGACCGAGGTCCGATTGTCGACTCCGTCAACGGGGACCCCATTGTCGACTCCGTCAACGGGGACCCCATTGTCGACTCCGTCAACGGGGACCTGCTGATCGACTTTCGCGGTGTCACCCTGAGCCGAGGCGGCCGGTTGCTGGTGGGCCCGGTCGACTGGCAGGTGGAACTCGACGAACGCTGGGTGATCATCGGCCCCAACGGCGCCGGTAAGACCTCACTGCTGCGCATCGCGGCGGCGATGGAGTACCCCTCCAACGGGGCGGCCACCGTGCTGGGCGAGCGACTCGGCCGGGTCGACATGAGTGAACTGCGCCAGCGGGTCGGGCTGAGTAGTTCGGCACTGGCGCAACGGATCCCGGACAGTGAAGTGGTGCGCGACCTGGTGGTCTCCGCCGGTTACGCGGTGCTGGGCCGTTGGAGCGAGACCTACGACGAGGTCGACGAGGTCCGTGCACTGGACACCCTGGAGAGCGTGGGCGCCGAACACCTCGCCGACCGGGTCTACGGCACGCTGTCCGAAGGCGAGCGCAAAAGGGTGCTGATCGCCCGCGCGCTGATGACCGACCCGGAACTGCTGCTGCTCGACGAGCCCGCCGCCGGCTTGGACCTCGGCGGCCGCGAGGAACTGGTCGCCCGGCTGGCCGACCTTGCCGCCGACCCGGATTCACCGGCGCTGGTTCTGGTCACCCATCACGTCGAGGAGATCCCGCCCGGGTTCAGCCACTGCCTGGTGCTCTCCGAGGGCGAGGTGGTCGCCGCAGGTCTGCTGGCCGACGTCCTGACCTCGGAGACCCTCTCGGAGGCGTTCCGTCAGTCCATCGCGGTCGACAAGATCGACGGGCGCTACTTCGCGCGCCGCGCGCGCAGCGCGGCGGCGCACCGGAGGCGTGCATGACTGAACCCCTGGCCGTCCGCCCGGCGGCGACGGTGATGCTGGTGCGCGACACCCCTGCTGATCGCCTCGCTCCTCCTCCGGCGCCGGGGGCGCCGGCATCGTCGACTCGGCAGCCCGGTATCGAGGTGTTCCTGATGCGCCGCCACGCGGCGATGGAGTTCGCCGCCGGGATGACGGTGTTTCCCGGCGGTGGCGTCGACGACCGCGACCGCGACGCGGACCTGTCCCGCAACAGCGCCTGGTATGGACCCGAACCCGCATGGTGGGCAGAGCGGTTCGGCATCGAAGCCGATCTGGCCGAGGCGCTGGTGTGTGCGGCCGCCCGGGAGACCTTCGAGGAGTCCGGCGTTCTGTTCGCCGGAACCGCCGACGACCCCGACGGGATCGTCCGCGACGCCTCGGTCTACCGCAGCGAGCGCGCCGCGCTGGAGGACCGCAGTCTGTCCTTCGCCGACTTCCTGCGCTCGGAGCGGCTGGTTCTACGCGCTGATCTGCTGCGGCCCTGGTCGAACTGGGTCACTCCGGAGGAGGAGCGCACCCGCCGCTACGACACCTACTTCTTCGTCGGGGCGCTCCCGGAGGGACAGCGCGCCGACGGCGAGAACACCGAATCCGATCACGCCGCCTGGGCCCGGCCCGAGGCGGCCATCGAAGACTTCGCGGGAGGCCGGGCGCTGCTGCTGCCGCCGACGTGGAGTCAGCTGGACTCGCTGACCGGCCGCAGCGTCGGCGAAGTGCTCGCCCTGGACCGCCGGATCGACAAAGTGCAGCCGAAACTCACTGTGCACAAAGATAATTGGGAGATCGAGTTCTTCGACGCCGACCGCTACAACGAGGCTCGTCATCGCGGAGGCCGATTGAAGGGCAACTTCTGATCGTGCGAGAGTTCGTCTACGTGCACGTCGGTGAGCAGCAGCCCGGTATCGGGACCCTGGTGATCGACCGCGAGCCGATCAATGCCCTCACTCGGCAGGCCTATCGCGAACTGGCCGACGCCGCCGAGGAGGTGTCACGCCGCGACGACATCGCCGCGGTGATCCTCTTCGGCGGCCACGGCACTTTCTGCGCCGGGGACGACGTCCCCGAACTGCGCACCCTCGACCGCGCCGGCGCCGAGGCGGCCGATCGCGTGCGCCGCCTCGCCCTCGACGCGGTGGCCGCCATCCCCAAGCCGACGGTCGCGGCCGTCACCGGATACGCGCTGGGCGCCGGGCTGAGCCTGGCACTGGCCGCCGATTGGCGGGTCGCCGGCGACAACGTCCGCGTCGGCGCCACGGAGATCCTCGCCGGTCTGGTGCCTGGTGGCGGTGGCTGCACCCGACTGGCCCGGACGGTGGGTCATGCCCGGGCGAAGGAACTGACCTTCAGCGGGCGCTTCGTCGGTCCGGAGGAGGCCCTGGCGCTGGGACTCGTCGACGAACTTGTCGCCCCGGACGATGTCTACGATGCGGCCCTGACCTGGGCCAATCGGTTCACCGATGCCCCGGCCGCCGCGCTGGCCGCGGCGAAGGCCCTGATCGACGGAAATCTGGACGCCGAGGGTCAGGTGCAGCGCTACGGCGAAGTTCTTGATGAGGCATTCGGCGGTTAGGCTGCCCTGCATGACGGATATGAAGGACTCCGAGACGCGCGACCCGGCGCCGGTGCCGCATGCCACGGCCGAGCAGGTCGAGGCGGCGCGCCATGACACCAAGCTCGCGCAGGTGCTCTACCACGACTGGGAGGCCGAGTCCTACGACGAGAAGTGGTCGATCTCCTACGACCAGCGCTGCATCGACTACGCCCGAGGCCGGTTCGACGCCATCGTCCCCGAGGACGAATACCGCAAGCTGCCCTATGACCGGGCCCTCGAACTGGGTTGCGGCACCGGCTTCTTCCTGCTGAACCTCATCCAGTCCGGCGTGGCGCGTCGCGGTTCGGTGACCGATCTGTCCCCAGGCATGGTCAAGGTCGCCACCCGCAACGGACAGTCGCTCGGTCTGGACGTCGATGGCAGGGTCGCCGATGCCGAGGGAATTCCCTACGACGACAACACCTTTGATCTGGTCGTCGGCCACGCCGTGCTGCACCACATCCCCGACGTCGAGAAGTCGCTGCGCGAGGTGGTCCGGGTGCTCAAGCCCGGCGGGCGGTTCGTCTTCGCCGGCGAGCCGACCACGGTGGGCAACGCCTACGCCCGGAGGCTGGCCGACCTCACCTGGAAGAGCACCGTCCTGGCGATGCAGCTCCCGGGACTGGGCAGTTGGCGGCGGCCACAAGCCGAACTCGACGAGAATTCGCGCGCGGCCGCCCTGGAGTGGATCGTCGACCTGCACACCTTCGAGCCTGCCGACCTGGAACGGATGGCGACCAACGCCGGCGCGGTCGAGGTGCACACCGCCAGTGAGGAGTTCACTGCGGCGATGCTCGGCTGGCCGGTTCGCACGTTCGAGTCGACGGTCCCGCCCGGCAAGTTGGGCTGGGGCTGGGCGAAGTTCGCCTTCGGCGGCTGGACGGCGCTGTCCTGGGTCGACGCCAACGTGTGGCGCCGCGTCGTGCCCAAAGGGTGGTTCTACAACGTCATGATCACCGGGGTTAAACCGTCCTGAGCTTCACCCGCGACGACGTCGCGTACCTGACCGGCGACGCGGGCGTCGCCGCTCTGGCCGAGGTGGCCCGGTTGCCGCTCACCGACGCGCACCTGCTGGCTGACGTCGCCGCGGTCCGGGAACGTTTCGGCGATCACACCCCCGCTCTGGTGGAAACCGTCCGGCTGCGCCGCAAGGCGGCGGCGAAGTTCGCCGGTATCGACGTGTCGGACTGGCTGTTCACCGACGAGGCCCTGCAGCAGGCGACCACGGCCGTCGTGGCCCGGCACCGGGCCCAGCGGCTGGCTGGACAGCAGGTGCACGACGCGACGTGCTCGGTCGGCACCGAACTGGCCGCCCTGCGCGGAACCGCGTTCTCTCTGCTGGGCAGCGATCTCGACCCGGTGCGGCTGGCCATGGCCCGGCACAACCTCGGGCCCGAGGTGCCGCTGTGCCGCGCCGATGCGCTGCACCCGGTCAGCCGCGACACCGTCGTCCTGCTCGACCCGGGCCGGCGATCCGGCGGTCGCCGGCGGTTCGACCCGCAGGCCTACAGCCCGCCTCTGGACGCCGTGGCGCAGGCCTACCGGGGCCGGGCCACGGCGGTGAAGTGCGCTCCGGGCATCGACTTCGAGGCGGTGCGCCGGTTGGGTTTCGACGGCGAGGTCGAGGTGGTCTCGGCCGGTGGTTCGGTGCGGGAGGCCTGCCTGTGGGCGCCGCCGCTGGCCCGGCCGGGGGTGCGCCGGCGTGCCAGCGTGCTCGATCGCGGCGGCGCACCAGACGAGGAACTCACCGACGCCGACTCGGACGACTGCGGCAGCGGCGCACCGGGGCGCTGGATCGTCGACCCGGACGGGGCGGTGGTGCGCGCCGGACTGGTGCGCCACTACGCGGCCCGGCACGGACTGTGGCAGCTTGATCCCGACATCGCCTACCTGACCGGGGACCGGCTGCCCGCCGGAGTGCGCGGCTTCGAGATCATCGAAGCGCTGACGATGCGGGAAAAGGCTCTGCGGCAGGCTCTTTCGGCACACGATTGCGGGCCGCTGGAGATCCTGGTGCGCGGAGTCGACGTCGACCCCGATGTGTTGCGCAAACGGCTGCGACCCGCCGGAAGCACCCCGCTGACGGTGGTGGTCATGCGGATCGGCGCCGGGTCGGGCTCACGTGCGCATGCGTTCCTGTGCCGTGCTGTGACAGCGGAGCGGACGGAAGTTGACGGGTAGGCTCACCGGCATGCGCGCCCTGACTGTGACCGCCCTTCTGCTCGCCGGGGCGATCGCGGCCGCCACGCCGGCGGCCGGCGCCCCGCAGTCCTGCGCCGGGCTGGGCGGCGTCGTGCAGGCCGAGGGCACCTGCCGGGTGCAGGCCAGCGAACCCACCTACCTGATGGACATCACTTTTCCGCTGGACTACCCCGACGAGCAGGCGATCCTGGACTACCTCAGCCAGACCCGGGACGGCTTCGTCAACGTCGCCAACGCCCCGGACACCCGCAACCGGCCGCTGGAGATGGACGTCACGGCGGAGTCACTAGCCTCGGCGCGGACCCGCAGCGTCGTCCTCAAGCTCTTCCAGGATGTCGGCAGTGCCCATCCCACCACGTGGTTCAAGTCGTTCACCTTCGACACCGTGCGCGACGCGCCGGTCACCTTCGACACCCTCTTCGCGCCGGGCGCCGATCCGCTGCAGGTCGTCTTCCCGATCGTGCAGCGCGAACTGGAGTCGAAATCCGGCCTGGTGGGCAGCATTTCCCCCGGCGACGGCATGGACCCGTCGCACTACCAGAACTTCGCCATCACCGACGACGCGGTGATCTTCTACTTCGGCCGCGCCGAACTGCTGCCGTCGTATGCAGGGGAGCATTCGGTGACGGTCCCGCGCAGCGAGCTGCCGCCGCTGCAGCTCTGATTCAGGCTGCCGTCAACGTGTCGGCGTACGCGTGGGCCCGACCCGCCTCGCCGTTGCCGATCGCCGCGGCGAGCCGGGCCGCCGCCCGCAGCCGCTGACCGGCCCCGGCGCCCGAGGCCTTGCGGTAGGCCCGCCTCCCCGCGCCGGACTGCAGCGATTGGGCGAGCGTGGGATCGAGCATCGACGGATCGACGTAGCCCAGATACGGCACGTACAGCCGGGCCTCCTGCTGCCGCCCCACCCGGACCAACCAGAGATAGACCGCCAAGATCCCGAACTGGCCCAGCACATAGAACAGCCCGAACCGGTGCGAGTTCCACAGCAGGTGGCCGGCGAAGGCCAGCAGCACCAGACCAACGGCGACCCCGACGCGGTGCGGCATCGGCCGACGGCGGGCGGCCATCGCGTAGGCGATGCCGAATCCCGCGATCCCGGTGATCACGATGTGGCCGGTCCAACTGCGGCGCAGCACTTCGTGAACGACGTCGGTGGCCAGCGACGCCCATTGTCCCGGGTGACCCGGCGGGGCCGAGGTGATCGCGTTGTTCACCGACTGCACGACGTTCTCGACGACCTCGAATCCCAGTCCCACGAACGACCCCACCACGAGGCCGTCCAGGGGACCCCGGGGCCGCGTCGCGGCCAGCAGCAGAACCACCACGACGCCCAGATCTTTGATCGGCTCCTCGGTGACGGGGGCGAACAGCGACCACGCCGGCGCGTCCGGCCGTGCGGCGAGGTGCTCGTAGATCGCGAGATTGGCCAGCGATGCGTATCCGGTGGCCGCGGTGGCGCCCCACATCGTGGCCAGGCCGCGGGTTTCCCGGCTGACCGGCCAGAAATACGGGATCTTCGCCAGCAGCCAGGCACATGCCACCCCGACTGCCACGAACAGGACGACGCTGGCCGCGGTCAGTGCCGGAGCCTGCGCCACGTTGGAACGCGTCGACGCCAGCAGGCTCACGAATCCGGTGATGACGGCGGCGGCGTAGACCGCCCACAGCGGCACCACGGAATTCCGCGGGGCCACCGCCGCGGGCGGCGGCATGGTGAACACCGGACTGCGTGCCTGGCTGGTCATCGGCCCGGCACGCCGAATGCGAGGAGGGCGCAGTTCACGATCACCAGCACCGTGACCACCCAGATCGTCGCCCGCGAAGCGGGGTAGCGGCCTTTGGGCAATTGGGTGGGTGGCTTGGACATGGTGAACCTCAGGCCGGATCGAAGCTGTAGACCTGGCCGGCGCTGGTGGCCACCACCACCCGGCGGTCGAAGCCGACCGACACCCCGACCGGGAACCCCGCGGCGTCCGGCAGGGGATAGGTATTGAGCGTGCGCCCGCCGTCGGCGGGGTTGAACACCAGCAGCGACAAGCCCTGCGGCCCGTCGGCGACGACGGTGTAGGCCACCCGGGCGCCAGCCTGGCTGGAGGTGGTCAGCGGTGTGACGTCGTCACGGCGCCAGACGATGTCGGCCCGGTCGCCGGAATCCTGGATCGCCACCAGCCGGGTGTCCGGGCCGCCGCCGGCGATGACGAGTCCGCCTGGTGCCAGCGACGGCGGAGTCTGCGGCTGAAAGCCCAGCGGGACAGACCATTTCGGCTTGCCATCGGAGGTGTCCAGCGCCCAGAGCTGGCGGTCGCGGCCATTGACGTAGACGGTCTGCCCGTCGCGGGAGAGCACCGGGCTGCCGAGCACCCCGGCCGCGACCGCGTCGCTGGTCCACTCCCGCGCGACCAGGGCGGCCTGGTCGGGCTGGTAGCGCAGGGCGATAAGCACGGACGCCTTCGCGCCGGGCTGCCACAGCCCGAGCACCGCGATGCCGCTGGCCTCCGAGTAGGCCGGTGCGGTGGCCACCGGGCAGGCGGGCTGGGACTGCTGGCAGTCGGGAAGCCCCCGGAACGGGTCGGTCGGGTCGATGCCGTCAACCAGGTCCAGCGGGGTGCCGGTCACTTCGCCGCGGTGTGCGTCGAAAACCAGCACCTGCCCGAGGTGGGTCACCACCAGCAGCCGGCCGGGCGCGAGAAACCGTGTGGTGGTCGGCATTCCGATGACGTTGGTGCGCCAGCGCACCCACTGGGTCGGTGGGTAGGCGATCATCAGGCCGGGCTGGCCGATGTAGAGATTGTCGAAACTGTCGAACAGCGGGCTGGTGAAACCTCCGCCGAGCACCATGCGGGTACACCAGCGCTGACGGCCCCTGCTGCCGTTCTCCCACACCATCAGCGAGCATCCGCCGGCGGTCTGCCCGTTGACGGCCAGGTAGCCGTCACCGCCGAGGGCAGCGGCGGCGCCGAGTTCGCCTTTGACCGAGCGGCTCCAGCCCGGTGCGAGCGTCGATGCGCCCTCGGTGGCGGTGTAGCTGCTGTTCTGGGCGTCGGCGTACTGGGCCGACCAGCCGCGGGCGGCGATCGGCTCCACCCAGGAGTCGGTGTTGCCGCAGCCCGCCAGCGATCCGCTGAGCAGCATCGCCGACGCCAGCGCGAGCGCGCGTCGCAGCACCGGTGTCCTGGCCATCCAGGCGAGACTAACGGGTCGCCCCTGGATCATTGGGTAGCTAGGGCCGGTTGGGTAGGCTCTGCGGCCATGACGAGCATGTGGGGCGCGCCGATCCACAGGCGCTGGCGCGGGCAGCGTCTGCGCGACCCCCGTCAGGCCAAGTTCCTCACCCGGGATTCGCTGCGCTGGGTCATCGCCAACCGCGCCTATACCCCCTGGTACCTGGTGCGCTATTGGCGGCTGCTGAAGTTCAAGCTGGCCAACCCGCACATCATCACCCGCGGCATGGTTTTCCTCGGCAAGAACGTCGAGATCCACGCCACTCCCGAATTGGCCCAGTTGGAGATCGGCCGTTGGGTCCACATCGGCGACAAGAACACCATCCGGGCCCACGAAGGCTCGTTGCGGCTGGGCGACAAGGTCGTCTTCGGTCGCGACAACGTCATCAACTGCTACATCGATATCGAGTTCGGCGAGTCCGCACTGATGGCGGACTGGTGCTACGTCTGTGACTTCGACCACAAGATGGACAACATCGAGTTGCCGATCAAGGACCAGGGCATCGTCAAGACCCCGGTCCGCATCGGCCCGGACGTCTGGATCGCCGCCAAGGTCACCGTCCTGCGCGGCACGATGATCGGCCGCGGCTGTGTGCTGGGGGCGCATGCGGTGGTCAAGGGCGACATCCCGGACTACTCGATCGCCGTGGGTTCGCCGGCCAAGGTGGTCAAGAACCGCAAGCTGGCCTGGGAGACCTCCGCTGCGCAGCGTGCCGAGCTAGCCGCCCACCTGGCCGACATCGAACGCAAGAAGGCAGCCAAGTAGGGGGCGCGTCGACGAGATCGCCGGCCGGGCGGCCGTCGGCGCCATCGAACCCGCACAGGCCGTCGCCGAGATCCGTCGGGCGCGCACGCTGGCACCCCGGTTCGGCCCGATCGCCAGCACGCTCGGATATGCCGCTGCCACAGTCGGATTCGGCATGGTGATCTATCCGGCGTGACCGTCGCTGACGGCCTACCTCATCCTCGGGCTGGTGGTGGGCGCGATCGTGCGGCTGACCCGCCCGTTCCCTGCGCTCGCCCCCGGGGTGGCGCTGATCGCCCAGCAGCTGGCCACAAAAGTCATGCCAGACAGCCATACCGGGTTCGTCGGCGCCGCGCTGGTGGTGCCGTTCGCGATGCTGGCGGCGCGAATCAAGACCTCGCCGCCGCCCACGGTGATGATGCTGGCCGCCTTCTGGGCCCTGGTCCGCGGGGCGATGAGTTTCGAATCGGTCAGCGCCGCCGCCGAAGGCCGGGGCAGTATCGTCACGCTGGCGATCACCGCCTCGGCGGTGCTGTCGATAGCGTTGGGGACTCTGGTGGGGTGGAGTCTCTACCAGGCAGTCGACGGTCGCCTTCGGCGGCCGATGCGTCCGGTGGACGAGGCGGTGCCGGCCTGAGCGGGCTTGGCCTGTGCCGAAGCAGGCGGCGCGGCGGGCCGTTGTGCGCGTAGGGTCAGGTGATCGGGACCAACCAGGCCCCCTATGTGTAAAGGGCCACTGATGTCTGATAAGTCTCCCCGTCAAACCATGACGAAAAAGTCCGGCAAGTCGTTGAAAGAGAAACGCGCCGCCAAGAACGCCAAAGCGGATCAGGCGTCTGCCACCGAGGCCGTGCTGAGTCCCAAGAAGCGCTGAGGTCGCTTCGAAGTCGGAGGTGAGGCGTTCCCGGGCCGCCACCGCACGGCGCTGTGCCGCGTCGGGGTCATCGAGCACGGCGCGCACCGCCTGCGCGAGTGCGGCGGGAT
>CAZVST010000019.1:0-63084 GCA_964629725.1 uncultured Mycobacterium sp.
TTCGCTGTCACGACCCACCACGCACCACTACCGAATCGGTGCATCCAGGCTTAAACAGCTGCCGGTCAGGCGGGGTTCACCGTGCGAGTCGTCGTTGGACACGACAGCGCGGAAACAGGTCGTCGAGCTATTCCTCAACGGCGTCCTGCGCCGGCCCAGCGACCGCGCCTGAGGCTGGCCATCCTCAACCCACAAGGGGTTTCGGCTCTGAAGGCCATCGCATTTGGGTCGGTTACCTTCCGTCCGGAGACTTCACAAGCGGATGTCCGCCGGTGGCTCCCGAAGTGGGTGGTGCGCTGAGAAGCCCTCGCGCCCTCGCCTTTTCGACCCAGCTGACGCCCGTCCGGGGAGACACGAAGTACTCATGGGCGAGGCTCGTGGCGTAGCCGCGGCCACGGGCCAGGTATTCCCGGGCGATCGTGGTGAGGAATTCGTCGGTCAGGTTGCCCTTGCGCCGCAGCAGTTGGATCGCCACGGCGGGAAATCCGGCGATCGGCAGGCCCGTCTCAAAGGGGTCCGAGCCTTCGGCGATCAATCCTGCAGGATCCCGCGACGGCGCCTCGCCGGCACAACTCCGATCCCGTCCTTCAGACCCCGGTCAAACCCGGAGTCGACTCCGGCGGCCGACAGCGGCGCCGACGTCGCCACCTCCACCCCGGAGCCTGCCGCGTCATACCGGGCCCCCGAGGTCACCGCCCCGGCTGAGGTGTCGACTCCCGTCGATGTTCCGGCGGCCGACAACTCCTCACCGGTTCCCGCAGTGTCCGAGCCGGTGGTCGTGTCGGTGGCCCCGGCCGCCGCGTCGGCGCCGGTGATCACCGCGCTGCGGGCGGCGTCGGCCACCGGGTCGGTCGATGGCGTCGGCTCCGGCCTCGCGTCCTGGCTGGCGTCGGGATCTGGTGGTGATTCCCCGGTGTTGGCGCCGCTGGTATGGACCGCGCTGGCGGTGACCCGCCGCGAGTTGGGTGGTTCCTCCACGACGGTCGCACCGGCGGCCGCCAGCACGACAACGTCTGCGCCCCTGCTGGTTTCGGGCCCCTCCGCCTCCGCGGTGGGTGCCTGGCAGCCCGGCAGCATCTTCCGGATCTTCTTCGGCGACGGCACCGCGTCGAACCCCAACGGCGGCATCCTGATCGGCAACGGCTACAGCTGGACCGCGCAGACCTGCGCGACCACCTGCAACGGCGGCAACGGCGGCCTGCTCGGCAGCGACGGTGCCGGTAACAACGGCGGGTCGGTGGGATTGTTTGGCCGAGGCGGTGACGGCGGCGCAGGCCTGTCGGCCGGCATCAACGGCGGCAACGCCGGCCGGGGCGGCCTGATCGTCGGCAATGGCGGTAACGGCGGCGCCGGCGGTGTCGGTGGTGCGGCCGGCAGCGGCGGCAACGCAAAAATGGTCGGAGACTCGAACAATTACTTCTACACCGGTTCGTTCGGCGGTTACGGCGGTGTCGGCGGCGCCGGCACGACCGGGAACGGCGGCGCCGGCGGTGCCTCCGGTAACGCGACAACGACCGCGCTGACCGCCACAAGCACTCAGCCCCTCAACGCCTTCGCCGGTGGACCCACTTACCTAAGCCCCGACCATGCTAAGGGCGGCGCCTCGACCAAAGCCACCTGCGGTGCCGGCGGCGCCGGCGGTAGCGCCACCCTGATCGGGAAGTCTCCGGGCGGAGTCAGCTTCGGTGGTACGGGCGGTGACGGTGGCACCGGTGGTGCTGCCGGCGGTTCGGGCGGAGCCGCCGGTGACGCGCTGGCGACCGCCGCCAACACTTCCGATGTCCACGGCGGTGCAGGCGGCCACGGCGGTAACGGCGGCACCGGCAACGGCGGCGACGGCGGCGGCGGCGGTGCAGCGACAGCCGTGTCGGAGGCCACCGGCGGTGACGGCGGTGCTGGCGGGAACTCCACCAGTGGCGGCTTGGGTGGCTTCGGCGGAGGCGGCGGCAAGGCCGTCGGGACGCCGGCCGTGCAAGGCACCAAGGGTCCTAACGGCACCCCGTCTCCGGTGTAACCGACTCGGCCGTCGGCAGATTCAAAAGCCGACAAGCGGGCCAGGGCAACAAGCCCTGGCCCGCTTCGCTTCCGGAGGAGTTGACTCAGCCGTTGGACTGCACGAGGCGCTGAAGGTTTTTCAGGCTTTCCGAGAGCGAGCGGCCGACTTGGCGGGCCGCGATGCGGTCGGCGATGAGCCCGAGCAGTCCGCCGTCGGAGTGGTAGGCGAGCCGGAATGTCACGGCGGCCCGGCCCGGCCCGGCATCGCGCAGACGGAAGCGCCCGCGCTGTGTCACGCCGGTGATGCTGATCCAGGCCAGATCCCGCGCGGTGTCGAACTCAACCACCTCGACGACGCCGCCCACCGGTATCCCTCCGATGTCCCACATCACGGTGTAGCGCGACCCGACGCCGAGTGGGCCTTCGGTGACGGGCTCCCACCGTTCCAGATGGGGCAGCAGGGCCGGGTAGTCGTTCGGGTCCTTGAGTACCTCCCACACGGCGTCGCGGTCGGCGTCGAGGGTGAGGCGGCGTTCGACGCGCATCAGCCGATCACCGGGAAACGACGTTGCGCGGCAAGCCGATCCACGCCGCCTTGGAGGCTCGCCACCACTTTGTCGTAGACCGCCTGATCGTCGCCGGTGGCCTCGATGGGCTCCTGCACCTCGATGACGATCTTGGTCGGCAGCGGGATGTGGCCCAGCCAGTCGGTAACGTTCAATCCCCACGGCAGCGCGAGGGAGATCGGCATGCTCTTGAGCCGCAGCACCTTGTCCAGCATCAGCAGCCGGGCCAGGCCCTGCCCGCGGCTCAGGAACAATGCCGACTCCTGGCCGCCGACGCTCGCGACCGGAACGATCGGCACGCCGGTCTCGCGGGCGAGTTCCACGAACCCCTTTCGGCCACCCAGGTCGACGACGTGCCGCTGCCACGACGGGCGGTACACCTCGTAGTCCCCGCCGGGATACACCAGCACCGCGGCACCGGACTCGAGTGCGAGGCGGGCGTTGTCGGGGCTGGCGGGCACGGTGCCGAACTTGGGCAGCCACCACAGCGCCGGGTAGAGCGCGACAAGGTTGTGCACCAGCTGGTAGAACGGCCGCTCCACACCGAAGTAGGAGCAGAACGCCAGGGTGAAAACGAAGGTGTCCGGGGGGACATTACCGCCGCTGTGGTTACCCACCAGCAGCACCGGCCCCTCCTCGGGAATGCGGTCCAGCCCCCGCACGTCGGCCCGGAAATACAGCGACGCCAGTAGCCACAGCCCGGGCAGCTGGTCGCGGATGTAGTCCGGATCGCGCTGATCCAGGTCCGCCTTGGGAACCCGATCGGCGATCTTCTGTCTGGCCCAATCGAGAATGTCGCTCGCCCCCTTCATGGTTCCACCATCGCACAACCGCGCTAGCGCAGCCGCATCCCGGGCGGTGCCGGCTGGCGCTAGGACAGAATCTGGCGCTAGGACAGAATGTAGTCATGGTGGCCTCAACGCTGGACGGTCTGACGGCGGAGGAGGCGGCCCGTCGACTGGCGGCCGACGGGCCGAATGAACTCCCGACGGCCAAGCGGCGCAACGTGCTGCAGGAAGCCTGGACCGTGATCCGCCAGCCGATGCTGTTGCTGCTTCTGGTGGCTGGCGCGGTGAATTTCGCACTGGCCGAGCCGCTGGACGGCGCGATGCTCATGGCGTTCGTCCTTGTGGTGATCGGCATTTCGATCTATCAGGAGCACAAGACCGAGAACGCACTGGCCGCGCTGCGTGATCTGTCCTCGCCTCGGGCGCTGGTCATGCGTGACGGCCAGCAGGTGCGGATCGCCGGCCGCGACGTGGTCCGGGGCGACGTGATGTTGTTGGCCGAGGGTGATCGGGTACCCGCCGACGCCGTGCTGGCGGAATGCGCCAGCTTCTCGGTCGACGAATCGGCGCTGACAGGCGAATCCGTACCGGTTCGCAAGGTCGCCGGCGAGGCCGGGGCGGCGATGGGCCGTCCCGGTGGCGATGCGACGCCGTGGGTATTCTCCGGAACGCTGGTCGTCAAGGGACATGGCATCGCCATCGCCCGCGAAACCGGTGCCGGCACCGAGTTGGGGAAGATCGGCGCGGCGCTGCGTGCCATCGAACCCGAACGCACGAGGTTGCAGCGTGAGATCGACAGGCTGGTCAAAGTTCTTGCCGCCGTTGGGGTTCTCGCTGCGGCGGTCGTGGTGGTCGTTTGCGGGCTGACGCGCGGCAACTGGCTGGGCGGCGTGCTGGCCGGTATAGCGACCGCCATGGCCCTGCTGCCGGAAGAGTTTCCGGTCGTCCTCACGGTGTTCTTGGCGTTGGGCGCCTGGCGGATGTCGCGCAAGAACGTGCTCACTCGACGTCCTCCGGTGATCGAGACCTTGGGGTCGGCGACGGCGCTGTGCGTCGACAAGACCGGCACGCTGACGATGAACCGGATGACGGTGCGCCAGCTCATCGTCGATGGGCAGGTCCACGATCTCGACGAGCAGCCATTGCCCGAACAGTTCCACGCGATCGCCGAGTTCGCCGCGCTGGCCTCGCCGATCGACCCGTTCGACCCGATGGACAAGGCGTTCCGGGATCTCGAAGTCAAGAGCCTGGCGGGTACACCTCACTCGCACGGCGATTGGGAACTGGTTCGCGAATACCCCTTATCCGAGACACTGCTGGCCATCTGCCATGTGTGGCGCTCACCCGAGGGCGGGCGCTACCTGGTCGCCGCCAAAGGCGCCCCGGAGGCGATCGGCGACCTTTGCCACTTCACCCCCGACCGCGTCGAGCAACTCACCCATCAGGTCGAGCAGGCCACCGCCGACGGCCAGCGGGTCCTGGGGGTGGCGTACGCGACCTTCGACGCGGGCGCCGAATTGCCCACGCAGCAGCACGATTTCGAATTCCAGTATCTCGGCCTGACGGGTCTGCACGACCCGGTCCGCCCCGGGGTGGCCGAGGCGGTGGCCGAATGCCGGCGTGCCTCGGTCCGCACCATCATGATCACCGGGGACTATCCCGGCACCGCGATGGCCATCGCCCGCGAGATCGGCCTGGACCACGAGGCCGGCTGCATCACCGGCCGGGAGTTGGCGGAGATGTCCGAAGACGAACTCGCCGAACGCATCCGCACCGTCTGCGTCTTCGCGCGGATGGTTCCCGAGCAGAAACTTCAACTCGTGCGGGCGCTGCAGTCCAACGGCGAGGTGGTCGGGATGACCGGGGACGGCGTCAACGACGCACCCGCCCTGCGGGCCGCGGACATCGGTATCGCGATGGGCGCCCGCGGCACGGACGTGGCACGCGAGTCGGCCGCCCTGGTGATCACCGACGACGACTTCTCCTCGATCGTCAGCGGGGTGCGCCAGGGCCGGGGCATCTTCGACAACCTGCGCAAGGCGATGTCGTACGTCATCGCGGTGCACCTGCCGATCGTCGGCATGTCGTTGATCCCGGTCTTCGTCGCCGACTGGCCACTGGTGCTGCTGCCGGTCCAGATCGCGTTCCTCGAACTCATCATCGACCCCGCCTGCTCGGTGGTGTTCGAGGCCGAGGAGATCGACCCGAAGGTCATGGACTTGCCGCCGCGCGCCGTATCAGAGCCTATGTTCGGCAAACGGGTGCTCACCATCGCTGTGCTGCAAGGACTTTCGGTGTTCGCCGCAACGTTCGCCGTGTATCTGTGGGCGGTGTTCGGCGGCTTCCCCGACGACGTGGTACGGTCGCTGACCTTCGCCACACTGGTGATCGGCAACATCGCCCTCATCCTCGTGAACCGTTCCTGGCGGCTGTCGGTCTGGCGCACGTTCCGCCAGCGGCGCAACCCCGCGCTGAAATGGATTGTGCTGGGCGCCGGCGCCCTGCTGATCACGATCCTGAGCCTGCCCGGTCTGCGGCATGCTTTCAGCTTCGGTCCGATGCCGCCGATCGGGTGGCTCATCGCGGCGGCCTCCGGGGTACTCGGTGTGGCCTGGTTCGAGATTTACAAGGCGTTCCGGACGCAGGGCGGTGGGCCGACGCTCGCAGTCGCCTCCAGTTGATCGACTACCTGGTCACGGTCAGCGGCGCACGGACTCCGTCGCCGACCATGCCCGGCTTGCAGGCCGTCTGATAGGTGCCTGGTTCGGGAAACTGGACGTCGAGCCTGCGCTGAAGGCCGGGGGAGATGTTCTCTGCTTCGGCGAGCACATCGTTGTTCTTGCCATAGACGTAGAACTCGGTCACCTTCGTGCCGTTATTGGTGATGACAAAGGTGTGCTTGCCGGTTCCCGTCGTGGTGGCCGAGAGCGTGCAATCCGAATCGCCGGCATTCACCGCGATCTCGGCGGCACTGCTGCTGCCGGCGTTCTCGGCGGGCTTGCTCTCTTTCGCCGTGCACCCGGTGAGCGCAACGCCGATGAGAACCGTCACCAGGGCGGCACCCGTTGTCGCAGCGGGGGATTCGATCACGTCACGCGCCTTTCGCGGAAATCATGTTGGGTTGAGAGGCGATCGCCGGCTTCGCAGCCCTCCGGCCGCCGGCGATACTACTGCGCAAGAAGAGGGCCACGACGACGATGAGGTACGTGGCCCACGCCGCGAACTGCAGCGCCGTCGGATTGGGACTGACATTGAAAACGCCCTGCAGGATCTGGCCGTACCACGACGACCAGTCCAGCGACGCGGTGATGTCGAAGGCGCGGCGGCCCTGGCCGGGCAGCCACCCGACGGTCTGCAGGGCGCCGACACCGTAGGCCAGGATCCCGGCGGCGACGACGACCAGGAACAGCCCGGTGTAGGTGAAGAACTTCGACAGGTTGATGCGAATCGCGCCGGCGTACATGGCCCAGGTGATGGCGGCCGCCGCGATGACGCCGACGACCAAACCGATCAGCGGCCAGGGGGTTTCGGCTTCGGCGTAGCCCACCATGAACAGCGCGGTTTCGAAGCCCTCACGGCCGACCGCAAGGAAGGACAACATCACCACGGCCGGTGCGCCGGTCTCCAGCGCCTGAGACATCCCGGTCCGTAGTTCGCCGGACAGTCCGGCCGAGGCTCGCCGCATCCACAACACCATCGAGGTGACGATGGCGACGGCGACCAGGGAGGCGATGCCGGCGATCGCTTCGGCCGTGAGTCCGGTGATGCCATAGGTCCCGTAGCGGATCCCGAGGAATACCGCGACGGTCATCGCCACGGCCGCTCCCACTCCCAGCCAAACCCACCGCAGCGCGTCCCGGCGATCGGACTTCACCAGGAACGCGATGAGGATCATCACGACGATGCTGGCTTCCAGGCCCTCGCGCAGACCGATGAGACCGCTGCCGAAGAGTTGAGCGGAGATTCTCGGAGTCGACACGGCGATGTCGGCGGCCCAGGTGCCACCCAGCAGATCCACCATGACGTTCCCCCAAAATAAAGTTTGCCTTACCTAAGTTCGAGGCTATCGCCTGGTTCGGAGCGGCGCAAACGAAGTGGTCAGTGGAGGGCCCGGCGTCTTTATCGAATCTTCACAGAACCTCTAGGACAGCACAAACTCGGCAGGGAAGGGTGGTCCTTGAACCTATGTGGCACGGACGAACCTCTGTGCACTGACGAAAGGGATGCTCTGTGAGCAAGACAAAGACCATGGTGACCGGGCTTGCTGCGCTGGCCACGGTGGCCGCTCTGGGTGCGTGTAGCAATTCGGGAACCAAGGAGGCGGCCTCTTCCGCGGCCTCGACTCAAACCTCGACCGTGACTCAGACCTCGACGACGGCGCCGGCCGCGGCGCACAACCAGGCCGACATGACCTTCGCCCAGATGATGATCCCGCACCATCAGCAGGCGATCGAGATGAGCGACATCATCCTGGGCAAGCAGGGCATCGACCCGCGCGTTGTCGACCTGGCCACGCAGATCAAGGCCGCTCAGGGCCCCGAGATCGAGAAGATGCAGGGCTGGATGACCCAATGGGGCATGGGCGGGATGCCCACTATGAGCGGTATGCCGGGCATGACCGATATGCCGGGCATGGATCACGGCGGCATGCACGGATCGGGGACCGACACCAGTTCACCGACCTCCAGCATGATGCCCAGCGGTTCGATGATGCCGGGCATGGGCGACATGTCCGGGATGGCTGGCATGATGTCGCCGGCCGACATGGATGCGTTGAAGAACGCCCAGGGCTTTGAGGCCAGCAAGCTGTTCCTGACCGGGATGATCAAGCACCACCAGGGCGCGCTCACCATGGCTCAGGACGAGATCAAGAACGGTCAGTTCCCCGAGGCCATCGCGATGGCCAAGTCGATCCTGGACAGCCAGCAGAAGGAGATCGACACCATGAACCAGATTCTCAACTCGCTGTAGGAGCAACCGGGACCGTCACCGTGAAGGTGCTGCCGTGCCCGGGCCCACGGCTGGCCACGCTGATGTGGCCGCCGTGGGCCTCGGTCAGTGCTTTGGCGATGGTCAGTCCGATGCCTGAGCCGCCGTGTCCGCGGCCGCGGGCGGCATCGGCGCGGTAGAAGCGCTCGAAGAGGTGCGGCAGATGTTCGGCGGCGATGCCTTCGCCATCGTCGGCGATGGTGAATACGACGTCGGCCCCGGACCGCACGGCACCAAGCCGGACCCGTCCGCCGGCGGGCGTGTGCCGCAGTGCGTTGTCGAGCAGGTTGCCCAGGATCTGGGCGAGGCGTTGCCGGTCAGCCCACAACCGGCCGCCGTCGGCTCGGGTGGTCAAGGTGACGTCCTTGGCCGCATAGCGGTCGGCAACCGCGGCGCCCACCGCCGCGAGTAATTCGTGCGAGTCCACCCAGTTCGGGGTGATGGCGGTGCCGGCCTCTTCGGCCTGGGCCAGGGCTGCGGCGTCGGCCGAGAACCGCACCAGTCGGGCGGTCTGCTCGCGGAGCAACGCAATCGTCTGCTCGTCAAGGGTTTTCACCCCGTCTTCGACGGCCTCGAGGTAGGCCTCGAGCACCGACACCGGGGTGCGGATCTCGTGGGCGAGGTCGCCGAACATCCGGCGTCGGGTGGACTCCACCGTCTGCAGTCGTTCGGCCATCCGGTTGAAAGCGTCAGCGAGTTCGTCGAATTCGTTGCCCAACTCCGGCGGTGCGACGCGGATCTCGTACTGCCCTTCGGCGACCGCGGACGCCGCCGCCGACAGCTCGGCGATCGAGCGCTGAAGCCGCCGACTCAGGTAGGCGGTGACCACGAATGCGGTCGCGGCGGCCACCGTGACGGCCACCGCGATCGACAGTGCGGTGGCGTGCTGGTAGGCCTGCTCGGCATGGAACTGCTCGTTGGAGTCATGGGCCACTCCGGCCCGATGTAGATGCTCCCGGAACAGCGGCGGCCCAACCACCGACGCCACCACCCACGTCGTGACTCCGCCGGCGAGCAGCACCAGAGTCTGAGCGAGCAGCAGTCGGCGGCGCATCCCGAACCCAGTCTGCGTCAAGTCTGTCTGCACGGGACGCATTGGCCGCTTCCCATCCGGTAGCCCACTCCGCGGACGGTGACCACGAAACGGGGGTCGGCGGGGTCGTCGGCGAGTTTGCGGCGCAGATGCCCGACGTGAACGTCGACCAGATGGTCATTGCCCACCCACGGCTCGCCCCACACCGTATCGATGAGCTGGCGGCGGCTCCACACCACTCCCCGACGCGAGGACAGGGCGGCGAGAATGTCGAACTCGGTGCGGGTCAACGGGATCGGTTCGCCGCTGAGGAACACCTGCCGGCTGGGGACGTCGATCGACAACGGGCCGAACACCCGAGCTGGTTCCCCGACGACGGGTGCGGCTGAGGCCGCTGGCACGGCACGGGGCCGGCGCAGCATGGCCCGGATCCGGGCGACCAGTTCCCGCGGGCTGAACGGCTTGGTCATGTAGTCGTCGGCTCCGACCGACAGCCCGACGATGGTGTCGACTTCGGTGTCGCGGGCGGTCAGCATCACCACGTAGGCGTCGGAGAACGTTCGCAGTTGCCGGCAGACCTCCAGACCGTCGATGCCGGGCAGTCCCAGATCGAGCACCACCACATCGGGGTCGACGTCGCGGGCCACCGCCAGTGCCTCGGCGCCGTTGTGGCAGACCGTGACCTCGAAGTGTTCGCGGCTGAGGTAGCTGGCGACCACGTCGGCCAGGGGCGCCTCGTCGTCGACCACCAGTGCGCGATAACCGGGATCGGCGCCTGCTGACGGCGACTCTGGGAGAGAAACCATGCCTTTATCGTGCCGTGCGGTCGAATCCGTTCGGCGTCTTGAACGAATCTTCACACAACCAACACCGAACCGGCGGGCGGTGCGGCGCGGGACTGCGCTGCCACTCAGGCAGTGGCAGCCACCCATTCTTCAGCGGGAGCCGAATCCCGATCACGTTGTGCGCCAGTGACGTTGCCGAGCAGTCCGCCGTCGTTGGGCAGGGAGAGCCGGATGATCTTCTTCCACGCCGAGGCGACCTGCTTGGGCAGCGGCCCGGAGACATACGTGAGGCCGTAGCGCTCGAAGACCTCCTGCACCTTCGGCGCGATCTCCTGGTAGCGGTTGCTCGGCAGATCGGGGAAGAGGTGGTGCTCGATCTGGTAGGAGAGGTTTCCGGTCATGAAGTGCATGGCCCTGCTGCCGGAGATGTTGGCCGAGCCGAGCATCTGGCGCAGATACCACTCGGCGCGGGTCTCCCCGTCGATCGAGGTCTTCTCGTAGGTCTGCACGCCCTCGGGGAAGTGCCCGCACATGATCACCGAGTGCGTCCAGAGGTTGCGGACCAGGTTGGCGGTCGCGTTGGCGGTGAGCGTGGTCACTGCGGACGGCCCGGACAGCAGCGGGTGCAGGACGTAGTCGCGGGTGGCGTGCCGGCTGATCTTGGCGAGAACTTTCTTTGCGCGGGAACGGAAGTCGTCTTTGTCGACGCGGCCCTTGAGGTATTTGGGGATTTCGAGGTCGTAGAAGGCGATCCCGTACTGGAAGAAGCAGGCGTTGAGAAGGTTCGTCAGCGGCTGGACCAGCAGTAAAGGACTCCAGGGCTGGTCCTCGTCGACGCGCATGATGCCGTAGCCGAGGTCGTGGTCCTTACCGAGCACGTTGGTGTAGGTGTGGTGCAACTCGTTGTGGGAGTGCTTCCACAGTTCCGCCGGGGCGGCGTTGTCCCACTCCCAGGTGGTCGAGTGAATCTTGGGGTCGCGCATCCAGTCCCACTGGCCGTGCATGACGTTGTGGCCGATCTCCATGTTGTCGATGATCTTGGAGACCGACAGCCCCGCGGTGCCGAGTAGCCAGGCCGGCGGGAACAACGAGAACAGCAACACCGCGCGGCTGCCCAGTTCCAGCTTGCGCTGGGCGTCGATCACGGCGCGGATGTAGGCGGCATCGCGTTCGCCGCGGCTGGCGACGACCTGTTCTCGGATGGCGTCGAGTTCGGCGCCCAGGTTCGCGATGTCGGTGGCGCTGAGGTGCGCGATCGGGCTCGGGTTCGACTTCTGCAGTGCGGTCATTTTCGTGTTCCCTTTGGGTTGAGTCTCGTCGTCAGAGATCGGTGTCTGTGCGATCAGAGATCGGTGTCTTCGCGATCAGAGATCGATGTCGCAGTCGCCCGCCGCGGCGGAGATGCAGGTCTGGATGACCACACCGTCACCCTCGGCGGCCGTGGTCAGATCACCGTTGCGCAAATCACGGACCGCGCCCTGGCGCAGTGGGGCGACACAACCGAAGCAGATGCCCATCCGGCACCCGGACGGCATCAGCACGCCGGCGGCCTCGCCGGTATCGAGCAGACTGCGGTTGCCGTCGGACTCGACGGCGGTCCCGCTTGCGGAGAAAGTGACGGTGCCACCCTCGCCGGTGGTGGTCAGCGCAGGCCGGAACCGCTCGATGTGCAGCCGATCGCCGATTCCCGCGCCGGCCCAACGGCTTTCGAGGGCATCGAGCAGGTCAGTAGGCCCGCATGCCCAGGTGTGTCGCTCGGCGAGATCGTCGACGATCTTGTCCAAGCCCGCCGTGTCGAGCCTCCCGTCGGTGTGGGTGTGGATCTCCACCAACCGGATCCGCCCCCGGCCGGCCAGCATCCGCAGTTCCCCGCCGAAGATCACGTCGGAGGCGGTGGGTGCGCTGTGCACGACGACGACGTCCGTCATCATTTCCCGGGTCCTGCCCTCCGCGCCTTCGCCGGCCGTCATGTTGCGCAGCATCCCCATGACGGGAGTGATGCCGCTGCCGGCCGTCAGGAAGAGGATCTTGGCCGGGGCGGGCCGCCCGAGGGTGAATTCGCCTGCTGCCTGGCCGAGGTGGACGATCGTCCCGACGCCGGCGCGGCGGACGAGGTAGTTGCTCACCAGGCCGCCGGGAACGGCTTTGACGGTGACCGAGATCCGACGGTCGGCACGGCCGGTCTGCGAGGTCAACGAGTACGTCCGCCACTGCAGTACGCCGTCGATGTCGACGCCCAGACGCAGGTATTGCCCCGGGATGTGGCCAGCCCAGCCCCGGCCCGGCTGAATCACCAGGGTGACGGCATCGCGCGTCTCGGGGTGGATCGCGACGATGCGGCCGCGCAACTGGGCGCCGGACAGCAGCGGGTCGATGACGTCGAGGTAGTCGCTGGGAAGCAGGGGAGTGGTGAGTCGCTCGGCGAGCCTGGCCAGGGTGCCCCGGGCGATCTCGACGGTGCTGACGCGAGGTGTCGTCGTGGTCATGACTCCACAGTGACCCGTGTGGAGGGATAAAGTCTTGACCAGTTCGAGTGAAGAAGTCCGCTGAATTTGTTCGAAAGGAACAACATGCCTCAGTCGACGGCGAGGTTCACCGGGTTGGACCTGGAACCGGCGATCATCGCCGCCCTGGAGGGCGTGCTGCCCTCGATGGCCGAGCGGGCGGTGGCCGCGATCATCGCCGAAGTGCCCGCCTACACCGACCCCTTCCGCGGCCGGATGGGTCAGAACATCGAGAACGCGGTGCAGGCGTCGTTGGGCGCTTTCCTGCGCCTGGCGATCCGCGGTGGCGACAGCGCCACCGACCCGTCGCTGTCCGGGGCCCTGAACGGCGCGTACGGACTGGGCTGCGGCGAAGCGCGGGACGGCCGCTCCATCGACGCGCTGCTGGCGGCCTACCGGGTGGGCGCGCGGGTGGCATGGCGCGAATTGTCTTCTGCTGCAGTCGCTTCCGGGCTATCCGCCGAGAAGATCGCCCGGTTCGCCGAGTTGGTGTTCGCCTACATCGACGAGCTGTCGGCGGCGAGCGTGTCCGGGCACACCGACGAACTGGCCACCGCCGGCCGGGTCCGTCAGCGCTACCTGGACCTGCTGACACGCCAGTTGCTCAATGGCGAGGACCTAGACGCCCTGCGCGCAACCGCGGACACCGCGAGCTGGCCGGTGCCGGAAACGCTGACGGCCGTGCTGGTTCCGGCCGCGCAGATGTCCCGGATCGCGGCTCTGCTGAGTCCGGCCACGTTGCAGTCCACCGACGACCTGCCGGCACTTGACCCGGCCGAGTCGTGGGCGGCCGTCCTGGTTCCCGACGCCGACGGCTGCCGTCGCGCCGCCCTGCTCGCGGCGCTGTCCGGCCGGACCGCGGTCGTCGGTCCGAGCCGGCCGTGGCCGGCGGTCCGGGCGTCCTATCTGCGGGCGGTCCGGGCGCGGCAGCTCAAAGTCGACGGGTCCGGCGGGCAGGAGCGAAGCGACCTGAGAATCAGGTCCCGCGTGGTCGACACCGACGAGCACCTGGTCGAATTGGTTCTCGGAGCCGACGCCGATGCGGCCGAGGATCTGCGGCGCCGGGCGCTGGCTCCGCTGCAGAAACTGGGATCCAGCGCGTCCGAACGGCTCGCCGAAACGCTGCGCAGCTGGCTGTTGAATCAGGGCCGCCGCGACGCGATCGCCGCCGAACTGTTCGTCCACCCCCAGACGGTGCGCTACCGGATGAACCAGATCCGTCAGGTCTATGGCGACCGGCTGGGCGATCCCGACACGATCCTGGAATTGACTGTGGCGTTAGGTGTCGCTGATCGCGCGTCCGGCCACGCCGTGGATCGGTAATGCCCGCTCATGGTTGTGTTCGGTAAGCGTTCCAGGCAAAATTCGGGCGGAATGTCGCCCTGTGCGGCTTCCGGGCATTGGTAGAACACCGACTGCTCAACAGTTCTGCTGCGGCGCAGGGCGACCATCCGGAGGAAGTGCACATGACCGCCGAACTTGCCCGAACGTCGTTCGGCCCGGCCACCGCCACGCTGGAATTCGACTACGCCGGTGACCGCGCACTGGGCCGGCGTGGTCTGCGGCCACCGCAACCGCGCGTCAGCGTCATCGTGCCGGCGAAGGGCGAAGCCGCCAACATCCTGGAGGTTCTGCCGTATCTGAGCAGTTTTTTCGAAGTGATCGTCGTGGTCGGCGAAGGAGACCACGCTTCGGCCAAGGCCGCCATGACCGCACTGCCATCGGCGCGGGTCGTCTACCAGACCCGCAAAGGCAAGGGCAACGCTCTAGCGTGCGGGTTCAGTCAGGCCAAGGGCGACGTCATCGTCACCTTCGACGTGGACGGGTCGGCCGATCCGCACGAGATTCCGCGATTCGTCGAAGCCCTCACCCGCGGAGCGGATCTGGCCAAGGGCAGCCGATTCTGCCCCGGGGGCGGCAGCCAGGACATCACCCAGGTCCGTTCCCTGGGCAACTACGGCCTCAACCTGGCGGCCTCCGCGCTGACCGGCACCCGATTCACCGATCTGTGCTACGGCTTCAACGCTTTCTGGGCCGATCAGCTCCCCGTGCTGTGCCTGCCCGACATCGCTGCAGAGGGTCCGCAGCGCGGCGACGGCTTCGAAATCGAAGCGATGGTCATCGGCCGGTTCGCGATCTCTAAAGCCATCATCATCGAGGTTCCGAGTTATGAGTACGACCGGTATCACGGTGAATCCAACCTCAACGCGATCCGGGACGGTTTCCGGGTGCTGTGGACGCTGCTGCGGGATCGGGTGCGCAGCCGGCGCTACCGCGCGCTGGCCAGCCGGTTGCGGGCCTCGGGCAACGCTGTCGGTAAGCCGTTCTGGATGCTGGCGAACCCGAGGACCAAGGCGCTGCAAGCCGCGGCCGGGACGGACTTTTCCGCGGAGGTTCAGCGAATCCTCGAGGCAGCCTGGGTCAACCACCCCGAAGTGCCCCAAACCACCCGCATGGAGATCGCCATCGCGGCGGCTGAGATCAGTTCGAACATCATCGAACACTCCGGCCGTGGCCGCGACGTGAAGACCCTGATGACGCTGTGGGTCCTCGCTGACGAGGTGCGCATGGAGTTCGTCGACGACGGCGCACCCGCCGAGGTGGATCTCGCGTCGTTGCGGATGCCCGACGTGATGGCGGAGAACGGGCGCGGCCTGGTGATCGCCCGGGCGTCGCTACGGGAGTTGGCCTATCACCGCGACGAGGTGGGCAATCACTGGACGCTCGTCAGTCGGCGTTTCGGCCCCATAACCCGGCCTGATTCCCATTTGGTTCCTCAGATTCATTTACCCGGCGCGTCCCGTCCCTGATCCTGGGACAAACGTGAAGCGGGGGACCGGATGACACGGGACTTGATCCTGCATGCGGCGCTCGACGAGCTGGGTTTCCGCCGGGCCGCTGGGTTCAGCATCGAAGGAGTGGCTGCGCGCGCCGGCGTCGAACCCGCCCTTATTGAGCAGTGGTGGCCGAACAGCCCTGCGCTGTTGGCGGAGACCGTCACGTCTTACGCCTCTCGGCACGCGCCGCTTCCGCCCGACACCGGCACACTCCACGGTGACCTACTGGAGTACGCACTGTCCTACGCCACGATGGCCAGCACGCCCAAGGGCCGGCGAATTGTGGACGCGATGATCCTGCGGCCCGGCGACTGGGACGTGATGGGCGTGCGGGAGGCCTATCTGGCCGCCCGGCGGGACTTCGCCGCGGTGTTGGTTCAGCGCGGGATCGATCGCGGTCAGTGCCGTCCGGGAACCGACCCGGGACGCCTGATCGAGACGCTCACCCTCGCGGTCTGCCTTCCGGTGCTCGTCTACGACCGACCCATCAATGCCGATGACTGCCGGCACGCGGTGGACATGGTCATGCACGGCGTCAGCGGCCATTGCCGATGACCCTAATATCTGCGTATGCGCGCAGATAAGAAGATGTGCCGCCGCCGGTTGGACGACGACCAGGTCGGACTGGTCGTCGAGGTTTTCCGGATGCTCTCCGACACCACCCGGGTCCAGTTGTTGTGGGCGCTGGTCGACCGGGAGGTGTCGGTCTCGGAGTTGGCCGAGATTGTCGGAAAGCCTGCTGCCACGGTCTCGCAGCACCTCGCCAAGCTGAGGATGGCGCGGTTGGTGCGGACTCGACGCGAGGGGACATCGATCTACTACATCTTGGGGAATACCCATGTGGCGCAACTGGTTACCGACGCCGTCTTCAATGCCGCACATGCCGGGCCGGGCATTCCGGCGCATTACCGCGGTGACGGGGAACTGACACGCCTGCACGGCGGCACGGCTCCGGAGGCTCGGGTGAAATGAGCGCCGTCCACCAGCATGGTCACGGCCATCACCACGACCACGGCCATCACCACGACCACGGCCATCACCATGACCACGACCATCACGATCACGGCCACGAGCACGAGCACGCCCATCACCGGCACGGCGGTGGCCTGCTCGGCGCCGTTCGGGAGATCTTCGCCCCGCACAGCCACGACGCGGCCGACAGCGTCGACGACGCACTGGAATCCAGCGCCCAGGGCATCCGTGCGGTCAAGATCAGCCTGTTGGCACTCGGCGCCACCACGCTTTTCCAACTGGCCATCGTCTGGCTGTCCGGATCGGTCGCCCTGGCCGCCGACACCGTTCACAACTTCTCCGACGCCCTGACCGCGGTTCCGTTGTGGGTCGCCTTCGTCCTCGGCCGCCGGGCCGCCAACAAGCGCTTCACCTATGGGTTGGGGCGATCAGAAGATCTTGCCGGACTTTTCGTGCTGCTCATGATCGCGCTCTCTGCCGTCATCGCCGGTTGGCAGGCCGTCCGCCGGCTGATTCACCCCATCGCGATCGACCATCTCGGCTGGGTCGCTGCCGCCGGCGTGGTCGGCTTCCTCGGCAACGAACTGGTGGCGTTGTATCGCATGCGGGTCGGCCGGCGTATCGGGTCAGCGGCTCTGGTTGCCGACGGATTGCATGCGCGCACCGATGGATTGACCTCTCTGGCAGTGGTTTTCGGTGCTATCGGGGTGTGGCTCGGGTTCCCGCTGGCCGATCCGATCATCGGTCTGCTCATCACCGCGGCGATATTCGTCGTGCTGCGCACGGCGGCGCGCGATGTGTTCGCCCGGCTGCTCGACGGGGTCGACCCGCGACTCGTCGAGTCCGCGGAGCGGGCGCTGGCCGCCGAACCGGGCGTGGTCGGAGTGCCGCGGGTCCGGATGCGCTGGATCGGCCATCGGCTGCACGCCGACGCCGAACTCGACGTCGATCCCACCATCAGCCTCAGCGAGGCGCATCGACTGGCCCACCACGCCGAGCACACGCTCACCCACGCCGTACCGCGATTGTCCTCGGCGATGATTCACGCCTATCCCGCCAACCAGTAAGGCTGCCGTTCCCGTGGATCTCGACAACCGGATCCTCGACGCCATCAACGAATTCGCCCGAAACACCCCCTGGCTGCACCCGATCGTGTCGGGTTACGCCAATTACGGTTCGGCGGTGTTCGCCGCGCTGATGCTCGTCGGGTGGTGGATCGCTCGCCGTGAGTCCGACCCCGCCGCGTTGGTGGTGCTGAGGTGGCTGCTGAGAGTCCTCGACGGCACTCCGCTTCGAGTGCTGCTGGCGTCGGGGGAGCGCCCCGGGACAGGGACCCGCACGCCGTAGGCTGACGCCGTGCCCGATCGCAACGTCCTCGGTACGCCGCTGGAACCCTGCGGCACCGATCCGATGACCGGCTTCTACCGCGACGGCTGCTGTTCGTCGGGACCCGAGGATCTTGGCCTGCACACCATCTGCGCGGTTGTCACCGCCGAATTCCTGGACCATCAGCGTTCCGTCGGCAACGACCTGACGACCCCCATGCCGCAGTACCGATTTCCCGGCCTGGTGCCCGGTGACCGCTGGTGTGTTACCGCCCGAAACTGGTTGCGCGCCTGCGAGGACGGCTGTGCCGCGCCGGTGGTACTCGCGTCCACCCACGAGCGGACGCTCGATATCGTGCCGCTGACCACGTTGCGCGAACACGCCGTCGACGTTCCCGATGACCTCGCCGGCCTGTAGAGGCTCTTTGACGCACCGGACGCTCCCGAACTGGCGCTGGACCGTTACCGGACGGTGCTGTTGTGGACCGGCCGGAATTGTCAGCATCGGGGACAGTGATTCCGAAAGCAGAAGTACAGACCGACAGTCGGCTGGCTGCACGGTGCGCGGCGATTGCATCCGCCGGCGCCGGGCTGATCCATTTCGCTGTGATGCCGGCGCACTGGCTGGACTGGATTCCGTCGGGACTGTTCTTCGCCGCCGTCGCTGTCTTCCAGCTGATGTGGGCGTTCCTCGCGTGGTCGCGGCCGCGGGCGCTCCTGCTGGCCCTCGGCATCGTCGCCAACGCCGCTTCGGCCGCACTGTGGGTCGCCTCCCGGACTGTCGGCCTGCCGTTCGGGCCGCATGTGGGGGTGCCGGAAGGCGTTGAGGGTGCGGGCATTTGCGTGCTGCTGCTGGAGTGCTACGTCATCATGGGTGCCGGCTGGGCGTGGCTGCAGGACTACGAACCCGAGGCGGTGTCGCGATTCCGTTCGGCGCTGGTGATGCTCGGCGCCAACGGTGTCATCGCCGGAACGGTGTGCGTGGGGGTGGCGTCCGGCTTTCAGGGCCACCACCACGATGCTCCGATGGAAGCGCAACGCGGGCCGCGGACCGAGGGCGCCCATCACCATGACCAGGCCCCGCATCAGCACAGCGAGCCGGCCGTGGTGACGGACTCACCGCCGATGACGCCGCCCGGCGCAGCGGTCCCCGAGGACGCTGGTCTTCCGGTGACGGACATGGGGCTGCATGTCCCGGGGCAGGAGCCGAGCGAAGCGATAATCGGCAGCGACTCGGGGATCAGTCCCGGCGGGCCGGAGACGAACCCCGGCGATCACCCACACGACTGAACCGCGTGGGCCGAGTTGCCTTCAGCCGGCGGCCCATTGCTTTGCCCGATCGATCTCGTCGAGGCCGAATACGGAGAGTTCTCCGGGAACCAGCCACGAGATCGCGTGCAGCGTGCGGGCCACCCAGTCCTTGTCGGTGACCACGGCAATCCGGGTGAAGGCCGAATGGTGGGGCAGCACGGTGCCGAGTCCCAGCTTGAGGTCTTCCATCAGGCCGCCCGGTCCGAAGCCGACGTAGTCGTCATCGATGACTTCGACGATCCGAATTTCTCGCCCGTCGAGCATGTCGCTCAGCGCCGGCCTGATCGCCCGCAACTCCTCACCGGTCAGGTGGCCGGAGACCCGCAGGCCCGTGACACCGGAGGGCATGTCCTCAAGCAGTTCGATCATGAGTCTGTCCTTATCGATCGCAAAGTGGCTCTGTCCGAGGCGGTTTCGCTGGCAACGCAGCGTCCCTGGCGATGCGACTCGATGTCGCCGGCGAAGGTGTGCAGCGCGTTGCGGATCATCCGCGCGGTGCCGTCGGGATGTCGGCAGGATCCGCGGCCGTCGACCATGCGGACCATCCTGCGGATCTCGCTGACCAGGTCATCGGAGGCGCGGCCGAACGCCAGTTGCTCGAGCAACTCGGCGAGTCGCGGCAAGCCGTTCAGGCAGGGCCCGCACTGGCGGGCGCTCTGTTCGGCCAGATATCCGGCGATCTCGGCGGTGCGGCCCAGACCGCATTCCGCGTTGTCCAGCGCATGGACGATCCCGGCGCCGGGTGTCGCTCCCAAGGGTTTGAGCGCCGAGCGGCTCAGCCGGGCGATCGCCAATTCCTCTGGGGACAGCCATGTTCCGTGATAGCCGCCGATGAGCACGGCGCGCAGGTTGTGCAGGTCGGCGCCGCCGGAATGTTGTAGCAGTTCGGCGAGCGAGATTCCGGTGGGCACCTCGACCACAGCGGAATTGAGCGCCCCGGACAGGGTAACCAGCATCGTGCCGGGGTCGTCCGGGTCGCCGACGGTGCGGAACCAGTCGGACCCGAACCGGGCGATCAGTGCTACGTTCGCCAGCGTCTCGACGTTATTGACCAGCGTGGGCCGACCGCTTACCCCGGACACCGAGGCGACGACGGTACGGTCACGCGGCAGCGCCGGACCTCCTTCGATTCGGCTGATCGCCGCGGATTCCTCGCCGGCGACGAACCGGTCCGGAGCTTGCACCATCGCGACCCGATGGGTGTCCAGTCCGGCGGCGCGGCGCTCGTCGAGCGCGACGGTGACCGCCGCTGTCGCTTCGGGATGCACGTAGAGGTAGACCTTCTCGGCCCCGATCGCCCCGGCGGCGGCGTCGAGGCCGTCGAGGACCAGGTGCGGCGACCTGGTCAGCAGTGTGGCGTCTTTGCGGCTGAGCGGCTCGCCCTCGGCGCCGTTGCCGACGACGACGGCCCGGTTGCCGGTGACCGTCGCCATCTTGCGGGCGGTCGGGAACCCCGCACCGCCGCGCCCGGACAACCCGGACGCGTCGACCATGGCGATGAGATCAGCTGTCGGCGTCGGCATTTCGCCGAAGGAAGAGAGATGGTCGGCCAGACCAGGGCCCGATGCGGCGAGCAGCCGTGACACCCCGGTCATGGGCGGGAGTATTCGGAGAAGGTGGCGCGCAACCGCCACACCACGACGACGGCGACGATCGCCGCACAGAATCCCGCGAACGCCTGGAACCACAGTTGTCCGGTGTCGGTGCCGTTACCCAGGGCGTGTGCCAGTGCGATCGGCCACAGCAGGTACGTGCTCCAGTGCACGGTCCGGAAGATCCTCAGCCCCAGACAGTCCCGAAGCAGACTGCTGATGATCACGATGACAAGCAGGTCGAAGGCCACGGTGCCCAGCCCCTGCCACAGCGGACGATAGTTGCCGAGGAACGCCACCACGAAGTCGATGAGCCGCAACTTCGCATAGGGATCGAAGAAGAGCAGCCCCATGTGCAGCGCCACCAGCAGCACCGCCGTCAGCGCGACGAAGCGGTGCACCGAAGCCACGCCGAACCTCGGCAGCGCGAACAACGGGCGGCCGGAACGGGAGGCCACGCCCAACGCGACCGACATCGTCAGGAATCCCAGCGCTACAACGCCGTTGCCGCGACCCAAAGCCCAGAGCGCTTCGCTGGTCATGGGCGGGTCACGAGCCCCGCGAGGCGGTGTGTGACGGGGCGAACTTGTTGCCCGAGCCCGACAGCGACCCTCCGCCGGGCGGGGTGTGGCTCTGGCGGACGACGAACCCGCCGTCGGACGGGGCGGGGGCGGGCGCCTGCTGCACGACGGGCGCCGGGGGGACGTAGGCCGGCGCCGGGGGCGCGACGTAAGCGGGCGCCGGCGGAACGTAGGCCGGTGCCGGCGGGGCCACGTACACCGGGGCTGGGGGCACGTAGGTCTGGGTGTAGACCGGCGTCGGCGTGTACTGAGGAGCCGCGTTGACCTGGGGGGCGGTGGCCGGTGGCGGGGCGTAGGCGGGGGCCGGCGCCGCTGCGACGGGTGCCGCGGCCGGGGGCTGATCGACGGGCGCCGGCGCTGACGGGGCGACCGCGGCCTCGGGCGCGGGAGCTACGGCCGGCACGGGCAGCGCGGCGTCGGGCTGTTCGGCGGCCGGCGGCTCGGCGGGCTTGAGGGTGTCGGCGTAGGCGAGCTCCGACGCACCGGCCACCCCGGCCACCCCGATCCCGGCCAGAACCCAGGTCGCGATGGCGGTGCGGCGGAAACCCGAACGCGGTGAAGTCATGAAGCAGATGGTGGCAACCGATTCTTGGAACGCTCAAAGAAGTGACGCGGGTCTCACTGAGGGGCGTTGCGGCGTGCTCAGGCGGCCGAGGGCAGCGCGATGGTGAACGTTGCGCCCTGCCCCGGGGTCGAGGACACCGCGATGTGGCCGCCGTGTGCCTCGACGATCTCGCGAACCAGGGACAGGCCGATCCCGTAGGACTGCCGGCCGCCTAGATTCGTGTGTGCAGTGCCGCGTGAGAATCGGTTGAACAACGTCGCCATGACGGCCTGATCGATGCCCACCCCGTCGTCGATGACTGCGACCACGACCTGCTCGCCGTCACGTCGGAGATCGACGTGCACTGTGCCACCGGGCTTTTGGTGCCCCAGCGCGTTGTCGATCAGTGCGGTCAGGGCCCGTCGCAGAGCGGCCTCCGAGCCGGTCACCTCGAGCGCCTCGGAGCCGCCCGTCGTGCAGATCAGTCTCATCCCGTTCGATGACGCGTAGGCCTCCATGCTGGCGCACACCGAATGACCGAGCCGGCCGATGTCGATCCGGTCACCGGGATTGCGCGCGGTGGTCATCGTGGCCGATGCCAGCAGGTCGTCGACGATGCCGCCGAGGGCCCGGGTGTCGCCCACCAGGGCGTCGGCGTCCCGGGTCGCGCCATCGACGTCACCCGCGTGCAGCCGGCTGACAAGTAGCTGGGCGCGGGTGTGCAGGACGGTCAGTGGGCTGCGCAGCTCATGGGAGGCGTCGGCGACGAATCGGCGCTGCAGGGCCAGGGCCTGAGCCAGCGGCCGCACCGAGCGGCGGGTGAACAGCAGTACCACGGCGATCGAGGCGATGATCCCGGTGAGTTCGGCCAGTGCGAGCGCGGCCAGCAGCCGGGTGCGACTCCCTCGGTAGGGAGCAAGATCTGTCAGCGCGACGACCCGGCCCTCCGGTCGGTCGACCACCAGGGCGCGGTAGTCGCGCTGGTGGTCGCTGAAATCGACGAAACCCGGCGGACCGGACAGCAGGGGGATGCCGGCCTTGCCGCCGTCGCTGGTCGACACGGTGCCGGCCCGGTCGCGAAGGGCGAGTTCCACGCCCGGCGGCGGGTCGCCTGCGTCGTCGGCGCTCATCGCCACCTGGGTCAGTTCATCGGCGATCTGTGCGCTTTGGGTGTGCACGTAGACCGCGGCGAGGACCAGGCCGACGAGCACCAGCACAGCCGCCAACGCCGCTGAGGTTTGTATCGCCACGATCCGGCCCGCGCGGCGGACCACGCTGAGATCGCTGGCCGGGGTGGGCGTCATTCCGGCCCCAGCCGATAGCCCGAGCCGTGCACCGTACGGACCACTTTCTTGCCCAGCTTGCGACGAAGGTAATGCACGTAAAGGTCGACGGCCGCTTCGGAGTCGACCCCGTCGAACGCGTGCATCAGCAGTTGGGGGCGGGTGAACACGGTCCGCGGCGATCTCATCAGGGTCGCCAGCAGAGCGCACTCGCGATCGGTCAGTTCGACGCCGTCGGATCCCGCCGCCGCACCGCTGACACGGCGGGACACCAGATCGAGTCGGAGTCCACCGACCTGCAGGACGGTCGACGCATCGTCGGTACGCCGCAACAACGCCCGCACCCGGGCCAGCAATTCGGGGATCTCGAAAGGCTTGACGAGGTAGTCCTGCGCGCCGGCGTCCAGGCCGGAGACCCGGTCCTCGACCGAACCCCGCGCGGTGAGAATCAACGCTGGTGTGGTGACGCCGCGCGACCTCAACAACGCGATCAGGTCCGCACCGTCCATGACCGCAAGGCCGCGGTCGACGATGAGGGCGTCGTAGTTTCGGGTGAGCACGCGATGCAGGCCCTGCTGGGCGTCGAAGGCGGTATCGACCCGGTAGCCCTCCGAGGAGAAGAGTTCGGCGAGCAGGGCGCTGAGCGCACGGTCATCCTCGACCACGAGCAACAGTGGTGGCAACACGTGAGGAAGGGTGCCACGTGGAATGTTCGACGCCAATTCTTGCCGATTCTTTCAGGGCTCAAAGAATCCCCCGGCACACTCAGCCGCGTGACGCCATCACCTTCGGCACTGGCTCCCGCGGGGGTGCAGTGGGACCGCTGGAGCACCGCGATGCACCTGCTGGTCACCGATCCGGCCCGGCTGCCGGCTGCCCGGGAGACCGTCGACGCCGAACTCGACGCGGTCGAGTTGGCTGCTTCCCGATTTCGCCCGGATTCGGAGATCAGCGCACTGGCCAGGGCCGGGGGAGTCCGCCAGCCGGTCAGTCCGGTGCTGGCCGACCTCCTCGAGGCCGCGCTGGGAGCGGCCCGGTTCACCGACGGCGACGTCGACCCCACCGTGGGCTGTGCGGTGGTCCAGCTGGGATACGACGACGCCTTGGTCGACGACGCGTCCCGGATGCCCCGGATGCCCCGGATGCCCCGGATGCCCCGGATCTCCTCGGTCGCGGTGCCGGTCGATTGGACCGCCGTCGAATTCGACCGGCACAGTGTCCGCATACCGGCCGGAACCCTGCTCGATCTGGGCGCGACCGCCAAGGCGGCTGCCGCCGACCGCTGCGCGCGCCGGGTTTATCGGGAGACCGGGACGGGCGTGCTGGTCAATCTCGGCGGCGACATCTCAACCGCCGGGCCGGTGCCCGAGGGTGGCTGGCGAATTCTTGTGCAGGACAGCGACGATGACCCGGCCGCTCATGTGACCATCGGCACCGAGACCGGACTGGCGACGTCAAGCACCCGCCGTCGGCGCTGGACCCGTGCCGGGACCTCGCATCACCACATCGTCGACCCGCGCACTGGCGCCTCGGCTGAGCCGGTGTGGCGCAGTGTCAGCGTGGCGGCCGACAGCTGCCTGGCCGCCAATACGGTCAGCACCGCCGCGATCGTGCGCGGCCGACGCGCGCCGGCCTGGATCTCGGCGCTGGGAGTCCCGGCCCGGCTGGTCGACGCCGACGGCCACGAGCAGACTTTGGGCGGGTGGCCGGTATGACCAGGCTGCACATCGACTGGACTCGCTGCGACGGCCGCGGATTGTGCACCGAACTGCTGCCCGATCTACTCGTGCGCGACGACTGGGGATATCCGTTGTCGCGCAACAGATCCCGGGAGCCGGAGATTCCCCAAGAACTCAGTCGCTACGCGAAGGAGGCGGTGAAGCGCTGCCCACGGCTGGCATTGCGCCTCATCGAGGATCAGCCGGCGATGTGAATATGGTGTAACTCCGCGGCCGCACACCGTCACGTCGCCCATAATGGGCGCGCGAGGACGGAGTCGAAGAGCGCCATGGTGTGGACTGATGATGCAGTTGCCGCGGGCGACCCGGTGAAGACCATCCGGCGGGCACTGACGGACGGCGACCTGGCGACCGCCGACGCCGAGGCCCAGTTGCTCACCCCGGCCCGCACCATCGACGTGATGGAGCGCCTGCCTGCCAAGCAGCGCGCGGTGCTCTACCGGCTGCTGCCCAAGCAGCAGGCCTCCGACGTCTTCGAGGATCTGGCGCCGGTGCTGCAGAAGGAACTCATCGACTCCCTGCAGGACGAGGAGGTGGCCGCTGCGTTCGACGATCTGGATCCCGACGACCGGGTCGCCCTGCTCGACGAGGTCCCGGCGGCGGTGGCTGCGCGCCTGATGCAAGGTCTGTCCGCGCAGGAGCGGGAACTGACCGCGGACATCTTGGGCTACCCCAAGAAGTCCATCGGGCGCCGGATGAGTCCCGAGGTGTTCGGGCTCGATCCCGGTATGCCGGCGTCGTCGGCGCTCAATGAGGTCAGACGGGTGCTGGACGAGGCCGAGACGGTCTACACGCTGCCGGTCACCGACCGGAACCGCAGGCTGCTCGGTGTGGTGAGCCTGCGCGACCTGATGAAGGCGCCACCCGAGCAGTCGGTGGCCGAGATCATGCGACCGGCCGACTTCGCGCACGCCACCGAACCGGCTGAGGACGCCGCGCGGCGCTGCGCCGACAGCAAGCACCTTGCCCTGCCGGTCGTCGACAGCGATCAGCGGCTGGTGGGCATCCTCACCGTTGACGACGCGCTGGACATTCTGGAGGAGGCCGACAGCGAGGACCAGGCTCGCATCGGCGGCGCGGAGAACCTCCGTCAGCCGTATCTGACCACCGGCATCGGCGCGCTCGTGCGCTCGCGGGTGGTGTGGCTGCTGGTGCTGGCGATCGGCGCTGCGCTCACGGTCCACGTGCTCGACACCTTCGAATCGACGCTCGCCGAGGTGGTCACCCTGGCGTTGTTCGTTCCCCTGCTGATCGGAACCGGCGGCAACACCGGAAATCAGGCCGCCACCACGGTGACTCGCGCGCTGGCGCTGCAGGACGTCACCCCGGCGGACATCGGCAAGGTGCTGGGCCGTGAGTTCCGGGTCGGCCTGAGCCTCGGATTGATTCTGGGCGCAGTCGGATTCGTCATCACCACGATCGCCTTCGACCGCTCGATAGGGACGGTGATCGGTCTGACGCTCCTGAGCGTGTGCACCATGGCCGCGACGGTCGGCGGGGCGATGCCGTTGTTGGCCAAGGCCGTTCGTGCCGACCCGGCGGTGTTCTCCAATCCGTTCATCACGACGTTCGTCGACGCGACGGGTCTGGTGATCTACTTCCTGATCGCCAAGGCGGTACTGCACATCTAGCTGTGCAATTTTCAGTGTTTGCGCGCAAGCAGCCAGGCGATGCCATGTCCTTCACCGGAGGCGATCGGTTCGAGGCCGCAGTAAGCGGTGAGGAGTTCACCGGGTGCAGCGCGGTGGCGTCCCGGTACGGCGTCGACCTCGCTGAGCACCGAGACCGCAAACAGGCCGCCGAAGGCTAGCCGGTCGACGATCGAAGCGCTGAGATGAGGTGCCCGGAATCGGTGACAGATCACGATGTCTACGGGCGGCCCCGCCGGCAACCCGTGATCGAGATCGGCGACGTCGAAACGGCAGCGGCTGGCCACCTGCCACTGCGCGGCACGTTCTCGTGCGCGGTCGATCGCTACGGCTGAGATGTCCAGGCCCCAGACCTCAAGGCCCCGGCGCGCCAGCCAGACGGCAGCGCCGCCGGCGCCACAGGCCACGTCCAGGGCCCGGCCGGTGGCGGGGAAGTGGTGTTCGACCGGCCGAAAGTCGGTCGGCACGGCTGGTTCGTCTGCGGCCTCATGGCGTTGGGCGTACATCGCGTCCCAGTGCAGCCGATCCTCGGCGGACACGGCAGGTATGGACCTAACGGGTAACGGCGGCCACGGCCGTCGTCCAGTCCGGCTGAACCCTGTAGGGATCGGCAGGGCCGGGGCTCAGCACTGCCGTCGCGCAGCCAAGCGCACCGATCGCGATCCTCATAGCAGCGCAATGTAGCGGCTCTCCACGACAAGACCCAATGCCCGTGCGCCGCTGAGCTGCCGGGGGCCCCAGGCTGCGGAGACACCTGCGGCGGGCTGGCTCTTCACCGGAGGTGGGTGGGATCACTCGGGAGCGCCGTTCCCTGAAGGGAACTAGTTCCCGTATAGCACCAATCTCCTATGGCGGATCCAGGCCTTTCTCGTAAGCATGAAGACGTGACGCCCACACAGGACGGGCGCACGCGTCGGGTTTTGCAGGGCGGATTTCAGGATCGGTCCCGCAGGCTGCCGCACCGTGTTTTCCGCTGGGGGGATTGTCATGCACTCTGAATCGCAGTGGCGCTACCGCGCGAAACGCATGGGGTTTCGGCTGGTCCGATACAGCCAGTCGCGGGGCTACCCCGAATACGGTCCCTACGGATTGGTTGAGGTTGGGACCAGCCGCGTCGTCGCAGTCCGGCTGGGGCCCAAAGACGTCGAGGCGATGTTGTTCGGCGAGGACGGCCTCGCAGCTGTTCCGGGCCGACAACTCCAGGGCGCCGAATGAGCAGTTCATAGGTCCCGTCGGCGACGAGCACGATCGTCCCCAAATGAGCATCGACGCCCACGATTGAGGCTCGCACCGAGCAGCCGGGCCGCCGAGGGCGTAACGTGCCAGATGACGCAGTGGCCCCCGTTGTGGGACCACACCCCAGACCCCGGACAAGCGAGGCGTCTTCAGCCACGGTCGGGGAATGTATTCAATGATCAATACGTTGGCGGTTGCCGGCCAGCCACTATGCGGCAACCGCGCTAGCGGACAATGCTGCGCCCTGCCCATGCTTCACAACGGCCATCACACCCAGGTGGAGTTGTATCGCGGTTCGGAGTCGTTTCAGTATGAGGATCTGACTGGTCGGGGCGCCAGTCTCGTCGGAGCCACTGAATTCTGCTCCGCACCAACCGTTTTGCGCATCAGTGCGGCGATGCCGACCCGGTGAGTGACTGCCCCTGGGTGCTCTGCAGCAGGCAGATCACCGTGCTGGGCAGCGGGTTGTTGCCGGTTCGGTCCTGGTCGGAGTCGATCAGGTAGCCCACGGTATAGGGACTACCCGCCGAGGCGCGGCCGGTGTACTCGACGAAGCCCGTCTCGCACTGGGCGTTCGCGGTGCCGTCGAGCGCGGCGTCAACGGGGATGGGGGCACGGACGAACGTCTCGGCCATGTGCGGCTGCGAACAATCGACGACGGTGACTTCGACGACCGCGGGGTCGGCGGGAGGGACGTCGGCCAGGCAGTCGCCGACCTGCAGGTCGATCCACTTCTTGATGCGGGGAGCCTGCGTCGTGGTGGCCGCGGCCGCCGAGCTGCCGGGTGCGCTGCCGGAGGAACTCGACGACGCAGGTGCCGAGGTGCTGGACGACGACTCGCCGCGCATGTTGTCGGTCCCCTTCTTGGCGTCACAGCCTGCCAGCGGCGCTGCCGCGGCGAGGGCGACGGCGATGACCGACAGCGGACGCAGCCGTCGAAGTCCCATGACGATCTCCTTGTCGTGTCCTGCAATGCCGGTACCTTTATAGCGGCCCCGCCGACGATGACCGGTTACCGGAGGTCGGGACTGGTCAGGACTGGCTTGCGCGGCCGGCCAGAAACTCCAGGAGACGGGGATCGTCGGAGGTGAACCGGTCGGCCTCCTCGCCGCCGTCGCAGCGGTAGAGACTGATGGTCACCGCCTTCCCCCGGTGGCCGATCACCGCCCAATGCGCACCGCTGTCCTCCCAGCGGTGCAGCACCTGCACCGGATCGTCGCGCACCAGCCCATCGTCTCCTGCCGTCACCTGCGATGGATACCCATCGTGGAATGATCGGCAGAAGTGATACGGACGGCGAGGGTGTACGACGAACCCGGTCCCGACGATGGGGTCCGGGTGCTTGTCGATCGGTTGTGGCCGCGAGGCATGCACCGCCAAGACCCTCGGATCGGCCGTTGGGACAAACAGGTGGCGCCGTCGACGGAACTGCGTCACTGGTACGGCCACGATCCCGCGCGCTACACCGAATTCGCCCGGCGGTACCGGGCCGAATTGGATCAACCCGAGTTGGCAGAGCCGCAGGACGAGCTGCGGGCACTGGCGGTCGATGGGACCGTCACGCTCCTGACGGCGACCAAGAACGTGGAGCAGAGCCATCTCGGTGTACTCAAAACGGCACTGGAGGAACGATGAATCACTGGTTGGCACTGGCCGTCGCGGCGGTGTTCGTCTGGCTCGGGATGGTGCTGGCCATCTCATTCTTGGAGGCCCCGCTGAAGTTCCGCGCGCCGGGCGTCACGATCCAACTCGGACTGGTGATCGGGCGCCTGGTGTTCCGGGCACTCAACATGTGCGAGGTGGTGCTGGCGGCGGCGGCCCTGCTGGGGTCGGTGCTCGGCCGGGCGCCGGGCGGCGCACTCGCGGTGCTGGGTGTCGCGGTGGTCGCGCTGGGCGCCCAGGTCCTCGGTGTTCGCCCGGCCTTGACCCGGCGCTCCGACGCCGTGCTGGCCGACGCCAGGGTGGCGGAGTCGGGCCGCTCCCACGCGCATCTGGTCTACGTTGGATTTGAGGCGACCAAAGTGGTTGCTTTGGTGGTGAGCGGCATTCTGCTGCTCGTCTGAGGGGGAGGGACCCGGTATGGAAGGGATTTCGTTGACGCGGCTGGCCGAGGAGCACCTGGAGATTGCGCGCTCGGCGCACGCCGGGCGGTCCGCCCACACCGTGCACGGCGGGCACGACCACATGTTGCGCCAGACGCTGATCGCGCTGACCGGGGGTTCGGAACTGGCCGAACACAACAGCCCCGGCCAGGCCACCCTGCAGGTGTTGCGGGGCCGGGTTCGGGTGAGCGCGGGCAGTGACTCCTGGGGGGGCGGTCCGGGGGATCTGCTGGTGATCCCGCGGGAACGGCACGGCCTGCACGCCCACGAGGATGCGGTGGTGCTGCTGACCGTGCTGGCCGATAGCCGCGAGGCTCAGTAACCGAACTCGGCCAGTTCGGTGCTGCCGTGGTGCTGGCCGTCGGCGATCGCCAACAGCGCCGGCACCATCTCGCAGGTGACCAGACCGCACTCGTCGGTGACCTCGTCGACGATCTCGAAGCTGCGGGCGATGCTCGCCGGTGACCCGATGATCACGGTCATCACCGGGACCTGGCGTCCGAGCTGAATCAGCTTGTCGCCGTGGGGTTCACGGTCACCGTGGTAGCCCCAGATCCCGCGCAGCACCGTTGCGCCGCTGGCGGCCCCGGATTCCCACAGTCGGCGCACCAAGGCCCGGTGGACCGGTGTTCGGCCGTGCCGGCTGGCCTCGGAGGTGAAGACCATCAGTTTCTGCCACACCGGGCGGCCGTGGTCGTCGATGTCGGCGAGGGTAGGTGGGGTCGCGAGCAGGTGCCCCTTGCTTTTGCATACGGTAGCGCGTTCGAGGGTCACCAGTGGCTGCTGCAGGATCTCGGCCAGTTCGGGGCGTGCCGCACGGACCTGCGCGGTGGTGCCGACGGCGATGATCATCAGCGGGACGTCGAGGTTGCGGCCGATGAAGTGGGCGCGGCGGCGCTCGCCGTGGGCGGTGCCGTCGACTCCGAGGAGCACCGAAGCCCCGGCGAAACCGTTGCGGTACAGCACATCACACACCAGTCGGTAGGCGGGCGCGCCGTTCACCCGGCGGTTGCGGCCGACGTAGACGGTCAACTTGACGGTGTCGGCGTCGGTCAGCTCCGGGCCGCCGGGGGCGTCGGTGAGGCTGCCGACGAGCAACCGGGCCCGCTCACAGGTGATCAGCCCGCTGCTCGTCATTTCGGCGAACGCACCGGCGAGGGCGCCGATGGTGTCGGGGGAGTCCACCGCGGACATCACCACCGACGGGTCCTCGGAGAGGGTCAGCGATTCGTCGGTCCGGATGATGCGCTCGTGGCCGAATCCGGCGATGCCGCGCAGCATCACGCTGGAGGCGACGCGGTGTTCGGCGAAAAGATCGAGCATCGCTTCGGCCAGAAAGCGTGAGCCGGTGCGCTGCCGTTCGGCGAAGTAGGCGGTGAGCTTCAGCGAGTCGCTCACAGCAGGCCCGCCAATGCGTTGCCGGCCGCGGCGGCGGCCACGCCGAGGGTGATGCTTACGACGATGTTGACCAGCGCCGGCCAGATCTGGCGTTCCTCGGTGAGCCGCTGGGTTTCCAACATCCAGGTGGAGAACGTGGTGTAGGCGCCGACGAACGCGGTACCGGCCAGCAGTGCGACGGTGTGGCTGAGCGCCAGCCCGGTGATGAAGCCCAGCAGCACCGCCCCGCTGATGTTCACCGTCAGCGTGCCGAAGGGGAACGACCGTGCCGCGCGCCGCGCCACCGCGCGGTCGACCATGAAGCGCGCCACCGATCCCAGTCCGCCGATCAGCACAACTGCCGCCCACACCGCGGCGTTCACAGCAGTGACACCTTGCGCACCAGGGCTGTCGCGACATAGACCGCCAGCAGTCCGGCGGCCACGCTCACCAGCGTGTAGCTCGCCGCCAGCGCGTAGTGGTGGTGCTGGATCATCTGCACGGTCTCCACCTGCATGGTCGAAAACGTCGTCAGGCCGCCGCACAGCCCGGTGCCCAGCAGTGGGCGGCGGTAGGCCGACAGCGGCAGCCGTTCCAGCAGCCGGGTGGTCACGAATCCCAGGATGAAGGCGCCGACGATGTTGACCACGAACGTCGCCCACGGCCAATGGCCCGGCTGCGGGGCGGCGACGGTGGCCAGCCCCGCACGCGCCAGGGTTCCGATCGCGCCGCCGGCGAATACCGCCGCCAACTCCCGGTTGTCGTGGCCGAACAACGCCGATTCCCTTCATGAGTCGCAACAGGCAGTAAGTATCGCGCTCCGCGGGGCATTTTGGACGTCACGGCCCCGCTCCGCGGGGCATTTTGGACGTCACGGCCCCCTCCGCGGGGCACAATGACGCCATGGCTGCCAATCCCCGCGCCGGCCAGCCGGCGCAGCCCGACGATCTCATCGACCTGTCTCATCTGGTGACGGCGTACTACACCATCGAACCCGATCCGGACGACGTCGCTCAGCAGGTGGCGTTCGGCACGTCCGGGCACCGCGGCTCCAGCCTGGACGGCGCCTTCAACGAAGCCCACATCCTGGCCACCACGCAGGCCATCGCCGAGTACCGGGCCGCTCAGGGCACCACCGGTCCGTTGTTCATCGGCCGCGACACCCACGGCCTGTCCGAACCGGCGTGGGTCTCCGCGCTGGAGGTGCTGGCCGCCAATAACGTTGCGGTGATGGTGGATTCAGCCGACCGCTATACCCCGACCCCGGCCATCAGCCACGCCATCCTGACCTACAACCGCGGCCGCAGTTCGGCGCTGGGCGACGGGATCGTCGTCACCCCGTCGCACAACCCGCCCCGCGACGGCGGATTCAAATACAACCCGCCCAACGGCGGGCCGGCCGACACCGACGCCACCGGCGCAATCGCCAAGCGCGCCAACGAGATTCTGCGCGGCGGCCTGGCCGAGGTGAAGCGAATCCCAGTGGCGCGGGCGCTGCAGCACGCCCAGCGCCACGACTACATGGACGCCTACGTCGCCGACCTGCCCAACGTGGTGGACATCCACGCGATCCGCGCCGAGCGGATCCGCATCGGGGCCGACCCCCTGGGCGGAGCCAGCGTCGACTACTGGGCTGCCATCGCCGAACGGCACAACCTGGACATGACTGTGGTCAACCCGTTGGTCGACGGCACCTTCCGGTTCATGACGCTGGACACCGACGGCAAGATCCGGATGGACTGCAGCTCACCCAACGCCATGGCTGGCCTTCTCCGAACGATGATCGACAACCCCGATCTCTATCAGATCGCCACCGGCAACGACACTGATGCTGACCGGCACGGCATAGTCACCCCCGATGCCGGGTTGATGAACCCGAACCATTACCTGGCCGTGGCGATCGACTACCTCTACACGCACCGGCCGGACTGGCCCGACACCGTCGCCGTGGGGAAGACCGCGGTGAGCTCCTCGATCATTGACCGGGTGGTCGCCGGGCTGGGCCGGAAGCTGGTCGAGGTGCCCGTCGGCTTCAAATGGTTCGTCGACGGATTAGTCAGCGGCACAATCGGATTCGGGGGAGAGGAGTCGGCGGGCGCATCGTTCCTGCGCCGCGACGGCTCGGTGTGGAGCACGGACAAGGACGGGATCATCCTGTGCTTGCTGGCTTCGGAGATCCTGGCCGTCACCGGCAAGACCCCCTCGCAGCGTTACGGTGAATTGGCCTCCCAGTACGGGGCGCCGGTGTACGCGAGGGTCGACGCCCCCGCCAACCGCGAGCAGAAGGCCCGGCTGGCCAAGCTCTCACCCGAGCAGGTGACCGCGACGGAGTTGGCCGGTGAGCCGATCACCGCGAAACTGACCGCCGCTCCCGGCAACGGCGCACCGCTGGGCGGGCTGAAGGTCACGACCGAGAACGGCTGGTTCGCTGCGCGTCCCTCGGGCACCGAGGACGTCTACAAGATCTACGCCGAGTCGTTCAAGGGGCCCGAGCATCTGGCGCAGGTGCAACAAGCCGCCCGAGAGCTGGTGAATACAGTCATAGCGTGAGTTCGGCGGCCGACGGCACCTCCCAGGCGAAGGTGGAGTTGCCGCGCGAGGTGTGGTCGCTGATCGGCGCCAACGCGGTGATCGCACTGGGGTACGGGGTGGTGGCGCCGGTGCTGCCGCAACTGGCCCGGCACTTCGGGGTGAGCATCAGCGCTGCCACGTTCGTCATCACCGCGTTCGCGGTCATGCGGTTGTGCGCCGCCCCGCCGACCGGGTTTCTGGTGCAGCGGCTGGGTGAACGGAAGGTCTACGTCAGCGGTGTGCTGATCGTGGCCGTGTCCACCGCGGCGTGCGCGTTCGCCGACACGTACTGGCAACTCCTGCTGTTCCGGGCACTGGGCGGGGTGGGGTCGACGATGTTCTTCGTCTCGGCGCTGGGCCTGATGATCCGGATGAGTCCGCACGACGCCCGGGGTCGGGTGGCCGGGATGTTCTCCGGGGCGTTCCTGGTGGGCTCGGTGGCCGGGCCGGTGGTCGGCAGCCTGACCGCCAGTCTGGGTTTGCATGCGCCGTTCGTCATCTACGGCCTCCTGCTGCTGGTGGCTGCTGCGGTGGTGCTGATCAGCCTGCGCAACTCGCCGCTGGCCGCTCCCGCTGACGCCGAGGAGTTGACGGTGACGGTGCGGGTGGCGTTGCGCCACCGGGCGTATCGCTCGGCGCTGCTGTCCAACTTCGCCACCGGCTGGTCGCTGTTCGGTCTGCGTTTCGCGTTGGTGCCGCTGTTCGTCGCCGAGGTCCTCGACCATCACCCGGGTGTCGCCGGGCTGGCGTTGACCGCCTTCGCGATCGGCAACGTGTCGGTGGTGATGTACAGCGGGCGGCTGTCGGACCGGATCGGCCGACGCCCGCTGCTGATCGCCGGCCTGGCTCTTTCAGCGGTGTCGACGGCGGTTCTGGGCCTGGCCTCCTCGCTGCCGGTGTTCCTGGTCGAGGCGTTGATCGCCGGGGCCGCCTCGGGTGTCTACAACTCCCCGCAGCAGGCCGCGGTGGCCGACATCATCGGCAAAGCCCGCGGAGGGACGGCGATCGCCACCTTCCAGATGATGTCGGACTTCGGCTCGATCGTCGGGTCGTTCGGTGTGGGGGTGCTGGCTCAGCATCTGTCGTTCGGGTGGGCGTTCGGGATCAGCGGGGCGATCCTGCTGGTGGCGGCAGTGGGGTGGGTGTTCGCACCCGAGACGCGGGATCAGTCGCCGGTGGAGCACACCCCGGTCCGGGCGCTGGGGCCCGAGGCGGCGGGGGAGTTGCCGTAGGTGGTGCCTGTCGATCGGAGGGGCCGGCCGGGTCCGGGGGCATAGTGCTGTTGCCCACCTTTGCGCGACAACGCACCGGCCCGACTGCCTCTCTGGGACCGTTGTCGCTCCAAGGTGGGCGCACATGTGGGTGTCCTGTCCGGCACAAGTGGTCGGCGCCGGACCCGGATGGTTTTGAGGCCACTGCGACGGTGGTGTAGTTTCGACCCCGCACGGGGCTATGGCGCAGTTGGTAGCGCACCACACTGGCAGTGTGGGGGTCAGGGGTTCGAATCCCCTTAGCTCCACCAGGAAACGAGCAGTTCAGGGAGTTGTTCGCGCTGATCAGGGTCGCGTAGGTTCTCAGAGATTCAACCCACGACACAGGATTCAACGAAAGCCATCATGTCCGAGGATCAGATCGCAGACGTTCCGCCGAATCGGCTCTCCATTGATCCAGGCAGCCCTTTCTACAGCGAAGAGGTGCTCGTCCGCGGCGTGGGTATTCGCTTCAACGGCGTCGAGAAGACCAATGTTCACGAGTACAACGTGGCCGAGGGTTGGGTGCGCGTTGAAGTGCCCACCGCGAGGGACCGTCGCGGAAATCCGATGGTCATCAAGCTCAACGGTACGGTTCAACCGTATTTCCGCCCAGCTGAATAGCGGATGCGGGGGATTTCCTAAGAGGCTGCTCCGAATTGGCACCGGCCGGTGATCACGCTCTGCTGCAACGATTGCTGCAGACCGAACCGGAGACGCGTCTGCTCCACCTGAGCGCCGACGGCGAAGGCGTTATCAGCGCCGGCGTCTTCTTCCCGGTAGGGGATGACTGACCACGGCCTGATCATGGCGTGCCTGATCCAGTCTTGACCACCGCCGAGGTGATCGAGCTGTCGTAACGGGAGGAGCCGTCCCTACACTGTGATGATGGGCCGGCCGATCGTGGTCTTGATGACGTGCGCTCTGGCGTTCGGCGCCGCCAGTGGTGTCGCACATGCCACTCCGCTTGGACCCGTGCCGCCTCCGCCGCCGTGTTCGTTCACCCTCTCGACTCCGACGCGCGACGGGGACACCGTCAGCGCCACCGTTGTCTCGACGGGATGTGCGCCGTTGGCCGTGCCGTACTCGGCGATCGCGTGCCTGCAGTCCGACGGCGCGCCGATGCGATGTGAACAGGCCCACGGCATGGATCCGGCGCGGGTTTCGCTGCCCTACACGCCTGGTGTGACGATTGTCGCGACGGGCCGGGGTTGCGCAGGCTGGGTGGGGTTGCCGCCCGCACCGGACTGCCAATTGCTCGGCCCGGATTCGGTGACGCCGTAGTCCTCGGGTTACCTTCGCTGCATGTCGTTTTCGATTTCTACGATGCGAAGAGTGGCGTCCGCCGCGGTAGCGACAACGGTTCTTCTGGGTTCCCCGGCAGTTGCCTCGGCCGCGCCCAAGAACTACTGCGCCGACCTCAAAGGCATCAACACCGGCCAGGTGTGCCAGATCCTGGTGACCGATCCCGGCTACGTCATCAACATCAGGGTTCCGAGCAACTGGCCCGACATGAAGTCGATCGCCGACTTCGTCAGCAAGACCCGCGACTCGTTCCTGGGCGCGGCGAAGTCCTCCGAACCCCGCACCGCACCGTACTCGCTGGAGATCACTCCGACGAACTACGAGTCGCTGGTGCCCCCGCGCGGCCAGATTTCTGTGGTGCTGAAGGTCTATCAGAACACCGGCGGGGCCCATCCGCGGACGGAGTTCAAGTCGTTCGTGTGGGACCAGGCCTACCGCAAGCCCATCACATTCGAGACGCTGTGGCTGCCGGAGAGCAATCCGTTGCCCATCGTCTTCCCGGTGGTCCAGGCAGACCTGCAGAAGCAGGCCGGGCATCCGGTGCCCATCGTCCCGCAAGTCGGCCTTGATCCGGCCAACTACCAGAACTTCGCGATCACCAACGACGGGGTCATCTTCTTCTTCAGCCAGGGCACGCTGCTTGCCGAATCCGCTGGGGCAACACAGGTTCTCGTGCCCCGCTCGGTGATCGACCCGCTGCTGGCCTGACGCATCAGAGCGCGGCGAACAGCAGGTTCAGCGACTCCGCCATGGTGGGGTGGGTGAAGATGGTGTCGCGCACGGCGGTGTAGGGCACCTGCCCGATCATGGCCATCTGCACCACGGACATCACCTCACCGGCGGAGTGGCAGAACAGTGAGCAGCCCAGAATCTGATCGGTCGTGCGGTCGACGACCGCCTTCAGTAGTCCCTTGGTCTCGCCGGCGGTGTTGGCGCGCGGAATCTTCGCCGCCGGCAACGACGCCACCGCGATGTCGTGACCCTGAGCGCGGGCCTGCTCCTCGGTCAGCCCGACACGTCCTAGTTCCGGGTCGATGAACAGTGTGTAGGGCACCAGGCGGCCGGCGGTACTGCGCCCGGCGCCGTGCAGCACGTTGGCCAGCAGGATGCGGTAGTCGTCCCAGGACACGTGGGTGAACAGCGGGCCGCCGTTGCAGTCGCCGACGGCGTAGACGTTTTCGGCGCTGGTTTGCAGGTGGTCGTCGACGGTGATCGCACCCCGCTTGTCGACGTGCACACCGGCAGCCTCCAAACCCAGGCCTGCGCTGTTGGGTGTGCGGCCGACGGCCACCATCAGGTGGCTGCACCTCAGCGTCTCGGATATTCCGTTGCGCGAGTAGTTCAATTCGATACCGCTGGCATCCTGCCGCACCGAGTCGGTCTCGACGTTGTCGAGGAACTCGATGCCGTCTTCCTCCAGGACCGCGCGGACCGCAGCGGCGATGTCACGATCCTCGTTGGGCAGGAATCGGTCGCCGCGCGCCACGAGCAGCACCTCGCTGCCCAGCCGGCGGAACACCTGGGCGAACTCCAGCGCGATGTAGCCGGCGCCGATAATGGCCAGCCGGGACGGCAAATCGTCGAGTTCCATCACCGACGTGCTCGTCAGGTAGTCGACGCCGTCGAGGCCGGTGATCGGCGGGACGGTGGTGTGGCTGCCGGTGTTGATGTAGACCCGCTCGCCACACACCTCCCGGGTGGAGCCGTCGGCCACGGTGACCGTGATCGTGCGCTCGCCGGTGAACATCCCCTGCCCCAGCAGGAAATCCATGTTGGGGGTAGTGGCGAACAGCGTGCGGTGGGCGTCGACCATGCCGCCCACCACCCGCCGCTTGCGTTCGATCACGCCGGACAGGTCAGCCGCCGTGCGGGCGAGCCTAACGCCGAAATCGTCTGCGCGGCTGGCAAGTTCGAACAGTTTGGCGCTGGCGACCATGGTCTTGGTCGGGATGCAGGCGACGTTGATGCAGGTTCCGCCGATCTGGCCCTTCTCGATCAGGGCCACCTGGTGTCCGGCGTTGGCCAGGGCCATGGCGAGCGACTTTCCGCCCTTTCCGCCGCCGAGCACGACGTCGTCGAACCGCTCCACCATCGAATCTCCTCCCGGGCGCCGCTCGATGCGGACACGATCAGTCTGACTAATCCGGCCCGCCGTCGCAGCCAGCGCGCTATTTTCGATCATGGCAATGTTTTGCCGTGTTGCTGGTCTTGTGGCGGCGACAGTGGGGACGGTGGTGATCGCCGCCGTCCCAGCCCAGGCTGCCACTGCCTTCACCGTCAAAGGCACTCAAGCCGACCATCCCGCTCCCTACCCGGAGCAGTTGCTGCCTAAGCTCTTCGCCAACGACTCGGTGACCCGAATCGATTATCCCGCAAAGACATTGGGCATGGATGCGTCGATCGCCGTCGCGACGGCCGGGATCGTCAACGCTGTCCAGAACGCCGTCGGGCCGGTCGTCGTCGCGGGTTTCAGCCAGGGTGCGGTGGCGGTGGCCCACGCCAAGCAGGTGCTGATGTCCCTGCCGTCCAGACCGTCGCCGGCGAACCTCAGTTTCATCACCATCGGCGATCCGGCCGGCCCCGGCGGGATCCTGGGGGTGCTGCCGTTCCGGGTGCCCATTCTGGACCTGTCACCGATCACCGCGCCGGACACCCCGTACGACTCGGTGATCGTCAACGGTGAGTACGACGGCTGGGCCGACTTCCCCGACCGCCCATGGAATCTGGTGAGCGTGGCCAACGCGGCGCTGGGCATCGTCTACGTCCACGGGCGCTACGAGACCGTTCCCGGCGGCCTGGATATCTCGACCGTCCCAGCCGCCAACATCACCACCACGATCAACAACCTGGGCGGGCGCACGACCAAATACCTGCTGCCCACTGCACAACTGCCCCTCGTTCAGCCGTTGCGGGACATCGGGATTCCCGAGTCCATCGTGTCGGCCGTGGAGAAGCCGCTCAAAGCGATCGTCGACGCCGGGTACGCCCGCCAGGACGCAACGTCGGCGGCGGTGACAGTCGGACCGCCGCGGCCGGCCGTTGCGGTGCGGGCACAAGTGCCCGCTGTGTCGGCGGCAGCACCGTTGGCGGCGAAGCCGGCCGTTGTTGGAGCTGAGCCGGCGTCCATCGCGGTGACGCCGTCGTCTGTCGGGGTCGAGGAGTCGCTGTCCGTCGCGGCACCCGAACCACCCAATCGCAGTCGGGGGCCGGCGCATTCACGCGCCGCCGCGGCCGCCACAACCGTCGACGACACGCCCGCCCAGACCCGCAGCAGAGTGGCCAAAACCGCTTCCGGACAGAGCCATTCAGCGCGGCGCCCGGCGGCGTAGCGCCCCGTAAAGCCCCGCCATGTGGTGGGATTGCTCTCGGTGAGACACAGACGGATCGGGGCGTGGGTTGCGATGGCGGCGCTCGGGCTCAGTGGCTGCAGCCGCGACACGGCGACGACGTCGTCGCCCCCCTTGCCCGCCGAGACGGTCCGGACGGTGACGCCGTCAACAACGCCGCCGCCTGCCCCGGCCGTTCGGCCGGTGACCGCCGCCGAGCTGGGGGAGACGTGGCGTACGGGCTGCCCGGTCGCTCCGGAAGCTCTGCGCCGCATCGAGATTGACTACGTCGGCGACGACGGGCAGACCCATCGGGGTGCGCTGGTGGTGCACCGCGACGTCGTCGACGACGTCGTCGCGGTCTTCGCCGACCTGTGGAGGCTTCGGTATCCCATCGCGAAGATGCAGACCGTCGAGAACTATCCGGGCGCCGACGACGAACTCTCCATGCAGGACAACAACACCTCGGCGTTCAACTGCCGTCCGCTGCCGGGAAACACCGGCTGGTCGTTGCACGCCTACGGCCGCGCCGTCGACGTGAATCCGCTCATCAACCCGTACCTCGACAGCAGCGGAGACCTGCAACCCAAGACCGCCCGCCCCTACCTCGACCGGAACCAGTCGGTGCCGGGGATGCTGCGGTCCGGGGACCCGGCCGTGCGGGCGTTCACCGACCGCGGCTGGCGCTGGGGCGGAGCGTGGCGCAATCCCGTTGACTACCAACACTTCGAGACGGGCTGATCTGGCGCTTTAGTGTTTCGCGGCCTCAGAACTGGACATACTGGCCGAATGGGACTGACTGTCGCGGTGACCGGGCCGACCGGCGAGATCGGTAAATCGGCGATGCAGGCGCTGGAGCGCGATCCGTCGGTGGAGCGCATCATCGGCATGGCTCGGCGCCCGTTCGACCCGGCCGCGCACGGCTGGACCAAGACGGTGTACCACCAGGGCGACATCCTGGATCGGCACGCGGTCGACGCTCTGGTCGTCGACGCCGACGTCGTCGTGCATCTGGCGTTCATCATTTTCGGTTCCCGTCAGGAGAGTGCGCACGTCAATCTCGAAGGCACCCGCAACGTCTTCGAGGCGACGGTGCAGGCGACCCGTCCGCGTCGGCTCGTCTACGCCTCGTCGGTGGCGGCCTACGGGTACCACTCGGACAACCCGTCGCCGATCACCGAGGACGTCCCCACTCGCGGCTCGCATGAGCACTATTACTCCGAGCAGAAGGCTGCGCTGGAGAAGGTCCTGCATGAGGTCACGGCGGGATCCGATCTCGAGGTGTACATCCTGCGGCCCTGCATCGTCGCCGGCCCGAAAGCGCCGGCGCTGGCCGACGCGATGCCGTGGAGTCTGCTGCCCGGCCCGCTGGGGACGGCCACTCGCTTGCTGCCCATTCCCGATCCCGGCACCCCGCTGCAATTGGTCCACCCGGACGACGTCGCGCAGGCCATCGCGCTGGCGGTCACGACGTCCGCGTCGCCCGGTGCCTACAACCTCGCCGGGGACGGGACGATCACGGTGTCCGATGTGGTCGAGGCTTTCGGCGGCCATGCGGTGCGGATACCGCACGTCGGGGTCACGGCCGCATCGGCGGTGCTGGCCAAGCTGCCGTTCGTCCCCGCGCCGGTGGAGTGGCTGCACACCGTGCGGACACCGGTGGTCATGGACACCACCAAAGCCAGGACTGAACTCGGCTGGAAGCCGGCGTTCAGCTCCGCCGGCGCGCTGGAGGACCTGGCCCGCAGCCGGGCCTGAACCCCTCCCCGCTAGTCCGGCGTCCGATCGCTCTTGTCGGCCTTGCTCTCCTGGTGATCCCCGAGCGCGTTGTTCTCGTAAGTGACTTCGAAGGCGCTCTCGGCGGGAGTGTGGCTCTCGTACCGCACGACCGCGCCGACCTCGTGCTCGACGTGGGCCTCGTGAATCTCGGTCTTGACCTCGCCGACCTCTTCGCCGACCACGTCCACCGGTCGCTCCACCAGGGGTTCGTCCTGCCGCTCAACGATCTTCGGTGCCGCCGGCGCGGGCGTAGCGACCGTCTTGACCGCAGTCTTGACTTCCGGAGCCCGCGGGGCGACCGTAACCGGCTCCGCAACGGCTCGCTTGCGGAAAAGCCGCGGCAAGAAGGCAAACAGGCCCAGCAGCGCGGCGATCGGGAGCAGCCACCAGGCTTTGAATCCGGACTTCTTCTGCACCTCAGGGGCCGCAGGCGTGGTCCCCCCGGGCTTGGGAGTGTTGGCGGCCGTGGGGGCCAGGAAGGAGATCGGCTTGGCCGGGGCCAGTTGGGTGTCGATGTTGCCGATGATCGAGTAGTTGTTCTCAACGGCCACCGCGCGGGTGCCCGACCCCGGACCAAGGTTCACCTTGTTCAGGTTGACCCACACGATATTCGGGCTCAGCGCCGACTCGAAGTAGTAGATCTTGTTGGTGGAGTCGGCCACCGACCGCCAGTAGGTGGGGGAGAGGTTCGGATGCTCCGGATCGCCGACGCCCCACGGCACTGACACGTTGCGCATCACGCTGAACACTCCGGCCACGGCCTGGCGCTCATCAGTGGTCTGCGGGAGCTTGCTCAGGAAGTACGACGCGCGGACGAACCGGTCCTGGGACTGGATCGAACCGGGCAGTTCCTTATTCTTGTCGACGTTGTCCCACTTGGCATTGAGCTTCAACTGCTCGTCGTAGGTGGGACTGTTGGTCATGACCTGGTACTGGCGCCCGTGGTGGATCACCGGCTTGCCGTCGAGGTATTCGATGATCGCGGAGTCGCCGGAGGCGTCGGTCACCGAAAGGTGCACGGTCGGGTGCCCCGCGAAGCCTGGTCCGAAGTTCATCGGAACGATGTAGATCGACGGGTTGGTGAATGCGTCGACGACCTCGTTGACGGTGGCGTAGTTGGTCAGCACGTAGTCGACCCAGCCCCCGAAGGACAGCCGCGGCCGGCTGTCGGTCGGCGCGGGGCCGAAGTCAGACTCACCGAGGTAGAGCAGATTGGCCACCAGCCCCGTCGTGTTCATGCCGTCGAAGACGCCGTCGATCGGGCCCTTGGGATCGGTGGTGCCGGCCACCTCGATGGCGCCGTATTTGCGGGTCCACGTCAGCGAATTCACCCCGCCGGCACCGTCCTGAGTGCTGCCGGCCGGAACCGCGTAGAGGTGGGAATTGAAGGAGTACGGCCAGTCCATCGACCGGCCGGTGATCACCATGCCGTCCGGCCCGAGCCAGGTCACGCGGCTGCACGCCTCGGCTGCGGGCGCCAGTCCCACCAGTGCTGCCACTGCCAACGTAGGGGCGATCAGGCGGGTTAGCGCTCGTTTCGGCATGTCGTTCCTTTCCGCGCTTCGCCGGTCATGATGCCAGGGGAGACTGTATTGCTGGGGCGTAACGGGGTCGGCCGGGGCGCCGATCGGCCACAATGGGGTTTCCGGGGACTTCCGGTGGTAGCGGGTGCGGAGGTGTGATGGGCGAGCGACGTGCGCTCGAGGGGGCGCGACGCCGACTCGGTGTCCAGGACGCGTTGTGGCTGGAGATGGACCACGCGCACAATCTGATGGTCGTCGATTCGGTGATCTGGACCGCCGAGCCGCTGAACTTCACCAAGGTCCGCGATGTGGTCGAGCAGCGGCTGATCAACCGCTACCCGGTGTTCCGCAGTCGGGCGGTCAAGGACGACGACGGCGTCTGGTGGTGGGAGCCCGACCCCGACTTCGACTTCGACAACCACGTCTCGCTGGTGTCGCTGCACAACCCGGATGATCCGCGCGCCCTGCAGGATCTGGTGGCCGCTCACCGGACCGAGGAGCTGGACCGCAATCATCCTCTGTGGCAAGCGATCTGGGTGAATCGGTACGGAAACGGCAGCGCCCTGGTGTTGCGCAGTCACCATGCCATCGCCGACGGCATGCGGATGGTGCAGCTGTCGATGAGCCTGTTCGACTCCTCGCCGCAGGGCGGCCCGATCATGGTCCCTGCCATCCAGCAGGTGGGCGCCCATCCGCATGCGCCGGGCCAGCCGCTGGGCCGGCGAATGCGGTCGGCCGCAGGCGGTGTGGCGCACACCGCGGGCAGTGCGGCGTCACGGATGGCCGGGATCGTCAAGACGGCAACCGACGCACCGGCCGTCTTGCAACGCGCCGGCCAGTTGGGCCGCTACGCGCTGCGCAATCCGGTGGGCGTCGGCAACACTCTGTTCAGCGCGGCCCAGGCGGCCGGCCGGGGACTGGCCGACAACGTGCGAGCGGCCCTGCCCGGCGGCGGGTCGCTGGTCGACTTCTTCTCCGCCGCCCCCGGCGACGTCGACACGATGCGCAAACTGCTGGTCGGCACGCGCAACGACGTCACGCTGTGGACCGGGACGGCGGGTGAGGAGAAGAGTGTCGCCTGGTCGGAGCCGCTGTCGCTGGCCGCGGTCAAGGCCGTCGCCGGCGCCAACCGGTGCACCGTTAACGACGTGTTGGTGGCGACCGTCGCCAGCACACTGCACGCCTACCTGGTCGCGCACCACGCGCGGTGCTCCTCGGTGACGTTCATGGTGCCGGTGAATCTCAAGCCGCTGGACCGGACGCTGCCCGACACCCTCGGCAACGACTTCGCGCTGGTGCAATTGGAACTGCCCACCGACGAATCCGACCCGTTGAAGGTGCTGACGATCGCCAAACGGCGGATGGAACGGATCAAGCACGGCCACGAGGCTGCGGTGGCCTTCCGGTTCCAGGAGGCCATCGCCGGGCTGAGCCACGAACTGTACGAGGCGTCGGTGGACCTGTTCTCCAACCGCACCGTCGGCACGTTGACCAATGTGCCCGGACCGTCGATGCCGGTGTACCTGGCGGGCAGCCTGGTCGACGGCATGGTCGGCTGGGCGCCCATCTCCGGAGATCAGCCGATGAGCTTCACGATCTACAGCTACGACGGGGAGATCACCGTCGGAATTGCTTGCGACACAAAGCTTGTGCCCGATCACGACATGATCGTCGACGGGTTCGCCGCTGCTTTCGGTCGGCTCGTGGAGGCCACCCCGAGCGCGGAGTTGATGCAGATTACGTGGGGGGGCGCCGGGAAAGGTCAGAAGCGAAAGCGCTGAGGGCCCGGCGACCGATGTCGAGGATCTCCTGATCGAAGTGCGAGCCCCCCACGTTGTCGCCCGCGCCGCCGTCGTCGTCGCGGAAGGACAGTTCCAGCACCCGGTCGGCCATTTCGACGGCCACCAGCATCGCGCGTGGATCGGTGTCGGGCGGGATCAGCCCGGCGGACACCAGCATGGTGTGGATGCGTCCCGCCAGCCGCTGCATTCGGGCGCGAACGTGTCTGGTGACGGTCGGGGAGGTCCGCCCGCCCATCCACAGTCGCGCCGAACTCGGGAAAAGCCGGTAGTAGTGCACGTGCAAGTCGAGTTCGGCGTTGAGCAGGTCGGCCACCGAGGTGATCACCCAGGTCTTTTCGGCCTCCTCGCAGCGGGCGTCCAATTCGGCGACATGGCGTTCCAGCAGTTCGTCGAGGATCGCCTCGCGGTCGGTGAAGAACCGGTACAGCGAGGGGTAGGAGACGCCGGCCCGGTCGGCGATAGCCCGGGTAGTGGCCGCATCGACGCCCTGCTCGTCGGCGATGGCCGCGGCCGCATCGAGGATGCGGGTGACCGTCTGCCGGCTGCGCTCCTGGACGGGAGCCCGGCGGGAAACGCTCGCGGTGGTCAATCGATGTCCTTAACCCTTGACAGCTGTCCGGAGAACTATAACATTGTTAGCGTTTACCGCTGTGTTCAATTTCCAGGCCCGATTCCAGGAGTCCCGCATGACCGCCGCCACGTTCAACCAGGCCCGCCCCAAGGAGGCCCTCACCGGGCATGTCGACGTGCTCGTCGTCGGTGCCGGTATCTCAGGGATCGGCCTCGGCCACTATCTGGTGACCATGTTGCCGGGCCACAGCTTCGCCGTCGTCGACGGCCGCGACGCCATCGGCGGCACCTGGGACCTATTCCGCTACCCGGGCATTCGTTCGGACTCCGACCTGCACACCTTCGGCTACGAGTTCAAGCCGTGGACGTCGGAGAACGCCATCGCCGACGCCGACGAGATCCTCAACTATCTGCACGAGGCCATCGACGAAGACGGCTTGGCGAAGCGGATCTATATGCAGCACAAGGTGGTCCGCGCCGACTTCTGCAGCGACACCGCCAAGTGGACGGTCACCCTCGAGCGCGACGGCCAACAGTGGGATACCACCTGCAACTTCCTGTTCGGCGCCACTGGGTACTACAACTACGCCGAGGGCCATGCCCCGCATTTCGAGGGCCAGGAGGACTTCGAGGGCACGATCGTCCACCCGCAGTTCTGGCCGGAGGATCTGGACTACGCGGGTAAGAACGTCGTCGTGATCGGCAGTGGCGCCACCGCCGTCACCCTCATCCCTTCGATGGCGGACAAGGCCGGCCACATCACGATGCTGCAGCGCTCGCCGTCCTACGTGATGCCCCTGCCGCGAAAAGACCCGCTGGCCAACGCCTTGCGAAAAGTGTTGCCGCCCAAGGCTGCCTACGCCGCGACCCGGCGGTTCAACATCGGTAAGGGTCGGTTCATCTACAACCTGTGCCAGAAGCAGCCCACGCTCGCCAAGCGCATCATCCGACAGGCCAACGTCGCGTTCCTGCCCAAGGACTTCGACGTCGCGACGCACTTCAAGCCGACGTACGATCCGTGGGACCAGCGGCTGTGCGCGGTGCCGGACGCCGATCTGTTCAAGACCATCGCCAAGGGCAAGGCGTCGGTGGCGACCGACAAGATCGTCCGGTTCACCAAGACCGGGATCCTGCTGGCGTCGGGGCGCGAGCTGCCCGCCGACATCATCGTTACTGCGACTGGCCTGAAACTGCAGTTGTTCGGCGGCATCGAGGTATCCGTCGACGGCGAGTTGAAAGACGCCCATGAATGCGTGGTCTACAAGAGCTTCATGCTGTCGGGAATCCCGAACCTGGCCTTCGCGTTCGGCTACACCAACTCGTCGTGGACGCTCAAAATCGGCTTGGTCTGCGAGCACCTGTGCCGGCTGCTGAAGTACATGGACTCGCGCGGCTACACCACGGTGATTCCCTTCCTCGATGATGCAGCGTTGGGCCGGCGCCCGATGCTGGACTTCGAGGCCGGCTACATCCTGCGGGCCATCGACGAATTCCCGCAGCAGGGCACCAGCGGTCCGTGGACGATCGAGATGGACTACTGGGCCGACCACTCCCGGCTGCGCAAGGGTGCGGTGGAGGATTCGGCGCTGCGGTTCAGCACCGCCAAGCCCGTGCCCGCCACGGCTGGAGCAGCTTCTGCCTGATCGCCCGCGTTCAGCGGCGGCTGCCTGATCGGCGGCGTTTCGCGCGGTGCGCCTGATCGTTCGCGCTTCACCGTTACGGTGATGCCATGGAACAGACGGCGCGCAGCGGACTGCGGCACTGGACCCTGGTCGTCCCGGTACTCGCGGCGGTGGTACTGGTGGCCACCTGGGCTGACCACGACAACGTCGCCGTCCTGGTCCTGATTGCGCTGAGCCTGTTAGGCGCGGTGTTCGCCGCCGTGCACCACGCCGAAGTGATCGCGCACCGGGTCGGCGAGCCGTTCGGTTCGCTCATCCTCGCCGTCGCGGTCACCGTCATCGAGGTCGGCATGATCGTCATGCTGATGGCAGGCGGCGGGCCGGGGGCGTCGACCTACGCGCGCGACACCGTGTTCGCGGCGGTGATGATCACCCTCAACGGCATCGTCGGGCTGAGTCTGCTGGTCGGTGCAATGCGGCACCGACTGGTCGCCTTCAACGCCTCCGGGTCCGGGGCGGCGCTCGCGACGGTGATCACGCTGGCCGGGGTTTGTCTGGTGCTGCCCGGATTCACCGTGTCCGCAAAGGGACTGGAGTATTCGCAGTCCCAGCTGGTCTTCGCGGCGCTGGCCTCGCTGGTGCTGTACGCGGGATTCGTGTTCACCCAGACCATGCGGCACCGCGACTTCTTCGTGCCGGTGGCCGCCGATCGGCACGGCCGGGTGACGGGACTGTTGGATGACGACGGTGACGGCCACGCTGATCCGCCGACGGCGCGTGAAACCTGGCTCAGCGTCGCGGTTCTGATGGTCGCGCTGGTCAGTGTGGTGGGACTGGCCAAACTGCTGTCGCCGACCATTGAGGAGACGGTGCACGCCCTGGGAATGCCCTACCAGGTGGTCGGCGTGGTGATCGCACTCATGGTGCTGGCGCCGGAAACCCTCGCCGCGCTGAACAATGCGAGGCGCAACCGGGTACAGATCAGCCTCAACCTCGCGTACGGCTCGGCGATGGCGTCGATCGGGTTGACGATCCCGACGATCGCATTGGCGATGGTGTGGTTGCCCGGACCGCTGACGCTGGGTCTGGAACCTATGCAGATCGTGCTGCTGACCCTCTCGGTGATCGTTTCGGTGCTGACGATGGCTGAAGGTCGCGCTCTGGCGATGCAGGGCCTGGTGCATCTGGTGCTGCTGGCGACGTTCCTGTTCCTGTCGGCAAAGCCCTGACCGGCGTGCTCGGCGGGGTCGTTGTGCTCGGCGGGGTCGTTGCCTCCGCAGGGCTTGCGATGCCGGTTGCCGCGCTGCCCGGAGTTCCCGGAGCGGGCAAGGGCGTCGGCGGCCCATAGGGGTCGATGGCTCCCGCATTGACCGGTGGGCCGCCCACTCCATAGGGTCCGGCCGGTGTGGTGTGGAACGGACGGTTGGCGGGATCGCCGGTGACATAGGCGATTCCGTTGTCCGACCCGTTGGGGATCGCGGCGAGGAAGTTGGCGGCCGCGGTGAACGGGTTGGCGATGTAGAGGTACATGGCCGGGGTGGGGGCCCCCGGATTGATGGTGCGGTCATAGCCGGTTTCGACCAGCACCCGCAACGGCGGATCCATGGTGGTGGCCAGCAAGGGGCCGAGGTACGGAATGACGGTCAGCGGACGCAGCAGCGGCAGGATATCGGTGGCGATCAGGTAGTAGGTCGAATCCTGGTATTGCCCTTGCAGAATCGGTGCGCCGGAGTGGCCTTCCGGGTGCTCGTAGGCGAAGCCCAGCAGTGAATTGACGACGGCGAGTGGGTTCAGCGGGTTGGTCGGGAAGTCGGCCACCGGGTCGTACTGGTGCACCGCGTCGACCGTCGTCAGCGGGGTCGGTTGTGGGGAGTTCGTCACCGTGGCGCCGTTGAACGTCACGTCCAGAATGGGGATGTGCACCCCGACGAAGCGTTCCAGGATGCCGCCATTGGGCCGGTTGGGGTTGGACACGAAGTCGAAATCGACTGTCCCAGAGAGGGGATGCGCTATCAGGTTGCTCTTCTGGATGCTGGCGATGGCCCCGCTTTGCGAGTAGGAGAACACGGTGTACGAAGAATCCGATACGACCCGCGATCCTGACGATGTGTAGGGCGGATCGGTGACCGTGCATGCCGCGCCGCGCAGGCAGTCGTTGAGATTTGCCAATCCGATCGCAACTGATGCGTCGAAGCCCATCGCGTCGAATCCGGTGACCGGCCAGAACTGATTCGGGCCGTAGACAGCCACCGGCGAGCACCCGGTGCACAATCCCGACGGGGTGACGAAGTTGTAGTTGGCCCAGTTGACGTAGCCCTCGATGTACTCGGGGGTGTCCTGGGGCACGGTGAGCGGATGATCCGTGCCGCCCATGTACAGGGCTGTCCCGGTGAGCGCGACCGGGGCGGTGACTGTCGACGGGATGCACGCCACCAGTGCGGCGGCAACTGCCGGCAAAGCCAGTGCGACGGCTCGGCTGATGTGGCGCATGGTTCCCCCTGTTGAATGCCGGCATGACGAACGTACCCGTCAATTGGCCGTTGCGGAACACCGATGGTGCCGGAGTGCGGGAGTTGCTGCGCTAGGAGTCTTTGGGGCTACCGCGATGTTGGGTATGCATCTTCTCGGCGGTGTGGGCGTTGCGGTGGTCGGGAATCGCAGCAGTGTGTGTGTTCGCTGGTTCCGGACGCCCAGCCATGGCACCCGCCCCTCAACGTGGGGCTGACTGAGCAGGCGCGTACCCAGAAAATCGTCGCGCCACAGTGGGAAGACCACCGCGCCACACGCGAGGGATTCAGCTCACCGAAACGTCGAGGATCGGACGCGGCGTGCCGGCGCCGGGGCCGTCGAAGTGCCACCACTCACCGGAATAGACGGCCAGGCCCCCGGCGGCCATCGCGGTGCGTAGCAGGGCCCGATTGGCCTGCTGCGCCGCGCTGACGCCGTCGGTGGCGTAGGCGGTGGCCCGCGCGGAGAAGTCGTCGAAGTCGGTGCCCATGTCGACCAGCCGGCCGCCGGCCGCCAGCGTCACGTCCACCGAACGGGCGGCCTCGTGGCTGCGGGCATAGTCGCCCGGTTTGGCCACCCAGGCCGGATCCGGCACCGCGGCGAACATCCGGACCTGGACGTCATGCGGGCGGTAGCAGTCCCAGAACACCAGCGTGTACCCCTGCGCCCGAAGATGCGCGGCCGCGGTGGACAGTCCCGGCGCCAGCGACTCATGAACCAGGCAGCGTGCGTTCGCCGGATACAGCGGCACGCCGACGAAGTTGTTGGCGGTGGCGTAGCGCAGGTCGATGACGGCGTCAGGCACCACACTGCGCACGTCGATCAATCCGGCTGCTTGGGCTTGGGGGCTGACCGGCGGGACCGGGGCGGCGCTCACGGCAGGAGATAAGGCCAAAGCGGCGGCGAGAAGGGACGCGGCCAGGATTCGTCGCATGCCTGCATTGTGCCTACCGTGCTCCGATCGGTTGCCCGAGGTCGAGGTGTTCGGCTTCGTAACGGTAGCGCGGATAACTCAGCCGGCGGTGCGTCCGCCACGCAATCGCCACCGCGGCCAGCAGGGCGACAGCCAGCGCACCGAATCCGGCGCTGAAGGTGGCGGCGTCGTGGGTGATGATGCCGCGGTCGGCGAGGACCTGAACGTAGGTGGCGGTGCCGTCGATCGACCCGTGCAGCAGGATCGCCAGCAGAAGACTCGCGCGAGTGTTGTTGGAGAGCCAGGTGAAGATCACCGACGCCGAGACCGTGAACACGACGAACAGCGCGGCGCTGACCACAGCTCCGGCAGCGCCGGCGGCGACCCAGGCCGGCAGGTAGAGGAAGAAGTGCCAGCCGGCCCACAACAGGCCCAGCAACAGGGTGCCGCGCAGTGGGCCGAATCGCTGCTGGATTCGGGGCAGCGCGAACCCGCGCCACCCGGTCTCCTCGCACAGCGGCCCGAAGATGAAGTGGCTCGCAAAGGCGGCGGGGTAGAGCACCAGCGCTGCGGGCGTGAGTGCCCGCAGCGCCCCAGATCCCGCGACCGCGGCGGTGAGCAACACTTCACCCACCGGAAACAGCAGCAGCGCAACGGCGTACCACCGCAGCCCGACGTCCCAGCAGCGGAGCCGGTCGAAGAGCCTGTGTAGCCCCGGACGCCCCTGAGTTACGGCCGTCATGAACAGCGCGGTGCCCGTCACCCCGACGGCGACAGCGGGCAGTGCGGCCAGGGTCGGAACGTGCCGGGTCTCGGAGAACGCCGGCACGCCGGCGAACACCAGGGGCGCCCAGAGCGCCCAGGTGACCGCGTAGGCAAGAACGAAGAACGAGATCAGCGGATAACGGCGCAGCACGCCCAGCGGTCCGCGGTGTGACGGGTCGGTCATGTCGTCGGGCTTTCGATCCGCCGGTCGGCGGTCAGCAACAGATTGTCGAAGGCCGTGCGCGGCGGCGTCTGCTCCCGCTGGGCGAGGTCGACGAAATCAAGGGTGATCTGCTCGGCGAGTAGCCGCAGTTTCACGTTCGCCTCCTGGGAGCGCCACCGCAGCAACTCGAAAGCAGCTTCGGCTGTCATGCCATATACCACCATGAGCATGCCCTTGGCCTGTTCGATGACCGCACGGTTCTCGGCGATTTCGGCGATGGCCGCGGAGACCTGTCGTTTGTCGGTGTCCTCGGCGGGGGTCACGTCGACGTAGAAGCCGTGGGTGCCGATCACCTCGCCGCTGCTGTCGGCCAGCGTGTCGGCGACCACGATGACATGCCGGACGTGGCCGTCGGTGTCGATCATGCGGTGACGGGTGCTGAACGCCTGATGGCGCTTCCGGATCCCGGCCAGGAGACCGGCGACATGCGGGCGGTCCTCGGGATGCTTGTGCGAGAGCACGATATCTGTGGTCGGGACGACCGTCCCGGGCCGGTACCCGTGCAGGGCCTCGACCTCGGGTGACCATTCCCAGCGGTCCTCGTCGCAATAGAAGCGGAACCAACCGGCGTGCGGTTGATCGACCGCGGCGACGGTCTGCTCATCCTCGTGAATCGACACCGATACCCCCTCCCCGGACGTCGAAACCCGCGCCGGACAACCAATGTCCATCATGGAATATCGGCATCGGCAGGTGACCCTCGGGTTTCGTGGGGAGTCGTGACGTGAATATCGATCAGCGTGATGCATCAAGTCAAGATGCCCGCGAAACATGATCCGTGCATCACGTAGGAAATGCCCGCTAAACCGGGCGGAGCTCGCGAGCTTTGTTCTTGATGCGTATCCCGGATCTGAGGTCGGGTAAAGCGGTGGGTATCGCGGCGAGGTAGAGCTGCTCGGTTTTGTCCTTGGCCAGTCTGAGCAGGGCGTCTGCAGGTCGGCGATCTGGCGTCCGATCGCGACGGGATTCAAGCTGTCGCGGTAGGCAAGCAGCTCTGATTCCTGGGCTGGTGAGAGGACCTTGGCTGCCAGTAGCCAGTCCAGTGGGGTCTTGGGCTCGTCGTAGAGGCGGCGGCGCTGGCCGTCACCGGTGGAGCTGTAGCCGATGGGTTTGACGGTGGGTGTCAGGTAGTTGAACCGGTCGTTGACCAGCTTCCACAGGCGGTTAAGCGCCGCAAGCTCGGCGTCGGTGTCATAGCGGTAATAGAACCCGTACTTGCGCACGAGATGGTTGTTCTTGGACTCGATCGTGGCTTGATCGTTCTTCTTGTACGGCCGCGAACGGGTGAAGAAGATCTCCATCTGGGCAGCCCATTTGATGACGGCCTTGTTCAGGAACTCGTGCCATTGTCGGCCATAGTCGAAGTCCAAACCTGTTACCTCGTAGGGTATTTCGCGTATCCCTGCCTGCAGTGCGCCCAGGATGTGGGTGTGGGCGTTGTTGCGCACGCTGCGGGTGAAGACCCAGCCGATCTGCATATCGGTGAGGTTCAAGGTTGCGGGCGAACTCACCTTTCAGTGTTGGCCCGCAGTGCGCGACGGTGTCCCCTTCGAAGAACCCCGGGGCAGCCTCGACCTCGTCGGTCGCCTTGCGGATTTTGATCGACGACCGCAGCAACGGGGAAGCCTTGGTGGTCGATTTCCCCGCGATCTGGTCGCGGGCCTTAGCCGGACGCAGGTAACGGTCGATCGTGGCGCTACTCATCGCCAACAATTCGGCATGCACCTCGGGGCTGTAGCGGTCCTGGCCGACCACCAGTTCGCCGTGGCGTTCCAGAGCCGTCAGCTGAATGGCCATGGAAGCGGCCAGGTACCGCCCACACTGCCCACCCGAGGCCGCCCAGACTTTCTGCAGCACCTTGCGCGTGTCGTAGCAATACTTCGGCTTACGTTGCCGGCGAGGCCGTTTGGCGATTCTCGACCCGCTCCCGGCGGCCGGGCCGCCGCAGTCAACCGCCGCCGAGCATTGTCCCGGGACCAGCCAGTGACCTCCACCACCTGATCCAGAATGTGACCTTTGCACGCCTTCGGCGCCTTCACATACGCCTTGGCGAACCTCGCGGTGATCTCGGCACGAGACGACATCGACAGCCCACTCTCCATGCCTGGGCAATATCACCGTTTCGCGGGCATTCTTACGTGATGCACCGAGGGCGTTTCGCGGACACTTTTCGTGATGATTGTGGATCAGTGGCGGGTGTAACGAATCATCGGCATGATCGGAAACACCGTTAGGAAGCCTTCTACGAAAGGTAGGTGCGACGTGGTCGCTGCTCAACGGTTTCGGTCCGTCATTGGCGGGCTCGGGGTAGCACTGGCCGCAATCTCGGTCCCGGTCGCGGCAGCCGATCCCGCTGCGCCAGTCGTTCCGGTGGTGCCGACGCCGGCCACCGGGGTGTCGGCAGCCGATCCGGGACCCGCTCCGGTCGTCGACGCCGCGCTGTCCGCCGCCGCCGCACCGGCCGCGGATCCGGCGGCGGCCCTCACTCCCGCCGACGGTGTGCAGCACCTGCCCAGCCCGGACAACCTGCCGCCCGGGACCACGCAGGAGGCCCCGGAGCATCCGACAGCGGGGCTGCTGCGCGAGGTCTGGCATGCGTTGCGCGACGGCGAGATGACCGGCCCGGACGCGTTGAAGCTCCTGGCCACCCGCCCAGTCGACCCGGCGAAGCTCGCCGGCAGCACTCCGTCCAATCAGGGCGGACCGGCGGCGCCCGCTCCCGTGCAGATTCCGACGCCGGTCCCTCCGGTGCCGGCACCGGCTTCCTAGCCCAGCGGCCTAGGCGACCGTCGCGACGCTGACCGCGACTTCATTGCGGCGGCGGAACGGAAGGGTCCACGGCGGATCGTAGAACCAGGCCACCGGCTCATCGGCAGCGTAGATGTCGTTGTCGCGCAACGTCTTCAGCAGTTCCTCGGTCCGGGCTTTGACGATCTCGGGTTTGTAAGCACCGGAGAAACGCAGCACCGCCATCTGCTCGCCCGGCACGTGCACCAGCCGCACCCGCTCGTCGTTGGGCGTGGGCAGGCTGTCCATCGTGTGATTCGACGGCATGAAGAAGCGGATCACCCAGGAGTCGCCGCCGGCGCGCTGAGCGGCCACCGGTGCGGTCATCGCGATCTTCTGGCCCTGTCCCTGCGCGACGGGCGCGGTCATGGCGATCTTGGTGCTGCCCTTGTTGCCGCCGAAGATGTAACGCGCCAGCCGGCGGAAGCCCTCGTTGCGGGCCGCCTCCTCGTTGGCGTCGATGGTGGTCTCCGCAGCGATCCGCGATCCGTAGCGGCGGATCTCGACGTCACCGACGCGGCGCTCCACCGTGTAGGAGGGCTCCTCGGTGCCGCTGCGGATCCCGACGATGGAGCCGCCGGCTTCGGCGACCTGGCCGGCTGCCTTGCCGACCGGACCCGCGAGCTTGCCGACCGTGCCGGCGATGTTGTTCAGCATGTCGCCAATCTACCGGCGCAATCCGGGGTCGTGCCGGTCTTCGGATTCACCCCTTGGTGAGCGCCGCGTAGCGGGTCCGATGGTGGTCGGTGGACCCGAACTCGTACTGCAACGCGGTGAGTCTCTTGAAGTAGTGGCCGATGGCCAGCTCCTCGGTCATGCCCATTCCGCCGTGCAGTTGCACCGCGTTCTGGCCGACGAATCGGGCCGCCCGGCCCACGGTCGCTTTGGCCGCCGACACCGCCCTGGCGCGTACGTCCGGCTCGGCATCGAGGTTGAGCACCGCGAGGTAGGCCGCCGCCACCGACTGCTCGACCTCCATGTGCATGTCCACCATCCGGTGCTGCAGAACCTGGAAGCTCCCGATCGGTGTGCCGAACTGCTGGCGCTGCTTGCAGTAATCGACGGTGTCGGCCAACACGGTGCGCATGGCTCCCACCGCCTCCGCGCACACCGCCGCGGCGCCCTCGTCACGCGCACGGGCCAGCGACGGCCAGGCGTCCCGGTCGATCAGCGCGGCGGCGGGCAAACGGAGTCCGTCGAACACCAGGTCCGCCGCACGGCGGTCGTCGATGGTCCGGTAGCCGTGCACCTCGACGCCCGGCCGTCCGACGGCGGCATCGAATTCGGTGAGGAACAGCGAAATACCTTGCTGTTCAGCGGGTTGCCCGACCGTGCGGGCGGCGATCAGCAGGTGGGTGGCCAGCGGGGCGTCCATCACCACCGCCTTGGATCCGGTGATCACCCAGTCCTCGCCGTCCCGAACAGCCTTGGTGGACATGCCTTCCCAGTGATCGCCCGACGCGGCCTCGGTGACCGCCAGCGCGACGACGGCCGATCCCTCAGCGATGCGCGCCAGCACCGCCTCCGCCGCGTCGCCGCCGGCCCGGCGCAACAGGCCGCCGGCCACCACCACGGTGGCGACATAGGGTTCTATCACCAGGGCGCGGCCCAGTTCCTCGGCGATCACCATCGCCTCCACCGGGCCACCGCCACTGCCGCCCACCGATTCGGGCAGCGTCGCGCCGAGAATGCCCAACTCACTCGCGAAGGCGTGCCAGATCTCGGGCTGCCAGCCGTCGCCGGTCTTGGCCGCGGCCCGGCTGGCCTGCACGGTGTAACGGCCGCCCAGGAACTTGCCCAGACCGTCACGCAACATCTGCTGTTCGTCACTGAGGTTGAAGTTCACGATGACGCCTCCTACAGTCCCAGGGTCGCTTTGGCCAGGATGTTGCGCTGAATCTCGTTGCTGCCGGCGTAGATCGAGCCGGCGCGGTCGTTGAAGTAGCGCAGCGGAGCCACCGCCTGCCAGGCCTCGCCGCTGACGTAACCGTCGGCCGGTGGGGTGAATTCGGCGATCGGGCCGCCAGGTCGGGTGGCGTGCGGCTGGTAGACGCGGCTGTGCGGCCCGGCGGTCTCCATCGCCAGTTCGGTGATGGCCTGACTCAACTCGGTCGACAGGATCTTCAACATCGACGACGCCGCGCCGGGGTTCTTTCCGTCCGCGACGATGGCCAGCACCCGGTACTCCAGGATCTCCAGCACCTCGGTGCGGATACGGACGTCGGCCAGCTTCGCGGCGAAGGCCGGGTCTTCGATCACGGTGCCGCCGCCCGGACCCGGTTGGCGCGCAGCCGCTGTCGCGATCTCCTCGGCCATCACCTGCAAACCGGGGGCCATCGCCCCGCCGCCGCGTTCGAACTCCAGCAGATACTTGGCGACCGTCCAGCCGTCGTCGATCGTGCCGATCACATTCGCTTTGGGCACCCGTACCGAGTCGAAGAAGATCTGGGTCTGGATCTCCTCGCCCGAGGTCATCACCAGCGGCCGGATCTCGATGCCCGGTGACGTCATATCGATCAGCAGGAAGGTGATGCCCTGCTGCTTGCGCGCACCGCGGGTGGTGCGCACTAGCGCGAAGATCCAGTTGGCCTCCATGGCGTGCGTGGTCCAGATCTTGCTGCCCGTGCACACCAGGTCGTCGCCGTCGTCGACGGCGGACATGGTCAGGGCGGCGAGATCGGAGCCGGCCTCGGGCTCGGAGTAGCCCTGGCAGAAGAACACCTCTCCGGTGAGGATCCGCGGCAGGAAGTAGGCCTTCTGCTCCGGCGAGCCGAACGCGATGATCGCGTGGGCGACCATCCGAATTCCCATGGGGGACAGGGCCGGTGCGCCGGCCAGGGTCGATTCCCGGCTGAAGATGTAATGCTGGGTCAGAGTCCAGTCGCAGCCGCCGTACTCGACCGGCCAAGCCGGCGCCGCCCAACCCCGCTCGTGCAGGATGGCCTGCCAGGCCATGCTCGCTTCATGGTCGGCGTAGACGCTAGTCATCAGCCGGCCGGCCTGACGCAGGTCGCCGGTGAGTTTCTCGTCAAGGAACGCCCGCACCTCGTCGCGGAACTGAAGATCCGTGTCCGACCACGCCAGATCCATGCGGCCACCCCTTATCTGCGAACGGCTGTTGGCAGAAACGGTAGACGGTCGGACCCGAACCTGCCAATTGCCGTGTTGGTGCTGTTCGACGCGGTCTGTAGCGACGTGATGTTTGGGCGCCGGCGGACGGGGGAACAGGGCGGATCGGACGCCGCCGCGAGGGTGCGTAGGCGCGTGTGTCCCTGAGACCCGAACCGGAAAGGCCCGGTCCCTGGACAACGGGCCGGTCTTTCGTTTCGTTCGGGCTGCTTTTTCGTCAGGGCTGTGTCCCCCGTTTGGTGGGGCCCGCATTCATCCCCACTGTGGGCTGCGTTTCGTCAAGTGATTTGGCCCCACCGTCGAAGCTGTCATGGCCACCCGTGTCGGGTCGCCCAGCGACGCAGCATGAGGATTCGGTCGGAGTGCCTGCGCGGGCCAGTGACGCCAGGACCGTCCGTGTTCGACGAGGGATCCTGTTCAGTGGCGACCCCGACCAGGGCGAGTCGAGCAATCAGAGGTCAGTGAAACAGCCAACCGACCTCGTCCGAACCGTAGTAATTGCAAGTCATGCCCGCGCAGCGGCGCGGTCATCGCTGCGCCCGGCGGTGGTCAGCCAAGGTCGCGGCGTCGGCACCGGTCACGACGGCAACAGTGACGTCGTAGCCGGCGGTGGTCAGCACTTGGACTGCGCCCGTAGGACCGTCGAATGCACCTGTGGCGGCGTGGGAGTCCATCACCATGAGCAGCTGGTGGCGATCGTCTGGCGCTGATGGCCACCCGTTGTACAGGAATCGCGAGCCTGACTCGGCGGGCTCGCTTGCTGAAAAGCTGTAGCCGATACGTAGTGGATAGTCGGGATGGTCGACCACGTAGGCCGGTGATCGGGTGGTCGATTGAAAGCGGGTGTGAAACCCTTGAGCTGCCAGGGATTGTGCGATTCGCAATGGCAGATACATCAGTTCCTCGTGCCCGACGACGAGCAGCGGACGGCCGATGTCGAGTGCGGCCGCCAGTTGGTCAGTGGCCGCCTCGATGGCATGGGTGAACCGATCCCGGTCGGCTCGCAGGAACCCGTGGCGGCCACCATCGGGGACATCGGCGGGCCAGGTCAGCGTGACCGTGCGGCGGCTTCCCTCCGGAAGTCCGTTGGGGCCGTTCAGGACCGGGGGGTCGAGTGCGCAGACTCCGTCGACCAGTCCGTCGGGCAGGCAAAGGTCGCCAGTGGCAAGGCTGACGAAGTCGATCGTCGTGTCGAGTTCGCGTGCCTTCTCGGCGAGCATTTGGCGGTGGGTTGGGGATCGCACGTCGACGAGTGCGGCGACGATGTAGCGAGGCCGGGCATGGAGCCGTTGGAGCTGCGCTATGGCCGCCATTGCTGTTGCCCCGGTGGAGATCTCATCGTCGACCATGACCAGCGTGCGGGCATGGCCGAGCAGTTCGGCGCTGCTTGGCTGTAGCGTGTGGTCGGTTGCGTGCGAATGGCCTTCTTGGAATTCGGCGGAGATCAGCGAGGTCGCCGCCCGGCGCCTTGTGGTGTGCAGGTACAGCACGGCATCCAGGGCGTCCGCCACGCAATGGCCAAGGCCGGTGGCGGTCTCGGCCATGCCGAGCACGTCCACCTCCTCATGGGCGCTGACCGGGACGCTGGCCCCCAGTCGATGCCCGGCGTCGACAACGGTTCTCGGGTCCACGGCGACGTGCTTGCCCAACACAGTCGATACCAACAAGTGGGCGCGGCGAGGATTTCGTCGCAGCCCAGGCAAGATCAGGTCGTTCACCGACTCGATCCCATCGCGGTCTTGCACTTCCAAGCCGAATCTCGCTGTCGCCCAAGCGGGCCGCCCGCCAGTGTTCACCGACCCGCCGATGACACCAGGAAGTCGACAAACGTCACACCCTGATTGGCGACCCCGAAGGCGCGCGCCCGGCGAAGCACGTGCTGAGCCCAGATGCGATGCGGTCGTGGCTCGTTCATCTTGTTCCGGTACTCCGATTGGCGAACGCCAACCGCCGCGGCCGCCACGATGTCGGTGGCATCGCGGTACTCCTCGTGCGTGACGACCGACAGCGCGTGCACAGCCGCGACGTGTGACGGGTGAATGACGGTCTTGCCTTGCAGCCCGTTGGCTCGGTCCAGGCTCGTTTCCCGCAACAACCCGTCGAGATCATTGCTGACGAGCTTGTTCCTGATGCGGGACGCGTCGTGCGCCACGAAGGGGGAGTTCCGAAGCAGGGTGCGGAACAGGCGCTCGTGGTCGGCGAAGTACTCCCACACCGGCGCGGTGACAACGAAGCCGGTGCCATCGCAGCGGCCAAGTCGGTTCACGATGTCGGCGATGGCGTCGGCGATGACCTTGACGTCGTAGATGGTGTGATCGCGATCGCGTCGGATCCCGAACTTCCCGCACAGATCGGTAGCCCCTATCCGAACGGCGAGCACCATTTCGCGGTGGTCGGCCAGCAGCTCGGCGATGGCGTCAAGTTCGGCGGCCCGTGTCTCTCGGTAGGCGATCTCGTCGGTTTCCAGCACGGGCATGCAGTACAGGTGCTGACCGAGTGCGCGGCTCGCATCGCCAATGGCGGTGAGGTACCGCAAGCCGGCCGAGGAACTGAACTTGGGGACGACGAAACCGCTCAACACGGTGGCGCCCGACGTGACGCGTCCGACGATTTCGCCGATGCTCATGACGTCGCGGACGCGGACGAATATCAGTGCCCCCCGCGCCAGGCCGGAAGAGCCGATCTCGTCGAGCGCCGCGACTACCGCGTCCAAGGCAGGCGGGACGCTGCCCTCATCGATGGCGTCTTCAAGATCGAGCACCATCGACGAGATGCCCTCGTCAGCCCGCTTCGCAAGGCAAGCTGCCAGACCGGCTCGGTCCGCAGGCACGTACAGCGTGGCACCCAGAGCGGTGGCCAGGAGATCACGTTCGGCGTTGCGGTCGAGCTGTTCGGGTGGGATCAGGAAGAGTCGGCGACGTGGGACGTCGTCGAGATGGCTGTAATGCCGAATGGCAAGCCCCGGATTCACCGGACGCCCGCGCGAGCCTGGATCGGCCGATGCGCCCTGCAGAGACTGGGCACGGGCCTTCGTCATTGGGACCGGACCGCTGGCGAGGTGGTGGTGCGTCCGCCTGCCCGTGCGACGGCGCGGTAGATCGTTGAGCGGGTGACCGGGAACAGTTCTTCGAGTTCGCCGATGGTGTGCTCGCCGGCTCGGTAGAGCATAACGAGGTGGGCCTCTTGCCGCGGGCTCAGCTTCGGTTTCTTGCCCCGCAACCGCCCCTTGGCGCGGGCCACGGCCATACCCTCTCGGGTCCCAGCGCGGGCGAGATCGGCCTCGAACTCAGCGATCATCGATAGGGTGGTGAATAGTAGCCGCCCGATCGGATCGGTCGGATCATGCAGCGAGCCACCGATGTTCAACTTCACCCCCGCGGCGGTGAGTTCATCGATGATGTCGCGGGCGTCGGGTACGGAGCGCGCCAGCCGGTCGAGCTTTGTCACCACCAGGGTGTCGCCGCCGCGGCAGGCCGCAAGGGCTTGAACCAGACCCGGCCGGTCGCGGGTGGTCCCGGTCAGTCCGTGGTCGACATAGATGCGTTTCGGGTCGACGCCCAGTGTGATCAGCGCGTCGAGCTGCACGGTGAGATCTTGATCGACTGTCGAGACCCTCGCATAGCCGACATTGAACTGGACCACGCCACCAGTATGCCGGTTGGCTTCCCTATCAGGATAGATCACCGAACCAGTCTTACGGGACGATCAAGGCCCCGCCGACCCTGTGTTCTTCGTAGGGCTGAGGGGGTCGCGGGGTGTGTCGGTGGAGGATCCCCTTACGGGCTTGCCGCCTCCGTTGCTCCTGACTACCGTCCCTGGTGGCGCCCGAGCCGCAGGCCCCCTACGCACTCCGGCATGACCCGCTCAAAACACCCAAAATCGTTCCATTGCTAAGCCAACCCCATCGAGGCTTGCACGGCGGCATCGACGGTCCTGGGCTTGCGGGTGGTGGTCATGATTCGCTTCCGGTGAGTAGGTCGTCGTAATCGGTCAGAGAGGGTGGCGGTCCGTCGTAGCGGGCCAGCGCGCCGATCGCGGCGACGGGGGCCGGCGGGCTCATGTCGCGGCGGGCGTCGATGAGCACCGTTTCGGGATCCAGGCACCCCGAGGCCACGGCCCGGTCCATCGCGGCGATCAGAGCGGCGGCGGGCATGGTGCGGTGCGCCAGCAGGATGGCGCTCAGGGCGCGAGTTCCCTTGGCGTCGCCGCGGGCACGTCGGGCCGCATCCCAGTACCCCTGATGCGAGGTGGTGAACACCCCGCGGGTCTTGGCTTGTGCCAGTGCGGTCGCTCCGGGCAGTCCTCCAGGCTTCGTCTTGAGGACCTCGAGGTAGTAATCCAGACACAGGACCTCGACGTAACGTCCGACCGCCCGCTCATGGCGAGCGACAAGCCTTGGCCCGTCATAGATTTCGACGGTCCGTGCCGCCAGACGGACCGGGAGACGGCGCCCGGCGTAGCGGGCCGGCACAGAGTAGAAGCATTGCCGCACAGACACTCTGGCCCGGTTGTCGAACCGAGCATTCAGCAGCCGCGCGCAGTCGAACACCTCGGCCGCCAACCCCATCAACGTAGGCGCCTCGACAGCGAACGCCGCCCCGATCGTGACCGGGCGGCCGGTGATCACCCGGTCGTCGTCGAGCAGGTCGGCGATGGCGATCAGCTCGTTGAGCTCTGCCAGGGAGGCAACCGTGGGGACCGGGACAAGGTGGCGTCGCCGGAAGCGCCCGATCTCGCCCTCCACGCAGCCCTTCTCGTGGGCCCCGTCGATGCCGGGGCGGCAACAAGACGAATCGAAACCGTAATGGCTGCGCAGCGCGGTAAACCGCTGGGACTCCGTGCGGTCACGTGCCCTTGAGGACCCGGATGACCGCGGGTTTGAGGTTGTCATACCGGATCCGGCTCGGCACACCACCGAAATACTCGAAGGCCAGCACGTGGCCCTCCAGGAACGCTTCCTGGGCTTGAGTGGCGAAAGCAACGTGAAACGCCCTGCCCGAGTGAGACAGTCGCATCACGAACATCCAGCACTTCACGATCAACCCGGCGATCGTCGCGTAGAACTCACCGAAATCAACCTCCGCCTCGGCGCCAACCAGATGCGTCTGCGGAATCGACACCTCACGAGTCAGCAGGCCGAGTTCGACGCGACGACGCGCGACGTAACGCGACACCGTCACCTCTGAGAGCGTCGCTTGATGCTCAGCGAGCAGCCGCTGCCAGATCCGCCGGGCAGTGTGGCGCTGCTTGCGGGGTGCGTCCTTGTCCTTGACGAGCCAGGCGTCGATCACCGTCACCCACTCGTCGATCGCCGGGCGGGGGCGAGCCGGATACACCTTGCGCGGCGGCGGGACCGCGTCCTCCAGTGCTTGGCGCACCGTCCGACGATGCGTGCCATGACGATCCGCCAACTCACGGATCGACACGTCATCGAGACGACTGCAGCCGATGCATATGCTGCCTCTTGGAAGTTGTTGCCCGATGCACGAGCTGCCTACGGGTTCGCGTATCACTTGTCTCAAATCGGGCGAGTTCAAGAAGCGCTCGTTGTGCTGCTTGGCCGACGCTTGGATCGATAGTGGCCGCGCACAGAAAGCGGTCGAATGTTTGGAGCGAGCATCTATTCTTGTGCGGTCAAATTCGATTCTCGCTGCATCGACGAACGCGACGATCATTGGCTGAATTCGTATCGATTCTTGTCGATAGCGGCCTGATGCCAGACCGAATCTCAATTGCGAATTGGCATGCCCCCCGTTGCCTCATGTCAAGATGCCCGCGAAGCCTGATTCGTTGACTCATCTGC
>CAZVST010000020.1:0-62212 GCA_964629725.1 uncultured Mycobacterium sp.
CGTCCGAGGCATGGCTACAAACTACACGCTTGTAACCTTAACTGAACGGTATTGCACCTAGCCCTGGCTGTGCACCGGCGCGCCCCCTGGGTTGCGCCACATCAGATCGGCCCAGCGGGTTTGCCCGGGTTCCAGCCTCAGTAGCGCAGCGAGGTCCTTCGGCCGAGTCCGGGTGAACCCGGTCCAGCAGGCCGGCCGCCGCGGCGGGAGTGCTGTCCGGTCGGCGTCCCCTCAATGGGGTCCGCATCCCGCCGTTGACGAACTCGAACGCCACGTCGGGCCGCACCCGCAAGATGAACACGACCATGCCGAGGTCGTCGGCCGCCCGGTGAAACCAGCCCGAATCGAGAGGATCAACGATGGGAAGTGCCGCGTCGGTCACACGCTGGACATACGCCGCCGAAAACGAAGGGAAGTGACGCTGGGGGGCGTCAGCCCGGGAAGCTGCCTGACTGCGGCTCCGGACCGAACCGGAAGTGCCGCGCACTGATCTCCGACGGGGTGACCCGCACGAAGCGAAGCTTCTCAGTAGGAACCCACGGCATGAGTCCGGCCTGCTCGGCGTCGCGGAGTTCGTCGGCGCTGCTGAGCATGCGCGCGGTTCCGCGGAGGATCACGCTCCAGCCCTCCACGGTGGTGTGGTCATCGGCCTCGAAGAGCACCCGCTCATTCATCACCGTGGTGAACAATTTGGTGCCCTCCGCGGTTCGGAACAACACGGTTCCGTTCTGAACGACGAAGTTGACCGGGAAGATCTCGAGTTGGCCGCCGAACGTAGTCACCAGCCGGCCCAGCGCGACGCTGGACAGCAGGTTCCACGCCTCGTTGTCGTCGAGAACCGTAATCGGACCCTGTTCGATCGCCATGGGCCACATCGTGCCATCCCTGGGCCCGACTGCAAGGGTCGAACGGCATTTTGGCCGCCTGAGTCAGTCGCCGAGACCGGTCAGTTCGGCCCGGAGGTTCCGCTGCGCCGCGGCCTCCCACCGCTGCCGGCCTGGCTCGGTTCGGAACACGCCCGGGCCCTCGAGTAGCGCGTGCAGGACGAGGCGGCGGCCTTTGCGGAACACGTCGTCGGGGACGTGCGCGTACTCGGCGCGGATCGCCGCGGTGTTGCGCCGATAGCTCTCCGCAGGCAGAGCCAGGGCGGCAAGGTCGGCGTCGGAGAGCACCTCGGCGTTGCGGTCGCCGGGCGCGGGATCGTGACTGACGGTCATCCGCACCAGCCGCGCCACCTCGTCGATGAGCTGTCCGACGACGCCGAGGCGGGACAGGTCCAGTTCGGCCCGCACGGCGCTGCGTTCTTCGTCATCGGGCAGACCGTTGTAGACGCAGTCGTGGTACCAGGCCGCCAGCCGGACGGCGTCGGCGTCCTCGGCGAGGTCGGCGAGTTCCTCGACACCGGCGAGGACGTCGCGCAGATGCGCGACGCCGTGATAGCGCCGATGCGGCTCAGACCAGGCGGCCAGCAGCGCGCGGCCGGTCTCCACCGCATCGGGGTCCCGGCTGTGCCGGGAGATCAGCGCGGCCCAGATATCCAGCAGATCCTTCACAACGCCATCCTCCGCCCATCGCGACGTAAGCTTCCCCGCGATGTCCAAAATCGCCCCGCCACCTGTGCTGAGCCTGAAAACCCAGCTGCTGCGATTCGTCCTGACCGGCGGCTTCTCGGCGGGCGTGGACTTCGGCTTGTTGAAGCTTCTCAGCGAGGCCTTCGGTGTTCAGGTGGACCTGGCGAAGGCGCTCAGTTTCATCGCGGGCACCCTCACGGCGTATCTGATCAACCGGCGTTGGACGTTCGGCGCCGCGCCGAGTAGATCCCGGTTCATCAAGGTGATGGTGCTCTACGCGTTGACCTTCGTCATCCAGGTCGGTTTGTTCCATGTGGCGTTCAACGCGCTGGAGGGCGACGGGCAGGCGAAGCTGATCGCGTTCGTCATCGCCCAGGGCACCGCGACGGTGATCAACTTCATCGTCCAGCGCGTGTGGATTTTCCGGCGGGCAGGAGCGTAGCGACCCGGGAGAGATTCCGGCGGGCAGGAGCATAGCGACCTGGGGCGACCCGGGGGATAACGCCGCACGGGTAAGCCTGCCGGTAACCTCGTCACGATGTCCGCAACGACCACCCTTCAGCGGCTGACGGGCTGGGGACGCACCGCGCCCAGCGTCGCCGAAGTCCTCTCGACCCCGGACCCCGAGGAGATCATCGGCGCGGTCACCCGGGCAGCCAAGGCGGCCGCCGAGGGCCGGCATCGCGGAGTGCTGGCCCGAGGGCTGGGCCGCTCCTATGGCGACAACGCCCAGAACGGCGGCGGCCTGGTCATCGACATGCCGGCGCTACGCAAGATTCACTCCATCAACGCCGAAACCCGCCTGGTGGACGTCGACGGCGGCGTCAGCCTGGACCAGTTGATGAAAGCGGCGCTGCCGAGCGGCCTGTGGGTCCCGGTGCTGCCGGGCACGCGGCAGGTCACCATCGGCGGGGCGATCGGCTGCGATATCCACGGCAAGAACCACCACAGCGCCGGCAGCTTCGGCAATCACGTCCGCTCGATGGACCTGCTCACCGCGGACGGGCAGGTGCGCACCATCACTCCGGACGGCCCCGACTCGGACCTGTTCTGGGCGACGGTCGGCGGCAACGGACTGACCGGAATCATCATGCGCGCCACCATCGAGATGACGCCCACCGAGACCGCCTACTTCATCGCCGACGGCGACGTGACCCGCAGCCTCGACGAGACGATCGCCTTCCACAGTGACGGCAGCGAGGCCAACTACACCTACTCCAGCGCGTGGTTCGATGCCATCAGCGCGCCACCGAAGCTGGGACGCGCCGCGATCTCCCGTGGCTCGCTGGCCCGCCTGGACCAACTGCCGGAGAAGCTGCAGCGCGATCCGCTGAAATTCGATGCGCCGCAACTGCTGACATTCCCCGACATCTTCCCCAACGGGCTGGCCAACAAATACACCTTCGGCCCGATCGGCGAACTGTGGTATCGCAAGTCCGGCACCTACCGCAATAAAGTCCAGAACCTGACGCAGTTCTATCACCCGCTGGACATGTTCGGAGAGTGGAACCGCGCCTACGGGCCGGCCGGTTTCCTGCAGTATCAGTTCGTGGTGCCGATCGAGGCGGTCGAGGAATTCAAGGCCATCATCGTCGACATCCAGGCCTCCGGCCACTACACGTTCCTCAACGTGTTCAAGCTTTTCGGCCCGGGAAACCAAGCGCCGCTGAGCTTTCCGATCCCGGGGTGGAACGTCTGCGTGGACTTTCCGATCAAGGCCGGCCTCAACGATTTCGTCAACGAGTTGGACCGTCGGGTGCTGCAGTTCGGCGGCCGGCTCTACACCGCAAAGGACTCCCGCACTAGCGCGGAGACCTTCCACGCCATGTACCCGCGCATCGACGAATGGATTGCCGTGCGCCGCAGGGTCGATCCCAACGCGGTGTTCGCCTCCGACATGGCCCGACGTTTGGAGCTGCTCTAAATGGTGCTTGACGCCGTGGGGAACCCACAGACCATCCTGCTGCTCGGCGGCACCTCGGAGATCGGCCTGGCGATCTGCGAGCGCTACCTGCGCGACGCGCCGGCCCGGATCATCCTGGCAGCTCTTCCCGACGATCCCGGGCGGGAGAACGCCGTCGAGCAGATGACGCGGGCGGGCGCAAAGTCCGTCACGCTGGTCGACTTCGACGCACTCGACACCGCAAGTCATCCGGCAGTGATCGACGAGTGCTTCACAGCTGACGGTGCCGTTAGAGACATAGACGTGGCCATCGTCGCGTTCGGGTTGCTCGGCGATGCCGAGGAGCTCTGGCAGGATCAGCGCAAGGCAGTGCAGATCGCCGAGATCAACTACACCGCAGCGGTTTCCGTCGGCGTGCTGCTCGGCGAGAAGATGCGCGAGCAGGGTTACGGCCGGATCATCGCGATGAGTTCGGCGGCCGGGGAGCGGGTTCGCCGCTCCAACTTCGTCTACGGCTCCACCAAGGCCGGCCTCGACGGCTTCTACCTCGGCCTCGGCGAGGCGCTTCGGGAGTACGGCGTCAATGTCCTGGTGATCCGGCCGGGTCAGGTACGGACCAGGATGAGCGCCCACGTCAAGGAGGCGCCGCTGACCGTCGACAAGGAGTACGTCGCCGATCTGGCCGTCACCGCGTCGGCTAAGGGCAAGGAATTGGTCTGGGCGCCAGGCACATTCCGTTACGTGATGATGGTGTTGCGACACATCCCGCGGCCCATTTTCCGCAAGCTGCCGATCTAGAGAACAAATCCGTGCGCACCGCTGTGGCCACCGTCGGCCAGATGATTACGGCTGTCGTGATCGCCGTCGTCGTCTCGGTGGTGGGACTGGCGGCGATCGCGCGGGTGGAGTGGCCGGCGTTCCCCTCGTCGAATCAGTTGCACGCCTTGACCACTGTCGGCCAGGTGGGCTGCCTGCTGGGTCTGGTGGCCGCGGGCTGGCTGTGGCGCCGGGGCCTGCGGTGGGTCGCGCGCCTGGGTGCGGTCACCCTGCTGTCGGCGTTCACGGTCGTGACGCTGGGGATGCCACTGGGCGCCACCAAGCTGTATCTCTTCGGTATTTCGGTGGATCAGCAGTTCCGGACCGAGTACCTCACCCGGCTCACGGACAGCCCGGCCCTGCGCGACATGACCTACGCGGGGATGCCGCCGTTCTACCCGCCGGGATGGTTCTGGGTCGGCGGGCGGGCCGCCGCGCTGACCGGCACTTCGGCCTGGGAGATGTTCAAACCGTGGGCGATCACGTCGATCGCGATCGCCGTGGCGCTGGCTTTCGTGCTGTGGTCGCAGCTGATCCGGTTCGAGTACGCGTGCGCGGTCACTGCGGCGACCGCAGCCGTCACGCTGGCCTACAGCTCACCAGAGCCCTATAGCGCCGTCATCACGGTGCTGATCCCGCCGGTGCTGGTGCTGGCCTGGTCCGGGCTGCGCGGTGGACGGCGATCAGAAGGTCACTCCGGCTGGGCGGCGATGGTCGGGGTCGGGGTGTTCCTCGGTGTCACCGCGATGTCGTACACGCTGCTGTTCGGCTACACCGCCTTCGCGGTGGCGATCATGGCGGTGGCAGCCGCAGTCGTCGGGCGTAGCCTCCGCCCGCTACTGCGGGTGGCGGTGGCCGCGGTGGCCGCGGCCGCGCTGGGCGCCATCACGTGGCTGCCGTACCTCCAACGCGCCGCTCACAGCCCGAAGAGCAAAGCGGGCGTCGCGCAGCACTACCTGCCCGGCGACGGAGCCGTCTTGAACTTCCCGATGCTGCAGTTCTCGTTGCTCGGGGCGCTGTGCATGCTCGGCACGGTCTGGCTGGCCTGGCGCGCACGTTCCTCGGTTCGTGCCGGCGCTTTGGGTATCGGAGTGCTGGCGCTGTACGCGTGGTCGCTGCTGTCCATGCTCACCACCCTGCTGGGAACCACGCTGCTCTCGTTCCGGCTTCAGCCCACTCTCAGCGTATTGCTTAGCGCAGCAGGGGTTTTCGGCTTCATCGAGTTCGCCCGCGCGATGGCGGCGCGGCGGAACCCGCTGATCGTTCCCGTCGCGACGGCCGTCGGGCTGATCGGCGCCATCGGCTTCAGCCAGGACATCCCGCATGTGCTACGCCCCGACATCACCGTCGCCTACACCGACACCGACGGCAACGGCCAGCGCGGCGACCGTCGTCCCCCGGGTTCGGAGAAGTTTTACCCACATGTGGACGAAGCCATCCGCGAGCTCACCGGCACGCCGCGCGACGAGACCGTGGTGATGACCGCGGACTACAGCTTTCTGTCCTACTACCCGTACTTCGGCTTCCAGGGCCTGACGTCGCACTACGCCAACCCGTTGGCGGAGTTCGACAAACGCGCGGGGGCCATCGAGTCGTGGGGCAAGCTGAAGAACTCCGACGAGTTCGTCAAGGCCCTCGACACGATGCCGTGGCAGCCGCCGAGGGTGTTTCTGATGCGCCGGGGTGGGGCCGCCGGGTCGGCCAACACCTACACCCTGCGGCTGGCCGAGGACGTCTACCCCAACCAGCCCAACGTGCGGCGCTACACCGTCGACCTCGACGCGGGACTGTTCGCCGGGCCGCACTTCACCGTGAAGAACATCGGGCCGTTCGTTCTGGCCGTGCGGACCGCGTAACCCGCCGGGAGCATACTGACGTCGCCGTACCCCGGTCGCAGATCGCCGCATAGCGCCTTGGCGCCAACGGGTTTCACCGCGATTCCCGGGTGCCGGGCTAATCTCGCCATGAAGTCCACGGTGGCTTTTGCCAGACAGAGCTGACATAGATTCGATCGCTGATATTGCTTCGGACGGCACTGCGCGCGCACACCGCCCTGAGTTCTGGGACATCGACGCGGGTGTAGATCTCACAGAAGCTCTGGGGTTGGACGTAGAGACGACATAAGTGATTCAGCCCTTTGGCCTCCGCCCATCGCTACCTGCCGTTCGTCGCTGGCCGAACGAGTGGGCTCAGTTATGCATGCAAAACGACGTTTTCCATCAGATGGCGGCGCACCGCAACAGACAACAACACCCCGTTTCGCAGCAAGGCTCTGCTCGTGAACGTCTGCGTGTGCGCCCGACTCCATGTGTAATCCGCGATACTGCCCGCCGATCATCGCCCAACCTGCTGGTCTACTGGGACGCCGCATACTTCACAGAACCGTTCTCGGCGGCTTGGCACCGGTGGTGCGCGCACAACTGCTGAGCTGAGTCCTCGCCTGCAATTACGATCTACCCCCGTGACGCAGACTCGGGCGAATTACCGAACCGCCCGGCTGATCGCGCTCGTGGCCGGCCTGCTGGGGACCGCGCTGGCGATCCTCACCCCGTTTCTTCCGGTGAAGCAGACCACCGCGGCGCTGTCCTGGCCGCAGAACGGGGAGCTGAGCAGCGTCACCGCACCTCTGATCGGTTACGTGCCGACCGAGATGTCGCTGAGCGTGCCGTGCCGGGTCGCCGCTGGCCTCACCGCCGACAGCACCGGCCCGGACACCGGCAAGACGGTCCTGTTGTCCACGGTGCCCAAACAGGCGGCGAAGGCCGTCGACCGCGGTTTGTTGATCCAACGCGTCAACAACGACCTCGTGCTCGTGGTGCGCAACACCCCGGTGGTGGTGGCACCGATGAGCCAGGTGCTCAGCCCGGCCTGCCAGAAGCTCACCTTCACCGCGCACGCCGACAAGGTGACCGGGGAGTTCGTCGGCCTCACCAAAGGCAAGGATTCCGACGACCCCGGCGCGGCGCTGAAAGGCGAACGGGGAGGCTACGACTTCCGGCCCCAGATCGTCGGCGTCTTCACAGACCTGTCCGGTCCGGCGCCGCCCGGGCTGACCTTCAACGCCACCATCGACAGCCGCTACAGCCTGGCCCCGACGCCGTTGAAGATGGCCGCGATGGCGATCGGACTGCTGGCCACCCTCGCCGCGCTGATCGCCCTGCACATCCTCGACACCGCCGACGGCTCCCCGCACAAGCGGCTGCTGCCGGCCCGTTGGTGGTCGGTGAGCGCGCTGGACGGCCTGGTGGTCGCCGTCCTGGTGTGGTGGCACTTCGTCGGCGCCAACACCTCCGACGACGGCTACATCCTCACCATGGCGCGGGTGTCGGAGAACGCCGGCTACATGGCCAACTACTACCGCTGGTTCGGTACCCCGGAGTCCCCATTCGGGTGGTACTACGACCTGCTGGCGATGTGGGCGCACGTCACGACGGCCAGCATCTGGATGCGGCTGCCGACCCTGCTCATGGCGCTGGCCTGCTGGTGGCTGATCAGCCGGGAGGTCATCCCGCGGCTGGGCCGCCCGGTCAAGGCCAGCCGTGCGGCCGCGTGGACCGCGGCCGGCATGTTCCTGGCGGTGTGGCTGCCGCTGAACAACGGTCTGCGGCCGGAGCCGATCATCGCGCTGGGCATCCTGCTCACCTGGTGTTCGGTGGAGCGCGGCGTGGCCACCAGCCGGCTGCTGCCGGTCGCGATCGCCTGCATCGTCGGAGCGCTCACCCTGTTCTCCGGCCCGACCGGCATCGCCTCGATCGGCGCACTGCTGGTGGCGGTGGGGCCGCTGCGCACGATCCTGCACCGGCGCTCACGGCAGTTCGGCCTGCTGCCGCTCCTGGCGCCGATCATGGCCGCAGCGACGGTGACGATCATCCTGATGTTCCGGGACCAGACCATCGCGTCGGTGGCGCAGGCCAATGCGCTCAAGCGGGCGGTGGGCCCGAGCCTGAGCTGGTTCGACGAGCACACCCGATACGAGCGGCTGATGATGGCCACCCCGGACGGTTCCATCGCGCGACGATTCGCCGTTCTGGCTTTGATTGTGGCCCTTGCGGTTTCGATCGCCATGATGCTCCGGCGCGGTCACATCCCGGGCACCGCCGCCGGGCCGAGCCGACGCATCGTCGGCATCACCGTCATCTCCTTCGTGGCGATCATGTTCACCCCCACCAAGTGGACCCACCACTTCGGGGTGTTCGCCGGGCTGGCCGGGTCGCTGGGCGCGCTGGCCGCCGTCGCGGTAGCGCCCGCGGTCATGCGCTCGCGGCGCAACCGATGGGTGTTCGCCGCGGCGGTGTTATTCATCACCGCGTGGGCGTTCGCGAGCGTCAACGGCTGGTGGTACGTCTCGAATTTCGGTGTGCCGTGGTCGAATCAGATGCCGGCGTTCAAGCTCGGCTTCGCGACCATCCTGCTCGGTATGACGGTGACGGCGCTGATCACCGCGGCCTGGATCCACTTCTCCGGACGGACCGACCCCCATCCGTCGCGGCGCTGGTGGTCGCGACTGGCGGTCTCGCCGCTGGCCGTGGTGGCGTGGCTGCTCGTGGTCTTCGAAGTCGCCTCCCTGACGCTGGGCATGATCGGCCAGTACCCGGCCTGGTCGGTCGGCCGGTCCAACCTTCAGGCGCTGACCGGCAAGACCTGCGGTCTCGCCGAAGACGTTCTGGTCGAATCGGATCCGAACGCAGGCATGCTGCGGCCGGCCGACGTTCCGCCGGCCCAGGCACTGGGTCAGGTCAGCGCGGAGGGCTTCTCCCCCAACGGCGTTCCGACGGACATCTCCACTCTGATCGAACCGCCCGCGAGTGGGAACTTCATCGGCATCGGCGCTGCCGATTCCGGCACGAATACCGCCGGCACCGCCGCCGACGGCACCACCAATACCGCCCCGGGCGTCAACGGCTCGCGCACACCGCTGCCCTACGGACTGGACCCGGCCACCACACCGGTACTGGGCAGTTGGCGCGCGGGCACTCAGGAGCCCGCCCGGCTGAAGTCGGCCTGGTACCGCCTCCCGGCGCGCGACGCCCTCGGTGAGGATTCGGCCCCGCTGGTCGTGATCTCGGCGGCCGGGCGTTTCGACCAGGACGAGGTGGCCGTGCAGTGGGCCACCGACCAGCAGGCGGCGGCCGGAAAGGCCGGCGGGTCGCTGGGCTTCGCCGACGTCGGCCCGGTGCCGGCCTGGCGCAATCTGCGGGCCCCGCTGAAGGCCATTCCGTCCGAGGCGACGCTGATCCGGGTGGTCGCCGTCGACGACGACCTGGCCCCGCAGCACTGGATCGCCGTCACCCCGCCGCGGATCCCCAAACTGCGCACGCTGCAGCAGGTGGTCGGCTCCAGCGATCCGGTCCTGCTGGACTGGCTGGTCGGTCTGGCGTTCCCCTGCCAACGGCCGTTCGGGCACTCCAACGGGGTCACCGAGGTGCCGCGCTGGCGGATCCTGCCGGACCGGTTCGGGACCGACGCCAACTCCCCGGTGATGGACAACATCGGCGGCGGACCGCTGGGGATCAGCGAGTTGCTGTTCCGGGCCACGACGGTGCCGACCTATCTGAAAGACGACTGGTTCCGGGACTGGGGATCGCTGCAACGGCTCGTTCTTTACTACCCGGGCGCGGCGCCGGCCCGTCTGGAACTGGGGACCGCGATCCGCAGCGGATGGTGGAGTCCCGCCCCACTACGGCCAACCTGACGCGACTTCGCCGCGGTTTTGTGTGCTGAGCGGTGATTAGCGCGCCGAAACGGCGGAGCGAACGGCCCGGTGTGGCATAACGCCTAGTCCCGTCGCTTACCATCGACCATCGTGCCGACAGACCGCAGCGTTTCCCGCCGGGTCGCCGCGCTGGGCACCGGCGGTTCGGCACGGATGGCGCGTCTGGTCGCCGTGCTCGCCGGCCTCGCCGGGGTCCTGCTGTGCGCCTTGACGCCACTGCTGCCGGTCACCCAGACCACCGCCACCGTCGTGTGGCCGCAGGCCCCCGGCCCGGGCGGCACCGTCGGGAACGTCACCGCACCACTGGTCTCCGGAGCGCCGCAGGCGCTTGAGGCGTCGATACCGTGTGCCGCCATCGCCACGCTGCCCCCCGGCGGCGGAATCGCGTTGTCGACCAACCCGGCCAACGGCATCGACGCCGCGCGCAACGGCCTGTTCGTCCGGGCCAACACCGACTCGGTTCTGGTCGCGTTCCGCGACGCCGTGGCAGCCGTAGCACCGCGCGGCGCCGTCACTTCGGGCGCCTGCAGTGTCATCAAGATCTGGGCGAACCCCGGCGGTGTCGGCGCCGACTTCGTCGGGATCCCGGGTGCCACCGGCACTCTGCCCCCGGATAAGAAGCCGCAGGTGACCGGTGTGTTCACCGACCTGAAACTGCCCACCCCCGGGCCGGCGAGCTGGGGGCCGGGCCTATCCGCGCGGATCACCGTCGATACCCGCTTCGTCACCAGCCCGACGCCGCTCAAGCTGGCCGCCATGGTCGCCGGGGTGTTGTGCGTCATCGCCTCGATCGCGGCGCTGGCCGTCCTGGACCGCCGCGAACGCGTCACCGGCACGCATCCCGGACGCCGGCCGGTACGGCACGGGCTGGTCGATGCCGGGGTGATCGGAACGCTGCTGGTCTGGCACCTCATCGGCGCGATCTCCTCCGATGACGGCTACAACCTGACCATCGCCCGGATCTCCAGCCAAGCCGGCTACAACGCCAACTACTACCGCTACTTCGGCACCAGCGAAGCCCCGTTCGACTGGTACCAGTCGGTACTCGCCCACCTCGCGTCCGTCAGTACGGCCGGGGTATGGATGCGGCTGCCTGCCCTGGCCGCCGCGATCGGCAGCTGGCTGATCCTGAGCCGTCACGTGCTGCCCCGGCTGGGATCGGCCCGCGGCGGACTGGATCACAACCCGATCGCCGTGGCCACCGGCGGTGTGATGTTCCTGGCGGCCTGGCTGCCGTTCAACAACGGGCTGCGCCCCGAGCCGCTGATCGCCGTCGGCGTGCTGCTGGTCTGGATGCTGGTGGAGCGCACCGTCGCGACCCGGCAGCTGGCGCCCACCGCGGTGGCGATCGTGGTGGCGGTGTTCTGCGTGACGCTGGCCCCGCAGGGCCTGATGGCGATCGCGCCGCTGCTGGTCGGAGCCCGGACGGTCGTCCGGATCATCCGCAGCCGCCGCGCCGACGACGGCGTGCTGGCTCCGGTGGCGGCACTGGCCGCAGCGCTGTCGGTGTTCTTCGTGGTGGTGTTCCGCGACCAGACGCTGGCCACCGTCGCCGAGGCCATTCGGATCAAATACGTTGTGGGGCCGACGATCTCGTGGTACCAGGACTTCCTGCGCTACTACTTCCTGACGGTGGAGGAGCAGCCCGAAGCATCGCTGGCCCGCCGCTTCGCCATCCTGGCGATGCTGCTCTGCATGTTCGCCATGCTGATCATGCTGCTCCGCAAGGGCCGCGTCGGCGGAATCGCGCGCGGACCGCTGTGGCGGTTGATCGGCAGCACCGCGCTGGGTCTGCTGCTGCTGACGTTTACCCCGACCAAGTGGGCGGTCCAGTTCGGGACGTTCGCGGGTCTGGCTGCCGGCTTGGCTGCGGTGACGGCGTTCGCGTTCGCCACCGTCGGCCTGCACAGCCGGCGCAACCTCGCCCTGTACCTGACCGCACTGTTGTTCGTCGTCGCGCTGTCCACCGCCGGCCCCAACGGTTGGTTCTACGTCGGGAACTACGGGGTGCCCTGGTACGACCGCCCGCCGGTGCTGGTGCACCAACCCGTGACGTCGATGTTTCTCGCGCTGGCCATCCTCACCGCGCTCATCGCGGGCTGGCTGCACTACCGCATCGACTACGCCGGGCATACCGAGGTGGCCAACACCCGCCGCAACCGCCTGCTGGCCGCCACTCCGCTGCTGGCGGTGTCGCTGATCATGGTGCTGTTGTCGGTGGGGTCGATGGCGAAGGGATTCATCCAGCGCTACCCCGCCTACACCAACGGCAAGGCGAACCTCTCCGCGTTGACCTCCGGCCTGTCGAAGAACAGTTGCGCGATGGCCGACGAGATTCTGGTCGAGGCCGACGCCAACGCCGGCATGCTCGCTCCCGCACCGGGGCAGACCTGGGGCAAGTACGGGCCGCTGGGCGGGGCCAACCCGGTGGGATTCAACCCCAACGGCGTCAGCGACAACCTCGACCCGGTCGCGCCGTTCATCGCCAATCCCGGGACCGTCAACTCCGACGGCTCACCGAACAAGGCCAACTGGGGCATCGGATTCTCCGGCGGCACCGGCGGCGGCTACGGGCCGGTCGGGGTCAACGGGTCAAAGGTGTTCCTGCCCTTCGGTCTTGATCCCAAGACCACACCGGTGATGGGCAGCTACAAGGAGAACACTCTGGCCGCCAAGGCCACCTCGGCGTGGTACGAGTTGCCGCCGCGCAGCCCGGACCGGCCTCTGGTGGCCGTCACCGCCGCCGGCGCGATCTGGTACTACGACGCCGAGGGCGAGTTCCACTACGGGCAGTCGCTGAAACTGCAGTGGGGCGTGCGCCAACCGGACGGCACCTTCACGGCGCTGGATAAGGTCTACCCGATCGACACCCAGGAGCAATTGGCCTGGCGCAACCTGCGTTTCCCGCTGAAGGACGCGCCGGCGGAGGCCAACGTCGCGCGGATCGTCGCCGACGACCCTAACCTGTCCAACGAGCAGTGGTTCGGCTTCACCCCGCCGCGGGTGCCGGTACTGAAGACCGCGAATGACTTCCTCGGCACCCAGACGCCGGTGCTGATGGACATCGCCAGTGCCGCCCACTTCCCCTGCCAGCGGCCGTTCTCCGAACACCTCGGGGTCGCCGAGGTACCGCAGTACCGCATCCTGCCGAACCTCAAACAGGTGGTGATCTCGTCGAATCTGTGGCAGTCGGCCCGGGCCGGCGGACCGTTCCTGTTCATCCAGGCACTGCTGAGCACCTCGACGGTCCCTACCTACCTCAACGACGACTGGCACCGCGACTGGGGCGCCATCGAGCGGTACATCCGGGTCGTGCCCGAGTCGCAGGCCCCCAACGCCGTGGTCGACGAAGGCTCCGCCCGGGTGTTCGGGTGGGTCCGCAACGGACCGATCAGGGCGCTCCCCTGAGATGAGGTGCGCATGACACAGACTCTCGCCGCGTCCGCCCGCGAATCCGCCCAGGAGGTGAAGATCACCCGATGGGTGGCCATCGTCGCGGGCCTGCTGGGTTTCGTGTTGTCGATCCTCACGCCGCTGCTGCCCGTCGTGCAGACCACCGCCACGCTGAACTGGCCGCAGGGAGGCCAGCTCAATAACGTTACGGCCCCGCTGATTTCGCAGACGCCGGTGTCGATGACCGCCACCGTGCCCTGCGAGGTGATCCGCTCCATGCCGGCCAAGGGCGGCCTGGTGCTGGGCCTGGCCCCGCAGAAAGCAAAAGACGCGTCGCTGAATTCACTGTTCGTCACGGTGGATACGCAGCGGGTAAACATCACCGACCGCAACGTGGTGGTGGCCAGCGTGCCGCGCGCACAGGTGCAGGCCCCGGGCTGCCAGCGCATCGAGATCATCTCCACGGACGCGGGCACATTCGCGAGTTTCATCGGAGTCCCGCCCGACACCACCACCGAAGAACTCGACGAGGACTCCCCGCAGAAGGGCTACGACTACTGGCGCACCGGGTTCAACGACCCGAATCTGCGGCCGGCCATCGTGGGCGTGTTCACCGATCTCACCGGACCGGCTCCGGCGGGGCTGAGCGTTTCGGCGACCATCGACACCCGGTTCACCTCCCGGCCCACCGCGGTGAAACTGACTGCCATGCTGCTGGCCATCGCGGCCACCATCGTCGCCCTCGCGGCGCTATGGCGGCTGGACCGGCTGGACGGCCGTCGCATGCACCGGCTGATCCCGCAGCGCTGGCGCACCTTCACCATCGTGGACGCCTTCGTCGTTACGGCATTCCTGGTCTGGTACGTGATGGGCGCCAACTCCTCCGACGACGGCTACATCCTCGGGATGGCCCGGGTCGCCGACCGCGCCGGCTACATGTCGAACTACTTCCGCTGGTTCGGCGTGCCCGAGGACCCATTCGGCTGGTACTACAACGTGCTGGCCTTGATGACGCATGTCAGCACCGCGAGCCTGTGGATGCGGCTGCCGGATCTGGTGTGCGCGCTGATCTGCTGGCTGTTGCTGTCCCGCGAGGTGCTGCCCCGGCTCGGGCCTGCCGTGGCGGGCAGCCGCGCCGCACTGTGGGCCGCAGGCCTGGTGCTGCTCGCGGCATGGATGCCGTTCGACAACGGCCTTCGCCCGGAGGGGCAGATCACCACCGGCGCGCTGATCACCTACGTGCTCATCGAGCGGGCCATCAGCTCCGGGCGGCTCACCCCGGCGGCGCTGGCCATCATCACCGCGTCGTTCACCCTCGGCATCCAGCCGACCGGACTGATCGCGGTGGCGGCCCTGCTCGCCGGCGGACGCCCCATTCTGCGAATTCTGATGCGCCGCCGGGCAATTGTGGGCATTTGGCCGTTGATCGCACCGCTCCTGGCCGCCGGCACGGTGATCCTCACGGTGATCTTCGCCGACCAGACGCTGGCGAACGTGTTGGAAGCCACTCGAGTCCGTACCGCGATCGGGCCCAGCCAGCCGTGGTACACCGAGAACCTGCGCTACTTCTATCTCATCCTGCCGACGGTGGACGGGTCGCTGTCGCGGCGGTTCGGCTTCCTCATCACCGCGCTGTCGTTGTTCATCGCCTTGTTCGTCATGTTGCGCCGCAAGCGGGTTCCCGGCGTTGCGAGGGGCCCGGCCTGGCGGCTGATGGGCGTCATCTTCGCGACGATCTTCTGCCTGATGTTCACCCCCACCAAGTGGGTGCATCACTTCGGCTTGTTCGCCGCCGTCGGCGCCGCGATGGCCGCACTGGCGACGGTGCTGGTGTCCCCCACCGTGTTGCGCTGGTCCCGTAACCGGATGGCGGTCGTCACCGCGGTGCTGTTCCTGCTCGCGCTGACCTTCGCCACCACCAACGGCTGGTGGTACGTCTCCAGCTATGGGGTCCCGTTCAACAGCACCATGCCGCGGATCGCCGGAATCAGTGTCGCCGCAATCTTTTTGGGCCTCTTCGTGCTGGCGGCGATCTACACCGCGTGGCTGCACGTCACCGCCCGCCGCCACGGTGAGGGCCGGCTGACACGGGTGCTCACCGCCGCCCCCATACCGCTGGCCGCCGGGCTCCTGGTGGTGGTGAACTTCGCTTCGATGACAGCCGGCATGATCCGCCAGTACCCGACGTTCTCCAATGGTTCCTCGAACGTGAAGGCGCTGGCCGGCGGCTGCGGCCTGGCCGACGACGTGCTCGTCGAACCCGACCCCAACACCGGCTTCCTGACCCCGCTTCCGGGGGACTACGGGAAGCTGGGGCCGCTGGGCGGCACCAAGCCGGTCGGCTTCACCGCCAATGGTGTGCCGGAAAAGATTGTGGCCGAAGCCATTCGGGTCAACAATCCGACGCCGGGTATCGACCACGACTGGGAGGGCCCGTTCAAGCTGTCCACGCCGGGCGTCAACGGTTCCACGGTTCCGCTGCCCTATCAGCTCGACCCGGCACGGGTGCCGATGGCCGGCAGCTACACCGACAACGCTCAGCAGGAGAGCCTGCTGACCTCCGCGTGGTACCAGTTGCCACCGAGCGACGACGGCCATCCGCTGGTGGTGGTGACCGCTGCCGGAACCATCGCCGGCAACAGCATCCTGAACAACCACACCGACGGCCAGGCCGTCGAGTTGGAGTACGGCAGGCCCGGCCCGGACGGGGCGCCGGTGGCCGCCGGGCGGGTGGAACCCTTCGACCTCGGCCCCGCGCCGTCGTGGCGGAATCTGCGCTACCCCCGGTCGATGATCCCGGCCGACGCGACTGCGGTTCGCATTGTGGCCCAAGACAAGTCGCTGTCGATCGGCGACTGGGTCGCCGTCACTCCCCCGCGGGTGCCGGCGCTGCGCACAGTGCAAGAGTACGTCGGCTCCACCGATCCGGTTCTGATGGACTGGGCGGTGGGCCTGGCCTTCCCGTGCCAGCAGCCGATGCTGCATTCCAACGGCGTGACACAGGTGCCGAAATTCCGCATCACCCCGGACTATCTGGCCAAGAAGCAGGACACCGACACCTGGGAGGACGGTCGCAACGGCGGCCTGCTGGGCATCACCGACCTGCTGCTGCGCGCGCATGTGATGGCCACCTATCTGTCCCACGACTGGGGCCGGGACTGGGGGTCACTACGCAAGTTCGACACCATCGTCGAGGCGACGCCAGCGCAACTGGAACTGGGCACCGCCACCCGCAGTGGGCTGTGGAAGCCGGGCAACATCCGGATCAAGGCCTGAGATGACACGGCGCCGAACGTTGTTGGTGGCTGGTGCGGTGCTTGCGGTCGTCGCCATCGTCGCCGCCGTGCTGTTGTACCGGTCGTCACACCGGGCATCGACGGACTGCGACACTGTGCACGCCCTGATCGAGGACAACAACCGGTTCCGCGACCAGATGAAAGCGTCTGCCGGTCAGAAAGGTGCGGAGCCGGCCAGCGCGGACGAGTACCGGCATTGGGCGGATCGGATGAAGGACTACGCGGGAAAGATCTCCGAACCGGACCTGGCCGACCAGGCGAAGATCGCCGCCGACCGGGCCGGGCGGCTCGCCGATCTGGTTCCGCGGTATCGCGCCAAGCCCGCCGATCCGGCGACCGCGCGGGACTACGCCGGGATCGGCATCGAGTTCGGCAATGCCATCAGCCGGATGGAGTACGCCTGCCTCAACCAAGGTTGATCCGCCGGCCGGGTACCGAGAACCACATCGGCGCCGAGTTCAGACAGCGCCTGGGCGGTAAAGAAGGCAGGGATGGCCGGCGGCGCCTGTCTATCGGCGATAATTCCGCTTATGGACGCAGCGGAGCCCGGCCCAAGCGACGACCGTCGCCCGCCCGGCCGGCCGCGGATGGACACCACTCGGATCGTCGACGCGGCGATGCGCCTCATCAACGAGCACGGCGCCCCTGAGGTGTCGATGCGGTTCCTCGCCGAACACCTCGGATCGAGCACCTCGACGCTTTACCGGCACTTCCCGACGCGTGCGGCACTGATCGGTGCAGTGATCGATCGGATGTTCGGCGAAGTCAACGTCGATCCGGCGACATACCGGGGTATCCCCTGGCGCGCCGCGTCCCAACGGTTCACCGAAAACCTTTTCGAGGTGCTGGGACGACACCGCAACGTCGCGCTGCTGACAGCCGACCACGCACCGATCGGCAGGAACGCAGCGGGGGTGCGGGAGCGCTGGCTGGCCATCATGCTGGACAACGGTTTTCCGGTGCTATTGGCCGCCCGATCCGGCGCCATGATCGCTCACCTCGTTCTGGGGTTCGCCATCCAACTCGGCGGTGAGCGCGCCAACCAACAACGCGACCGTCACGTGCTGGCGAAATCTGCTTACCGGCTGGATCTCTCGGAATTTCCGGCGGCGGCAGCCGTCGCACAATCCCGTTGGCGACCCACATCCATCGAGGAGGAATTCGCCTTCGCACTCGAACTCGTGCTCGACAGGCTGTGGGAGCTACACGGGGAATAGTCCCCAGTCGCCGATTCATCCACAGGTGACGGATCTGGCGGATTCGAGCGTCGGCTATCGTCCGTACGGTTTCGAACATGAGTGCGATTAATGAGGTGCTGCTGCGGCTTGACACGCCGCGCATCATGCAGGGCACCGGCAGAAATGCTCCTCGCCTGGGCGGCTACCCGACGCCGACGTGACAGTGCCATCCTGACGACCCCGCCGAGTGGTAGATCAAATGGTAACTTAATGGTATGCGTACTACCATTGACAAGGCGGGACGCATCGTGGTCCCGAAAGCGCTGCGGGAGCAGTTGGGCATCACCGCCGGGGAGGTGGAGATCTCTGTCGACGGCGCTGCCATCCGGATAGAGAGTGTCGCTGCGGACGAACTCGTCGAGTCCGACGGTCTTCTCCTGCTTCCCAGCGGTGGACCCGAACTTGACCAGGACGCCGTGCGGGAGTTGCGACTTGCCGACCAACGCTGAGCATGTCCTGGTCGACACGAGCGCTGCACTAGCACTCGTGCAGCCGCAGAACCCGTTCCACCTGGTGTCCATGGAACGACTCCTTCGTTGCCGCCGGGGGATGTCCGGGCATGCGGCGGTGGAGTTAATGTCAGTTCTCACCAGGCTGCCACCGCCGCAACGTCTCAATCCGGCGACGGCGCTGCGCCTGCAGGTGAGGAACTTCCCGGATTCTCGGTTTCTGTCGGCCACCCGCATCGGTGACCTCCTCCACGAATTCGCCGCCACCGGGCTGGCCGGCGGGGCGGTCTACGACGGGTTGGTCGGGGCTGCAGCCCGCGAGCATCGCCTGCTGCTGGTCAGCTGCGACCGGAGTGCCGAGCCGACGTATCGGGCACTGGGTGTCACCTACGAGCTCCTGCAATGACCGCGCGCTCGTCGCGAGGACCGTAGGGCCAGGGGCGCCGCGGACTCGTCGCGCGTTTCGGGCGTAGCGGAACGTGATGTGGGCGGGGGGCGAATTCCACCTATCGACGGACGTCGATCACAGCCCTGCCTCGATCGGTTGCGGCGCCGGTGCGAGAGCCACCAACAGCTCGCCGGCACGGACCTGGCCTGTCGCCGCCACCTCGACGCCGCCGAACTTCTTGGCGTTGAGGATGACGATCGGCGTGATCAGCGGGTAGCCGGCCGCTTCGATGGCCTTGGGATCGAACGTCACCAGCGGGGTTCCGGCGGTCACCCGATCGCCCTTGGCGACATGCACGGTGAACCCCTCGCCCTTCATCTTCACGGTGTCGATACCGATGTGGATGAGCACCTCGACGCCGTTGTCGAGAGCCAGGCCGAAGGCATGTCCGGTGGGCTGCGCCGCAACCACCACACCCGAACCGGGCGCGTAGGCCGTGTTTCCCGATGGCTGGATGGCCACGCCGGGGCCCATGATGCCCTTGCCGAACACCGGGTCCGGGACGTCGCTCAGCGCGACGATCGTACCGTCCAACGGCGAGACGACGTTGGCCTTCAGACCGGCGTCGCCGACCGCCTTGGTGGCCGCGGCGGCCGCCAGGGTGGCGCCGCTGGCCTTGGCCATCGGGCTCTCCAGGTCGGCCACCGAGACACCGGCGGCCACAGCTTCGGCGGCCTGCTCCGGGGTGCGGTAGCCGGACAGGATCACCAGGACCATCGAGGTGAAGAACGCCGCCAGCACCGCCACGGCGTAGAGGCCCATGCTGGAGAACGCCGGGATGGTCAGCAGCGAGGTGAACACGAAGGCCTTGGTCGTCACGCCTCCGCCGATGCCGATGATCAGGCCGCCGACGAGGCAGCCGACCAGCATGCGCGGGTAGATCCGCTTGAACCGCAGGTGAATACCGTAGAGCGACGGTTCCGAGATGCCGCCGAGCAGACCGGCCGCCAGCGCGCCGGCAGCGGTCTGCTTCATGGCCTTGTCGCGCTCACGCCAGGCCAGGAACAGCACGCCGGCTGTCGCCCCGAAGCAGGAGAAGTTCCAAGCGCCCATCGGGCCCTGGATGTAGTCGTAGCCCAGGGTCTGGATGTTGAGCAGCATGATGGCGTTGATCGGCCAGTGCAGGCCCAACGGCACCATGAACGGGTAGGCCAGTGGAACCAGGATGGCGAAGATGAACGGCGAGAAGTCGTTGATGGACTTGAGGATATTGGCCAATCCGGCACCGGTGTAGACGCCGATCGGTCCGATCACGAAGGCCGTGAGCGGGATCATGATCAACATCGACAGGAACGGCACGAAGATCAACTGCACGTTCTCGGGGATGACCCGCTTGAGGAATTTGTACAGCACGCCCAGTACGGCGGCCATCAGAAGCGGCGGGAACACCTGGCTGCTGTAGTTGAAGATGGTCAGCGGCATTCCGAAGATCTTGACCACGTCGACGGTCGATCCGAAAACGTTCTGCGGTGAGGCGACCGCTTTGAGGGCGGCGAAGCCCGGCAGCATGACGACCGCCATGATCGCGAACCCGACCCACGGATCGGCGCCCAATTTCTTGGACGCGTTGTAGGCGACCATCAGCGGCAGGAAGACGAAGACGCTCTGCCACATCAGGTTGACGAACTGCCAGGACGGAGCCAGTTCGACACGCGGGTCGGCCCAGTTGGGGATGACCTTGAGCGTGCTCATCAGGGCCATGAAAGTGATGAACAGCGAGGCGCCGAGCAGCGCGCCGAGGATTGGCCGGAACGAATCGGACAGGAACTCGAAGAACGAGTCCATCCAGGCGAACTTGCCGCGCGGACCCTTGGCACGGGCAGCGGCCTTGATGGCGTCGGCGTCGGCCGCGGCGGCGCCCCCACCCATCCCGGGCAGTGCCTTGATCTGGTTGTATACCGTCTGCACACCGCCGCCGATGACCACCTGATACCGGTCGCCGGCCTGCGGAACCGCACCCATCACGCCCGAGATCCCCTCCAGCGCCGACTGGTTGACGCCCGAGGCGTCACGCAGTTGGAAGCGCAACCGGGTGGCGCAGTGCGACAGGCTCTCGATATTGGCCGCGCCGCCGAGTTTCTCGACGATCTGGGCAGCTGCATCCGCCATGTTGTTTCAACCCTCCGCGAATCACCTCGTACCGGAACCGGCCGTGGTGAATGGATGGTATCGACCAAGTGCCGTTCGGGGATCCGATTCGGCTAGGGATTCAGGGGTGGGGAAACCGCCCCAGGCGTCGCCGTGGCTCGCGCGGTTCGCAGGGCGCCGGGCTGCAGTGACCACAATGTGGTATCGGTGGCGCTCCGCGCGCAATACGCCGGCGCCCCGGTCTCGTCGACGGCGGCCGCACCGAGCACGGCGCAGTCAGCTCCGATCACCACCACGGGCAGGTCCATCCGAGCCGCGACCGCGGGCGGCGGCGGGGTGGTGGGAGCAGTCTGCATCTCATCCGCCCGATGCCGAGACATCCAGGCCACGGCCGCGACGGCGACGCCGGCGACGACCACACCCCCCAGCCCCACCGCGATCCACCGGTTCCGGCGTGGTGGCGCTACGGCCCTGCGATGCCGGGCCGAGCCGCCGTGCGACGAGCCCAGCGCGTCCTGCATGGCCTCGGCGAAATCGCGGCAGCTGGCGTATCGGTGGGCGGGATCCTTGGCCAGGGCCTTGGCGAAGACCGGACCGAAGCGGGACAAGTCGGGGTTGTCGGATCCGATCGCCGGTGGGGGCGCGGTGAGGTGCGCACTGATGACCGCGGTGGGGTTGGTGTTGTCGAATGGCGCCGATCCGGTGAGCAGGTGGTACGCGGTGGCGGCCAGCGCGTACTGGTCGGCGTGGCCGTCGATCTCCTCACCTTTGAGCTGCTCGGGGGCGGCGTAGGTGACGGTTCCGACCGTCATGTCCGTCCCGGTCAGGGTGCTGGTCTGGCCGACCCAGCGGGCAACGCCGAAGTCGGCCAGGAAGATGCGGTTCTCCCCGGAATCGGGATGGCCCAGCAGGATGTTGGCCGGCTTGATGTCGCGGTGCAGCAGCGAGCGGCTATGCGCGTAGTCCAACGCTCGGGCGATAGCGGTGACGATCCGCACGACATCCTCGGCCGGGACTCCGTCGGGATAGCGTTCGGTGAGCAACCGGGCGGCGTCGGTGCCGTCGATGTACTCCATCGAAATCCACAGCCGGCCGTCGTAGTCGCCGCGGTCGTAGATGGTGACGATGTTGGGGTGGCGCAGGGTCGCCACCATTTCGGCTTCCTGATTGAACCGCTGCCGGTACTCCTCGTCATGGCTGACGTCGGCGCCGAGCACCTTGAGCGCATCGCGGCGGGGCAGGCGCGGATGCTCGGCGAGGTAAACCTCACCCATTCCGCCGCTGCCGAGCAGACGCAGGATGGTGTAGTCGGCGAAGAGCTCGCCGTCCGCGAGCGGCATCAGCAACCTTAGGCCGGGACGGCGGCCTTCAGCGACTCCAGGGCAGCCGCGGACAACCGCGCCAGTTCCTGTGCCTCGTCGGCAGTCAGGGCGGCCGCGAAGATCTCGGCCATCCGGGTGTTGGTGGCCTCTTCGACCTCGGCGTAGCGGTCCTTCTTCGCACTGCCGTCGGCGAAGGGCTCCGACCAACCGAACATCCGGGTGTAGTCCTCACCGCCGTGCAACATGTGCGCCTCGACCGGAGTGATCCCCGAGTTCGACAGGACGTTGAAGTGCACGTCGCCGCGAAGTTCACGCATCACGTGCATCACCTGGAGGGCGCGGGCGGGAGCGTCGCCCGCCAGCGGCATCTCGCTCCATCCTGCGAACATCGGCAGGCCGACGGTCGGCGTCGCGGCGATGACCTTCTCCCCCAGCTCTGCGATGCGGTCCACGCCCTCCGTCCCCGCCAGGTACTTACGGCCGAAGTCGGCGATCTGGTTCCAGTAGACCTCCGCGGCCCCTCGGGCGCCGCGAACGGCGACGCCATCCGCCCACAGCATGCGGATGAAGTTGGGCTCGAAGATGGCGAAGACCGAGGCGACCGTGGTGCCGGTCGCCTCGCCCAGCACGCCGCCACGGCCGGCGACATAACCGGCGAACGGGTTCTGGTACCCCTGGGCGATGCTGCCGGCGAACGTCTCGGGATGCAGCATGAAGACGCCTACGGCCTCCCCCATCGCCGATCCCGTCTCGGCGGCAGCCCTACACATCGCATCGCTCACGTGCATCTCCTGTCTAGATGGGAATGAGCCCGTGCTTACGCTGCACGCGCTGAATCTGCTTGTCCCGCAACAGCCGCATCGACTTACGGAGCAGCAGCCGGGTCTGGTGCGGCTCGATGACGGCGTCGATGAAGCCGCGCTCGGCGGCGATGTAAGGGATCGCCATGTTGAGGTTGTAGCCCTCGATGAAGTCCGCGCGGATCTTCTGCACCTCCGGCGCGGTCGGGTCGGGGAACCGCTTGACCAGAAGCTGCGCCGCACCGTCGGCGCCGATCACCGCGATGCGAGCGGTGGGCCAGGCGAAGTTGAGGTCGGCCGTGAGCTGCTTGGAGCCCATCACCGCATACGCCCCGCCGTAGGACTTGCGGATGGTCAGCGTGACCTTCGGGACGTCCGCCTCCACCACGGCGTAGAGGAACCGGCCGCCGCGTTTGATGATGCCGTTCTTCTCCTGCTCCACACCGGGCAGGAAGCCGGGGGTGTCGACCACGAAGACCAGCGGAACGTTGAACGAGTCGCAGAACCGGACGAACCGGGCGGCCTTGTCGGAGGCCTCGTTGTCGATGGCACCCGACAGGTGCATCGGCTGGTTGGCGATCACGCCGACGGGACGTCCGTCGACCCGGGCGAAACCGGTGATGATCGCCTGCCCGGCTTGAGCGGCGACGTCGAGGAAGTCGCCGTCGTCGAAGATCCGGATCAGGATCTCGTGCATGTCGTAGGCCATGTTGTCGGCGTCGGGAACGATGCTGTCGAGTTCGAGATCGTGCGGGGTGATCTCCGGCTCCAGCCCGGGGTTAATCACCGGCGCGTCGTCAAAAGTATTGGGCGGCAGGAAGTTCAGGAAATCCCGGACGTACTGGTAGGCGTCCTTCTCGGATTCCACGACCTGGTGGATGTTGCCGTAGCGGGCCTGGTGGTCCGCGCCGCCCAACTCGTCGAGGGTGACGTCCTCACCGGTGACGTCCTTGATGACGTCGGGGCCGGTGACGAACATGTAGCCCTGGTCACGCACCGCGACCACCAGGTCGGTCTGGATCGGGGAGTACACCGCTCCGCCGGCGCACTTGCCGAGGATGATCGAGATCTGCGGCACGATGCCCGACAGCAGTTCATGGCGGCGGCCGAGTTCGGCGTACCAGGCCAGCGAGGTCACCGCATCCTGGATGCGGGCGCCACCCGAGTCGTTGATGCCGACGATCGGGCAGCCGACCATCGCGACCCACTCCATCAACCGGGCCACTTTGCGGCCGAACATCTCGCCCACCGAGCCGCCGAACACCGTCTGATCGTGGGAGAACACCCCGACCGGCCGGCCGTCGATGGTCCCGTGGCCGCACACCACGCCATCGCCGTAGAGCGCGTTGGGATCGCCCGGGGTGCGGGCCAGCGCGCCGATCTCCATGAAGCTGCCCGGGTCGAGCAGTTCGTAGATGCGGGCGCGGGCACTGGGGATGCCGCGCTTGTCACGCTTGGCCGCGGCGGCCTCACCGCCGGGCTCCTTGGCCAGCTCCAGCTTCTCGCGCAGCTCGGCCAGCAACTCGGCGGTGGTCTTGTTCGTCACTTCCCCTGCTTACGTCTGGTCGTTCTGAGCCTGAGTGGCCTCAGACTGGATCCGACTTATCGCTTCGCTCATATGAGCGCCGACCTTGGCAATGTACGGCTCGTCGATGGCCTGGATGTGCTCGCCCCCGATCGGTACCACTTCGAGGTCGTCGACGAACTCACCCCAGCCGCCGTCGGGCTTGCGGGTGCCATATCGCGGCTCGAACATGATGGCGTCGTCGTGGTAGCGGTCGGCCATGTAGAGCGTGACGTGTCCGTCGTAGGGCTCGATCTTGGCGGTGTCGATGGCGCGGTTGTCCAGGTAGGACGTCCGTTGATGCTCGATGATGCCGCCCGGGATGTTCACCCCGGCCTGCTTGACGGCATCCAGCACGAACCGCACCTGGCCATCGTCGTCGAGCACCTCGAGTTGGTCGTACGGGATCGCCGGGATCTCGACGTTGAAGGTCCGCTGCGCGAACAGCGCGTAGCGGTCCCAGCGGGCGCGGACCTCCTCTTTGGTCTGCGGGATCTCCTCGCCCGCGCGGACGGTGTCGATGAGTCCGACGAACTCCACGTCGGCGCCGGCCTTGCGCAGTCCGATCGCGCAGGCGTAGGCCAGCACCCCACCCAGCGACCAGCCGGCGAGGATGAACGGGCCGTTGCCGCCCATCTCCAGGAGCTTGGGCACGTATTCGGCGGCGCGTTCCTCGATGGAGCCCTCGACCCGTTCGAAGCCGTACATCGGGGTGTCCGCCGGCAGGCGCTTGAGCAGTGGTTCGTAGACCACGGTGGACCCGCCCGCCGGATGGAACACGAAGACGGGGATCTTGGCCTCCCCTTCTGGCCCTTCCTTCTTCGCGCGCAGGGTGCGAACGAAGCCGTCGAGTTCGCCGGCCTCCAGGTGCCCACGCACCGTGGTGGCCAGCTCCTCGATGGTGTTCGCGGCCCGGACGTCCTTGACAGTGATCGTGCCCTCGCACCGCTCGGTGAGCCGCGCGGCGATCTTGGCGGCGGTGTCGTCGTCGATCGTTGGCAGTTCGTTGAAGATGCCGCCGGGCGACTTGCCGGTGACGATCGCCCAGGTGGCGAAGGTGACCCGCTCCGCGGCCTCGCGCGGCGGGACGTCGGTGCCCAGCGCGTCGACGACGGCCTGCTGGGTCAGGACCTTGGCCGCGGCACCGGCCGCGGAATTGGCAGGGGCGGCCGCGGCTGCCGGTGTGTTGGCCGCGGACCCCGAGGGGTCGGTCGGCGGCGGCGGGATGTCCGGGCCCGCGGGGTTGGTGGGCGGCGGCGGGATGTCCGGGCCCGCGGGGTTGGTGGGCGGCGGCGGCAGCGGAGCCGCTGTGCCGGCGACATCCGGCCCAGCCCGGTGCGCCTCCGGGTGCTTGGCGGCGAGCTTCTCCGCCAGCGCCTCCGGGATCTCGCCCGCCGCGATCTTGGCCTGCTCGGCGGCGATCTCCTCGGGAGTCAGCCCCTTCTGGTGCTCGGCCAGGGCGACGACGTCGTCGCGGTTCTCGATCGCGTAGGTGATGAGCTGCTCGACGGCGTAGAGGTTGGCGTCGCGGACCGCGGTCAGCTGGATCGGCGGCAGGTCGAAATCGTATTCGACGCGGTTCTTGATCCGCACCGCCATCAGCGAGTCCAGGCCGAGCTCGATCAGCGGCACCTCCCACGGCAGGTCCTCGGGCTCGTAACCCATGGCGCTGCCCACGATCAGGCCCAGCCGGTCGTGCACGGTCTCCGGTCCATCCGGGGACCACTTGCCCAGGTTGGCGGCGACTCCTGCGCCTGCGGCGAGGTTGTCGTGCAGGATGGCGGCGTCATCCGCCGGAGCCGCTCCGGCGGAGCCATCAGATCGAGCTTCCGGTTCGGCCTGCACCCCAACGGATTCAGCAGCGACGGCAACTCCGGTCGCCACCGCGGCCGGCAATGCGGAGACCGAACCCGAGCGCGTGACGATAGCGTCGTACACCAGGCAGAAAGAAGATTCAGCTCCGATAACCGTGCGGGCGTGCACCTGGACCTGAGCGCCACCGGGGTGACGGGTCAGCGTGGTCACCAGCCGCGCACCGTCGCCGGGCACCGCGCGCTGTTCGGAGGCTGTCAGGATGGCATCCGGAATCACCTGCACCGCAGCGGCTTTCACCAGCGCGGCCAGGTCGGTGGCACCACCGCCGCCGTACTCCCAGACGTGCCGGCCGTCCGGCATGGCGACGTGCGTGCCCGGGATCAGAGTGGAGCCGTCCGCTGAGAAGCGCGCGTTGAGCCAGTGCTCCTTGCGTTTGAACCGGGTCGGCGGGATGGAGGCATACTCCGGCCCGACGAATCCAGGCCCGGACGCCGGAGAGAACAAGGTCCGGAAATCCAGGTCGTGGCCGTAGACGTAGAGCTGCGCCATGGCGGCGACCATCGAGTCGACCTCGTCCTGCTTACGGGCCAGCGTCGCAATCAGCTGCCCGTCATGCAATCCGGCCGCCGCGGTGGTCAGGCCGACCTGCATGAGCGCCACCGGGTTCGGCGCTAACTCGACGAAGGTGGTGTGGCCGTTGTCCACGGCGTTACGGATGCCGTGGGTGAAGTAGACGCTGTGCCGCAGGCCCTTCTTCCAGTAGTCCACGTCATGGATCACCTCGCCGGGGCGGATGTAGTTGCCCTCGTGCACGGTGGAGAAGTAGCCGATCTTCAGCGGCCGGGCGTCGATGCCCTGCAGTTCCGCGGCCAACTCGCCGAGCAGCGGATCCATCTGCTGGGTGTGGCTGGCGCCCTTGGTCGCGAACTTGCGGGCGAACTTGCCCTCGGCCTCGCAGCGCTCGATGATCGCGTCGACCTGGTCCGGCGGGCCGCCGATGACGGTCTGCGTCGGTGCGGCGTATACGCACACCTCCAGTCCGGGGAAATCAGAGAACACCGTGGCAATCTCGTCCGCGGAGTACTCCACCAGCGCCATCAGTCGGATGTATTCGCCGAACAGCATGGCCTCGCCCTCGCCCATGAGATGCGAACGCGCACAGATGGTTCGGGTCGCGTCAGCCAGCGAGAGGCCGCCGGCGAAGTAGGCCGCAGCGGCCTCGCCGAGGGACTGCCCCACTACCGCAGCGGGTTTGGCGCCGTGGTGCTTGAGCAACTCGCCCAGGGCGATCTGGATGGCAAAGATGACCAGCTGCACCACTTCGATCGGGTACTGGCAGGTCTCGTCGGTGTAGTCGATCGAGTCGTCGAGAATCAGTTCGAGGATCGAGTACCCACGCTCATCCTGAATGAGGCTGTCTACCTTGTTGATCCACTCGGCGAAGACGTCGTCGCGCAGGTACAGGCTCTTTCCCATTTTGCGGTGCTGGGCGCCGAAGCCGGCGAGCACCCAGACCGGGCCGTTGGTGACCGGGCCGTCCGCGCTGAACACCAGGGGGGTCTGCTTGCCCTCGGCGACGGCGCGCATTCCCTTGACCGCCTCGTCATGGTCGTGCGCCATCACAACCGCGCGGGAGCGGCCGTGGTTGCGCCGCGACAGCGACCGCCCGATCGCCTCTAACGGGGTGGCCCGGCCCTCCGGGCTGTCGATCCAGTCGGCGAGTTCAGCGGCGGTTGCGCGCTTGCGGGAGGTCAGGAAGCCCGAAACCGCCAGCGGGACAATGGGTGCGAAGGATGCGGCGCCCCCTGATTCCTCAGCGGCGGCGAGTTCCTCGCGGGCCACCTCCAGCAGGCGCAGCGCCTCGTCGGTCAAACCGGGCAGTTCGGGCTCGTCATCGCCGGAACCGTACGCCCCATACTCTGCGGCCTCGTAGTCGTAGGCCGCGAGAACGTCATCCTCGTCATCGTCCTCGATGAGCACACCGCCGACGTACACGGCGTCGGCTTCGGTCAATGGCGACTCGGCTAGCGCCGACTCGGGCTCGGGCTCCGGTTCGACCAGATCCTCGGGCAGCACCTCGCGCAGCACCAGATGTGCGTTAGCGCCGCCGAATCCGAACCCGGACACCCCGGCGATGGCGTGTCCGCTGTAACGCGGCCAGTCGGTGACGGAGTCGGCGACCTTGAGGTGCACCGCGTCGAAGTCGATATAGGGGTTGGGCCCGGCGTAGTTGATCGACGGCGGAATCTTGTTGTTGCGCAGCGACAATGCGACCTTGGCCAGGCTGGCCGCGCCGGCCGCGGACTCCAGGTGCCCGACGTTGGACTTGACCGCGCCCAACAGCGCGGGTTGCTCGGGGGCGCGGCCGCGACCCACCACCCGGCCCAGCGCATCGGCCTCGATCGGATCGCCGAGGATGGTGCCGGTGCCGTGTGCCTCGATGTAATCCACACTGCGCGGATTGATCCCGGCGTCGTGATAGGCCTTGCGCAGGACTTCGGCCTGGGCGTCGGGGTTGGGGGCCAGCATGCCGTTGGAGCGGCCGTCGTGGTTGATCGCGCTGCCCGAAATCACCGCCAGGATGTCGTCGCCGTCGCGGCGGGCGTCGGCCAGGCGCTTGAGCACCAGCATGCCACCGCCCTCGGAGCGGGCGTAGCCGTCGGCGTCGGCGGAGAACGACTTGATCCGGCCGTCCGGCGCCAGCACGCCGCCGACCTCGTCGAAACCGAGCGTCACGGCCGGTGTGACAAGGGCATTCACCCCGCCGGCGATCACCACGTCGGCCTCGCCGTTGCGCAGTGCCTGAACACCCTGATGCACCGCCACCAGTGACGACGAGCACGCGGTGTCGACGGCCACCGACGGGCCGCGGAAGTCGTAGAAGTACGACACCCGGTTGGCGATGATCGAACTGGCGGTGCCGGTGATGGCGTACGGGTGCGCGGTGCGCGGGTCCATCATCGCCAGGTAGCTGTAGTCGTTGGTGGAACTTCCGACGAAGACGCCGACGCTCTGCCCGCGCAGGCTGGACGCCGGGATCCGGGCGTATTCCAAAGCCTCCCAGGTCAACTCGAGCGCCATCCGCTGCTGCGGATCGATGTTGTCGGCCTCCATCTTCGACAGCGCGAAGAATTCGGCGTCGAAGCCCTTGATGTCGGTGAGGTAGCCGCCGCGGGTGCGCGCCTTGCGGATCCGCTCGGCCAGGCGGGGCTCTTCCATGAACTCCGCCCACCGGCCCTCGGGCAGATCGGTGATGGCGTCGCGGCCGTCCAGCAGCGCCTGCCACATCTGGTCGGGGGTGTTCATGTCGCCCGGGAAGCGGGTCGCCAGTCCGACGATCGCGATCTCCGGGACATCGCGCCTGCGGGTCCAGTCCTCGTCATCGTCGGAGACGTCCAGTTCCGGCTCGCCCTCGACGATCACCGTCGCCAGCGCTTCGATGGTCGGGTGCCGGAACGCGACCGTCGCCGTCAGGGTGACGCCGGTGAGGTCCTCGATGTCGCTGGCCATCGCCACCGCGTCGCGTGAGGACAGGCCGAGTTCGACCATCGGGACCGTCTCGTCGACCGAGCCGGGTGGCTGTCCGGTGGAGTTGGCCACCCAGTTGCGCAGCCACTCGCGCATCTCGCCCACCGTCATATCGGTGCGCGGCGCGGCAAGCTCCTTTTCGGGGGCCAGGATGATTTCGGCGGTCTCGACCTCAGACTCGGGGCCGTGGCTATCGGGGTTATCCGATTCAGACATAAATCCCTATTCCGACTCGTCGGGGAAGGCGTTGGCCACCTTCCCGGACCGCAGGCTGCCGTCGAGGTAGGCCGAGCGACAAGCACTCCGGCCGATCTTTCCGCTGGACGTGCGCGGGATCGCACCGGCCGGGGTGAGCAGCACGTCCCGCACGGTCACGCCGTGACGCACCGCGATGGCGGCGCGGATCGCGTCGGCAACGGTGGACAGTTCGAGCTTGTGCGAGCCGGCGGCCCGCTCGGCCACGATCACCAACTGCTCGGAGCTGTCGTCGGGGTTGCGGGTCAGCCCGGCGTGCGCGTCGGCGAACACCTCGTCGGGCAGCTGGTTGGCCGGCACCGAGAAGGCTGCGGCGAAACCCGTGCGCACGGCCTTGCTGGCCTCCTGGGCGGAGTACTCCAGATCCTGCGGATAGTGGTTGCGGCCGTCGATGATGACCAGGTCCTTGGTGCGACCGGTGATGAACAGCTCGTCGTCGTAGTAGGCACCGAGGTCGCCGGTGCGCACCCACGTCGCGTCGTCGGCCGCACCCTCGGCGTGCGACGGGCCCGTCCGCGACTTGAGCGTGTTCTGGAACGTTTCGACGGTCTTCTCGGGCTTGTTCCAATAACCGGTGCCCATGTTGTTGCCGCTGATCCAGATCTCGCCGATCTGCCCGTCCGGCACCTCGCTGGCGCTCTCGTAGTCGACGATCACGGCCCACTCGCCGACGCCGACCTTGCCCGCGCCGGCCTGGGCGACCGCCTTGGGCGAATCGTCCGGGACCACAACGAACCGGCCGGCGTTCAGTTGGTCGCGGTCCACCGAGAGGATCTTCGGCTCATCGGCCGACGGCGTGGTGGACACGAACAACGTCGCCTCGGCCAGTCCGTAGGACGGCTTGATCGCTTTGCGCGGGAAGCCGAACGGGCCGAAGGCGTCGTTGAACCGCTTGACGGTCGCGGCCGAGATCGGCTCGCTGCCGTTGAGAACCGCCTTGACGTTGGACAGGTCCAGCGGTTCCTCGCCGTCCTTCGGCAGCCCGCGGGCGGCGGCATGGTCGAACGCGAAGTTGGGGGCCACCGAGATCGTGCCGCCGGTGTCACCGGGCTGACGGGCGATCTCGCGCATCCAGCGAATCGGGCGGCGGACGAACGCCGCCGGTGTCATGAAGGTGAAATAGTGGCCGATCAGCGACGGCAGGAGCGCGGTGACCAAGCCCATGTCGTGGAAGAACGGAAGCCAGGACACACCACGGTCGGCCTCCTCACCTTCGAGGGCCTCGATGACCTGCACGACGTTGGTGGCCAGGTTGAGGTGGGTGATCTGCACGCCGGTGGGGATCCGGGTCGACCCGGAGGTGTACTGCAGGTAGGCGATGGTGTCCTCGTTGACCGTCTCGATGTGCTCCCATGTCGCACCGACCTCGACCGGAATGGCATCGACGGCGATGACGCGTGGGCGCTCCTTGGCCGGCCGGGTCCGGAAGAACTTGCGGACTCCCTCGGCGGCCTCGGTGGTGGTCAGGATCGCCGAGGCCTGGCAATCATCGAGAACGGCATGCAATCGGCCGACGTGGCCGGGCTCGGACGGGTCGAACAGTGGCACCGCGATGCGGCCGGAGTACAGGGTGCCGAAGAAGGCGACCAGGTAGTCCAGGTTCTGCGGGCACAGGATCGCCACCCGGTCGCCGGGTTGGGTGACCTGCTGCAGTCGGGCACCGAGGGCCCGGTTGCGGGCGCCGAAGTCGGCCCACGTCAGCACATGAGCAACACCGTCGCGTTCGGTGGAGAAGTCGAGGAACCGGTAAGCCGGCTTGTCGCCGCGGACCTTGGCCCAGCGTTCGACGTGCTTGACCAGACTGGCGCCCTCGGGGAAAGTGATCCGTCCGTCCTTGATGAACGGGTTATGGAACGGCATGCCAATCTCCTGTCGAAAACGCGTCGTGTCGGCCCCCACTGCTAGGGGTGCAGCACCATGCTGGCGCGCCACCGATCGCCGAACCTGGCCGAGCGCCCCACAGATCGTACCGATGAAACGGCCTGTCGCGGCCCGGCCGACCTGAGCAAACGAGCTATTTCTTGGGGCCTTACTTTTCTCTTAATGTTAGGCCGCGCGCCGACGGTATCCAAATCGCTGCGCAGGGCGCGCGTCGAGTCAGCTATGCGCCGGGTGGGGCGCGTCGGCGATCAGGCCCCGGGCCCAGTTCAGCGTCCATGACGTGGCCGTTTGGCCTTCTGTAGCCCAAAATTCGGGGGTCGCGTACATCGCGTGGATGGGCTGGCCGGCGCCCGCCGTCAGCACCTCGAGGGTCTGCGGCAGATTGGTGATGTTGAACGCCGACTGCGGCGCCGAGCAGATCAGGTCACCGGGGGCACAGATCTGGTTGGTGCGGTTGTTCAGCGCACCGAAGCCGCCCGGCCGTTCACCGCTCATCGTCAGTCCGAGGAACGAGAGCGCGGGCAACTCCTTGAGAGTGATCTCGGCGCCCTGCCCCGGCGGGTTGGGGCCGACCTCCTGCCCCACCCCGGGCTGGCGGCGACCGTCGGCGATCAGCGTCACCCCGAGCACGAGATCTTCGTCGACCGGTCCGCGGCCGTTGCCGATATCGCTGGCCAGGTCACCCGCGATGACCGCACCCTGCGAGAAGCCGACCACCACGTAGCTGGTCAACGGGCAGCGGTTGTTCATCTCGGTCATCGCCCGCACGACCGCGGAGGTGCCTTCTTTGCGGGAATCGTTGTAGGACATCTGGTTGTCCGCCGACAGCGGATTGTGGAACTGCGCGGTGTAGGGAACCGTGTAGACCTGCACCCGGTCCGGGCCGAACTCCTGCTGGATCGGCCGGGTCACGTTGAGCAGCAACGCGATCGGGAACTGGATCGGATTGAGCGGATCGTCGGTCGGCGACGATTCCCAGGTGCCGGGGATGGCGATCATCTCGACGTCCGGGCAGCTGGCGTCCTGAGAGGCCGGCCGCGGTTTCTGGCCGGGGGTGGTGGTGGTGGTGGGCGCGGGAGGAACCGCACTCGGTGGGATCGCCGTCGTGGACTCGTGGGGGCGACGCAGGTAGAGCACGAGCAACAACGCCACCAGACCGACCACCACGGCGACGGCGCCGGCCGCGACCAGCGCAAGGATGCGGTGCCGGCGACGACGGCTCTCCGACTTGGTCCTTGAGCTGTTACTCAAGGAGCGCTTCTTCGCACCGCGAGAATCGCGGGAACCCTTCGGACGCTTCGAAGAGTCGGACGAGTTCAGCGCCATCGCTCAGCAGAGCCTTCCGGTGGCGATCCGGATCACCGTGCCGACCACTGAATCGCCATCCATGGCCGCCACTGTCGCGGGGGCAACCGCCGGGGTCGGCGCGGCTGCCGGTTGCGCCGCCGCCGAAGGAGTCTCGATCACGTCGCTGCGCACCATCGGCGCGACCGAGTCCCACACCGCCTGATCGCTCTGGCCGGCGGCGCGGGCCTGACAGACGTAGGCCCCGATGCTCAGCGCCCGCAGTTCACTGGAGGGATGGATGCCCACCGCGGCCAGCGCCCCTAGGTAGTCCTTCTGAGCCGGGGTGAGTTCGGGCTTGCCGGAGAGTCGGCTGGCGTCGGCGGCCATCGGCATCTCCGAACCGTCGGCGTAGCCGGTGGTCTGTTGCGACGGCAGCGCAACGGTGCTGATCAAATCGCCGCCGGCTCCGCAGCCGGCCAGCAGCCACGCCGCCGGCGCCATCACGCCGGCAAGCAGAACCCTGCGCCGGGGTGCCGCAAAGGATCGCCAACCGCCGTCAGGCAGTTTGCTGAACGATCCGCTGCGCAGGTGATGCACGTCCACCACACTACCGGTTCCGCGGAGGTGAAACCCGAGGCCATTAGTCCTCACCGCGCGGCCTACCCAACCGGGTAACGCCCACCCTGTCTGGAGAATCAGCCGAGCGCCGCGGAGATGTCGCCGGCCATCGCGCCGAGCTGGCCTGCCCAGGTCCCCCAGTCGTTACCGCCGCCGCCGGTGATGTCCCAGTGGCCGTTGCGGCCTCCCAGCGAGCGGTAGTGGGCGTAGAAGATCCGGTTGCTGCCTTGCGACACGCTGCAGTCGCCGCCGCCCATCGCGCCCGGGTCTGCGCACGCGGTGGTCAGCGGGCTGTACACCCACAGCCGGGTGTTGTTCTGGACCAGCAAATTGGCGTGGACATTGGGGTCGTGCCACTTCCAGCGGCCCAGCTGAGGAGCGCCCCACATGGCGTCGATGTTGTCGCCCACGTTGATGGCGTTGGAGATCACGCCGTTGGTCTGGGTATCGGACGGGTTCAGGAAGCCCGACAGCGAACCGGCGTAGCTGTAGCGGTCCGGGTGGAAGGTCGCCATCATCATGGCGCCGGTGCCGCCCTGTGACGCCCCCACGATGGCATGCCGGTTGGGCGCCAGGCCCTTGTTGGCGGCGAGCCAGTTCGGTAGCTCGTCGGCCAGGAAGGTCTCCCACTGCTTGGAGCCGTTGCGCTCCCAGTTGGTGTACAGGCTGTACGCGCCGCCCGCCGGAGCGGCCACCGACAGGCCGCTGCCGGCGAGGGTGTTCATCGCGTTACCGGCAGTGACCCAGTTGCTGACGTCCGGCGCGGCGTTGAACGCATCGAGCAGCACCACCGCGTGCGGGCCCCCGGCCTGGAAGGCCACCGGGATGTCGCGGCCCATCGCGGCGGAGGGAACCATCAGCATCTCGACGCCGGCAGCGGAAGCTGCCGGAGCTGTCGCGCCTCCCACACCCAGTGCCAGAGCGACAGCACCGACAATGCGCGACAGTTTCGTCAGACCCCTCATATCCACCTCACGTCGAGTCGATACCGCATCCGTAGTGAATCACACCATTGCTCAGTTACTACCTCAGTTGGCCGGAGCGGCCGCCTCGGCCGCCGGTGCCGTACCCGGCGGCGCCGGGGACGGCTGCGGAGTTGCACCGAGGACCCGCTGGATGTCGGGCTTCATCTGCTGAAGCTGCGCACCCCAGTATCCCCAGCTGTGGGTGCCGTTGGCCGGGAAGTTGAAGACGCCGTTGCGGCCGCCGGCCGCCAGGTAGGTGCTACGGAACGTCTTGTTGGTCCGCAGCGTCAACCCCTCCAGGAACTTGGCGTTGATGAGGTTGCCCGCGCTGGCGCCGGCGTCGAGGTCGGACTGCTTGCCGTCGCCGCAGTACACCCAGACCCGGGTGTTGTTGGCGACCAGCTTGCCGACGTTGACCATCGGGTCGTTGCGCTTCCAGGCCGGGTCGCTGGACGGACCCCACATGTCGGTGGGCTTGAACCCGCCGGCGTCGCCCATGGCCAGGCCCATCAGCGTCGGCCACCAGCCCTCGGAGAGGTTCAGGAAGCCCGACAGCGCGGCGGCGTAGGGGAACTGCTCGGGGTGCCAGACGGCCAGCGTCAGGGCCGCCGAACCGGCCATCGACAGACCGACCGCAGCGCTGCCGGTGGGCTTCACCTGGCGGTTGGCGGCGAGCCAGCCGGGCAGCTCGCTGGTCAGGAAGGTCTCCCACTTGTAGGTCTGGCAGCCGTTCTTGCCGCAGGCGGGGCGGTACCAATCGGTGTAGAAGCTGGACTGGCCGCCGACCGGCATGATCACCGAAAGGCCGGAGTCGAGATACCACTCGAACGCCGGGGTGTTGATGTCCCAGCCGCTGAAGTCCTCCTGGGCGCGAAGGCCGTCGAGCAGGTAGACGGCCGGGGAGTTGGCGCCACCGCTTTGGAACTGGATGCGGATGTTGTGGCCCATCCCGGCCGACGGAACGTCGAGGTACTCGACCGGCAGACCCGGCCGGGAGAACGCGCTCGCCGTCGCCGAACCGCCCGTCACGCCGACCAGGCCCGGCAGGACGGCGGCGACACCGGCCGTCACAGCGAACCGGCGAAGCCGGCCGGACTTCTCAAACACCTTCATGCGGAACCCATCCTTGTGACCCGATCCTTGTTTGTCTCAGCGATGCGGAGCCGGCGGCCAGTGAACCACCGACCAGGCTCCACCTCATGCTTGCCTCGCGTCGCTCGCCTGCGCGGCGACTGAATCGCTTATCGCGCCGACCCCGGTCCGCCGTTACCTGACCGGCCGAGTTTTGCGGAGCGTTTTGCCCTGTTCAAGGCCCTGTTGCCGGCAGCCCGGTGTAGGGCAGCCTGGCATCCTCGGCCGGAGGCGGCTCAGGCAGACCGCAGCGCAGCAACTCGTACTTCGGCACCCGGTCGATCCGGTAGCGGGTGAGCTCCCACGCGCGGTTGAGGTTGCCGATGAACCGGGGGCGCGTCATCGGTTCGCGGATCATCTCGAGCATCTCGACGGTCTTCGGGCAACCGAGCGCTACGCCGGCCTCCTCGATCCACCCTTCGTCGAGGTACTCCGGAATCCATGGCCGCTCCTTGAGCCACGGCCCCTCGGCGACCGCCCAGTCCGGGAACAGGTTCTTGTCGTGCCCGATGCGGCCGTCCTCCAGCCGGGCGGTGTGGGCGGCCAGTGGATTGGCCAGGCCGATCTGGTCGATCACCCGGGTGGTGAGGCCGGTGTTCATGCCGACCATGCCGAGGTTGGTGAAGAAGACGGTGTGCGTGGCGTGTTGACGACGCCAGTCCTCGGGCGTCACCCCCGGGGGCGGCGGCTCAATCGGGGGCTTCTGCGGAACCACGTCCCAGATGTCGTAATTGCCCGACGGCAGCAGCAGGGCCCCATCGGGAGTGTTGTTGATCGCGACCAGAACGGCCCGCATCCGCGGATAGTCCAGATACTCCGCCGCGGTCAGGGGGTGGGCATGGCCGGTCGCCTGGGAGTAGAACCGGCGCTCGTCGACGATCCCGGAATAGGTCACCCGGGTGGCGTCGCGACCCATGCCCGGCGAGTTGGCCGCCCACAACGCCCAGCCGGCCAACGCCAGCCACAGGGCGGCGAGCGCGACATGCCCCTTCTCGCGGCTGAACCAACCGCCCGCCGGCACCGCGATCGGTACCACCGCGATGGGGGCGAGCAGGCAGAACAGCGGGGCCAGCAACACCCGCCCGTGCATGAAGTCGCCGCCCTGGCGGATCCAGTACAGGCCTTGGACCAGTCCGCTGACGAGCATGAACACCACCACCGCGGATGGACTGTGAATTCTGCCGACGAGTCCGGTGCGGGCCGGCGGGCGGTCTGCAGGCCGGCGACCCGCCAGCACGACAACGAGTCCGATCAGCAGCACCGCCGGAATCCACAGGGCATAGGGGCCGGTGAAGTTCGCCAGATAGACGAAGCCCTGGGCCCATTTGCTGCCCGAGGCGTCCTTGGCGATCGCGGTCTGCGGAACGAGCAGCCCGTAGTACCCCATCCGGAATATCTGATAGCCCACCGGCAGCAGACCGCCCGCTAGCACGATCAGCACGCGCCGGACCCAACCCGGCTCGGCGCCGAGCATCATCACCAGGGCGAGGCCGCCGATCAGGGCGAGTTCGGGACGCACCAACACACTCAGGCCGGCTACGAACGACAACGCGGTGAGGAAGAGCGGGCTGCTATTTCCGGATTGCCGCTGGCCCCAGCGGACCATCATCCACCACAGCCCGCCCAGCCAGGCGGTGACGAGCCCGTTCTCCAAACCAGAGGTGGCGAAGTCCCGCGCGGGCGGCACGGCGATGTAGACCAAAGCGCCGGCCGGCAGCAGCAGCGCGCGGCGGCCGCGAAGGGCCGGGGCCCACAACCGCGCGGTGCCGAGCATCACCATCACCACACCGGCCACGCTCAGAACCATGGCCAGCGCCAGTGCCACGTACTCCAGACGCAGCGGCCCGGCGACCACACTGCCGAGATAGACCAGGTAGGTCCATGCGGTGGAGGTGTTGGACTCCACCCGCTCCCCCGCGTTGAACACCGGCCCGTTGCCCGCCAGCAGGTTGCGGACGGTTCGCAACACGATGAGGCCGTCGTCGGCGATCCAGCGCCGCTGCCAGATCCCCCACGTCCACAGCGTCGCCACCACAGCCACCGACGTCCACAGGCTGATCCGCGAGAGGGCGGCCGGCGGCAACGCCGTCCACCGCCACGAACCCGACCGCTGGCCGGGCTTGGCCACCCCGTGCGGGACCGGAGGGAGAGCCGGCGCGCTAACCGAAGGTGGCGGCGGCAATGACGGTTCCGATCCAAGCCAGGGCCAGCAGTTGCAGCACCCGGTCGCGCAGGGCGATCTCCTCCGGCTCGCCGGCCAGGCCGCCGTCCACGTCCACGGCGTAGCGCAGGATCGCGACGGTGAACGGGATCATCGAGATGACGAACCAGGATCCGGTCGCGTCGTCGCGCTCGAAGGCCCACAGCCCGTAACAGACCACGACCGCGGTGGCTGACAACGTCCAGACGAAGGTCAGGTAGGTGCTGGTGTAGTTCTCCAGCGACTTGCGGATCCTGGCGCCGGTGCGCTCGGCGAGTTGGAGTTCGGCGTAGCGCTTGCCGGCCGCCATGAACAGCGAACCGAACGCCATCACCAGCAGGAACCACTGCGACAGCGGGATGCCGCCCGCAACGCCTCCGGCGATGGCGCGGATGAGGAAGCCCGACGACAGAATCGAGATGTCCAGCACCGCTTGATGTTTCAGCCCGAAGCAGTACGCCAGCTGAATGACCAGATACACCGCCATCACCAGGGCCAGCTGCGGGGTGACCCACCACGAGATCGCCAGCGACGCGGCGGCGAGAACGACGGCGATGCCGTACGCCACACCGACCGGCAGCACTCCGGCGGCGATCGGACGGAACTGCTTGGTCGGGTGGGCGCGGTCGGCCTCGACGTCGCGGGCGTCGTTCACCAGATAGATCGATGACGCCGCCATGCAGAACACCACGAAGGCGATGGCCACTTTGCCGAGCACGATGCGGTAGTCGTAGGTATCGCTGCCGCCCAGCGCCGCCAGTGGCGCGGCGAACACGAGCAGGTTCTTCACCCACTGCCGTGGCCGCAATGCCTTGATGATGCCGGTGAACAGGTTGCTCGGCGGTCCGGCCACCGTCGTCTCACTCATGGATCACCTCTTCCCTGCCGCGGTCGCCGAGACGGGCGGTCACCCGTGCGACGACGGCCCCGACGGCCATCCCGGCCAGCACGTCGGTGGGGTAATGCACACCGAGCACCAGTCGGGACAGCGCCATCAACGGCACCGCGGCCAGCGGCAGCGGCGATCCGGTGGCCCGGCAGAGCAGCATAGCGGCGGCCGTGCTGGAGGTTGCGTGCGCGGACGGGAAACTCAGCGCGCTGGGAGTGGACACGTTGACCGCGATGTCGGGGTGGTGCGGACGCCGGCGCCGCACCGCGAGCTTGATCAGGATCGCCGCGCCGTGCGCGGCCACCGCACCCACTCCCACCAGCAGCCAGTCGCGGCGGCGGGACCGGGACAGCAACGCGCCGATGGCCGACAGCGCCACCCAACCGGCCGCGTGTTCGCCGAAGTGCGACATGCCCCGCGCCACGGTGACGGTCGCCGGGTTGGCCAGCCGGGACTGCACATCGACCAGCACGGCGACTTCGCCGGTGGGGGGATTCATCGCGCCGGGATCAGACATGGACCGACGACCCGTCGAGCAGCACCGACTCCCACCGCTGCCGGCTGGACAGCTCCGGCAACGCCTGCCGATAGACCTTGCGCATCCGGTTGTACTCCCGGGCCAGCCGGGCATGTTGGCGCAGTGAGGTTTTCAGCAGTTCCATCATCTTGGTCCGGTCACGCTGGCGGAAGACGACGCCGCGGCCGTCGGCCGTGGTGACGGTCACGCCGTCGACGTTGCACAACAGGAACCAGCGGGCGTCCTGGGTGGCGACGTTGAGTTGCGGGCGTTCGTGGTGCGACGGATCGGCTTCGCGCAGTTGATGAATCAGCCCGCGGGCCAGCCGGGCACCGATGGCCGGCAGCGCGACCGGAGGCTTGTGCACCTTGGTCCGTCCGCTCGGTGCCGGCAACGACGTCGCACCGGGCAGCACGACCGCGTCGGGGAACTCCTGCCGCATCGCCCGGACTTCGGGCAGGGCGGTCTCCAGGATCGAGAAGATGTGCTCGGGCCCGGCCAAAAAGTCGTCGATGGCCTTGTTCTGGATGGCGACAGTCGAATACTCCAGGCAGAGAAGATGTTTCAACGTCGCCTTCAGTGAGCTCTTGACCAACCCCTTGACCGGGGCGTCCCAGTGCAGGGCCGAGACCACCAGCCGGTTGCGCAGGTGGAAGTACGCCTGCCAGTCGATGGCGTCGTCCTTGTCGCTCCAGGCCATGTGCCAGATCGCGGTGCCCGGCATCGTCACGGTGGGGTAGCCGTGCTCGCCGGCCCGCAGGCCGTAGTCGGCGTCGTCCCACTTGATGAACAGCGGCAGCGGCTGACCCAGTTCCTCGGCGACACGACGCGGGATCATGCACATCCACCAGCCGTTGTAGTCAACGTCGATGCGCCGGTGCAGCAGCTTGGATCGATCGTCCTCGTCGCCCTTGCCGCTTTCAACGTCGAGGGGATACTTGGCGAAGTCGTGGTCGTACTCGGTGTGCGGGGCGTTGGTCCACATGAAGTTGGCCCGGTTGACCACCTCGCCCATGACGTGCAGATGCGAGGGCTCCTGCAGGTTGAGCATCTGCCCGCCGATCAACGTGGGCGTCTTGGCGAACCGGCTGAGCGCCAGCGCCCGCAGGATCGAGTCCGGCTCGACGCGGATGTCGTCGTCCATGAACAGGATCTGCTCGCAGGTGGTGCTGCGCAGCGCTTCCAGCATCACCCGGCTGTAGCCGCCGGAGCCGCCGAGGTTGGGCTGGTCGAATAGCTGCAGCCGGCCGGCGAGCGCCGCCGCGGCCCCCGCGAAGCGGGGATGGTCCCTGGCCTTGTCGTTGCCCTGATCAGTGACGATCACCGCACCGATGACCTGATCCACCAGGGGATCCGACGTCAGCGCCCGTAAGGCGTTGACGCAGTCGGCCGGGCGGTTGAAGGTCGGGATCCCGACGGTGATGTCGGCCCGGCCCGGTGCCGGGACCGGGGCGTGCCAGGCGGCGCTGTGCACGACGGTCTTGGTGTCGGTGGTGATGTCGAACCAGATCCACCCGCCGTCCTCGAAGGGCGCGAGCTCGACCTCGAATTCGCAAATACCCGGAGCGGAGCCGTCGCTGACGATCTCGGTGCCGCCCACGCTGATCCGCGCGCCGGTGGCCTTGGACCGGTAAACGTCGATGCGGGCCGAGCCGGTGAGCTCCACCCGCAGCACCACCGAGGTCAGCGTCGACCAGCGGCGCCAATAGCTGGCCGGGAAGGCGTTGAAGTAGGTGGCGAAGGAGACCTCGGACTCGGCGCCGATCTGCAACGTGGTGCGGGTGGCCGCATGCGCGCGGCGGGCGTTGGTCTCCGACTCCTCGATGTAGAGCTTGCGCACGTCGAGCGGTTCACCGGGGCGCGGCAGGATGATCCGCTGCAGCAGGCTCACCGCGCGGGTCTGGCCGGCCGAGACCGGGCCGGAGGGAATCTCACTCATGCGTTGCCGCTTTCGTCGTCAGTTAGGGGCGCACCGTCGCGCAGGTGCGGCGCCAGGACATCGCCGCTCAGAAGCGGCGCAAGTTCGTTGTCGTACATGCTCATCGCGCTGGCGATGGCCATGTGCATGTCGAGGTACTGGTAGGTGCCCAGGCGGCCGCCGAAGAGCACACCGGCCGAGGCGGTTTCGGCCTTGGCGCGGGCCCGGTAGGCGGCCAGCATCGCCCGGTCGGTCTCGGTGTTGATCGGGTAGTACGGCTCGTCGTCGGCTTCGGCGAAGCGGGAGAACTCCCGCATGATGACGGTCTTGTCGGCCGGGTAGTCCCGTTCGGGGTGGAAGTGCCGGAACTCGTGGATGCGGGTGTAGGGCACGTCGGCGTCGTTGTAGTTCATCACCGGGGTGCCCTGAAAGTCGCCGGTAGGAAGCACGTCGAGTTCGAAATCCAGTGTGCGCCAGCCCAACCGGCCTTCGGCGTAGTCGAAGTACCGGTCCAGCGGTCCCGTGTAGACGACAGGGGCGGCAGGATGCGCAGTGCGGAGTTCTTCACGGACGTCGAACCAGTCGGTGCTCAACCGCACCTCGATGCGGTCGTCGGCGGCCATGTTCTGCAGCCAGGCGGTGTAACCGTCGGCGGGCAGGCCTTCGTAGGTGTCGTTGAAGTAGCGGTTGTCGAAGGTGTAGCGCACCGGCAGCCGGGTGATGACCGAGGCGGGCAGTTCCCTGGGGTCGGTCTGCCACTGCTTGGCGGTGTAGTCGCGGACGAACGCCTCGTACAACGGCCGGCCGATCAGCGAGATCGCCCTCTCCTCCAGGTTGGTGGCGTCGATCGCTGACATCTCCGAGGCCTGCTCGGCGATCAGGGCGCGGGCTTCCTCGGGGCTGTAGTAGCGGCCGAAGAACTGCGACACCAGACCCAGGCCCATCGGGAACTGGTAGGCCTGGCCGTCGTGCATGGCGAACACTCGGTGCTGGTACCCGGTGAAGTCGGTGAACTGCCGCACGTAGTCCCACACCCGCTGGTTGGAGGTGTGAAACAGATGCGCGCCGTAGCGGTGGATCTCGATGCCGGTCTGCGGCTCGGGCTCGGAGTAGGCGTTGCCGCCGATGTGGTCGCGGCGTTCGAGCACCAGCACCCGCTTGCCGAGTTGGGTCGCCGCCCGCTCGGCGATGGTCAGCCCGAAGAATCCGGAGCCGACGACGAACAGGTCATAGTCCTGGGATGGTGATGAGCTCATCGGGCCCTAGGTTATCGGACCAGGGGCTGGCAACCATGCGGCGAAACCGGGCGGGCACGCAGAAATTGCTGGACATCCTGCGCGTCGCCACGCCGGCGGGAATTACAAAGTCGCAATTCGCTCACGATTCAGCATCATCACTCCAGTCTCATCAACCTCACTCGTAACATCGATCTCGTCAGCCGAATACCCCGGCGCAGCGCCGGATTCATCGTCTGACAACAGGTCTGAACGCAGATCCTGTCGAGAGCAGATCGGCCGACGACGATGCGGGGGCGTTGTTCCCCCGACGAGGAGTCGGTCGACAAAGCCAGGAGGAGACTTCCGTGCCGAACCAACGTCGACGCAAGATTTCGACAGCCATGAGCGCGGTCGCAGCCCTAGCCGTCGCAAGCCCGTTCGCGGCCATCGGCGTCATCCAGCTCACCTCGGGGCAGAAGGCGCCTGAGCACCGGGACTTCACCCGCGCGGCCGTCGTCACCGACCTGCCCAACGAGATCATGTCCGCGCTACAGGCCGGCCTCTCGCAGTTCGGCATCAACCTGCCGCCGCTGCCGACCGGCCTCAGCCCGGCCGGTGCCCAGCCGGCGCAGAACGGCCCGCTCACCATGCCCGGCCTGACGACGCCGAGCCTGACCAGCCCCGGCCTGACCACCCCCGGTCTGACGACCCCCGGTCTGACCACGCCGGGTCTCACGACGCCGGGTCTGACCACACCCGGTCTGACCACCCCGTCGCTGACCGACCCGGCGCTGACGGCCCCCGGTCTGACCACACCCGGTCTGACGACGCCGTCGCTCACCGACCCGGCCGCAGCCGCACCGGCGCTGACCACGCCGTCGCTGACCGACCCGGCGCTGACCAACCCCGGACTGACCGCCCCCCAGGTCGGACTGAACCCGACTGCGCCGGCCGGCATCGGCCTGCCGACCGAACAGCCGATCAGCACCCCGCTGACCGCGCCTGCCGGCACCTACCCGATCCTGGGCGATCCGTCCCTGGGCATCGCCCCGGCCCCGGCCGCGTCCAACGGCGGCATCATCAGCGATCTGAGCAGCGCGGCCAACCAGTTGGGCGTCGGCCAGGCGATCGATCTGCTCAAGGGCATCGTCGTGCCGGGCATCACCCAGGCCGTTCAGAATGCCGGTGCGGCAGCGGCCGCCGCCCCGGCCGCCGCCGCAGCTCCGGTGGCCGAGGCTGCCGCTCCGGTGATCGAGGCGGCCGGCGAGGCAGCAGCCGCCGCCGGCTAGTCCGGCACACAGTCCTGCAGCGAAACGGCACCGCAGGGTGGGTCCGGCCGGTCGGCCGCTGAGAAAAAGCGGAGAGATCGACGCCACCCGGAGAGGCCCCTGCGGTGCCGTTGCAGGCCTCAATTTTCACATAGTCCCCAATAGTCCGTGTCGCACCGTTGGCAACAAAGGACACATACGTAACATCGCGCTATGTCATCCCGTCGCCCAGCGCCGACGATCCTCTTCACCGCCCTCATGGCGAGCGTGGTGGTGGTGCCCTGGGCGGTCAACGGGATGCCGACGCCACACCGGCACAGCACCGCTCTCGTCGATGACACCGTCCTGGTCAGCCAGCCGCTCACCGGCCTCGGCGGCGGCGAGACGACGCGGGAAATCACTCAGGACACAGCGTTTTCCATGGTGGCGCTGACCGGGTCTGATCTCACCGGAACATCGGCCCGTATCCGCGCCAAGAAGGCCGACGGCTCCTGGGGGACCTGGTACCACGTCGAGAAGTCGGCCGACATCACCGACGACTCCGGCACCGTGTCGAAGGGCACCGATCCGGTGTACGTCGGGCCGACCACCGCGGTGCAGATCGCGGTGACCCGGCCGCACAACGCCCCGGTGACCACAGCCCCTCCGGAGAGCGGCCTGGACGCCGGGCGGGAACTGGGCTACGTGCCGGCCAACGCCACCCAGTCGCTGTCGCAGAACCTCTCCGCGGTGCTCATCACCCCACCCAAGGCGCCGGTGGAAAAGCCCCCGACACCTCCGAACGCCACGCTGGGCCCCGGCCAGCCGCCCAACATCATCAGTCGCGCGGAATGGGGGGCGGGCACCGGGAACCGTTGCGGCGGGCCGTATTACGGCCCTGGTGTGCGCGCCGGTGTGGTGCACCACACCGCCACCGGCAACGACTATTCCCCCGAGGACTCCACGGCGATCCTGCGCTCGATCTACGCCTACCACACCGTCACGTTGGGCTGGTGCGACATCGCCTACAACGCCCTGGTGGACAAGTACGGACAGGTCTTCGAAGGCCGGGCCGGCGGAATCACCAAGGACGTCATGGGATCTCACACCGGGGGCTTCAACAGCGACGTGTGGGGCGTGTCGATGATCGGCAACTTCGAGGACGACCCGCCGCCGGACGTCATGATCCGGACCGTCGGGCGGTTGCTCGGCTGGCGGCTGAGCCTGGACAAGGTCAACCCGCTCGGATCGGTCAAACTCCAGTCCGCCGGTGGCCAGTACACCATCATCCCGGGCGGTCGGGTGGTGGACCTGCCGGAGATCTTCGCCCACCGCGACGTCGGCAACACCGAATGCCCGGGCAACCTGGGCTACGCCGCACTCGACCAGATCCGAAAGATCGCGGCGGCGTTCAACGGGCCGCCGGATGTGACCGAGACCCTGCAGGGCGGTGCGATCCTGGCCCGCTGGGAGGCCGAAGGCAGCGAGAAGGGCCCGCTGGGCAAGCCCACCTCGCCGGAGGCGGCCGGTGACGGCGCCGCCCGCTATGCGACGTTCCAACACGGGGCGATGTACTGGTCACCGGCGACCGGCGCCCAACCGCTGACCGGCGCGATCTATGCGGCCTGGGCCGCACTGGGATTCGAGCGTGGGGCCCTGGGCCTGCCGACCAGCGGGGAGTTCGCCGAGCCGGAGTGGATCAAGCAGAACTTCCAGCACGGCACGCTGAACTACGACCGGCAGACCCACAACGTGGTGCGGGTGATCGACGGCGTCAGCCTGGTCATGCCGCCCCCGCCAGCCGACGGGCCCCCCATCCAGCTCGAGCGCTTCACCCGGGTGACCACGATCGGGCCCTAGTCTAAGGACGCCTGGTCCGAGCGGAACCGGCCCGGGTCGGTGCCCTCTGTCACCATTCAGCCATGGCACCCGTTGACGCCGCCGCCGCGCTGCGCGAGCTGTTGTACGTCCCCATCGTCGGCGGCACCCACAAAGACATCGGCCACTGCCTGCGCGCGATCGGCCTGGACGACCCCAACGCAGACGGGACCAAAGCCGAACGCGTTTGCGCCGCCCTGGGGGCGGCGTCTGTGGAGCAGCTACGCCGCGCGGCGCAGACCTTCGTGGACACCAATCCTGGGATGCCCGCAGATCGGCGCATCGCGTTTCAGGATCTGCTCTGGCACGGAATAGGCCCGGTGGTTCCCGAGCGCACCCGCCGGGCGGTCGCCGCCGCGATCAACCTGGAGCAAGTGAGCGTCGATCCGGTCCGGTTCGAGGCGATGCTCGACCGGTGGTGGAACCTGGGCTCCCTCGGCCCGCTGGAGGGCTCCTTCTCCGAGACCGACACGTCGATATTCGCCTGGACATTCGGGCCGGGCAGCACGGCCCACATTTCGCGCAAGAAAATCCGCCGCCACGTTTTCGACAACCCCGGCGACTGGTCGGCCACCCACCTGTTCGACGAACTCGGGGCCTTCGCCGCAGTCGACCGCCGCTTCGGCGGCTTCCTGGAAGACCTCGTGTCCCATCAGACGTTCGTCGAGGAGGACGACCAGCGCTGGCTCGTCGATGCCGTCACCCCCGCGCTCCGCAGGCCGGTCTGGAACTTCGCGAAGTCGACCACGAGGGCGGCTACCCGGTGTTCGGGCTGGTGAGCTCGCAGACCGCGGCGGGGCGGCCCAAAACGGCTCTTCGAAGTTAAGCGGGCAATTGCGCGGTGGTGAATCCGATGCTGGCCCGCTGGGCGCGGGTGCAGTGGAAGCGTATCCGGCGGCGTGAGTTCTCGGTGTTGCGGAACCCGCAGGCGACGCGCTTGACCTGTTTGACCAGCCGGTTGTAGCCCTCGGTGCGGGCGTTGGTCAGTCCGGTGTGCAGGAAGGCCAGGATCGCCGGCCACCAGGTCTCGATCGTGGCGGCCAGGCGGTGAAGTTCGGGGATCCTGGTGTTGGCGCACCAGCTGTAGAACCGGTAGAGCCGGGTTCGGATCTCGGCGTCGTCGGCGCGGTCACGGGCGGCGGCGAGTAGTTGGCGCAGTTCCTCTTTGGCGATGTAGGCGGACAGGATCTGAGCGGTCGGGTCGTTGTCGTTCAGCGCGTTCCACATTGTCGCGAATGCTCTGGGCGACGTCGTTCTCGCGCGGTCAGCAGTCGGCGGCGGTTGGCCCACTCGGGGTCGTGTTTGCGGCCACGCCGGCCGTGGGTGTCGAAGGTGACCCGACGGCGCACCGCGGTGAGCGCATCATTGGCGAGCTTGACCAGATGGAAGTGGTCGACGACCAGGACAGCGTTGGGAAGCAGCTCGCTGGTCACGGCGGAGGCGTAGGCCGCCGACGGGTCGATCACCACGTGGGTGGCCCCGGCCCGGAAGGTCTGGCCCTGCTCGCGCAGCCACTGGCAGACCGCAGCACCGGTGCGCCCTTCGAACTGCCCGAGCAGGCCCTGATCACCGGCCAGGTCGACGAAGCCGGTGTCCCAGGGGTCGGTACGCACCCACCGGCCACTGGCCTGCTCACGGGTCCAGCGCGGCTTGCCGCGGCGGGTCTCGTCGATGCCCAGCAACCGCCACCGGGGCCGGGTCACCCAGAACCGACTCGGCGTGGGCCACGAAGGCGGCGTGCGCGGTCGGCCAGGACACCCCCGCACCATCGGCGACCTCGATCACCGAGCGGGCCGCGTCCCCGACGCACCGGCCGATCTGGGTACACAGCCGGGTCGTGGTGCGCCGCCGCGGCGGTACCTGCGGGATCGCTTCGGTGAAACTCACCCGGCTGCAGGTCCAGGACTCCTGACACGGTCGCCGTCGCTTTCGGCGGCTTATTCGCCTGAGCTGCCGTTTCCTGGTGAATGAGCTGCGCGACCCCGACTCCACTGCGCAATAATTCGTGAAATTCATGCAGGTTGATTTGCCCGGACTCGACCGCGGTTGGCGCTGGTCGCGCGACCCCCGATGCCGTTCGCCGCCCCGGCCACCGCACACTGTCGACGTATTGACACACACCAATTTTTGAGTCGTGTCAGGAGTCCTGAGGTCTGGTTGCGGCACCGATATCGAGTCTTGTTCCACCGCAGAACAATTGGGTCATCCCCCTAGCGGACATCGCGCGGGCTCGTGACCGTACGGCCCTTCACCGAGTCTGAGGCCACTCCGCAGTCCGGACAGCGCGAGGCGTTCGGGTCGACGGTAATCACCTCAACGACCCGCGTGCAATCCGGCAACCGCACGACGGCGCTCACCCCGAGCCCTTCCAGCCCCAACAACAACGACGTAGGCTCGACCATGCCCCTGGCACTCCTTCGGAATCAGAATGCTTCGCAACATCCAGATTCCCGAAAGCCAGGGGCGCCTCAAGTCAACGACACGCCGACACCCTGACCAGCCACTGCCCGCTTAAGCTCGAAGAGCCCCCAAAACCCTCATCTTCGCCGGCACTGCGAAACCGGACCTGCGGGTCAGCAGCACCGTCGACAACGAACTCGAGATCATCGACCCGGGCGGCAACCTCGTCTACGACGAACCGATCGGACCGGGCCGGGTTGCGCTGGCAGGACCTCCAAGACTGGTGGCAGCGACGCTATCCCGAGCAGACTACCGACGCCGCGAAGAGCGCCCACTACACCCGCTTAAACGGAGCCTGCCTGAGGACTCCCCGCCGCAGCGGCTGTTCTTCGAGACCTACTACCGCATCCACGCCGCCGCCGACGTTCCCGGTCTTCCGGCGCTGCTGCCCGAAGTGTGGCTGCACTGGGACTACAAAACCGTGAGGGAGCGCGGCGTTGTGGCTCTGCTCGCTCAACGGATGGATTTCCTCTTACTGACCGCCGACCACGGGCGCATCGTGCTCGAAGTCGACGGGCGCAGCCACTACACAAACCCCGCGCGGTACGCCCGACAGACGGCGTCGGACCGCGACCTTGCGCTTCGCGGCTACGCCGTCTATCGCTTCGGCGCCTACGAGCTGCGCACCGATGAGCAGGCCACCGAACTGCTCACCGCCTTCTTCGCGACCCTGTTCACCCGCCACGGCGTGCGCCCGATTCACTGATCACCCCCGTGAGCCCGCCGGTGGGGGTCACCACCGCCAGCCGGGTAAGGCGTCCAGTTTCGCCGTCCGTGCCTCGTCGAGCTCGCCGCGCCGGCGCTTACGGCGCTGATCGTCAACCCACTGCCCCACGTTGAACCCCGAGTCCGACGTCGCCCGGCGCGGCACCGCCGACGAACCGTGCGCCGCGACGTGGCGGCGCAATTCGGCGAAACCCTTCTCCCACAGGTCCTCGAACGCGTGCCACACCCAGCCCGGGGTGTTCTCCAACGCGGCGATGCGCTGCGCCGCCAGCGTCCCGGTCCGATACGCGCGGCGCTGCCGGCCCACCCCACTGCCCCAGCGCCCGGCCATCGTCGGTGCGGTAGTGCTGCGGCGGGGTCGCCGCCCCGTACTGGTCGGCGTAGGCGTGCAGATCGGCCAGCCAGTCCGCGAAACCGTCGTCCGCGGCGGTCAGAGCCCATGACCAGCCGGGCAGGGCTTGCAAGCGCGCCGCCCGGACCGCCGACAGCCGACCGCGCCGGTGCAGCGCGCGCTGCTGGTCGGCCCACCGGCCGACCGCAACGCCGTGGCGATCCACCAGATCGGCCGGGACCTGGCAATGGCCGTGCTCGGCCGCGAAGGCCTCCAGCGCGTCGGCGGTGTCGTCCCAGCGAGACGTCTGTGGCGCTCGGCTGGTCGGACGCCCGCCGCGCTCGGCGGTGCCCGGCGGGCGGCTGGGGGCGTCGTCCCACACCCAGCCGGGCAGCGCCGCCAGTTTGGCGCGGCTCTGCACCGACAGCGGCTTTCGGCCGCGGTGGCGGCGGCGCTGGGCCGTCACCCATTGACCCAACGCCAGCCCGTCGTCGGTGCGGTAATCGGGCGGCGGGTTCGCGTGGCCTTCCCGCCCGGCGAATCCGGCCAGCGCCTTGTAGAACTGCGCCCACGACACCCGCTGCTGGGGCGACTCCCACGTCCACCCCGGGAGCTGCTCGATCTGGCGGCGGTGGGCTGCGGACAGCCGCCGGCCGCGCGACGGGTTACGCAATTCCGTTACCCACCCGCCCTGACCGAAGCCGGCGACACCGACAGATCCCGCACAATCTGTGTTCGCCAACCCATCGGCAGCCATCAGCAACGCCCGCGCCCGAATCACCTCACGATGCGGCGCCGACGACGAACGCGCCACGGTCTCAAGAACTTCACGCTGACCTACCGAACTAGTTCTCCGCGAGAACGATGATGCGGTCTCCTGCCTCGTACTGCAGCGCTTCGGATTTCACCGGATTGACCACAATGCCGTCGAAGGGTTCCTTCGAGTCATTTCTAACCCGGCGATAACCGATCGCCACCTCGCCGCGCCTTCGAGCAGCCTCGGCAACCGTGTAGAAGTTCACTGGTCCGTTCGCCGTGATGTAGTCGGTTATCGGACGTATATACAATTCCGATCCCGCTTCGTCGAGCAAGTCGTCGAAAATCTGTGTGATCGATTCATTTTCCGCGACCTGCGCAAGCATACGACTCACCAGATGGTTGCCGACCACGAAGTCGTCTACCCGGGCCACTTCGGCGAGTGCGCGGTTCCTGTTATCGACCATCTCACTGACGATACTGATCCTGCGACCAGATTCTTCGATAATCCTCCGCAGATGAAGCAGTGCGATTACCGTTCGCGCGTCGGTTTGCTGTGGCGGCAGCAGATCGCTGTAGCCGAGGACGAGCACATGATCGTAGGACGGGACATCGAGCGAATCGAGTTCGGTTCTGTTGGTGGCGTCGATTAGACGGAGGTCGACTGCCAGGTTCTCCGAAGGGAGGGCCAGTGCGCCAACCTGATGCTCAATGTCTGGAGTATTGGCAGCGATCGTCAGCAGCGAGCCCGGCGCAACAAAACGCGACAGCTCGTGTGCGATAGTCCTTCCCCGCCGATTCCAGCCGACGAGCAGAAAGCGCTCTGGCGCGATCGGTGCAGGTTTCGGCTCGCGCAGTCCATCAATATTGATGGTTGCCTTGGACGAATCGGCATGGATAGTTGAGTCGTCCTCAGCGATGATGACTATCTTTTCTCTTTCGCCAATGACGGTCGCGCCTGGCGGATTCAACCGGACGCGGCCCTCAACGTCACAAAGTCCGATCGGCGTACACGCTGCGTAGGCCATCACAGCGAAATCGAACGACTTTCCAACCAGCTGAGGTTGCTCGGCCGTGTAGATCTCACAACCTTCGAAATCCAGCAGCGTGGAATAGACCAAGCTCAACCCAGTCTGACGACTCGAATGGACAAAGATGCGGGCGAGGAGGTCATCGGCGAGGACCACCCGCAGCTCACTCCCGCCCACGATGCGGGCAAGACGCGCGTTCTCCGGTTGCCGGATTTCGGCAACGAGGCTGTAGGGCGTGGCGCGCCGCCTAGGGTCATTGACGATAGCCAGGATCGAAGTAATCACCTGTGCGTCGGGATCGTCGCTCTCAGGTGATACCACGATGATGGAACGCGAGGTGTACGGGCTGACGATAGCAAGGTCGTCCAGGCTGGTCGGATCGCCGCTGCGGCAGATGACCCGAGTATTTCTTAATTCGGGCACTTTTGTCTTGATCTCCTCCTCCATCTCGACCTTGTCCTTGTCGGCCAAGACAATGACGCGCGGACGTCGACGGCTTTCATTGGCGACGACCAGCTGGGCGATGATGTCAAAGATTGCCGGAGACCAGTTGAGGACGATCGTGTGGTCACGCTCAATCACATTTGAGCGGCCCCTCCTCAATTCGGCGAGCTTGGTATCAATAGATGTGAAAGTAACACCCAGCAGCGCAAAATATAAGATCAGGCCGCAAAGCGCCACGCCAAACATCAAAAGTCGGTATGCCCAGCTTTTCTCATACAGCCCCATTAGCATTGCGTGGTTCAGCGAGTCCCAAAATGCGTCAACAAATCCGGGTGGTTCATCGCCTGGACCAATCCGGGTGACTGCGAAGACTGCGCCAGCCACGATAGAAAGCAATAAAATCACGCCGAATAACACGCCGAGTGAAGCCATCGGTCCTGCGGACATAATATTGTCACGGAGGTAACGGATCCGGGCCCGAATCGAGCCGATCTTCTGCTTCTTCAAGGAATCTCACCTCTCTGATGAAATACTGTCGAACCACCTGTCGTGGGCAGGTGTACTTCGCAAAATAACCTTATCGAACGTCCCTTGACTTTGGGGCGTTTGACGGCTCTTCATGATTGAGGGTGTAGTCGGGGTTTGAATCCGCCGGTTTCCAGTAGCGAGCGGGCGATGTGGTTGGTGAGGTTGCGGAATCCGAGGGCTGAGCCGCGGAGGTGTTCGAGGCGGCGGTTGATCGCTTCGGTGGGTCCGTTGGAGGTGCCGGTGCGGTCGAAGTTGGCCAGCACGTCGGCGTCGCGTTTCTTCAAGGTGCGCCCCAGGGTGATGATCTCGGTCAGGGCGGCTGGTACTGCTTGGCTGATGGAGTCGATCAGGCTGGTCATCAGGGCCCGGCCCTTGGTGCGGTCGGGTTCGCGGTAGGCCGCGATCGTGCGTTGGTAGATACCCAGGTGGCCTCGACCTCGACATGGGCGTCGACGGGAACAGGGTGTCGAGTCGGGCTTTTTGCTTGTCGGTGAGCAGATCGGCCCCGGTGTGCAGGGTCCGGCGCGATGCGTAGAGCGGGTCGGTTTTTCGGCCCCGGTGTCCGCAGGTGTCGAGTTGGACTCGGCGCCGGCACTCGTCGAGGGCGTTGCCGGCCAGTCGGACCACGTGGAAGGGGTCCATGACCGCGAGCGCGTCGGGAACTTCCTCGGCGGCGGCGATCTTGAATCCGGTAAATCCATCCATGGCAACGACTTCCACGCCGTCGCGCCAGGACTTCGTGCGCTCGGCCAGCCAGGTCTTGAACGCTCGTTTGCAGCGTCCTTCGATCATGTCGAGCAGCCGGGCCGGGCCGGTCTTGGTGTGGACCGGGGTCAAGTCGATGATGACGGTGACGAACTTGTCGCCGCGCCGGGTATGACGCCACACGTGTTCATCGACGCCGATGATCCTGACTCCGTCGAAGCGGGCGGGGTCCTCGATCAGGACGCGCCGGCCTTCGGCGAGCACCGCATTGTTGGCGGTGTTCCACGACACCGCCAGCGATTCGGCGACCCGCGCCACGCTGAGGTGTTGGCACACAATGGCTTCCAACGCCCACCGCAGACCGCGCCGCGACAGCTTGGCCCGCGGCCGCGCCGCGCTACTGAGGTCCTGGCGCCACACGTGCGCACAGCCCGCACACCGGTAACGCCGGATCGTGACCAGCAACGTGGTGGGCCGCCACCCGAACGGTTCATGCGCCAGCTCGCGGGTCACGCTGTCTCGCGGACTGCCCTGCTCCCCACAGCGCCGACACCACGAGTCGTCCTTGGTGATCCGGGCACGCCAACACCGCACGGTCGGTCTGCACTCGTTGCCCGGTCACCTCCAGCCCGAGCTCATCCAGGCGACAGAAAGCGGTCAGGTCGGGGCAGCTGAAGCCACCCCCAGGCGTAGCGTCAGGCACGTCGAGGTCTTCCAGATCAGGTGTGTAGGAACCCTCATCCTCGGGAGACCTCGACCCCTTACCTTACCCAGGCAACGACGCGCCGACCAGCCCTACACCCTCAACTGTGAAGAGCCCGTTTGACGGCTCTTCGCAGTTAGCAGTGGCATTGGTGCGGGCTGGGGGTCCGTCAGATTAACGGTGTAAGTGGCATCTTCGGTTAGTTGTTCTCGCTGGCCGGGATTCGGTCGGCGAAGGTGATCGCGAAGGCGTTCAACGCTGGCTTCCAGCGCATGGTCCATCGCTTCTGGCCGGTCCCGGTCGGGTCCAGCGACCGGGTGACCAAGTATAGGCATTTCAGGGCTGCCTGCTCGGTCGGGAAGTGACCGCGCACCCTGATCGCGCGGCGGTAGCGGGCATTCAGGGACTCGATGGCGTTGGTCGAGCAGATCACCTTGCGGATCTCGGTGTCGATGTCCAAGAAAGGGGATGAATTCCTGCCAGGCGTTGCGCCACAACCGAACTGCGGCCAGATACCGGTGTCCCCACTCGGCGTCGAAGGCATCCAACGCCTCGGCGGCAGCAGCGGCGGTGGCGTTGACCGCGGTGTAGATCGGTTTGATCGCCCGGGCGATCGCGTCGCGGTGCTGGCGCCCGGCGTAGCGGAACGTGCCGCGGATCAATGGATGACAGACGTCTGGACGATGGTGTCTGGGAAGGCTGCACCGATCGGAGGCCGGCAAGCCTTTGAGGCCGTCGCAGACCAGGAAGAAGATGTCGGCCACGCCGCGGTTCTTGAGCTCGGTCAAGACCGCCAGCCAGTACTTGGCCGACTCCCCATCACCTTCGCCAGCCCACATCCCCAGCACATCGCGGTGCCCGCCCAGGTCCACCCCGATCGCGGCGTAGACCGGCCGCGGCCCGACCTGGCCGTCGCGGATCTTGACATGCAGGGCGTCGATGAACACCGCGGCGTAGACCCGCTCCAGCGAGCGGGTGTGTCAGGCGGCCATCTCCTCGACGACCTTGTCGGTGATGCGGCTGATGGTGTCCTTGGAGACCGCCGCACCGTAGATATCGGCGAAATGGGCGCTGATCTCCCCGGTGGTCAATCCCCGGGCATACAAAGACAGCACCACCTCATCGACATCGGTCAGCCGCCGCTGGCGTTTCTTGACGATCTGCGGCTCGAAGGTGCCCGCCCGGTCCCGCGGCACCTCGATCTCGATCGCTCCGCAGGCATCGGTGAGCACCGTCTTGGCGCGGGTTCCGTTGCGGGAGTTGCCACTCCCGCGCCCTTCGACGGCATGGCGGTCATAGCCCAGGTGCTCGGACATCTCCTCGTCCAGTGCGGTCTCGATGACCGTCTTGGTCATCGCCTTGAGCAACCCTGCCGGCCCGGTCAACGCCACCCCGGCCTCACGGGCCTGGCGCACCAACTCCCGGCGACTTCGAGCTCGTCGACCTCCCGGGCGTCGGGAACCTCAATCACCGCCGCGGCGGTCTTTTCAACTGCATTCTTCGACGGCGTCACAGCCACGAGAGTTTCGGTCATTGCGTGACCCTTTCCGGCCCCGACACACCGGGGCCCGTCAGGCCACTTACACCGTTATTGCCAGTGTTTGACTGAAGGGGTCCGGCGGGCTCGCTCCACCTGTTACTTGCCGTTAGGGGATCGCCCGGTGTGTCTCGGTGGCCTCGTCGAGGGTGGCTTGGGCGGTGTGGGCGTCGGCGTTGATGGTGTTGATCATCGTGTTGGTGAGCACGGTGGTGGTTCCCGGCGGCGGGGTTGAGGCGGCTAAGAGTTCACAGTCGCGGGTGGTTTCGGCCAGATGCAGTGCCCTCCTGGCTTTTTCGATCTGCTGGTAGGTGAGCTTCTTGGCCGGGTTGGGCACCACCCGGGTCGGGTCGTCGTCGCCGCAGCTGTAGGTGTCGTGGGAGTCGAGGTCGAAATGCATGCGGGCGTAGCGGTAGTGGTTCTCCTGGCGCCAGCGTGAGCCCATCCGGTAGCGGATCTCGGCTGCAGGCAGGTCGCGCCGCGTGGCCAGGATGTGCATCTGGCGGGTCCGCGCGGCATCGAAGAGGCTGATCTGGCACATCGCGACCACCTCGCCGGCGCGGGGCCCCTCGGCGATGTCGAGGGTGGTCTCGGTGTCGGCGAGGCGCCAGGTGTGGTGGCGGCCGCGTCGGCCTCGCTGGGCCACGGTGACCCGTCGGCGGACCGCATCAAGCATGTCGTTGGCCTTGTTGACCAGATGGAACCGGTCGACGATCGCGATCGCCCTGGGCAGTCCCAGTCTCATGGCGCGGGCGTAGACACCGACAGATCGATGGACACGTGGGTGATCTGGGCCCGTCAGCTCGGGTCACGCTGGTCGAGCCAGTCGATCAATGCCCCGGAGTGGCCGCTTTGACCTGGGCCAACAGGCCCTGATCGCCGGTGATGTCGACCAGGCCGGTGTCCCAGCGATCCACCCAGATCCGCCGCCCGGTGGCAGCGTCGGTTTCCCATTTGGCCTTACCCCGGCGCGTCTCGTCGATGCCCAGCACCACCACCGGCGCCGGTTCGGCGTCCAGGACCGCATCGGCGACTGACCCGTCCCGGTGAGTCCGGAGACTGCGTTGTTTGAATCACCCCGCTATGACTGGGGTGCGCCTTTGATCGTAGTGGAGCTTCTCGGCGAACTCGGGGGTGAAATCGTCGAGGTACTCATGGGGCCGTTCGGTGTTGAACCACACCACCCATTCGGCCGTCGCGATCTCGACCTGGTTCACATCACGCCAGGAGCCTTGCCGGCGGATGAGTTCGTTCTTGAACGATCCGACAGTGGTCTCGGCCAACGCGTTATCCAGCGCGTCGCCGACCGAGCCGACTGACGGATCGACGCCTTCACTAATGAGCCTTTGGGTGAACGCCACAGAGGTGTACTGACCGGATTCAACTGGTGGATGCAACACCGGCTTGTTGGAGTGAGAGTAGCTGCTCATTGAAGGCTTCGGCGGGGGTCTTCCAGCCAAGTGTCTTGCGGGGTCTGGTGTTCAGTGCTTGAGCGACTGCCTCGATCTCCTCTGCCGACCACCGCGAGAGGTCGGTGCCTTTCGGAAAGTATTGGCGCAGCAGGCCATTGGTGTTCTCGTTCGTACCGCGCTGCCAGGGCGACTGGGGGTCGGCGAAAAAGACGGGGATACCGGTCTCGATCTTGAACTGGGCGTGGGCTGACATCTCCTTGCCGCGGTCCCAGGTCAACGACCGGGCGAGGTGCTCGGGCAAACTCGACATGGTGTTGGCGAGGGCGTTTTTCATCGTGATGGCGCCGTAGCCGGCCAAGGCCGGACCGTTCTTCGGGGTTTCCTTGTGCCGGTAGCCCTCCTCGCGGGGCAGATGGACCAGCATCGTGAATCTGGTCGTGCGCTCGACGACCGTGCCGACCGCCGAACGCTCCAAACCGATCAGCAGATCGCCCTCCTTACGTTGTTATTGAGGTGATCCGAAGCTGCTCGTAGCGTCGAATCACCCTCGGGAGGCGGGTATGGCTTCAGATCGCCCTGCTGCTGTGACGGCTCACTGGGAATGGCCGCCCGCCACTCGATGATGGCTCGACCGCTGATTGAGACTTGCGACATTGATCGTTGGGTAAGGACGCGCCGGCGTGGTCATCAGCAGGGTTCCTTTGGTGCTGCGACGGAGAGGGCGACGACGGTCATGGGGATGCTATGTGCAGGGATTGACGCAGGTAAACGAACACATCATTGCGTCGTCCTCAACCGGGAGGGTGCAGTGTTGCTCTCCAGGCGGGTGGACAACGACGAGGCCGCTCTGGTGGAGTTGATCGACACCATCGTTGATATCGCCGCCGGCAACGACGTACGTTGGGCGATCGACCTCAACGCTGGCGGGGCGGCGATGTTGATCGCCTTGCTGGCCGCCCGCGACCAGGAGCTGCTCTATATTCCCGGCCGGATCGTGCATCACGCAGCCGCGACCTATCGCGGTGATGGAAAGACCGACGCCAAAGACGCCAAAATCATCGCCGATCAAGCTCGGATGCGAACCGATCTGCAGGCGGTCCGCCGAGCTGATGCGGTGGCAGTCGACCTACGGATGCTGACCTCGCATCGCACCGATGTGGTCTTTGACCGGGTTCGCACGATCAATCGCCTGCGCCAAACACTGCTGGAGTATTTCCCGGCGCTGGAGCGAGCGTTTGATTACTCGAAAAGCAAAGCGGCACTGACACTGTTGTCCCGGTACCAGACGCCCGAGGGTCTACGGCGAATCGGCCAGGCTCGACTCTCGGCCTGGCTCAAGACACGCGGCTGCCGTAACAGCGCTGGCGTGGCACAGACCGCTCTGGAGGCCGCCCACGCCCAACACATCATCCTGCCTACCCAGACCGTCGGCGCCCAGCTGGTCGCGCGGCTCGCCGCTCAGATCACCGCCATCGATGCCGAACTCGCTGGCATCGACGAACAGATCGCTGCCCGCTACGCTGACCACGCCAGCGCCGAAATCCTCACCAGCATGCCCGGATTCGGGCCGATATCGGCAGCCACCTTTCTCGCGCAAATCGGCGGCAACCTCGACGGATTCGACACCGTCGATCGCCTTGCCAGCGTGGCCGGCCTGGCCCCGGTACCGCACGATTCCGGCCGAATCAGCGGCAACCTGCACCGACCCCGCCGATTCAACCGCCGACTGCTGAGAACTTGCTATCTCGCTGCGCTGTCCAGTTTGAAGAACAGTCCGGCCTCTCGAGCGTTCTACGACCGCAAACGCGCCGAGGGTAAATCACACAAACAAGCCCTCATCGCCTTGGCCCGCCGCCGTATCAACGTGATCTGGGCCATGCTGCGCGACCACACCCCTTACCGCGAACCCAACCCTGCCAACGCGGAAATTGCCGCTTGACAACAGCATTGACCCTCCCAATGCCCCGGAACAGCGCGGTCCTCGACCTCGGCGGGACGCTGGCTGATCAGCGTCTCCGGGGTGACGTGGGCCCAGAGTCTTTCGCCGTGATCGTTCCCGCGGCGCCCGGAGTGCACGCCCGGTGCGCAAGCACCAGACCAGTTCACGTTTAAGCGCGCCTCGGCCCTGGATGTAGAGCGACTGGTAGATCGCCTCGTGGCTGATGCGCATGGAATCGTCCTCGGGGAAGTCAACTTTGAGCCGGTTCGCGATCTGCTCCGGGCTCCACGCTAGTGACCACGGCCGGTCCTTACGGTGAGGCTTGTTGCGCCCGGTGAACGTCGGCGGCTGCGGCCCCGCGATCAGGGTGCCATCAGGGCGGCTGATCTGCCCAGACAACCGTTGCTCGACGTATGTGCGCAGGCGCGGATTGACGACCAGCTTCGCGGTCTTGGGTCGACGTGCGGTCATGTCGGCTTTCCACTGCGCGACCGAGGCCCGGTACTGCAGCTTCCCGCTACGGGTAGCGGCATTGCGCCGCAATTCCCGTGAGATCGTCGCGGGATCTCGTCCGATCGCCCTGGCGATCTCACGCACACCTTTGTCTTGGGCCCTGAGCAGTGCGATCTCTTCCCGCTCAGCGAAGGACAGGTAACGGCCGCAGGGCTGGAACTTCAGATCAAACGGTGACATGCCCCCAGCGTTGTGGAACCACCGCGCCCCGACCGCCGGCGCCGCGCCGACAACGCCCGCGGCTTCTTCGGCCAACAGGCCCTTGGCGATCTGCTCCCAGAACGCCACCTCGACATGACGTTGGTATTTCGGATGACCCGGCGACCGAGGTTTCGGACGGACCGCCCGGTCGGCTGCTTGCTGTCGACGAACCATCCAACACCTCCATGATCACGAGGTGTTGCGACGACCAGTTGAATCCGCCCTGGGCGCCGGCGTCGCTGTGCGCGATCAGTCCCCGCAGGTTGGTGTTGCCTTCCTGGGCGCGGGTGAAGAACGCATGCTCAAGGGCGTCGAGGACCAAATCGGTGGTCATCGACCTGGCGGCCCGCCAGCCGACGATCCGGCGACTGTAGGCGTCGATCACGAAGGCGACGTAGACGAATCCCATCCAGGTCGCCACATACGTGAAGTCGGCCACCCACAATCGATTTGGGGCGCATGCGTAGAAGCGCCGGTCGACAAGATCCGGATAGCGAAAGTGAGTTTGGTCGGCCATGGTGGTCGTGTGCTTGGAGCCGTACCGTGCACCCTCCCAACCGTTTTCACGCATGATCCGCTCCACGGTGCAGCGGGCAACGTCATGGCCCTGGCCGCGCAACCAGATCCACAGCTTGCGTGATCCCAGCGTTGCGACGAACTTGCCTTTCTTCTTGTCCGCCCTTGCAACGGTGATGATCTCCACTAACTCGGCATCACGCAGTTGGCGACTCGTCGGGGTCTTGGCGATCCACTCGTAATAGGTCGATGGGCTGATCGCAACACCATGCTCGGAAAGCACGGCACACATGGGCTCGACACCCCAGCGCAGTCCGGCCCCTCCGTCGGGGCCGGCCACCTGCTGGTCCTTGTGTTCGGTGATGAACCGGATCACCGTCTCCCGGGCCGGTCGAGCTCGGCCCCGAAGAAAATCGCCGCTGCTTTCAAGATCTCATTGGCCCGGCGAAGCTCAGCGATCTCACGCCGCAGAGCCTTGTTCTCCTCAGCCATCTGCGAGGTCACCCCCGGACGCTGACCGGTACCGACCTCCGAGCGGCGGATCCAGGTCCGCAGCGTCTCCGGTGTGCCGATCCCCAACATCCCAGCCACTGCAGTGATCGCCGCCCACTGCGACGGGTACTGCGGGCGCACCTCAGCGACCATCCGCACCGCCCGCTCCCGAAGCTCATCGGGATACTTGCTGACACGTCCCATAACTCAGATCCTCCCAAGATCGGGAGCCTCCGGAAACGCCGGGACGGGTCAGACAGCGACGACGTGATCGTGCACGGTGTGCCAGCCGCAGCGGTAGTCGGAGGCCACCGCTGCCACCGACCGGTCCTTGTCGAGAACCTCGGTAGCCATCGACGCCTTGGCCCGAGGCGTGACCCGCGCCCGCGCCGGGACCCCCGGCACCGCCTCGGTGAACACCTTCCGTTCGCACACCGCGCTGGAGCACAACCACTTTCGCTTCCGCCACTGCAAAGCAGGCCGGTCCGGGCCGACCTGAACATCACGTGGGCCGGTCGCGACCCAGCCCTTCGATCTGGTGGAGCGCTCCCCACACTGCGGGCAGATTCGCACCCATTCCGCGGCGGTGCCCACAACCACCAGCCGGGTCCCATCCTCGCGTCGCTGGACCGACTCGACGACAACACCGTCGAGATCGAGCAGCAGTGAACTACCGTCAACCATGCCCGCGTTCCTTGTTCTGGATGCCTGAAGAACACCCAGCTCACAGGGGCGCGGGCCCCCAATCAATCACCGACACGACACGATGTCGGACAGCTCCAGACGGTCGGCGGCCAGAGCGAACAGTTCGGGAACGGCCCGCAGATACCAGTACGTCGACTTCGGGTCGACGTGACCAAGCCAGGTCGACACCACCGGAAGCCGGGATTGGACATCGCCGCCGTCGCGGTAGAGGTCCAACAATGTCGAGACCGTGAAGGTGTGTCTCACGTCGTGCATGCGCCGACGCCGCCGTCGCGGCGGTGCGGCGATTCCGGCCGCGTCGAGTAGCCCGCGGAATGTGTGGCCGATGTTGTAAACGTCCAGACGTGTGCCGCGGGTCGACACGAAGAAACTGCTGGCCAATGGGTTGGGCATCAACCGATCCCGGCGATGCCGGTAGTCACCCAACGCCGCGACCGTGGAAGGGTGCAGGAACAGCCGCCGTGACTTACCGAACTTCGAATCCAGAACAACCAGCGTCGCGGCATCGAGATCGACGTGATCGTCGTCGAGGCGGCAGGCTTCGCCCTTACGCATGCCGGTCACGGTGAGCAGTCCGATCAACGTCTGCGAGGTCGCCGCCCGCAGCGGTGGGCGCAACCGGCCGGCCGCATCGATGAGCGCGCTGATCTCGCCGGTCGAATACGGATACGGGGCGATCCGGCATCGATGGTGCGGTAACGCATCCTCGGGCGGAATCTCGCTGGCGGGGTCCAGGGTTTGGTAATGGCGGGCGAAGATCCGCACCGTCATCAGCCGCCGCGCCAGATAGGCATCGTGGCTGCTGGCGCTGCGGGTCGTTGTCGCCCATTGCAGCGCCAGCTGGCTGGTGATGCGGTCGCTGCCGTGGTACTGGCAGTAGTCGACGAACGACATCAGTTGCGCGCCTTGGGTGGTCAGCTTGAACCCCAGTGCCCGCCGCATCGCCAGATAGTCCTCGGCGGCGCGCCGCAGCCCGGTCATGACTGCGCTCCCATCGGCCAAGAGCGGGCCAGCGGGCGCAGTGCGTTCTCGTCGACCTTGGCGTAGATCGCTGTGGACAGATCGCTGCGGTGTCGCAGCACCTGCCCTACCTCCGGCAGCGACGCCCCAGCACGCAGCATGTCGGTGGCTAGCGTGTGCCGCAGCCGATGCGCCCCAACTCGTGGCAGACCCGCACGGCGGCAGGCCCACCCCATCACCTGCCGGATCGCCGCCGATAGCGTCCCGTGGAGTGGTGGACTTCGGATCTGGCGTGGTTCACGCTTT
>CAZVST010000021.1:0-9911 GCA_964629725.1 uncultured Mycobacterium sp.
GGTCCCATAACTGGCAATCCAGGTGGTCCCATCACCCTGGCAAAATCAGGTCAAAACGGTCCCATGCTCATGGCAGACGACGGGTCCGACGCGGTGGAGCGGGGAGACCGGCAGCACGACGGCGTCACCCACCCCTAATTTGAAAGCCTCATCGGAATACTCGGGGAAGCAGATACCTTCGCCCTCCCAATCGTCATTGAGCGCGAGGCTGAGTGCGAAGCGCCGATACAGCCCGCTCTCATCCATGTTGTTGCGGTGGTCCGCGAGGAAACCGGCCTCGTCAGCGTCATAGCAGATCACCTTGTACGCCAGTCGACGCGTCACCCGATAGTCGAAGACGCTTTCGATAGCCGGTAGCAACGAAAAGGCAATTCTGTTGTCGATCTCTTCCGCCAACGTGTTGTCGATGTTCACGTTGACAGAGCGTTTGAGGCAGACATTGGCTGAACCGGAATAGCCGACGTGCCGCTGCGTCTTCTCCGAACTTTGGCGATAACACGCAACGAGTTCGGCGCAGAATTCCGCGCTCAGCGCATTGGGCACATGCAAGACCGGGATCAGTGCTGGCGAATTCCGCCCGGATTCACCGCCGACCTTGAGGGCCGCGGTGATCTCATCCAACGCCTCCGGATGGTCCAGACGATCGATTCGACTGGCGATTTTCAAGTTTCTGTCGATGACAAGGCAGGATGACTCGAGGTGCGCACCGTCGGTGGCTCCCATGAAGAGCTCACGCAGGCGCTCCTCCATGGTGACTCCTCCATGGTGAATGGAGCAATCGCCGAATCGTCGCCGGCGGTTTCGGCGGAGGCGCCGAATGAAGCGGCAAGAACAGGCAGCCCTGACGGCGCAAGCGCGAGATCAAACGACGACGTAGCGCGTACCGATCAGGGGTAACTCGCTGGATCGCGATACACCAACAGGACCCAACGCAGCCCTGCTAGTGCGGCGACGTTCAACTCATCGGTTCCACATCGGAATGCGAAGTCTGGAAGGAAGTCGCACGCCTGAAGAGTCCTGATCACTTTTCTCCGTCCTGGAGGATGCGGGTAGGCGACCAGTTGACGGCACGAATTCACGGCCAGCGGTGGGCCGACGCCTTCGGCATGCTCACGTTCGAAACCCCAAGTGGGGAAATTCGAGCTTCATCGTGGGCGCTCCTCCTGCCTTCGCGATTGTAGGCACGGCAGATCAGCCGAATATCGTCTTCACAATGTTGGAGCACTCCATCGTTCGCGAGGTCGTCGGCCTGCCCTCGGTGACTACGCCGCGAGCCGGCGGCCACCAGCGCCAGGGTCCCTACCACCGGCTCGCGAGCCACAAGGCCACGATCGCCGCCAACCACTACGTCACCACGCCCGGCACGTGGGGGAGCCAGGCCGGCATCAACGTCGATTGGATCCTCGCGCGATGGTGAGAGTGCTGGCTCACTTCCTGCCCGGTGGCACCGTGCTGGATATGGTTGCGCCCGAATCAGATTGGCTGGACGTCCGCTGGTGCCACGAGGACGACGACGAGACCCTGCATCGCGAACTGCCGGGGGCCGATGCCGTGTGGCACGTCCTGCGCCCGCTGACCGGGGCGGATCTGCGACGCGGCAGGCGACTGCGCCTGGTCCATAAGCTCGGCGCCGGCGTCAACACCATCGACGTCGACACCGCGACAGAAATGGGGATCGCGGTGGCCAACATGCCCGGGGCCAACGCCCCGTCGGCCGCCGAGGGCACCGTACTGCTGATGCTCGCCGCAATGCGCAGGCTGCTCGAACTCGACGCCGCCACCCGGGCCGGCCGCGGCTGGCCGAGTGACGCCAGCCTCGGCGAGACCGTGCGTGACATCGGAAGCTGCACCGTCGGGCTAGTGGGCTACGGCAATATCGCACGGCGCGTCGAGCAGATCGTGGCCGCCATGGGTGCGCGGGTGCTGCACACCAGCACCGGCGACGACGGCACCCCCGGCTGGTGTCCACTGCGCGATCTGCTGAGCGACAGCGACATCGTCAGCCTGCACCTACCGCTGACCCCGCAGACCGAACAGCTGATCGACGGTGAGGCACTTGACTCCATGAAGCCGAACGCCCTGCTGATCAACACTTCTCGCGGTGCCATCGTCGACGAATCGGCGCTGGTGGAGGCGCTCAGTTCCCGACGGCTCGCCGCCGCGGGCCTGGACGTCTTCACCCGCGAACCTGTCGACGCCACCAATCCCCTGCTGGACCTGGACAACGTCGTGGTGACCCCGCACGTCGTCTGGTACACACAGGACACCATGCGCCGCTACCTCGCCGAGGCGATCGACAACTGCCGGCGGCTGCGCGGCGGGCAGGATCTGGTGAATGTCGTCAATGGGAGGCAACGTGTCCGTCTCGCTGGAGAATGACGCTCTGAAGGGACCGGCCCTTCGGCGGGTGACGGTACGACTCGTTCCGCTGTTGATGGCCCTGTATTTCGTCAACTACCTCGACCGCACGAATCTCGGTATCGCTAAAGCGGAAGTGAGTGCCGACCTTCAGATGTCGGCGACGATGTTCGGGCTGGCATCGGGCATCTTCTTCATCGGCTACGTGCTGGTCGAAGTCCCGTCCAATCTCGCGCTGGTGCGCTTCGGGGCGCGTCGCTGGCTGGCCCGCATCGCGGTGTCGTGGGGAATCGTCGCGGTGGCAATCGGTTTCGCACCGAATGTCCACAGGCTGCTGGCACTGCGCTTTCTGCTCGGGGTCGCCGAAGCCGGCCTGTTTCCCGGTGTCGTCTTCTATTTGAGCCGCTGGTTTCCCGCGGCCTACCGGGCGCGCATCGTCGCGGTGTTCATGCTGGCCATCCCCATCGCCTCCGCGGTGGGAACACCGTTGGCCGCCTGGCTGATTCAAGCCGGGCACGGCGTCTTCGGCCTGTCCGGCTGGCGGTTCATGATGATCTGCGTCGGACTACCGGCTGTGCTGCTCGGAGTCATCTGCTGGTTCTGGCTCACCGACAGCCCGGCCGACGCCCACTGGCTTACCGCCGAACAGCGCACCTGGCTCACGGGTGCGCTTGCGGACGAGGAGCACCACGTCAGCACCACGTACCGATTCCCATTGCGCCGCACCCTGACCAGTCCCCGGACCTGGGCGCTGGCGGTCGTGTACTTCGGCATCGCCTACGGGCTCTACGCGCTGGCGTTCTTCCTGCCCTCCATCATCGCCGGGTTCAAGAAGACCTTCGGCCTTCAGCTGTCGCTGATCCAGGTCGGCTTGATCACCGCCATCCCGTACACGTTCGCCGCCGTCGCCATGTTCTTCTGGTCGCGGCACGCCGACCGAACCCGCGAGCACGTCTGGCATGTCGCCATCCCCCTGATCCTGGGCGGCCTCGCGATTCCCGTGGCGTTGTATCTACACCATCCGATCGCGGTGATGGTGCCCGTCATCGTCGCCGCCGTCGGGGTCTTCTGTGCGCTGCCGGTGTTCTGGGCGCTGCCGACCCGGTTTCTGGCCGGCACGGCGGCCGCCGGCGGCATCGGCCTGATCAACTCGGTCGGCAACCTCGGCGGCTTCGCCGCGCCCTACATCACCGGAGCGCTGGAAGACCTGACCGGAACAAACAAGGCCGGTATGTGGGCGGTGGGCATCATCATGCTGCTGTGCGCCGGCCTGGTGGTGGCGCTACGGGGAGCGCCGGACGAGACGACCAGATCGCGTCGCCAGGCCACGTGAGGGAGGCCCGGCGGCGCTCCAGCCAATTCGGCGTCAGACCCCCAGCGCCGCCAGCGACGCCGCGTCCTCGGCATCCTCCGCGGTGAAGCCCGACGCCGTGGCGCTCAGGTGCCCACCACTGGCCGACATCCGGGTGGAGAGCACCCCTCCGGCCGATCCGGCAATGGCATGGACCGCGTCAACGGCCTCGGCCGTGGCTTGAGCCGAGGCCGCCGGGGCGGATGGAGCGGCCGTCACAGCGACATCCCCGGACCACCCGTGACAGTGCATTGCCAGTGCTTGAAGCCTCTTTGGCTCAACTTTCAGCAAACTCATGACCGCTAGTTTAGGACAAGATTCGAACCGTGACGATTCACCCGAACAGCCCGTGGCCAATGGTGGCCTTATGCGCTGCTCCGACGCCTGCCGACGGGTAGTACCCTCGGTCCCAACCCACCGGTTAATCGGCAGCTAGAGAGGCCCTCCAACCATGCCCATCGCAATCACCTCCGAGCATCAGGATCTAGCCGAGTCGGTTCAGGCCCTGGTCAGGCGAGTGGCGCCCGCCGAGGTGCTGCACGCGGCGCTGGAGACACCGATCGCCAGCCCGCCGCCGTACTGGCGCGCAGCTGCCGAGCAGGGTCTGCACGGCTTGCATCTGCCGGAGTCGGTCGGCGGACAAGGCTTCGGTCTGCTGGAATTGGCGATCGCGATCGCCGAGTTCGGCTACGGCGCGGTGCCCGGACCGTACGTGCCGTCCGCCATCGCCAGCGCACTGATCGCCGCCCACGACCCGGAGGCCAAGGTGCTGGCCGAACTCGCCGCCGGCGAGGCCGTTGCCGCCTTCGCGCTGGAGTCCGACCTCACCGCCAGCCGCCAAGGCGACATTATCGTCATCCGCGGCGAGGCTCGCTCGGTTCCCGCCGCGTCGCAGGCGTCGGTGCTGGTGCTGCCGGTCAACATCGACAGCGGCATCGAATGGGCGGTCCTCGAGGCCGAATCCCTGGATATCCTGCCGTTGCGGTCGGTCGACGCGCTGCGGCCCGTGGCCCACGTGCGGGCCAACGGCGTCGAGATCGGCGCAGATCGCCTGCTGTCCAAGGTTTCCCAGGCCGCCGGACGGGCCATCGCCACCACGCTGCTCTCGGCCGAGGCGGTCGGGCTGGCCCGCTGGGCCACCGACACCGCCTCGGAGTACGCCAAGATCCGTGAGCAGTTCGGCCGTCCGATCGGCCAGTTCCAGGCGATCAAGCACAAATGCGCCGAGATGATCGCGACCACCGAGCGCGCGACCGCCGCGGTCTGGGACGCCGTCCGCGCCATCGACGAAGCGGCTGAGAATAACTGGGACAACCAAACCACCCACTATGAGTTCGCGGCCGCGGTGGCCGCCACGCTGGCGCCGGCCGCCGCCCAGCGCTGCGCCCAGGACTGCATACAGGTGCACGGCGGGATCGGTTTCACCTGGGAGCACGACACCAACGTCTACTACCGGCACACCCTCGGGCTGGTGGCGGCGTTCGGGCGGTCGCACGACTACCCGCAGCGGGTCTTCGACACCGCAACCACCACCGGGATGCGACCACTGGACATCGACCTGGACCCTGACACCGAGAAGCTTAGGGACGAGATCCGCGCGGAAGTGGCTGCGCTCAAAGCGATTCCGAGCGAAGACCGCAAAGCGGCCATCGCCGAGGGCGGCTGGGTGCTGCCCTACCTTCCTCGGCCGTGGGGCCGCGAAGCGACCCCGGTGGAGCAGATCATCATCTCGCAGGAGTTCGGCAGCGGCCGGGTCAAGCGGCCCGCGATGGGCATCGCCGCGTGGCTGATCCCGTCCATCGTGGCGTACGGCACCGATGAGCAGAAGCAACGGTTCCTCCCGCCGACCTTCCGCGGCGAAATAATCTGGTGCCAGCTGTTTTCCGAACCAGGCGCCGGCTCAGACCTGGCCAGCCTGACCACCAAGGCCACCAAGGTCGACGGCGGCTGGCGGATCACCGGCCAGAAGATCTGGACCACCGCCGCACAGTTCTCCCAGTGGGGCGCTCTACTGGCAAGAACGAATCCAAGCGCTCCAAAACACAGTGGCATCACCTACTTCCTGCTGGACATGAAGCAACCCGGGGTCGAGGTCAAGCCGCTTCGCGAACTCACCGGCAACGCGTTGTTCAACACCGTGTTCATCGACGACGTCTTCGTGCCCGACGAACTGGTCCTCGGCCAGGTCGACCACGGCTGGGAGGTCAGCCGCAACACCCTTACCGCCGAACGGGTTTCCATCGGCAGCGACGAGCCGTGGTTCCTGCCGAACCTGACCAAGTTCGTCGAGTTCGTCGCCGACGGGAGTTTCGACCAGGTCGGGCATCACCGAGCCGGCGAGCTGATCGCCGAGGGCCACGCCGCCAAACTGCTGAACATGCGCTCGACCCTGCTCACGCTGGCCGGTGGCGACGCGATGCCGTCGGCGGCGATCTCCAAGCTGCTGTCGATGCGCACCGGACAGGGCTATGCCGAGTTCGCGGTGTCGTCGTTCGGGATCGACGGCGCGATCTGGGAAGAGAATTCGGTGCCAGGCAAGTGGGCGGAGTTCCTGCTCGCCAGCCGCGCCACGACCATCTACGGCGGCACCTCGGAGGTGCAGCTGAATATCATCGCCGAGCGGCTGCTGGGCCTGCCCCGCGATCCGTAGGGACTCAAAAGACCGCCGAACGTGGGCCCTCTGGTCGGGAATTCGCCGCCCGGAAACGACCACATGGCCCACTCTCGGCGGGGCGACCTGCCTACTCGACCTCGACCTGGCGCAGTTCGCGCTTGAGGATCTTGCCGGTCGGGTTACGCGGAAGCTCGGTCAGGAAGATCACCTCACGCGGAACCTTGTAGCGCGCCAGGTGGTCGCGGACGTACTCCTTGAAGGCGTCCTCGGTGGCTTCGGCACCTTCCTTCAGTACGACGAAAGCGCGCAGCCGCTGCCCGAAGTCCTTGTCGTCCACGCCGATTGCGGTCGCTTCGATGACATCGGGGTGGCCACTGAGGAGGTCTTCCACCTCCGCGGGGAACACGTTCTCGCCACCGGAGACGATCATCTCGTCGTCACGGCCGCTGACGTAGAGCAGACCGTGCTCGTCGAAGCAACCGACATCGCCGGAGGACATCAGGCCGTCGATGATCTCCTTGCCGCCGCCTCCGGTGTACCCCTCGAACGGGAAGAAGTTGCCGACGAAGATCCGGCCCACTTTGCCCTGCGGAACTTCCTTGCCGTGGTCGTCGAGTATCTTGACCTTGACACCCCTGATGATCGGGCCGACCGTGGCGGGGTTCTTCTTCAGGTCCTCCGGGCGGGCGATGGAGACGAACGCGATTTCCGTTGAGCCGTAAAGGTTGTAGACGACCGGACCGATGTCCTTCATGGCCCGCGTCGCCAACTCCGCACCCAATTGCGAGCCGGACACGAAGATGATCCGCAGCGACGACAGATCCGGCTTGACGTCCATCTTCTCCAGCGCGTCCAGCATCCGGGAGAGCATCACCGGCACCACGACGAGCGCCGTCACTTTGTGCTTGGGGATGTCCTCGAGAATCGTGACGGGCTTGAACCGGCGGTGCAGAACCAATGTCGAACCGAGCGTCATCGCCAGGGTCGCGTGCAGATACCCCAGAGCGTGGAACATCGGCGACGGCAGCGACGTCACTTCCCCGGCCTTGAACGGGACCTGGGACAGCACACCACCGATCGGGGCCAAGGTCGGAGGGGCGTGCCGGTTTGCGCCCTTGGGAGTCCCGGTGGTGCCGCTGGTCAGGATGATGATCGACGACTTCTTGGTGGCCTTGGGTGCCGCGTCCGTGCTGCTGCGGGCGATCAGGTCGGCCAGGGTTTCGTCGGTGCTGCCCGACGGCTGGTCGGTGTCGGGGTTGGTGGCCAGCGCCCGCAACTTGCCTAGCGGCGTCTCGGCCAGTTTCACCGCCTCGCTGTATTCGTCGTCATAGATGATGACCTTGCCGCCTTCGCGTGCGGCGACGTCACGGATCTGCGGTCCGGAGAACTCGGTGTTGAGCAGGATGGTCCGGCCGCCGACCCGGGCGCTGGCGTAATTCGCGATCATCCACCAGCGATGGTTGCGGGCCAGGATCGCCACCCCGTCGCCGCCTTTGACGCCCATCGCCAGAAGTCCGTTGGCGGCCGCGTTGACGGCGTCGTTGAGTTCGGCGAAGGTCATCGAACCCTCGTCGTCGATGATCGCCGTGCGATTCGGATTCCGGCGGGCATTCAGCGCGGGGATCATGCCGATCTCGCCCCAGCGGGCGATATCTGCGGCCAGGGCCGCGTAGTTCTGCAGGGGTTCCACGCCGAAAGCACCTGAAGAGATCATTTTCCGCAGGTAGTGCAACTCAGCAGAACCGCGTTCGGCGTACTGCTTGGCCTTGTCCAGCGCCTCGGTGATCAGGTCGGGAATATTCGGCATTGTCACAGCCTAGAACCAACACCGGAGACCATAGGGTGGGTTTGTGGCAGTTGCCGACCGCGTGACGCTGGAGGTGGGTGGCCGCGAAGTCACCGTCACCCACCCGGACAAGGTGGTGTTCCCCCCGGTCGGCGGACGTTCCGCGATCACCAAGATCGACCTCGTCCGCTACTACATCGCGGTGGCCGACGGAGCGCTGCGCGGTGTAGCCGGCCGGCCGATGATTCTCAAACGGTTCGTCAAAGGCATCACCAACGAGGCCGTCTTCCAGAAGCGCGCCCCGAAGAGCCGGCCCGACTGGGTCGACGTCGCCGAATTGCTTTATGCCTCCGGCACTTCGGCCGCCGAGGCCGTGATCCACGATGCGGCCGGCTTGATCTGGGTGGTCAACCTGGGCTGCGTCGATCTCAACCCGCACGCGGTTCACGCCGGCGACCTCGACCACCCCGACGAACTTCGGATCGACCTGGACCCGCTGCCGGGTGTGACGTGGGGCCACGTGCTCGACGTCGCCGCCGTGGTGCGTGAGGTGCTCGACGACCACGGACTGACCCCCTGGCCGAAGACCTCCGGGTCGCGCGGATTTCACGTCTACGCCCGTATTTCACCGGACTGGCCGTTCACCCAGGTCCGCCTCGCCGCGCAGACCGTGGCCCGGGAAGTCGAACGACGGGCCCCGCAGCTGGCGACCAGTCAGTGGTGGAAGCAGGAGCGCCACGGCGTCTTCGTCGACTTCAACCAGAACGCCAAGGACCGCACCATGGCGTCGGCCTACTCGGTGCGGGCAGTGCCCGACGCCCGGGTGTCCACCCCGTTGGACTGGACCGAGGTGCCGACATGCCGGCTCGAGCAGTTCACCGTCGAGACCGTGTTGGGGCGCTTCGCCGAACGCGGTGACCCCTGGCAGCCGATGAACGCCCACGCCGGATCGCTGGAGCCGCTGCTGCGGCTGGCCGAGCAGCTCGGGCCGCCCGAGCGGGCACCGAAGGCCGGCAAGCCGCTCATCGAGGTCGCCCGCACCAAGACCCGCGATGAGGCAATGGCCGCGCTCGACGAATGGCGCCGGCGCCACCCTGCGGCCGCAGCACTTCTTCAACCCGCCGACGTCCTCGTCGACGGCATGCGGGGCCCCAGCTCCGTCTGGTACCGGATCCGCATCAACCTGCACCACGTGCCGGCCACCGACCGCCCGGCCCAAGAAGACCTGATCGCCGATTACAGCCCCTGGAAATCCGAGCCACCGCACCGCTGACATCCACGCCGCCATGCGGTTGGATAGCGGGGTGGCCCAAATCAGCCGCTCCCGCACCGTCGCCGCGCCGCCTCAGAGGGTGTGGGACGTACTGGCCGATTTCGGAGCCCTCAGCTCCTGGGCCGGCAACGTCGACCATTCCTGTCTGCTCGACCACGGCCCTGAGGGACCGGCTGTGGGAACCTCACGCCGCGTCCAAGTCGGCCGGGACACCCTGGTCGAGCGCATCACCGAGATCCATCCGCCCGACGCACTGGCCTACGACATCGAAGGTCTCCCCCGACAAGTGCGCCGGGTGGCCAACCGGTGGACGCTGGCACTTCTCCCCGAGTCGCTTCGCTCCAGCCCGCTGGAACCCTCCGCCGGCGGCTCGACCGCCATCACACTCACCACAACGGTCGACATCGGCGCCAACCCGCTGGCCGGGGTCGCCGAACGCGCGCTGTGCCGATTCATGGCCAAACAGTCCGACACGATGCTTGCCGGACTCGCTGCTCGACTGGAAGGTTCGCTGTGACTGATTCTCTTC
>CAZVST010000021.1:10011-59848 GCA_964629725.1 uncultured Mycobacterium sp.
GCCCGAGCGGCTCATCGGCGACTGATTCTCTTCGCCCGAGCGGCTCATCGGCGACTGATTCTCTTCGCCCGAGCGGCTCATCGGCGACCCGCCCCGACATCGTCATCATCATGACCGACGAGGAACGCGCGATCCCGCCCTACGAATCGGCCGAGGTGCTCGCCTGGCGGGACCGGGTGCTCACCGGCCGCCAGTGGTTCGACGAGCACGGCGTGAGCTTCACCCGGCATTACACCGGCTCACTGGCCTGCGTCCCGAGCCGTCCGACCATCTTCACCGGGCAGTACCCGGATCTGCACGGCGTCACCCAGACCGACGGAATCGGCAAGGCGTACAACGATTCCCGAATGCGATGGCTGCGCCGCGACGAGGTGCCGACGCTGGGCAACTGGTTCCGCGCAGCCGGATACGACACCCATTACGACGGCAAGTGGCACATCTCCCACGCCGACCTGGAGGACCCGGCGACCGGGAGGCCGCTGGCCACCAACGACGACGACGGTACCGTCGACGCCGACGCTGTCCTGCGCTACCTCGACGCGGATCCGCTTGCGCCGTATGGGTTTTCCGGATGGGTGGGTCCCGAACCGCACGGGGCGGGGCTGGCCAACAGCGGCCTTCGCCGCGATCCGCTGATCGCCGACCGGGTCGTGGCGTGGCTGGAGGACCGTTACGCCCGCCGCCACGCCGGCGACGCCGATGCCCTGCGCCCGTTCCTGCTGGTGGCCAGTTTCGTCAACCCGCACGACATCGTGCTGTTCCCCACCTGGGTGGTGCGCAGCCCGGTCAAGCCGTCCCCGCTCGATCCCCCGCACGTGGCGCCGGCCCCGACCGCCGACGAGGATCTGCGGGACAAACCCGCCGCACAGATCGCGTTCCGCGAGGCCTATTACTCCGGTTACGGCCCGGCCGCCGCGATCCAGCGAATCTACGACCGCAATGGCCAGCGCTATCGCGACCTCTACTACCGACTCCACGCCGAGGTGGACGCACCCATCGACCGGGTGCGTCGCGCGGTGACCAACGGGTCGGCGGACGCGGTGCTGGTTCGCACCTCCGACCACGGCGACATGCTCGGTGCACACGGCGGCTTGCACCAGAAGTGGTTCAACCTGTACGACGAGGCGACCCGGGTGCCGTTCGTCATCGCCCGGGTGGGAGAACAGACGAGCCGGCCTCGGGTCATCGACGCGCCGACCTCACACGTCGACCTGGTACCCACACTGCTCGCCGCCGCCGGGGTGGACGTCGACAGCGTCGCCGCATCGTTGCGGGAGTCGTTCTCCGAGGTCCACCCACTGCCCGGACGCAACCTCATGCCGGTCGTCGACGGGGCCCCGGCCGATGACCGCCGCGCCGTCTACCTGATGACCCGCGACAACATCCTCGAAGGCGACTCCGGAGCCTCGGGCCTGGGCCGCCAGCTTGGACAGACCTCGAACCCCGCTGCGCCACTAAGGATTCGCATTCCGGCCCATACCGCGGCGAACTTCGAGGGTCTGGTGGTCCGTATCGACGACGCCGACGCACCCGGCGGCGCGGGACATCGGTGGAAGCTGGTCCGCAGCTTCGATGACCCGTCCACCTGGACCGAGCCGGGGGTGCGCCACCTCGCGGCCAACGGCCTCGGCGGCGAGGTGTACCGCACCAGCCCGCTCGATGATCAGTGGGAGCTCTACGACCTCAGTGCCGACCCGGACGAGGCTGACAACCGCTGGGACGACGCAGTATTGCACGAACTGCGCAGCTATCTGCGAATGCGGCTCAAAGAGAGCCGGTCCGAGTCGATCCCGGAGCGCAACAATCCGTGGCCGTACGTGTCGCGAAGGTCTCACGCCGGGCGCTGAGTTCGCCGGAACCCGCAGGCCAGTCGGCACGACGTGGTAGGAACTGACTCACCATCAGACCACCGTGGAGGTGCGCCGTGAGCCACGAAGAAGCCAAGGTTCCCCGCGAGGCCGCCTCCGGACCTCGAGAAGCTGGCTGACCGGCTCTTGGGCGCGATCGAGGATCTCGGCGGCCCGGATTCCGACGACCTCGACGAGACACTGGCCGTGTTCCTCGATCAGGCCGTCTCGTTCGTGCGTCGCTACAACCGGCTCGAGATCGACGTACAAACAGCCGCACCCAGCGAGCCCGTCCTCTTCGTCGCCAACCACGGATTCGGCGGCATCTTCGACCTCAACGTCATGGCCGCCAACGCCGCGCTGGAGGACCTCGATCTGGATCGGCCCGTCAACTTCCTGACCCATCAGCTGGCCTGGACGCTGGGCGTCGGCAGGGTGATCGAACACCTCGGAGCCAGACCCGCCAGCAACGAGAGCGCCGTCGCAGCGTTCACCGAGGGCAACCACGTCATGGTCTTTCCGGGTGGTGACGTCGAGGCGGCGAAGTCCTTCTCACACCGCAACGAAGTCATCTTCGGTGGACGTAGCGGGTTCGCCCGGCTGGCGATGGAACAGAAGGTGCCTATCGTCCCGATCGTCACATCGGGAGCCGGCGAATCGCTGCTGGTTCTGTCGGATGGCCAAAGCCTGGCCAAGAAGCTGAAGCTGGATAAACTCCTGCGGCTCAAAGCTTTGCCGGTGAGCCTGTCGTTCCCGTGGGGACTCAGCGTGGGCGCGGTCGGGCAGCTGCCCTATCTTCCGCTGCCGACCAAGCTGCGTACCGCGGTATTGCCGGCGATGACTCCCACGAAGGGCGAGGAAGCCGCCGGCTTCGCCGAACGCGTCCAGTCGGCCATGCAGGACGCCATGACGACGATGACCGCCAACCGGAAGCCCCTGCTGGGGTAGCGGACGATCGATCGGCCTTGACTGATCCATCCGTCGCATGTGACGATTTCGTCAACAGAGGAGACGCGATGGCCGAGATCCTTGGCGCCCACAACGAGCTGCACAGCGAGCAGGGTGCACTGCGCGGTGAGCATCCGGGCAGGTCCCGCAACCCGGTGATCAAGGTCACCGACCTCGCCTGGCTGGAATTCGACAAGCCGGACCTGTCCCGCGCGGCAGCCTTCGCCGGAGCCTTCGGCTTCCACACCACCGCCCAGAACGCCGACGAGATTCATCTCCGCGGCACCGACACCGGCTCCCCCTGCGTGATCATCCATCGCGGTCCCGCCACCCGGTTCCGCGGACTGGCCTTCCAGGCCGGCGACGAGGCCGACCTGCTGCGACTGGCCGGCAAGACCGGGACCACACCCGTGGATCTGCCCGAGAACATCGGCGGAAAATCCGTCAATCTCATTGACCCCAGCGGAAATCCCGTCACAGTCGTTGCAGGCCTTCATGAATCGGCCGCGCTCCCCAGCCAGGATCCCCATGTCTTCAACTTCGGCCACAACGTCCAACGCACGAATGCGACGCAACGGCCGCCCCGCGTACCCGCGGGCATTCAGCGACTGGGCCACGTCGTCCTGTCGTCGACGACATACATCGAGACTCTGAACTGGTATCTCGACCACTTCGGCCTGATCGTCAGCGACTTCCTGTATTTCGCCGGGCAGCGCGAACGCGGACCGACGATGAGCTTCATCCGCTGCGACCGCGGTGGCACCCCGACCGACCACCACACCGTGGCGATGGCTCTGGGTCCAGCCAACCGCTACGTCCATTCCGCCTATCAGGTCAGCGATCTCGACGCCCTGGCCGCCGGGGGCGAGTACCTGCGCGAGCGGGGATACTTCCGCTCCTGGGGTATCGGCCGGCACATTCAGGGCAGCCAACTCTTCGACTACTGGCGCGATCCCGACGGCTTCCTGGTGGAGCACTTCGCCGACGGGGATCTCTTCGACAATTCCGTGGAAACCGGATGGGCGCCCTTCACCGCCTCCGGTCTTGCGCAGTGGGGGCCGCCGGTAACCCGGGACTTCCTCGGCACCGACCCCAAGCATGCCCGCGACGAGGTCGGCGCGATCGTCACGGCGCTGCGGGACGACAACGAGTTCGATATCCGACGCCTGATTGGACTGCTGAAGGTGGCCCGCTCATGACTATCTCGGTACTGCGCACCGCCGACGGCTGGTGGGTGCAGGCGGGGGCCGGCGCCGCACGGATCGAGACGTCGGCCACCACGACCGGCGAACTTCTCCGGGACCGCGCGGCCATCCAGGCGGCGCAGGCGAGTCCGACGACGGCTCCCGTCGACAGTCTCACCCTGCTCTCACCGGTAACCAGGCCCTGCCGCGTGGTGGCGCAGATGACCAACTTCGCCTCACACGTCCGCGACGCGGGAATGGACCCCGACAGCACACCGCTGACATTCTTCCGCAAGTCCTCGGCATCGATCAGCGGCCCCTACGACCCGATCGTCAAGCCATCCCACGTGCGGCTGCTCGATTACGAGGTGGAGATCGGACTGGTGGTCGGTAGCGACATCGTTGCCGGGACAACGATTTCCGGCGATCTGTCGGACTACATCGCCGGGCTCGTGGTCACCAACGACGTTTCCGCGCGCGACATCCAGCTTCCCCAGACGCAGTTCTACGAAGCCAAGTCCTATCCGACCTTCACCCCCGTCGGCCCGGCTCTGGTCCTGCTGGACGCCGAGGAATTCACGCGGTTCGGCGATTTGCGGCTGTGGCTGAGCGTCAACGGCGAGCAGCGGCAGAACGCCGTGGTGGCCGGCGACATGCTGTACCGGCCGTTGCAGGCTCTGACATCGCTGTGCCGGTTCCAGGACCTCAGCGCCGGCGACCTCATCCTGACCGGCACCCCGGTCGGCACCGCGCTGAGCGCACCACCCAAACCGGTGGAACTGATCTCCCGGCTGCTGCCACCGGCGGTGAAGTGGAAGGCCTTCTTCAGCGGGCAGGCCCGAAATCCCAAGTACCTCAAGGACGGTGACCGGGTCGAGGCCTCGGTGGCCACCGACGACTGCACCATCGATCTCGGAACCCAGCGCACGATGGTGCGCTACTCGTAACGTTCGATCTCCGGCAGCGGCCGGGAACAGACCTTGTGCGCCTCGCGTGCCGTCATCCCGAACAGACGCAGCAGATCCTCGGCGAACGCGTCGGTGGTGGCCTCGGCGTCGCGGTCAGGATCGGCGGTCAGCAGCCTCCCCAATCCCATCAACAGGCCGCCCGCCATGGCCAGGGCACGCGCCGGATCATCGATGGTGAACCGCCCGGCGGCCGTCGCCGCGGTGATGTCCCGCAGGGCCCGGGGCGCGAGTCCGCGCTCGGAGGCCAGCGCCGCATCCCAGTTCGCCTGCAGGACGGTGCTTTCCTGCGGGCGGCGGCGGAAGAACCGCCCGGTCAGCCGGAAGGAACTGGCGAAGGTCTCCGCCGGGTCCTCCATGGTGGCAGTCAACTCGTCGAGCAACTCACCGTGGGCGTCCAGGACCTCCATCACGGCGGCCTCGAAAAGCTCCTCCTTGGAGGAGAAGTGGTTGTAGAAGGAGCCCATTCCGACGTCGGCGGCCTGGGTGATCTCAAGGATCGGGACGTTGAGCCGGCCCGCGGCGATCATGGCCTGCGCCGCTTTGATCAATGCCGATCGGGTGCGCTGTTTGCGTCGCTCCAACCGGTTGGCCGGCGCCGCCGCGACCTCCATCGACCATCACCGCCCTTCGGATCGTTTGACTGCACCCTAGCGCGATCATTAGTGATGATTTCGTCAATACCCCTTGACTGACAATACACTCATCTGTGACGATTTCGTCAGTACGTCAGACGAACCGCGAGCGCGAGGCCCCATGAATCTGAAAAGCCACTATCCGGTGGTCATCATCGGCGCGGGGCCGGTAGGGGTCACCGCAGCGACCCTGCTCGCGCAATACGGCATCGAGGTGCTCATCCTGGACCGGTGGAGTGACCTGTACCCCCAACCGCGGGCGGTCCATCTGGACAACGAGGTGTACCGCATCCTGGACCGGCTGGGCATTGGATCGGAGTTCGGGGCCATCTCGCGCCCGGCCCTCGGTCTGCGTCTGCTCACCCCCGACCTCACGGTGCTCGCCGAGTTCCAGCGCGGCCCGGAACGCAGTCGGGACGGCCACCCCGAGGCCAACATGTTCGACCAGCCCGAGCTCGAAGCGCTGCTGCGGAAGAACCTCGGGCGCTACCCGGAGGCGACGCTGCAGGGCAACGCCGAGGTCACCGGTGCGACCAGCCTCGCCGGCGGACGCAGCCGGGTGGCGTTCACCGACCGCGGCGACGGCAGCGAACACACCGTCGACGCCGAGTACCTGTTGGGATGCGACGGAGCAAACAGCCTGGTGCGCAAGCACATCGGCGCCACCATGCGGGATCTGCGGTTCGAACAGCGCTGGCTGGTGATCGACGTCGACTCCGCCGTAGACCTCAACCAGTGGGGCGGTGTGCATCAGGTGTGCAGTCCTGAGCGAGCCGGGACGTTCATGCAAGTCGGCGATTCCCGCTACCGCTGGGAATTCCGGTTGCTCCCCGACGAGTCGGCCGCACACTTCGGCACGCTGGACACCCTGCGGCCGTTGATCGCGCCGTGGCTGGGATCGACGTCCGACGTGGATCTGCGGATCATCCGGGTGGCCGAGTACACCTTCCGCGCCCAGGTCGCTGACCGCTGGCGGCGTGGCAACACCTTCCTGCTCGGCGACGCCGCGCACCTCACCCCGCCGTTCATCGGCCAGGGCCTGTGTGCAGGGCTGCGCGACGCGATGAACCTCAGCTGGAAGCTGGCCGGAGTGCTGCGCGGCAGCCTTCCCCCGGAGGCGCTGGACTCCTACCAAACCGAGCGAAAGCCCCACGCCCGGGCAATGATCGGCCTCGCCCTGGCCATCGGCTATTCGATGACAGCCGGCGGCAGACTCGGCGACGCGCTGCGCCGGGTCGTCGCGCCGCGAATCCGGTTGATGCCGGGTTTGTCCGCCAGAGTGCTCGACCCGCAGACTCCACCACTGCGCCGCAGCGCGTTGCTCCACCGTCGAGGCCGCAACAGCTTGAGCGGACAGCTCTGCCCCAACGCTCTGACGGCCGGCGGAGAACGACTGGATACTGCACTGGGAAGGGGCTTTTCGGTGGTTACCCGCGTTGCGCCGACCGACCGAGAGCGCGGCCTGATCGACGAGCGCCACGCCGTCGTGCACTACGCCGCACCGGGCACTGCGGCAGCGGACTGGCTGACCGAGGGCGGGGCACAGGCCGCGATCGTCCGACCGGATTTCACGGTGATGGCCACCGGCCCTGACCTCTCAGAACTGTGCGACTCGCTGCCGTCGTTTGTCGGCGGGGGCCTGCCATAGGGTGGCATTGAGGAGGACGACCATGGATTCCACCCTGCTGTCCCGCCGCGACATCGACTTCCTGCTGTTCGAGTGGCTGGGCGTCGACGAGTTGACCAAGCGGGAACGGTTCAGCGAGCATTCCCGGGAGACCTTCGCAGGCTTGCTGGATCTGTGCGAGGACCTCGCCACCCGCTACTTCGCGCCGCACAACAAGAAGAACGACGCCCACGAGCCGACCTTCGACGGACAGCGCGTCACCATGAATCCGGAAGTCAAAGAGGCGCTCGACGCGTTCGCCAAGGCCGACCTGCTGGCGGTCAGCATGGACCATGAACTGGGCGGCGGCCAGCTCCCGACGGCCGTCGCCGGGGCCGGCCTGGCATGGTTTCACGCCGCGAACGTCGGCACCGCCGCCTACGTGCTGTTGAGCGTGGCCAACGCCAACCTGCTGGCCCGCTACGGCACCCCAGAGCAGCTCGAGATGTTCGTCAAACCGATGCTCGCCGGCCGCTTCACCGGAACCATGTGCCTGTCCGAACCGCAGGCCGGATCGTCGCTGGCTGACATCACCACCCGGGCCGAACCGCAGGACGACGGCACCTACCGGCTGTTCGGATCGAAGATGTGGATCTCCGGCGGCGATCACGAACTGGCCGAGAACATCGTCCACCTGGTCCTGGCCAAGATCGCCGGCGCGCCGGCCGGCACCCGTGGCATCTCGTTGTTCATCGTCCCGAAGTTCCTCGTCAGTGACGACGGCTCGATCGGGGAACGCAACGACGTCACCCTCGCCGGGCTCAACCACAAGATGGGGTACCGCGGAACCGTCAACACCGCGTTGAATTTCGGTGAGGGCCGGCACCAACCGCACGGACAGCCCGGGGCGGTGGGCTACCTGATCGGCGAACCGCATCGCGGCCTGACCTACATGTTCCACATGATGAATGAGGCCCGCCTCGGCGTCGGCCTCGGAGCGATCGCATTGGGCTATACCGGTTACCTCAAATCGGTGCAGTATGCCCGCGAGCGGCCGCAGGGCCGGCACGTGACCGCCGCACGACGATCAAGCGGCGACGAAGGAGCCGCGATGAGGAGTGCGGCCATGAAATCCGCCAAAGACCCTGCCACACCACAGATTCCGATCATCGAGCACGCTGATGTCAAGCGAATGCTGCTGGCGCAGAAGTCCTACGTCGAAGGCGCGCTGGCGCTGGCGCTGTACTGTGGCCGCCTGGTCGACGTCCAGGCCTGCCCGGCGTACGCCGAGGAGGGCGAAACCGCGCGCCGACTGCTCGACATCCTCACCCCGATCGCGAAAAGCTGGCCTTCCCAATGGTGTCTGGAGGCCAACAGCCTCGCAATCCAGGTGCACGGCGGCTACGGGTACACCCGCGAGTACGACGTCGAGCAGCACTTTCGCGACAACCGGCTCAACCCCATTCATGAGGGAACACACGGCATTCAGAGCCTGGATCTGCTGGGCCGCAAAGTCGTGGCCGACCACGGGGCCAACGTCGCCGCGCTGACGACGGCGGTCATGGCCGCGGTGGCCAGCGCTCGGGCCATCGGCGCCGAACCGGCGCAACTGGCCGACCACCTTGATACCGCATGGCAACGCCTGGTGTCGGTCACCGCGTCGATGTTCGCCTCCGGCGACGTCGACGCCGCCCTGGCCAACAGCGCCGTCTATCTCGAGGCGTTCGGTCACATCGTCATCGCGTGGATCTGGCTGGAGCAGGTGCTCGCCGCCCACGGCCGGCAGGGCGAATTCTACGACGGCAAACGCCAGGCGGCCCGCTATTTCTTCCGGTACGAACTGCCCAGGACGACACCGCAACTCGACCTGCTGGCCAGCCTGGACCGGACCACGCTGGAGATGCAGGACGGCTGGTTCTGATGGAGGCCCACGTCACGTTCTACTGGCGGCCGGGCTGCCCGTTCTGCGTCTCGCTGCGCCGAGGGCTGAGCCGTCGCGGCATCCCCTTCGAGGCGGTCAACATCTGGGAGAACCCGGACGCGGCAGCGCGGGTCCGAGCCGCGGCCGGAGGCAACGAAACGGTTCCCACCGTCGCCATCGGGGAACATGCTCTGGTCAATCCGTCTGTGGCGCAGGTGGAGTCGTTGATCAGCCAGGCTGCGCCGGAGTTGGCGGCTCAGCTTGCCAATCAGACCCCGCAACGCCGGTGGTGGCGGCGCTGAACACCGCTCGTCAGTGCACGCCTTCCATACTCCGGCTGATACGGGGCGCCAGCGACCAGACCACCAGTCCCACCGCCAACGCGGTCAGACCGATGAGGCCGAAGTAGGCGAACTCGTGGGCCGGGTCGTAGTAGCGGCCCAGCACGCCGGACATCGCGGTGCCCAGCCCGATCGAGAAGAAGAACAGCGCCATCATCTGGGCCCGGAAAGCGTTGGGCGCCAACTGGGTCGTGACGGACAGGCCGATGGGTGACAGCAACAGTTCCGACACTGCGAATACGGCCATGATCGCCACCACCGCCAGCACCGGCACAGATCGCCCCGCGGTTCCCGCCAGGGGAAGAAACAGCAGGAACGCCACCCCGATCCCGATGACGCCGTAGGCGAACTTGCGCGGCGTTGTCGGGGCCCGGCGGCCCAGTCTGGTCCACATGAGGGCGAACAGTGGCGACAGCAGGATGATCCACACCGGTTCGATGGAGCCGATCCAGCTCGACGGGGCGGTCCATCCGAAGAGCGACCAGTTGATCCGCTCATCGGAGTAGACGGCGAGCACGGTGAAGATCTGCTGGAACAGCGACCAGAACACCGCATTGGCGATGAACAGCGGGATGAAGGCCCGCACCCGGGTGCGTTCGACATCGTCGACGCGCGAACTGGTCAGCATCGTCACGAAGTAGGCGATCGAGGCCAGTAGGATCAGGACCGTGGTGGCCTGAGAGAGGTTCGCCAGGTGGATGACGCCGGTGAGGAATCCCACCACGATCGCACCGACAACGACCGCTGCGACAATGAGAGCGCGCCACAATGCATCCCGCGACAACGGGTGCGGCACGATGCGGCCATGCTCGCCCAGATTGCGCCGATTGAGCACGTACTGGGCGAGCCCGAAGGCCATGCCGATCGCGGCCGCGCCGAAGCCGTAGTGGAAGCCCAGCCGGGTCTGCAGCAGGCCGGTGATGATTGGCCCCGCGAAGGCGCCGATGTTGATGCCCAGATAGAACAACGTGAAGCCGCCGTCACGGCGCGGGTCACCCTGGTCATAGAGCGTGCCGAGCAGCGACGAGGCGTTGGCCTTGAGCGCCCCGGCTCCCAGTCCGATCAACACGGTGCCGATCGCGACGCCGGTCAGCCCGGGGATGAGCGCCAGCGAGATGTGACCGCACATCACCACCACGCCGCCGTAGAACAGGGTGCGCTCCATGCCCAGCACGCGGTCGGCCACCCAGCCGCCCAGCACCGTGGACAGGTAGACGAATCCGCCGTAGGCGCCGACGATCCCGGTCGCTGTCGCCTTCGGCAATCCCAGACCGCCATCGGTCACCGAGTAGTACAGGTAGTAACCGAGGATGGTGAGCATCCCGTAGAACGAGAACCGCTCCCACAGTTCGACGCCGAAGAGGTTGACCAGCCCGGCGGGATGGCCGAAACGGGTGCGGACTTCACGGGCGGGTGCGAGGTCGGTCACACCGATCACCATGCCATCCAGCGGTGTTGAAGTGACCGAAATAGACTTCCCGCCGTGAAAGTCGCCGCAATCCACCTCGCCCCCGGCCACCGGCTGCCGATGCGTCCGGTCGCCGACGTCGCCGCCGAAGCCGGCAAGGGTCTGGTCGGTGACCGTTATCACGGAACGCGGCACCGCCACGTCACCGTGCAGTCAAAGCAGGCTCTAGACCTGGCGGCGACTGATCTCGGATACGCCTTTGACTGCTGCGCCACCCGCCGCAACGTCACCGTCGACGCTGGTGACATCCCGACCCGGCCCGGTGCCCGCATCCGCATCAGCGAGGTCGAGTTGGAGGTGGTGCGCGTCGCCGCGCCGTGGAGATTGATGGACGACGGGATCGGCCGCGGAGCGGCGACGGCGCTGCGCGGCCGGGCCGGTTCGGTGTTCGGGGTGCTGAGCACGGGAACCTTCACCGTCGGCGACCCGGTCGAACTCATCGAACAGTGACGTGGCGGATTCTGGAGTGATTAGTCTCGCGCGAGTGACCGCACATGACTGACCGGCGGACGACCGCCCGGCCAACCAGGCGGGAGTTCCTGGGCCTGGCCGGCGCGGCCGGCCTGGCACTCACCGCGGCGTGCTCCAGCGGGGAGGGCGGCGGGCGAACCGATGCGGACGGCGTCACCGTCACCCACGTCTTCGGCGAAACCACGCTGTCCGGCCCGCCCCGCCGAGTCGTCAGCGCCGGACTGACCGAGCAGGACGATCTGCTGGCCCTTGGCGTCATCCCCGTCGCCATCACGACGTGGTTCGGCGATCAGCCGTTCGGGGTGTGGCCCTGGGCACAGGGGAAACTGGGGTCGGCGACACCCGCACTGCTGAACCTGGACAACGGGATTCAGATCGATCCCATCGCCAAACTCAAACCGGACCTGATCGTCGCGATCAACGCCGGCCTCGACGCCGACACTTACAAGAAGCTGTCCGACATCGCCCCGACGATCGCGCAGTCCGGCCCCGACGCCTTCTTCGAGCCGTGGAAACAGCAGGCCTCAGCAATCGGGACGGCGGTGTTCAAGAAGGACGAGATGGCCACCCTTCTCGACGCCGTGGACGAGAAGTTCGCCGCTGTCGCACAAGCGAATCCGACCTTCGACGACCGCACTGCGGTGCTGCTCGACGGGCGCTTCACCGGCGACGCGATCACCGCCACCGTCGCCGGGTGGCGCACCGAATTCCTCACCGCCATGGGCTTGGCGATTCCGGACAGCGTCCGGCGATTCGCAACCGGTGACGACGCCATGATCTCGCGGGCGGATCTGCCCGCGGCGATCGGCGGCGCCGACGTCGTGATCTGGTGCACCGACAGCGACGCCGAACAGGCCGCACTTCTGGCCGATCCGGCGGTCGCCGAATTACCCACCACGGCGCGCAAGCGCAACGTGTTCACACCGGCGGAACTCTCCGCGGCGATCGCCTACGCGTCGCCGCTGTCGTATCCCGTCGTCGCTGATCGACTTACCCCCCTGCTGCGGCAGGCACTGGGCTGACGGCGTGATTGGATATGGCCTGTGATCGCCCGGTGAGCATTGACGCCGACACCGCACCCGACGCGCCGGTCTTCGCGCGCGTCGGCAGCGGGTACTACCCGATTCTGGTGGCCGTCTTCACCGCGCTGGTGATCATCTCCAACGTGACCGCCACCAAAGGGGTGGCCTTCGGCCCGATCATCACCGACGGCGGCTTCATCGTCTTCCCGCTCACCTACATCATCGGCGACGTGCTGGCCGAGGTGTACGGCTTCGGGGCGGCCCGGCGGGCGATCATCCTCGGGTTCCTGATGAACGGCCTTGCCGCACTGGCGTTCTGGGTGACGGTGTATCTGCCGGCGGCCGACTTCTACCCCAATCAAGAGCACTTCGCCAACGTCGTCGGCGCCTACACGCAACTGATCATTGCGGGCCTGGCGGGCTTCATCGTCGGGCAGACCATCAACGCCTGGACCGTGGTGAAGATCAAAGAACGCACCAAGGAGAAGCACCTGTGGGCCCGGCTGGTGGGTTCGACCTTCGCCGGGCAACTCGGTGACACGCTGGTGTTCTGCAGCATCGCCGCACATGCCATCGGAATCAGTACGTTCGGCGACTTCGCCACGTACACCGCGCTCGGGTGGTTCTACAAGACCGCCGTCGAGGTGGTCATGCTGCCGATCACCTACCGGGTGATCGCCTACGTGAAACGTCACGAGCCCACCTACACAGCCTGAGCCGAGACGCAGGTGATCCGCGACTACGGCGACCGGGCACTGCTGATCGACTGCGGGTCGACCGGCGAGGTCGCCACGTTGGCGGCCGCACTCCGCCGCGACGGGCTACCCGGCGTCGTCGACGTGGTGGCCGGGGCACGCACGGTGCTGGTCACCATGTCCGGACCCGACGCCGTGACCCTTGTGCGCGCCCTGCTGTCCGGGTACCGGACTCCCCCGCCCGCGCAGCATCCGGCCCCGGGTACGGCTGACGTGGTGATCGACGTGGTCTACGACGGCCCCGACCTCACGGAGGTAGCCGGACTACTGGCGATGGACATCGAGGAGGTCGTCGCGGCTCATACCGCCGCCGCCTGGCGGGTCGGATTCGGCGGTTTCGCACCGGGTTTCGCCTACCTGGTGGACGGCGACCCGCGCCTGGCGGTCCCCCGCCGGGCCGAGCCGCGGACCCGGGTACCGGCCGGATCGGTGGCACTGGCCGGCGAGTTCAGCGGGATTTATCCACGCGAGTCGCCGGGCGGCTGGCAGATCATCGGCCGCACCGACGCGGCGTTGTGGGACATCGACCGGGAGCCACCGGCCCTGCTGACGCCGGGGATGTGGGTCCGGTTCCGCAACGCGGGTTCGCCGTGACCACCCTGGAGATCCTGGCGGCCGGCCCGTTGACTCTGGTGCAGGATCTGGGCCGGCCCGGACTGGCCCACCTCGGCGTCGGCCGATCCGGTGCGGCTGATCGGCGTTCGCACGCCCTGGCGAACCGACTGGTTGCCAATCCGGCCGACCGGGCGACACTGGAGATCACCATGGGCGGCTTCACAGCGCGGGTGCACGGCGGTAGCGTCGATGTCGCGCTCACCGGCGCGGACTCCAGTCCACGCGCCGATGGAATTCCGTTCGGCATCAACAGCATTCGCCGATTGGACGACGGAGATGTTCTCGCCCTAGGCATTCCGCGGGCCGGGCTGCGCACGTACCTCGCCGTGCGCGGCGGCATCGCCGTCACCCCGGTCCTGGGCTCGCGCAGCTACGACACTCTGTCGCAGATCGGGCCGGCGCCCCTGCAGCCGGGCGACATCGTCGCGGTCGGGCCAGCACCGGAAGACTTCCCCGAACTCGACCAGGCGCCCGCTGCGCCCGTCACCGCAGACCCCGTTGAGCTACGCGTGGTTCCCGGCCCGCGAGACGATTGGTTCGACGATCCGGATGCTCTCGTCCGGACCGTGTGGGCGGTCTCGGAGCACAGCGACCGGGTCGGCGTACGGCTCAACGGGGCGCCACTGTCGCCGCGGCGGCCCGGCCGGCAGCTGGCCAGCGAGGGCGCCATCCGCGGTGCGATACAGGTTCCGCCCAGCGGCCAGCCAGTGATCCTCGGTCCCGACCATCCGGTGACCGGCGGCTATCCCGTGATCGGCGTTGTCGCCGACTCCGACACCGACACCCTCGCGCAACTGCGGCCGGGCCAGGGTGTTCGCCTGCGGTGGAGTCGGGCCCGTATCGGCGCGACGCCGCGTGACACCTGGTAGAGCTGACATTGTGTCCGTTCACACCGCCCGGCTCGTCCACACCAGCGACCTCGACACCGACACCTTGAACAACGCCCGGCGGCTGCTCGAGGAGGCCTACGCCGGGGAGTTCACCGACGCCGACTGGGACCACACCCTTGGGGGCATGCATGCGATCGTCGTTCACCACGGGGCCCTGATCGCGCACGCCGCCGTAATCCAGCGCCGCCTGCTCTACGCCGGCGCCGCGCTGCGCTGCGGGTACGTGGAAGCTGTTGCGGTGCGTGAGGATTGGCGAGGGAAGGGCCTGGCCAACGCAGTGATGGACGCCGCCGAGCAGGTCATCCGCGGCGCCTACCAGGTCGGCGGATTGAGCGCATCGGGGGCCGGCGAACGCCTCTACCGGCCACGCGGCTGGCTGAACTGGCGCGGTCCCACGTCTGTCCTGGCGCCCGACGGGGTCATCCGCACGCCCGACGACGACGGCGACGTGTTCGTCCTGCCGGTCGAGGTGGACCTCGACCCGGAATTCGCGCTGGCGTGCGACTGGCGCGACGGGGACGTCTGGTAGTTCGACGGCGGAGCGCATCGCGATCACCCAAGTAGCCCGGGACGGCGTACGGGCCGGTCCGGCGAGACATCGGCCTTCACCCGCCCGGACTATCTGGCGCAGCTGGCCGACGAGGTCGAATGGTGGGGGGCACCGTTCTGCTACCACGTGGGGCCGATGTTTGCCGACAGCCAGCGGGATAGCACGCACCACCGGTACCGGTCGGCCTCTACCGACACCTTCTCCGCATATCAAGCCGTGGTGGCCGGCCATGATCGATTCGGGTTCTCGCTACCATTCGGCATCGAGGACGTACGTGTCCTGCAACGGTGGGATTTCGACCACCCGCGTCAGCGTGGATTCACCGTGACGCCCACTACACCGCGCGAATCGACCTATCGGCATTTCCCCATCAGGACGCCCTCCTGGAGAGCTTCGCAAGAACCCGCAAAAAGAGACATCAATCCATGACGAGAGGCACCACCGGCCATCGCCCGCACCGTGGACGCAGGGCAGCACGCGTCGTGGAATTGCACGATGCGACACTGCAGCGCAGCGGTGCGACGATCGACCCGGCTCGCCATCGGGCGTTGCGGCGATTGGACCGCATGGGCTACGCCGACGTTCGCACTCGCCGCAGATCTCGCATCCGCCTGCGCCGATGAGCGATTGGGGCAACCGGGAGACACCGTGGCACCCGCCTGGTCAGATCGGCGTGGCGACTTCTCCCCGCGAATTGCTCTGAACGACGTCACATTCGGCTTCGCCCCGGGCATCCCGGCTGTGCGCGACATCAGCCTCGCCGTCGGCGAATTTCGTCGTGACCTCCGTCGGTGACCTATCATCCCACGGAAGGAGCGGTAGCTCGCTAACATCGGACCAGGTTCTCGAAACCGACCGCCACGAGGAGCGTGCCTTGTCCAGAGCGACCGAACTTGCCGAGCTACACCAGCTGATCGGCAGCCTGCGACGGTGCGTCAGTTCCCTGCAGCACCGCTACGGAGACAATCCGGCCATGCGCCGGGTCGTCATCGACACCGACCGGATCCTCGGTGATCTCGAAATCCTGGACATGGACGCGGCCGAGTTGGAACACGCCTCCCACCCGGTGGCCGGGCCTGCAGAGAAAATCCCCGTCCCGGACACCCCGTACGACCGGGAGTTCTGGCGGGACGTCGACGACGAGGGTGTGGGCGGACACTTCCGGCGTTGACGCGCAGGCAGCGAATTGCCTGACGGTGGGCCAGATCACACCTCGCCCCGGTTTTAATCCGGGGCACTGAAATGGGTAGTCTTCGGAGCAGTTGACTCGAAGGGAATCCCTGCAGATGAGCGCACCCACAGCCAATCGGCGTGCAACCGGCGTCTTCTCGCCTGGCCGGGCCCAGATCGCGCAGAAGACACTGCGCACCGACAACTGGCTGAAATCGCCCATCCTGACGAACCTCGGTTTCGCCGCGTTCATCATCTACGCGACCGTCCGGGCGTTCCAGCGTGACCACTTCTTCGTTGAGAAGTACCACTACCTGACCCCGTTCTACTCGCCTTGCATGAGTGTCAAATGCGGTGCGGCGAGCGAATTCTGGCCGCAGATCCTGCCCGCCTCCGGGCCGCTGTCGCTGCTGCCGTTCGCGTTGTTCTCGCTGCCGTTCCTGCTGCTGTTCCGGCTGACCTGCTACTACTACCGCGGCGCCTACTACCGCTCGGTGTGGCAGTCGCCGACCGCCTGCGCCGTGGCGGAACCGCATGCCACCTACACCGGCGAAAGCCGCTTCCCGCTCATCCTCCAGAACCTGCACCGGTACTTCTTCTACATCGCGGGGATCATCTCGCTGATCAACACCTGGGATGCATTCCAGGCCATGCACTCGCCGTCCGGCTTCGGATTCGGTCTGGGCAATGTCATCCTGTGGACCAACGTGGTCCTGCTGTGGACCTACACCATCTCCTGCCACTCCTGCCGGCACGTCATGGGCGGACGGCTCAAGCACTTCTCCAAGCACCCGGCGCGGTACTGGATGTGGACCAAGATCAGCAAGCTCAACGTCCACCACAAGAAGTTCGCGTGGATCACGCTGGGGACGCTGATGTTCACCGACTTCTACATCATGCTGGTGGCGAGCGGCGCCATCTCCGACCTGAGATTCATTGGCTGACAAAGCCATTCCCCTGATTAGAGCGAGGTTCCATGGTTGAAGTCGAGCGGCATTCCTACGACGTCGTCGTCATCGGCGCCGGCGGCTCCGGTCTGCGGGCCGTCATCGAGGCACGTCAGCGTGGCCTGAAGGTCGCGGTGGTGACCAAGTCGCTGTTCGGCAAGGCCCACACGGTGATGGCCGAGGGCGGCTGCGCGGCGGCGATGGGCAACGCCAACCCGAAGGACAACTGGAAGGTCCACTTCTCCGACACCATGCGTGGCGGCAAGTTCCTGAACAACTGGCGGATGGCCGAACTGCATGCGCAGGAGGCGCCCGACCGGGTGTGGGAACTGGAGACCTACGGCGCGCTGTTCGACCGGACCAAGGACGGCCGGATCAGCCAGCGCAACTTCGGCGGCCACACCTACCCGCGCCTGGCGCACGTCGGTGACCGCACCGGTCTGGAGATCATCCGGACCCTGCAGCAGAAGATCGTCTCGCTGCAGCAGGAGGACAAGGCCGAACTCGGCGACTACGAGGCCCGCATCAAGGTCTTCCACGAGTGCGCCATCACCGAACTCATCAAAGACGGCGACCGCATCTCCGCCGCGTTCGGCTACTGGCGCGAGACCGGCAAGTTCATCCTGTTCGAGACGCCCGCCGTGGTGCTGGCCACCGGTGGCATCGGCAAGTCGTTCAAGGTCTCGTCGAACTCCTGGGAGTACACCGGTGACGGCCACGCCCTGGCGATGCGGGCCGGCGCCGGCCTGATCAACATGGAGTTCATCCAGTTCCACCCGACCGGGATGGTCTGGCCGCTGTCGGTGAAGGGCATCCTGGTCACCGAGGGCGTGCGCGGTGACGGCGGAGTGCTGAAGAACTCTGAGGGCAAGCGCTTCATGTTCGACTACATCCCCTCGGTCTTCAAGGGGCAGTACGCCGAAACCGAAGAAGAGGCCGACCAGTGGCTCAAGGACAACGACTCCGCCCGGCGCACCCCTGACCTGCTGCCGCGCGACGAGGTTGCCCGCGCGATCAACAGCGAGGTGAAGGCCGGCCGCGGCACTCCGCACGGCGGCGTCTACCTCGACATCGCCACCCGGATGACGCCCGAGGAGATCAAGCGGCGACTGCCGTCGATGTACCACCAGTTCATGGAGCTGGCCGAGGTGGACATCACCAAGGACGAGATGGAGGTCGGCCCGACCTGCCACTACGTCATGGGCGGTATCGAGGTCGATCCGGACACCGGCGCCGCGGCCACCCCCGGCCTGTTCGCCGCCGGGGAGTGCTCCGGTGGCATGCACGGCTCCAACCGTCTCGGCGGCAACTCGCTGTCCGACCTGCTGGTGTTCGGCCGCCGCGCCGGGCTCGGCGCCGCGGACTACGTCCGCTCGCTGCCCAGTCGGCCCGCGGTACCGGAAGCTGCCGTCGAGGAGGCCGCCGCCATCGCGCTGACCCCCTTCAACGGTCCGCAGGGCCACGCGAAGCCGGAGAACCCCTACACCTTGCACGCCGACCTGCAGCAGACGATGAACGACCTCGTCGGCATCATCCGCACCGGCGCGGAGATGCAGGAGGCCCTCGACAAGATCGAGGAATTCAAGGTCCGGTTCCGCAACATCGAGTCCGACGGCCGCCGCGAGTTCAACCCCGGCTGGCATCTGGCCATGGACATGCGCAACATGCTGCTGGTCAGCGAGTGCGTGGCCCGCTCCGCGCTGGCCCGCACCGAGAGCCGCGGCGGACACACCCGCGACGACTTCCCCAAGATGGATTCCGGGTGGCGGCGCTCGCTGGTGGTGTGCAACTCTGCTGGTGACGACCCGGTGATGCCCACTGTCACCGTCACTCGCGAGGAACAGCCCGCCATGCGGGAAGACCTACTGGAATTGTTCGAGCTCGAAGAGCTCGGCAAGTACTTCACCGACGAAGAACTCGCGGCGCATCCGGGACGGAGAAGCGAATGAGCTACCAGGCGAACCTGCGGGTGTGGCGCGGCGACGACGAGGGCGGCGGGCTGCACGACTTCACCGTCGAGGTCAACGAGGGCGAGGTGGTCCTCGACATCATCCACCGCCTGCAGGCGGAGCAAGCCCCGGACCTCGCAGTGCGGTGGAACTGCAAGGCCGGCAAGTGCGGTTCGTGTTCGGCTGAGATCAACGGCCGTCCGCGACTGCTGTGCATGACCCGGATGTCGACCTTCGAACCCACCGACACCATCACCATCACCCCGCTACGCACCTTCCCGGTGATCCGCGACCTGGTGACCGACGTGTCGTTCAACTACGAGAAGGCCCGGGAGATCCCGGCTTTCGCGCCGCCGAAGGAACTTCAGCCCGGCGAGTACCGGATGGCCCAGATCGATGTGGAGCGCTCGCAGGAGTTCCGCAAATGCATCGAGTGCTTCCTGTGCCAGAACGTCTGCCACACCATCCGCGACCACGAGGAGAACAAGAAGGCCTTCGCCGGCCCGCGTTTCCTCATGCGCATCGCCGAGTTGGACATGCATCCCCTGGACACGATGGACCGCCAGCACCAGGCGCAGGACGAGCACGGCCTCGGCTACTGCAACATCAACAAGTGCTGCACCGAGGTGTGCCCTGAGCACATCAAGATCACCGACAACGCGCTGATCCCGATGAAGGAACGCGTCGCCGACCGCAAGTACGACCCCGTCGTCTGGTTGGGCAATAAGCTGTTCAGACGAAAGTAGGACTACACCGCCGAACGTGCACTGACTGCGACGATCACGCCCGATTTCTCGCAGTGAGTGCACGTTCGCCGTTTGTGGGGGCTGCTAGCCCAGGCGGCGGAAACCCCTGCGGTGGAACACGATCGGCGCGACGTCGCCGTGCACCGCGATGTCGCGGATAAGCAGGACCACGATGGTGTGGTCGCCCGCAGGCACTTCCTGCTCGATCTCGGTCTCCAGCCACACACTCGTGCCCTTGACGAATACCGCACCGGCAGCCGAGGATTCCGTCTCCAACCCGGCGAAGCGGTCACCGGTCTTGGCGGCCAGGGTGCGTGCTGCGGTGTCGTGCGACTCGCCGAGCACGCTGATGCCCAGGACGGCGACATCGCGCAATCTGGGCCAGGTCTCGGAGGTGTTCTGCACGCAGAACGACACCAACGGAGGGTTCAGCGACACCGGGACGAACGTGCTGGCAGCCAGACCGACCCTGGTGCCGTCATGTTCTGCCGCGATCGCGATCACCCCGGACGGGAAGTGACTGAACGCCTCACGCAGCGAATCGGGGCTCAACTCGGTATTGCCCATGGCCTCCATATCTTCACACGGCGCAGCACGGCTCAACCACCGCAGGACGCAGCGTGATTCCAAAGTCGGATACCCGCACCGCGGAGAGTCCGCACCCGCCACCGCGGCGAATCGGCCGGATACCCGTTGAGTAGCCTGAGCAGCATGCGAGAAGTCTCGATCCTGTCCGTCCTGCGCGAACGCGCCGAGATGACGCCCGACGGCCTCGCCTTCACCTTCACCGATTACGACCAGGTGTGGGAGGGCGTCACCGACACCCTGACCTGGTCGCAGCTGTACCGTCGCACCCGCAACCTCGCCGACGAACTCAGCCGCAACGGGGCACCCGGTGACCGGGCGCTGATCGTCGCGCCGCAGGGGCTGAGCTACATCGTCGCGTTCCTGGGCGCCATGCAGGCGGGATTCATCGCGGTGCCGCTGTCGGTCCCCGTCCCCGGCTCGCACGACGAGCGGATCAGCGCGGTAGTGACCGACACCTCCCCGACCGTCGTGCTGACCACCTCGGCGGTGTTCGACATCGCCGCCCAGTACGTCGACGACGGCGCCGCCGTGATCGCCGTCATCGCCGTCGACACCCTCGATCTCGACGCCGAACCGCGTACACACGCCGCCGTCCCCGACGGCCCGGATATCGCCTATCTGCAGTACACCTCGGGGTCGACGCGGCTGCCGGCCGGCGTGATGATCTCGCACCGAAATCTGACCGCCAACTTCGAGCAACTTATTCCGGACTACATGTCCCAGCACGGCGGTGCGGCACCGAAGGAGAACACGTTCGTCTCGTGGCTGCCCTTCTACCACGACATGGGTCTGATGCTCGGCATCGCGGCGCCGATCCTCTCCGGATGCGCCGGCGATCTGTTGAGCCCGTTGGCATTTCTGGCCCGACCGGCCCGCTGGGTGCAGGCGATGGCCCGGCATGAGAAGGCGTTCTCGGCGGCGCCCAACTTCGCCTTCGACCTCACCGCCCGGCGGGCCACCGACGACGAGATGGAGGGCCTCGACCTCAGCAGTGTCATCGGCATCATCAACGGAGCCGAGCGAATCCACCCGGCCACACTGGTCCGTTTCAACGAGCGGTTCGCCCCAATAGGGTTCCGGCCGGAGATGGTGCTGCCCTCCTACGGCCTGGCCGAGGCGACGGTGTACGTGGCCAGCGGCAGCAACGGTCGTGCGCCGGAGGCCGTCGAATTCGACGCCGAAGCGCTGACTCAGGGCAGCGCGGTGCGCACTTCCGGCGGCGCGCCACTGCTGCGGTACGGGCTGCCGGTGTCCCCGCTGGTGAAGATCGTCGACCCCGACACCGCCCACCAGTGCCCGGACGGCACCGTCGGCGAGATCTGGACACACGGCGAGAACGTCTCGGCCGGCTACTGGCGCAAGCCCGAACAGACCGGTTCGGCGTTCGGCGCCACCCTTGCCGACCCGGCCGACGGCGAACCGGGGACGCACTGGCTGCGCACCGGCGACCGCGGCTTCGTCTCCGACGGTGAGCTGTTCATCGTGGGGCGCATCAAGGACATGCTGATCGTGCGCGGGCGCAACCACTACTCCGAGGACATCGAGGCGACGGTGCAGCAGATCACCCGGGGCCGCGTCGCGGCGATCGCGGTGCCCGACGAGCAGACCGAGACACTGGTCACCATCGTCGAACTCAAGAAACGCGACGATCTTGCCGAGCTGGCGGAACTTAAAAACGATCTGATTGCGGCGATTTCGCGCGCGCACGGCCTGCAGGTCGCCGACATCGTACTGGTCGAACCCGGGGCCATCCCCACCACCACCAGCGGCAAGATCCGGCGCGCAGCGTGCGTCGAGCAGCACCGCGCAGGGCAGTTCGTCCGGTTGGATGCCTGAAGCATCCGAGGGCTGACACCCGCGATGTGGATCACCCTGCTGGTGATGGCTGTCGCAGTCAGTCTGGAGCCGTTCCGCATCGGCATGTCGGTGCTGATGCTGAACCGTCCGCGCCCGCACCTGCAACTGGCAGCTTTCCTGTGTGGCGGCTTCGCCATGGGTCTGACGGTCGGAGCGTTCGTCCTGTTCGCCCTGGAATCCCGGGTACTCGCGTCCACACGATTCACCCTGCCGACAGTGCAGATCGTCATCGGCACCCTGGCGCTCGCGGCGGCAGCGGTCGTGGCGGTGACGACCGGCCGCACCCGCACACCGCCACCGTGGCTGACCCGACTGCTCACCGGGCAGTCGCTGTGGGTCGCAGGCACCGCCGGACTGGGAATCGCGCTGCCCTCCATCGACTACCTGGCGGCGCTGGCCGTCATCGCGGCCGGCAGCGCCACACCGGCGACCCGGATGTCAGCGCTGCTGGCGTTCAACGTCGTGGCGTTCGCTCTCGTGGAAATCCCGTTGCTCGCCTATCTGGTGGCGCCGGAGCGCACGCTGGCGGCGATGACCGGGCTGCACCGGTGGATCCGGGCGCGGCAGCGCCGCGAGGTCGCCGGGCTGCTGGCAGTGGTCGGCGCTGTGCTGGTGACCGCCGGGCTATTCGGGATCTGAGACGACTCCGTCGATGACGTGCGTCAGCCGGGAGCTTCGGCTGCCAGGGGCGGCCCACTGGGTGGCGGCGGGGCGCCACTGCTGTCCGGTTGGCCGAGTCTACCCAGCTGCGCCAGTATCTGGGAGAGCGGATCGGTGCCGACCTGGTCCCCGTAGGTTGCGGTGGTGGCCGGCGCTGTGACCGCGGCCGGGTCGTAGCCGTTGACCGGATCCACGGTGATCGGCGCCGTCGCCGGATCGTCGTTACGGGAGTATCCGGAATCCACCATCGGCTGGAGAACAGCATCGAGTTTGTTCAGCGTCTCCTCGTCCACCCCGGCGTACTTGAACGCCATCACCAACGGCAGATGCTGCTCGGGAATCATGAGCGTGGTGGTCTTGCCGCCCCGGGAGTTGACCGTCGTTACGATGTTTCGAGCCGGAACATTGCTCGGATTGGTGAACGCCACGGCGGTGTGACCGGTGGCCAGGCCGACGATCGCGTTGGCCATCGCCATCCAGTTGTCCGTCCGGTCCGGCCAGTCGGCGATGCTGTCGTAGGGGGAGATGAAAGAGTAGGTGTCGTACTGGCTTTCGACCGGCGGCGGGATGACGAAGTCCATCGACGGGACCGTCGCGCCCACCGGGAAGTTCTGCCTCAGCCACCCTTCGCCGAAGGCGTGCTGACCGATCGGATCCCCGAACACCGCGAAGGTGAGCTGATCGGGTGGTAGCGCGTTGGGGTCGGTGGCCAGTCGGGCCTGCACGGCGTTGACCACCATCGCCCCCTCGGACAGGCCGAGCACGGTGCCGGGCCCGTCCCGGTTGACCGTCGCGATGACGTTGCCGGTGCCCTGTTCCACCGACTCGCCGATGCTGGGGCCGTCCAGCCCGATGCCGGGAAATGCCTGATCGATGCCGGGGAACAGCCGCTCGAGAGTGTGGCCCTGAACCTGACCGGCCCAGTAGTCGATCTTCTGGCGCTGCAGACCCGGGAACCACTGTGCGCCGGTCATGCGGATGTACTCGTCGTACGGGATTCCCGCGACGTGGGCGCCGCCCAGTCCGTATCCCCGCGGGGGGGTGCCTTCCAACGTGGTGGCGCTGCCCTGCTCCGAAACACCCACCGACGAATCATCCGGCGACGGCACGTCCGGCGAAGGCTCATCGGCGGTGGCGACGCCGCCCGCGGCTGAGAGCCCCACGGATGCCGCCACGCCGAATGCCATGGCGGCGATTAGCTTCTTCATGCTCCAGCGCTCCCGTGCGATCGAACTCGTGACGGCCACCAGTTTGCCTTTCCCACCAGGGTAGCGATGGCCGGCACCATGACCGTCCGCACCACGAAGGTGTCCAGCAGAATGCCGGCACCGATCACGAAGCCGCCCTGGACCACGGTACCGATGCTGGAGAACAGCAGGCCCCACATCGACGCGGCGAAGATCAGGCCCGCCGCGGTGATCACACCGCCGGTCGACGACAACGTCTTGATGATCCCGTACCGGGTGCCGTCCGGAGACTCGTCGCGCAGTCGCGACGCGAAGAGCAGGTTGTAGTCCGCGCCCACCGCCACCAGCACCACGAAGGCCAGCGGGGGCACCGTCCAGTGCAGGGGCTCATGGAAGACGTGCTGGAAAACCAGGACGCCGATACCGAGTGCCGCGAAGTACGAGAGGATCACCGAGCCGACGAGATACAGCGGTGCGATGATCGCTCGCAGCAGCACCATGAGGGTCAGCAGCACGACGACCACCGTCGCGATCACGATGTAGCGGATATCGGCACGGTAGTAGTCCCGGGTGTCGCGCAACGCCACCGGGTAGCCGCCCATCGAGATCGTGGCGTCCTCCAGTGCCGTGTTGGGCAGGGCCGCGAGGGCGGTGTCCCGGATCGCGTTGACCTGATCCATCGCTGCGGGGCTGAACGGGTCGAGCTTGGTGAACACCAGATAGCGCGCCGTATGGCCGTCCGGGGAGATGAACGCCTTGGAGGCGGCCGCGAAGTCGTCCATCTCCAGGACCTCGGCCGGGATGTTGAAACCGGCCATCGCCGGACCGACCGCGGTGTTCTTCATGGTCAGCAGGAACGCCGCCGCCTGGTCCAGTCCGGTGCGCATCGTTTCGATCTGTGAGACAACCTGGTCCACCCCGGCAGCGACTTCCCGGCTGCCGACGGCGGCACGATCAGCCTGATCCTGGAAGCCGCCGAGGGTGCCGTCCGCACCGCCGGGAGTGTCCAGGCCCATCTTCGTCATGGTCGCCGTCAGGTTGGCGTAGGAATCCCGCAGCTCGGTCAGCGTGGCTGCGATGGATTTCCCGTCTTGCATCTCCTTGAGCTGTCTGGCCAGAACGTTGATCCGGTCGATGGTGCCGCGGTTCTTCTCGTCCATCAGGTCCTGGAAGTGTCCGCGGGTCTCACTGCACGACGGGCTGAGATCGCAGACGGGATTGCCGTTCAGCGCCACCAGCACCGGACCGACCCAGCCGAGTACGTCCCGGGCCGCCGAGTAGGTGATGCCCAGTGAGTTGCCGAGTTCGTTGACGGCCTGAACGAGCTTGGCCGCGACTTCAACCTTGCTAACCAGACGGTCGCCGCTGTACTGGGACTTCAGCGCCGACAAAGCGTTCATCATCGCGGCGTAGTTTGTCGCCAGTTCGCTGATCTGCCCCCGCATGTCGCCGATCTGCCCGCGCACGTCACTCAGACCCTGCGCCAGTTCGTTGGCCCCGTTGGAGAGCCGCCCCAGGTCGTCCATGTTCTCGGCGATCGCCGATGCGCCCTGGCTGAGCCGGTCCCCGACGATGCCGGCCTGGTAGGTGGCCCGGAACTCTTCGGGCACCTGGCCCAGCGGCCTGGTGACGCCATTCACCCTGGCGATATCGGGCAGCTGGCTGATCCGCCCGGCCAACTGCTCCAGATCGGCGAGCGCCTCCGGGGTACGCAGGTTGTGCGGTGATCGGATCAGCACATAGGACGGCACGAACTGGTTGAGCTTGAAGTGCCGCTCCAGCGCCGCGTACGCCACCGAGCTGGGCTCCGACGGCCCCACCGCCCTGCGGTCGTCGTAGTTGTACCTGGTGAATGCCGCACTGGTCGCCAGCAGCAGCAGGATCAGCCCGCTGGCCACCAGATGGGTCCACGGGCGGCGCACGATGCGGGCACCGGAACGGCGCCACAGCCGGGTGGTCAGTTCCCGCCGGGGCTGGATCCACCCGCGGCGGCCGACCACTGTCAGGATGGCGGGCAGCAGCGTCACGGCGGCGAGAAATGTCACCGCGACCCCGATCGCCGACGACACCCCGACGGTGGAGAACACCCCCATCCGGGCGAAGCTGATCGCCAGGAAGGTGAGCCCGATGGTGGCCGCGGACGCGGTGATCACCTTGCCCACCGAGGCCAGCGCGTTGCGCACCGCGTCATCGGAGCCGTCGCCGCGCCGGACGTAGTCGTGATACCGGCTGATCAGGAAGACCGCGTAGTCGGTACCAGCGCCGGCGATGATCGCGCTCAACAGGATGATGGCCTGATTCGAGACGCCGAGCCCGGTGAGTTCGGAGAACCCGGCCACCGCTGACTGGGAGATCACCAGCGACATCCCGATGCCGATCAACGGCATCAGCATGGCGACCGGATTGCGATACACGACGAGCAGGACCAGCAGGACCAGCACCGCGATGGCGATCTCGATCGGCTGCCGGTCCCGTTGCCCGGCGACGGTCAGGTCGGCGACCGTCGCCGCCGGACCGGCTAGATGCACCTCCAGGGGACCGCCCGCCGTGTTCTGCGCGACGATGCCCGACACCCGGGTGAAAGCGGCGTAGGACTCCGGGGTACCCAAGGCGCCGGTCAGGCCGACTGGAATCACCCAGGACTTCTTGTCGTCGCTGGTCAGAAAGCCCCGCAGTTCCTTGTTTCCGATGAAGTCCTGCACCATCGTGACGTCATGCTGGTCGCGGCGCAGCGCCTCCACCACCTTGCGGTAGGTGGCTTCGTGAGTGGAGCTCAGGCCCTTTTCGTCGGTCAGGACGATGAGCAGCAGATCGTCGGTGCCGGTTTCCTGGAACGCCCGCGTCATCTCCCGCGCGGCGACGTTGGACGGCGCATCTCCGGGCAGCATGGCCAACGGGTGCTTCTGCGCCATCTCGTTGAGATTCGGCAGCGACAACGGCAGGGCCACCGCCAACGCGGCCCACACCAGGATGACGGCGAACGGCCAGCGCACCACAAACCGGGCTAGCCCCCGCATGGCGGCTCCGCCCCAGGCTGGCCCGTGATGCTCGCGGTCACCTGATCCGGCGCAATCCCCGCCGGCCCGGTTGCGCTGTGCGCTTAACCACCACGCCCCCAGTTCCCGCTCTCGGCGACCTGCGCACAGACCGACCTCATCGCGCCGATGTAGCGCTCGACTGATTTGCGGGCGATGGGGTTATCAGGGAACAACAACTGCATCGATGTGCCGGCCTCGTGCCGGAAGGTGTAGATCGTCAGCTGGTACGAATACCGGCCGTCGGAATACATGCCGATGTTGTTCGAGTAGCCCATCTCCGACGCGGCGATCACCGAATTGAGTGGGGCCGCGCCGCCGTGCAGGAAATTGGAGACCGGAAAGTTGGGCCGCGGCCATTCCAGCCACGGGGCCAATTCCAGCACCCGGTAATACGGAACTCGCGACAGACCGAGGCCCGAATCGAAAGCGTTCTGCGCGGACCAGGCGGCCTCGTTGAATGACGTGGCGGCGATCGGAATCGTCAGAGGAACCAGTCCGGTGAACCATCCCTGCGTCGTGAAACTGTCCGTCGTACGCCGGGTGTCGCGGGGGGTGAGCCCGTAGTAGGTCGGCGCACCGGTCAGTTCGTGTTCCACCCGGGCCTGACAGGCGAACAGGCCGCCGACGAAGCGGGTCCCGGCAGCAGTGCAGGCGGCTTCGAATCGGGCGGTCTGCTCGGGATCCATGATGTCCTCGCCGTACATCTCGGCGACACACGGTTCGAGCGGATTGCCCAGCGGGAGAGGGAATTCCGGCAACGTGCCGTTGTTACTCTCGGCGAACTCGATCCAGGCCTGGACCTCCGGTGAGTCCACGGTCAGGTTCGACGTGTATTCGCGCTCCTGCAGACAGAAATCGTCGAAACTACCGGCCTCCGGCAGCTCAAGGCGCTCGCCGGTGGTGCGCAGCGATGTATACAAACCGTGCGCCTCGAGCATGGTGATTCCGATCAGCGCGGCGTCACCGTGGACATGGTCGATGCAGGCGTAGAAATCGAAATGGTCATCGCTTTGGACGATGCCGAAGGAAAAGCAGCCCCACTCCGTCGGGGGCGGCACTTCAAGGACGTGTTTGCGGGCGTCGTCGGCGGTCACGTAACCCTGATTGACCGGCTCCAATTCCATGTCGGCGGGGTCGGCGATCGTGTGCCGGACAACCTCCCCGTCGCCGAGATATTCGAACCAGCTGCGGTAGGTGGCATGCCGGCGGAGGAAAGTGTTGATGGCGTCATTCATCGCGACGATATCGCACTGCCCCGGCACCTCGCAGGTGGCGATGATCTGGCGGGAATAGTCCAGGCCGGCGGCTTCTTGTTCGTGAATCCCGCGGATGTGCTGGCCCTGCATGAAACTCACCGGAACCGGGCTGACCGGCGCCTGCCGGGCCTTCTCCTCTGCGGCGACCGTCGGATGCCACGAGGTCAACACTCCCGGACGAGGCGTCCAGTCGTTGATCGTGCTGAACGCGATTTTGCCAATACGCAGCATGTTCTCTCCGACTTCTCACTGACTGCCCGGGTTCTCCTGCAACACCGGTGCCGCTGAACAACATAGCCTTTGCCGCTAATAGCCGGGGCGGCCCTCGGCTGTGGCAGGACGTCTGGGCACCGCAGCCGCCCCCCGTGTAATACTGGCCGCCGGGAGATGCTCCAGCAATGCTGGACAGTGGCCGTTCGGACTAATTCCAGGCCGTGACGAGGTCTTCCGCATATCGCAACTTCAGCGGCCGAGGCGGGGAGCAACACGCATGCCAAACACCGAACAGTGGTCCGAACAGCCCGACCGGTTCGCCATCATCGGCTATGCCGCGCGACTGCCCGGGGCTGCCGACGCGGACGAGTTCTGGGACGTCCTGCAGGGCGGCAAGGACGCCGTCTCCGAGGTGCCCCGCGACCGCTGGGATGCCGACGAATTCTATGACCCGGATCCGGGCGCCCCGGGCAAGGTCGTCACCCGGCGGGCCGGTTTCGTCGACGACGTGGCCGGTTTCGACGCGCCGTTCTTCGGAGTGTCGGCGCGCGAGGCGAAGTGGATCGATCCGCAACACCGACTCCTGATGGAGATGTCGTGGCAGGCGGTTGAACACGCGGGCATCGCACCCACCGCACTGACGAACACCCGCACCGGAGTCTTCGTCGGGCTGTCCACCCACGACTACCTCGGCATGGCGTCCGACGAATTGACGTACCCCGAGGTGGAGGCTTACCTGGCGATCGGCACCGCGGGCGCCGCCGGAGCGGGCCGGATCAGTTACCGGTTGGGACTGCAGGGCCCGGCGGTCACGGTGGACACGGCGTGCAGTTCGTCGCTGGTCGCCATCCACCAGGCCTGCCAGGCGCTGCGCCTGGGCGAATGCGACCTCGCGCTGGCCGGGGGCGCCAACGTCCTGCTGAGCCCGGCCACCATGATCACCTTCTCGCAATCGCGGATGCTGGCTCCCGACGGCAAGTGCAAGACCTTCGATGAGGCCGCCGATGGATACGTGCGCGGCGAGGGCTGCGGTGTCATCGTCATCAAGCGACTGGAGGACGCCCTCCGCGACGGCGACCCGATCCGCGCCGTCATCCGCGGCAGCGCGGTCAACCAGGACGGCGCCTCGGGCGGGTTGACGGTCCCCAATGGAGTCGCCCAGCAGCGGGTCATCACCGAGGCGCTGGACCGCGCCGAACTGGCGCCCGCCGACATCGACTACCTGGAGGCGCACGGCACCGGCACGTCACTGGGCGATCCCATCGAGGTGCGGGCCGCCGCAGCCGCACTCGGTGTCGGGCGCGACTCCGACCGGCCCCTGCTGATCGGATCGGCCAAGACCAACATCGGCCACCTGGAGGCCGCTGCCGGTGTCGCCGGCGTCCTCAAAGTGGTGATGTCCCTGGAGCATGAGGAACTGCCGAAGCACCTGCACTTCCGCAATCCCTCACCGCACATCCCCTGGGACCGGATTCCGGTCCGGGTAGTCGACGAGGCGACAGCCTGGGAACGGAACGAGCGACCCCGTATCGCCGGCGTGAGTTCGTTCGGGTTCACCGGGACGAACGCGCACATCATCATCGAGGAGGCGCCGCAGGCGCCGACCATCGACAGCGAGGCGCCGCAGGCGCCGACCATCGACAGCGAGGCGCCGCAGGCGCCGACCATCGACAGCGAGGCGCCGCAGCAGGCCGGGCCGGGCCGGTTCATGGTGCTACCGCTGTCGGCACGCACCCCGGCAGCCTTGCTGAAGACGGCGCAGAACTACCGCAGCTGGCTGGACGGGCACCCCGAGGCCCCCCTGGCCGACGTCTGCCTCACCGCCGGTGCCGGGCGCGCGCATTTCGAGACCCGCGCAGCCCTGGTGGTCAATTCCGCACAGTCCGCACGCGAACTCCTCGACGCACTGGCCGACGATCGGCCGGCCCCGGGCCTGGTGCGCGGCAGCAGCACCGACATCCCGAAGACCGCCTGGCTGTTCCCCGGCCAGGGCAGCCAGTACGCCGGCATGGCCCGCGAGTTGTTCGAGACCGAGCCGGTGTTCGCCGAGACCATGACCCGGTGCGCCGAGGCGGTGTCCGGCATTCTCGAAAGGCCCTTGCTGGACGTCATTTTCGACGCCGACGGCGGCGACACCCTGCAGCAGACCAGCTACGCCCAGCCGGCGATCTTCGCCGTCGAGATGGGGCTGGCCCGGCTCTGGCAGTCGTGGGGCTTCGAACCCGACGTGGTGCTCGGGCACAGCGTCGGACAGTACTCGGCGGCGTGCGTTGCCGGCGTGTTCGGCATCGAGGACGGCGCCCGGCTGCTCGCCGAGCGCGGCCGCCTGTTCGGGGAGTTGCCCGCCGGCGGCCGGATGGCGGCGATCTTCGCCGACGCCGACCGCGTGGAGCGTTTCACCGACGAATTCCCGAGCCTGTCGGTGGCCGCCTACAACGGCGCCAACACCGTGCTGTCCGGGCCCGGCGCGGACCTGGAGCAGGCGGTGGCCCGGTTGAGCGCCGACGGAGTGCGCTGCGATTGGCTCGACACCAGCCACGCATTCCACTCGTCTCTGCTCGACCCGGCCCTGGAGGCCTTCGAGTCCTACGCCGGCAGCTTCGAATTCGCCTCTCCGCAAAGGATTCTGGTGTGCAACCGCACCGGGGCGACGCTGGGACGCAGCGCCAAGCTCGACGCCGGGTACTGGCGCCGCCACGCGCGGCAGCCCGTCGAATTCGCCAAGAGCGTGGCCACCCTCGCTGAATTGGGCTGCTCGCTGCTGCTGGAGGTGGGTCCGCAGCCGGTGCTGACCGCCGCCGCGTTGCGGGCCTGGCCGGACCAGGCCAACGCACCCAAGGCGATCGCGTCGTTGCGCCGCAACGTCGCCGATCAGCGCCAGATCACCGAGGCGCTGGCCGGGATCTACGTGGCCGGTCACCTGCCGGACTTCAGCGCCGTCGTGCCCCGGCCCGCGCACAAGGTCGACTTGCCCGGGTACCCGTTCGAGCACCGCGAGTACTGGTTCCGCGATGCTCAGAAAAATAACCAGCAGGCCGCACGGTCCGCGTCGGCCGGCCAGTCCCAGGACAGCACTGCGCGCACCCAGGCCATGGCACTCCTCGAGGACGGCCGCATCGACGAACTGGCCGTGCTGCTCGATGCCGCGGGCGGCAGCCACACCACTTCCGACGTCCTGAACATGCTTGCCGCGCAACACAATCGTCAGCGCAGCGCGCAGTCCATCGCCGATATCCGCTATCAGATCGACTGGGTAAGCGCCCCACTCGCCTCCCCCGCGAGCACCGACGACGCCCTCTGGCTGCTCGTCGGGGATGATGCCGAGACCCGACCGGCAGTCGACGCGCTGAGCGCGGGCGGCCACCGGCACCGGACGCTCGCCCTGCCGGTGTCCGATGCCGACGAGGAACGTCTGGCCGCTGAGTTGCGCGCCGCAGCCCAGGACGGAACCCAGGTGCGCATCGTGCACCTGGCCGCACTGGACGCCGATCCGGCGTCGATGCGGTCGCTGCTGCGGATGCAACACCGCGTCCTTGGCGGCACCCAGCGACTGTTCCGGGCCGCCGCCGCCGCTGAAAGTCCCGGATCAATCTGGGTGGTCACCCGCGGGGCGCAGCGCGTCACCGACACCGACACCGTGTCCCCGGAGCAGAGCGCGCTGTGGGGCTTCTGCCGCGCCGCCGCACTGGAGTACCCGCAGGTGTGGGGTGGACTGGTGGACCTGGCCCCTGGCGCCACCGACTGGGCGACGGCCGTCCGGCACCTCGCCAACCCGTGCGAGGACCAGATCGCGCTGCGCGGCAACGAGATCCGGGTCCCCCGCCTGGTACGGCAGACCTCCCAGCCGGACCCTGAAAAGCTCATTGTGCGTTCGGACGCCACGTATCTGGTGACCGGCGGCCTGGGCTCGATCGGCCTGGAGATCGCCGGATATCTGGCGGCCCACGGTGCCCGACACCTGGTGCTGACGGGCCGGCGAGCCCCCAATGAGGACACCACACGCCGGATCGGGGCACTGCGCGAACAGCACGGCTGCGACGTCCGGGTGATCGCCGCCGACGTCGCCAATCCCCATGACGTCGCCCGGGTGGTGGCGACCGTGCAGGCCGAACTGCCCCCGCTGGCCGGCATCGTCCATGCCGCCGGCGAGAACAGCACCACCGCGCTGAGCTCCCTGGAGAGCGCCGAACTGGATCGGGTGTTCGCCGGGAAGGTCTGGGGCGCCTGGTATTTGGCTGATCAGCTCAGTGCTGCCGACGCCGATGTGACCCTGGACTTCTTCGTGTCCACCTCATCGATCTCCTCGGTGTGGGGAAGCTACGGGCAGGCCGCCTACAGCGCGGCCAATGCCTTCCTGGACGGGTTGACCTGGCGGCTGCGGGAACAGGGAGTTGCAGCGTCCAGCGTCAACTTCGGCCCGTGGTCGGCCGGTATGGCCGACCCCGATGCCCGTGCACAGCTGGAACGTCGCGGCGTGCGCACCCTGTCGCCGGCGGACGCCCTGGCCGGGATGGCCGACGTCATCGTCGCGGCGGGGTCCGGCACGCGGGGGGCTTCAGCGCCGGATACGCCACAGGCGGTGGTGGCCCGGATCGACTGGGCCAAGTTCCTGCCGATCTATCTGCAGACCGGCCGGCGCCCACTGCTGGACGAGGTCGCCCGCGAGGTGCCTGCGGCGGCGACCGCGGCACTCACGTCAGGGGCGTCCGGCACCACCGCCCTGGTCGAACGACTCACCGCCGCACCGGTGCAGCAGCGCCGCAAGCTCGTGCTGGAGTTCCTGCGCTCCTCTGTCGCGGAGGTGACCCGCGTCGACGTGTCTGAAATCCGTGAAGAGGCAGGCTTTTTCGACCTCGGCATGGATTCGCTGATGGCCGTCGAACTGCGGCGTCAGCTGGAGCAGGCGGTCGGCAAGGAGCTGCCCGCGACGCTGGCGATGGACTACCCGCGGCTGACCGACGTCGCGGACTACCTGCTCGGCGATGTGCTCAGCCTCAATGAGCGGGCCGGGGCCAAACCTGCGGCAGCGCCGGCCTCGCTGGCCACCTCCGCGGCCGATGAGCCGATCGCCATCATCGCGGTGTCCTGCCGCTTCCCCGGTTCCCCTGACCCCGACGCCTACTGGGATCTGCTCTCCGGGGGCGTGGATGCCATCCGGGAGATCCCCGAGGACCGCTTCGACGTCGACGAGTTCTACGACGCCGACCCACAGGCTCCCGGCAAGATCAACACCCGCAGCGGCGGCTTCCTCGACAGCGTGGACACCTTCGATCCGGAGTTCTTCGGGATCTCCCCGCGCGAGGCCGTCTGGATGGACCCCCAGCAGCGGCTGATGCTGGAGGTCACCTGGGAGGCCCTGGAAAGAGCGGGGTACGGGCCGACAACGTTGCGCGGCAGCCGGACCGGTGTCTTCGTCGGGGTGGGGGCCAACGAGTATTCGCACCTGCTGTCCGGCGACTCGCTGGAAAAGCTTGAGCCGCAATTCATCACCGGCAATGCGCTCAACGCCATCGCCGGAAGGGTTGCGTTCACGTTCGGCCTGGAAGGGCCGGCGATGGCGGTGGACACCGCGTGCAGTTCCTCGCTGGTCGCCCTCCACCAGGCGACCCAGGCACTGCACTCCGGGGACTGCGACATGGCCCTGGCCGGTGGCGTCAACGTTCTGCTGAGCCCGGCGACGACCGTCGCCGCCTCCCGCGCCCGGATGCTGGCCCCCGACGGCCGCTGCAAGACCTTTGACGCGGCCGCCGACGGCTACGTCCGCAGTGAGGGCTGCGGCATCCTGGTGCTCAAGCGCCTCAGCGACGCCATGCGCGACGGCGACCGGATCAGTGCGGTCATCCGCGCCACGGCCGTCAATCAGGACGGGGCGTCCAGCGGTTTGACTGTGCCCAATGGCGGTGCGCAGCAAAGGCTGATCGCCGCCGCGCTGGCCCGCGCGGGCCTTTCCGGCGCGGACGTCGACTATCTGGAGGCGCACGGCACCGGCACCCCGCTCGGCGACCCGATCGAGGTGCAAGCCGCCGCGGCGGTCTACGGCGCCGGTCGCGATCCGAACCGCCCGCTGCTGATGGGCACGGCCAAGACCAACATCGGGCACCTGGAGTCCGCGGCCGGCGCGGCTGGCCTGATCAAGGTCGTCTTGTCGCTTCAGAACGACCTGCTCCCGCAGACCCTGCACTTCCAGAACCCCAACCCGCACATCCCGTGGGATTCCCTGCCTGTCCAGGTGGTCGAGAAGCCCACCCCGTGGCGTCCCAACGGCCGGCCCCGCCGGGCCGGAGTGAGCTCGTTCGGGTTCACCGGCACCAATGCCCACGTGCTGCTCGAAGAAGCGCCGCAGGCCCCGGTCGTCACCGACGTCGAGTCGGGTGATGCCGTCACCACCGGTAACGCACCTGAGACCCCCCGCGAACCGTGGAGCCTCCTGCCGCTGTCGGCGCGGTCGGCACATGGTCTGAACGCCCTGGCGCAGCGCTACTCGGCCTGGCTGGAGGCACACCCGGACGCCTCCATCAGCGATGTGTGCTTCACCGCGGGCGCGGGCCGATCCCACTTCGAGCACCGCGCCGCGGTGGTCGCGAATTCGGTGCACGAGGCGCGAATGCTTCTCGACGATCTGGTGGGCAACCGACTGCGTCCCGGCGTGCTGCGCGGCGAATGCGGCGATCCGCCGACCACCGCGTGGTTCTTCCCCGGCCAGGGCAGCCAGTACCCGGGCATGGCGCGGGAGTTGATCGACTCCGAACCGGTGTTCGCCGACACCGTCCGCCGGTGCGCGGAGGCGGTGGACCCGATCCTGCCCCGACCGCTGCTGGATGTCCTCTTGTCCAGCGACCGCGAGACCGCGGAAACGTTGCGGCACACCTCCTTTGCCCAGCCGGCGATCTTCGCCGTCGAGATGGGCCTGGCCCGGCTGTGGCAGTCGTGGGGCATCGAACCGGACGTGGTGCTGGGACACAGCGTCGGCCAGTATGCGGCGGCCTGTGTGGCCGGGGTGTTCAGCCTCGAGGACGGCGCACGCCTGATCGCCGAACGCGGACGGCTGTTCGGCAGCCTGCCCCCGGGCGGCCGCATGGTGGCCGTATTCGCCGATCCCGAGTACGTCGAGCGCGCCGCCGCCGAGTTCCCGCGGGTGTCCGTCGGCGCCTACAACGGGCGCAACACAGTGCTGTCCGGACCCGCCGAGGATCTGGACCAGATCGTCGCCGCCTGCAGCCAAGACGCCACCCGGTGCACCTGGCTGGAGACCTCGCACGCCTTCCACTCGGAGCTGCTCGATCCGGTGCTCGACGAATTCGAGTCCTACGCGGGTCAATTCAGCTACGCCGCTCCGACGCTGCCGCTGGTCTGCAACCGCACCGGGGCCGTGCTGACCGCCGAGACCCCGATCGACGGCCAGTACTGGCGCCGGCATTCCCGTCAGCCCGTGCAGTTCACCGAGAGTGTGCGCACCGTGGCCGGACTGGGCTGCTCGGTGCTGATGGAGATCGGTCCGCAGCCGATCCTCACCGCGGCCGCGTTGCAGAGCTGGCCGGAGTCGTCGGCCACGCCGAGCACGATCGTGTCGCTGCGCAAAGGCACCAACGCTCAGCGCCAGATGACCGATGCGCTCGCCTCGGCGTACGTCCTGGGCCATCGGCCGGACTTCGCAGCCCGCCAGCACACGGCAGGTCCGCGGGTCGAACTACCGACGTATCCGTTCCAGCGGCGTCGCTACTGGCCCAAGACGGCCACCATGAGCAGCGCTGGCGCCGACGGCATCCGGGTGTCCGGAATCCTCGGCAGCGCCAAAGATCTGGCGAATGGCGACACCATCTATTCCAACGTGTTGTCGGTCAAGACCCAGCCGTGGCTGGCCCATCACGTGATCTACGGGACGGTCGTCGTCCCCGGGGCCACCTACGCGACGATGGCGTTGGCCGCGGCGGGTGCGCCCGCCCGGGTCAAGGAGGTCTTCTTCTACGAGCCGATCATCCTGCCGGAAAAGGCATCCCGTGAAGTTCAGCTGACCATGCATCCCGTCGAGGGCGGCGACGGCTGGAAATTCCAGGTGCACAGCCGGCCTTACGGGGTCCGCGAGGCGGAGTGGTCGCTGAACGCCGACGGCACGGTGCTCTCCGGCCCCGACCCGGAGGCACCCGACACGGCATCGGATCCGGTGGACGATGCACTGGAGCGGCTCAGCCGCACCAGCCCGCAGCAGCTGTTCGAAACGTTCAACGACATGGAACTGGCCTGGGGGCCGACCTGGTCGACCTCGCTGAAGTCGTTGTGGGTCGGCGAAGGCGAGGCGATCGGCGATGTCGCCGTCGGCGACGAACTGGCCGAGCACCTCGGCGGTGAGCCCATCCACCCGGTGCTGCTGGACCTGTGCACCGGTGTCGCCTTCCCGGCCTTCCCGGCGCTGCTGATGGCCGAGCACGGAGCGGCCGATCTGTACCTGCCGCTGCGGTACGGGCAGGTGGAACTGCGGGAGAACATGCCGCGGCGGTTCTACTGCCGGGCCCGCTGGCACGAGAGCGGCGTCGAGGGCGAGACCCTGGTCTTCGACATTGATTTCATCGACAGGGACGGACACCGGCTCGGCGGCATCACGGAGTTCACCGTCAAGCGCGCCCCGCGCGAGGCCCTGCTGCGCGGCTTGGGCGGGGACACCACCCGGTTGCTCTACACGGTCGGCTGGCACGAAGGGGCCGCGCCCGATGTCGCGGACGCCGCGGCGAAGACCGGCACCTGGCTCATCGCGGGATTCGACGATCTGGCGAGCGCGGTGCCCGGGTCCGTCGTGGTTGAGCCGGCCACGGATGCCACCGTCTGGCAGCAGGCGTTCGCCGACGCCGCCGAGCGCGGCGAGCCGGTGACCGGGATCGTGTGGCGCAGTGCCGGACACCCGAACACCGAGATCTCGACGATCGAGCTCGCGGGACGTCTGGAAGACGAGATCGCCGGCCTGCTCGCCGCCGCGCAGGCCGGTGCGGCTACCGAGAAGGGCCTGGCCGGCGGGCTGTGGATCATCACCGAGGGGGCGGTGGCATGCGAACCGGGCGAACCGGTCGATCCGGCCCAGAGCGCGCTGTGGGGATTCGGGCGCACCATCATCGCCGAGCAGCCGACTCTGCGCTGCCGGCTGGTGGACCTCGACGCCTCCGAGGAATCGGCAGGATGGCTGGCGGGCACCCTCGGGACTCCGGTCACCGAGCCGGAAACCGCAGTGCGGCAAGGCAAGTTCCTGGTGCCGCGGCTGCTGCACTGGGCGCGCAGCGGCCAGTTGCCGATGCCGCGGTCGGATGACTACGTGCTCGCTCCGACCGAGCGCGGCGCGATCGACAACCTGCGCCTGACCGAGAAGGTGGTGACGCCTCCGGCCGCCAACGAGGTCCAGGTCCGCATCGAGGCGGCCGGCCTCAACTTCCGTGATGTGCTCAACGTGCTGGGTCTCTACCCGGGTGACCCCGGGCCGATCGGTGGCGACCTGTGCGGCATCGTCACCGAGATCGGTTCGGAGGTGACCGGATTCGAGATCGGCCAGCGGGTGTTCGGGTCCATGCAGGGCGCATTCGCCAGCCGGCTGAATGTTCCGGCGCCGCTGCTGGCGACGGTGCCGGCCGGCTTCGACCCGGTCGGGGCGGCTACCCTGCCGGCCGCCGCGCTGACGGCCCGCCTGTCCTTCGACTGGGCCAAGCTCAAGCCGGGTGACCGCGTCCTGATCCACGCCGCCAGTGGCGGTGTGGGCATGGCGGCCATTCAACTGGCGCGCCATCACGGCGCAACGGTCTTCGCCACCGCCAGCGCCTTCAAGCGCTCGACGCTGCGCAAGATGGGTGTGGAGTACGTCTACGACTCGCGCACAACGGATTTCGCCGATCAGATCCTGGCGGACACCGACGGCGCCGGCGTCGACGTCGTGCTCAACAGCCTCACCAGCGAAGGCTTCATCGAGGCGACGGTCCGCGCCACCGCCCAGGGCGGCCGGTTCGCCGAGATCGCCAAACGCGACATCTGGACACCGGAGCAGATGGCCGCGGTCCGCCCGGACATCGACTACGGCGTCATCGCATTGGACATGACGATGATGAACGATCCCGATCACATCCAGAAGCTGATGGTCGAGCTGTCCGAGGGGATGGCCAAGGGTGAGTGGACGCCGGTGCCGGCGGAGGTCTATCCGCTGACCGAAGCCAGGACCGCCTTCCGCCGTATGCAGCAGGCGCGCCACATCGGCAAGATCGTGGTGCAGATGCCGAAACCGCTTGCCCCGCGGGTTGATCGGAGCTATTTGGTGACCGGAGGCCTCGGCGCGCTGGGCCTGCACACGGCGGCCTATCTGGCGCAGCTGGGTGCTGGTGACATCGTGTTGACCAGCCGCCGCGGTCCGGACGCGGAGTCCGGACGCGCCATCGAGGCGATCATGGAGCGATTCCACTGCCGGGTGCACGTATTCACCGGCGACGTCGGCGTCGAGTCCGAGGTCGCCGAACTGCTGGCGCGCATCCGGGCGGAGTTGCCGCCGCTGGCCGGCATTGCTCATCTGGCGGGCGTCCTCGACGATGCGCTGCTGCCGCAGCAGAGCTTGGAGCGCTTCCGCGCCGCCCTGGCGCCGAAGGCGTACGGCGCGCATCACCTGCATCGGTTGACCAAGGACGATGATCTGGACTTCTTCGTCCTGTTCTCGTCGGCTTCAGCCGTGCTGGGCTCGCCGTCACAGGCCAACTACGCATCCGCCAATGCGTTGCTCGACGGGCTGGTCGCCCATCGGCGCTCGCAGGGCCTGCCGGCGACGGCAGCGAACTTCGGCCCGTGGGGCCGCGGCGGCATGGCCAGCTCGCAGGCTGCGCTGGCCAACCTCAGTGCCCAGGGCATGATGCCGCTGGAGCCGTCTGCGGCGCTGGCGGCGCTCGGCGAGGTGGTGCGGCACGGGACGGCGCAGGCCACCGTCCTGAAGGCCAACTGGCAACGCACCGCCAAGATGCTGGGCGGGATCCGGCCGCCGCTGCTGGATCAGGTGTTGCCGACCGGCGACGGCGCGGCAGCCGGCGACAGCGAATTGCTGCGCCAGCTGGAGGAGACTCCGGTGGCCCAGCGCGCGGCGTTCATCGCCGAGTTCCTGCAGCGCGAGGTGCAGGGTTTCCTGCGATTGGCGCAACCCCCCGCCGCGTCGAGCAGGTTCCTCGACCTCGGGACGGACTCGCTGATGGCGGTCGAACTCCGCAACCGGTTGTTCGGGCAGTTCGGCGGCAAGTTCGACATCAGCCCGACCGCGGTGTTCGACTACCCGACGCTCGGTGAGCTCGCCGAGCATCTGGTGTCGCAGCTGCCCGACGCAGATGCGCCTGCGGGCGAGGCCGATGAACCGGAGGCAGCCGACGTCTGATCGGCCCCGGCGGGCCAGTGCATATCGACCGGAGAACCGGGGTGACGACATGCCTTTTGACATGTTGGAGCCCCGGTTTTTCGCTTCTACGTGCTGTGGATCACAACGGCTTGCGTTTCCAGACTCGGATGTATAACTTTATGCATGTTACTGGTGGGTAACTTACCTGTGAGTACCCAACCGGCGTAACAATTCCCCAATCGGTGGCGTTCTCGTCGAGGAGGCACAGTGAGCCACTACAAGAGCAATGTCCGTGACCAGGTCTTCAACCTGTTCGAGGTCTTCGGCGTCGACAAGGCCCTTGGCCAGGGTCAGTTCGCTGATCTAGATGTCGACACCGCCAAGGAGATGCTCGGCGAGATGGCCCGCCTGGCCGAGGGGCCGCTGGCGGAGTCCTTCGAGGAAGGCGACCGCAAGCCGCCGGTGTTCGATCCCGCCACGCATACGGTGACGCTGCCCGAGTCCTTCAAAAAGTCGGTGCGCGCCTTTATCGACAACGGCTGGGACAAGGTCGGCCTGATCGAGGAGCTCGGCGGCATGCCGGCTCCCAGGGCGCTGATGTGGGCGGTCAACGAGCACGTTCTGGGCGCCAACCCGGCGGTGTGGATGTATGCCGGCGGAGCGGGCTTCGCGCAGATCCTGCATCACCTGGGCACCGAGGAGCAGAAGAAGTGGGCCGTGATGGCCGCTGAGCGCGGCTGGGGTTCCACGATGGTGCTCACCGAGCCGGACGCCGGTTCCGACGTCGGCGCCGGCCGCAGCAAGGCCGTCAAGCAGGAGGACGGCTCCTGGCACATCGACGGCGTGAAGCGGTTCATCACCTCGGCCGACTCCGACGACCTGTTCGAGAACATCTTCCACCTGGTCCTGGCCCGCCCCGAGGGCGCCGGCCCGGGCACCAAGGGCCTGTCGCTGTTCGTCGTGCCGAAGTTCCTGTTCGACTTCGAGACCGGCGAGCCCGGCGAGCGCAACGGCGCCTTCGTGACCAACGTCGAGCACAAGATGGGCCTGAAGGTCTCGGCCACCTGTGAGCTCACCTTCGGTCAGCACGGCATCCCGGCCAAGGGCTGGCTCGTCGGCGAGGTGCACGAGGGCATCGCGCAGATGTTCGACGTCATCGAGCAGGCCCGGATGATGGTGGGCACCAAGGCGATTGCCACGCTGTCCACCGGCTACCTCAATGCGCTGGAGTACGCCAAATCGCGTGTCCAGGGTGCAGACCTGACCCAGATGATGGACAAGACCGCCCCGCGCGTGACGATCACCCATCACCCCGACGTCCGTCGCAGCCTGATGACCCAGAAGGCGTACGCCGAGGGTCTGCGTGCGGTGTACCTGTTCACCGCCACCTATCAGGATCCCGAGATCGCCAAGGCGCTTCACGGCGTCGACGCCGAGCTGGCGTTCAAGGTCAACGACCTGATGCTGCCGATCGTGAAGGGTGTCGGCTCCGAGCAGGCGTACGCCAAGCTCACCGAGAGCCTGCAGACCTTCGGCGGTTCGGGCTTCCTGCAGGATTACCCGATCGAGCAGTACATCCGCGACGCCAAGATCGACTCATTGTACGAGGGCACCACGGCGATCCAGGCGCAGGACTTCTTCTTCCGCAAGATCATCCGGGACAAGGGTCAGGCACTGGCCCACGTCGCCGGCCAGATCCAGGAGTTCGTCACCAACGAGTCCGGCAACGGGCGGCTGAAGACCGAGCGGGCGCTGCTGTCCAAGGCGCTGGAGGACGTCCAGGGCATGGCGGCCGCGCTGACCGGCTTCCTCATGGCCGCCCAGGAAGACCCGAAGAGCATCTACAAGGTGGGCACCGGTTCGGTGCGCTTCCTGATGAGCGTCGGCGACCTGGTGATGGGCTGGCTGCTGCTGCGTCAGGCCTCGGTGGCCATCGCCGCGCTGGATGCCGGCGCGGCCGGTGCCGATCGCTCGTTCTACGAGGGCAAGATCGCCGCAGCGTCGTTCTTCGCGAAGAACTTCTTGCCGCTGCTGAGCGGGACCCGTCAGGTGATCGAGACCGTCGACAACGAGATCATGGAGCTCGACGAAGCGGCCTTCTGACATCGACGTCGACGGCGGCCCCGGAACCATGTTCCGGGGCCGCCGTTTTGTTACGGTCGCAGGTGTGACCGAACCCCCAGGCGTGTCCGAACCCCCAAGCCAGGGACGCCGGGCACCGCTGGCCGACATCGTCGGCCCGGTCACCGGACCGTTCGTGAGAGCGGGCAGCTACTACGCCCGCTCGTGGAGCGCCTACCTGGGCGGTGTACCGGACCAGTTGCCGGTCGCCCGGCCGACCTTGTCGCTGGCCAGCCACGCGCTGCGCGACGAACTGGTGTTGGCCGGCCTGCTCTGGCGAAGGCCGCTGAGCGACCCGGCCGTCTACGGCGAGATCAACCGCGAAGTCCAGGAGGCGATCGAGTTCTACGCGGAGCGGGGCTGGCTGGAGAAGCCGCAGGATTTCTTTCCGCAACCGTCGACTCCCACCCACGTTTCCGTGCGTTCGTTCACCGGGGCTAACGGGCTGGGCAACCGCACCCACGAGCGGATGACGTTCGACAGCGGCTATGAACCCCACACCGGCGAACCGGGGGCCGAGCGGTGGATGAGCTACACCGGCAACCACCGTGAATACGCGCTGATGCTGCGTCACCGCGACGACGACGCCGGCGCCGAACCCCGCCCCTGGCTGGTGTGCATCCACGGCACCGAAATGGGCCGGGCGGGTTTGGATCTCACCCTGTTCCGGGCCTGGGACCTCTACGACCGTTTCGGACTCAACGTGATGCTGCCGGTGCTGCCGATGCACGGCCCTCGGGGCCGGGGCCTGCCCAAGGGCGCGGTGTTTCCCGGCGAGAACGTGATGGATGACGTGCACGGCACCGCCCAGTCGGTGTGGGACGTCCGTCGCGTGCTGGCCTGGATCCGGTCGCGGTATCCCGGCGCCCGAATCGGCTTGAACAGCATCTCGCTGGGCGGGTATGTCGCCTCGCTGGTCGCCAGCCTCGACGACGACCTGACGTGTGCGATCCTGGGCGTTCCGCCGTCGAACCTGGTCGAGTTGCTCGGCCGGCACTCCGGGCTGCCCAAGGACGACCCGCGGCGATTGACGCTGGATCTGGCCAAGCCGATCGGCTGGATGCTCTCTCCGTTGTCGATGGAGCCGAAAGTGGCGTCGCAGGGCAGGTTCATCTACGCCGGCGTGGCCGACCGCATCGTGCACCCGCGCCAGCAGGTGGTCGCGCTGTGGGAACACTGGGGCCGGCCCGACATCGGCTGGTACCGCGGCGGGCATACCGGCTTTTTCCAGGCCCGTCCGGTGCAGCGCTACGTCGATGCGGCGCTGGAACATTCCGGCCTCGTGACGGAGCGACGGCCCAAAAAGAAGAAGTGACACCGTGATGACCGCCGCTGGAGTCCCCTCCGCTCCAGCGGCGGCCATCACGAGGATGCCCCGCGTTACCGCGAGGATGCCCCGCGTTACCGCCGGGTCGGGGGGTCAGGCAGCAACGCGGAGCTATCCGAACCCTGGTCTACCCGCGGCGTAACGCGGTCAAACCTCTTCAGCGCCGCTTTTCACGCTTCCAGGATCGCGGTCACACCCTGGCCGCCCGCAGCGCAGATGGAGATCAGGCCCCGTACCGGCTGGCCGGTTTCGGCTTTCTTCTGTGCCAGCTGCTTGGCCAGCTGGGCGACGATTCGGCCACCGGTGGCGGCGAACGGGTGACCGGCCGCCAGCGAGGATCCGTTGACGTTGAGTCTGGTTCTATCGATGGCGCCCAACGCACTGTCCAAGCCCAGCCGCTCCTTGCAGTACTCCTCGGACTCCCAGGCCTGAAGATGACACAGCACCACCGAGGCGAACGCCTCGTGGATCTCGTAGAAGTCGAAATCCTGCAGGCTCAACCCGTTGCGGGCGAGCAGCCGCGGCACCGCGTAGGTGGGGGCCATCAGTAGACCGTCCTCGCCGTTGACGTAGTCCACTGCGGCGGTCTCGGCATCGACGAAGTAGGCCAGCGGGGTCAGTCCGTGCGCCTCGGCCCACTGCTCACTGGACAACAGCGCCACCGACGCTCCGTCGGTCAGCGGAGTGGAGTTGCCCGCGGTCATGGTGGCGTCACCCCCCTTCACACCGAACACCGGCTTGAGCGTGGCCAGCTTCTCCGCCGAGGAGTCGGCGCGCAGGTTGTTGTCGCGGTAGAGGCCGAGGAACGGAGTGACCAGGTCGTCGAAGAAACCGCGATCGTAGGCGGCCGCCATGTTGCGGTGGCTCGCCGCGGCCAGCGCGTCCTGGTCGACCCGCTTGATGCCCATCTTCTTAGCGGTGACGGCGGCGTGCTCGCCCATAGACAACCCGGTGCGCGGTTCCCCGTTGGTCGGGATCTCGATGCCCAGGGCCGCGGGCAACCGCCCGACCAGTTTCAGCCGATCGAGGTTGGACTTCGAACGGCGCAGTCCCAGGAGCGAGCGACGCAGGTTGTCGCCCAGGCCGATCGGGGCGTCTGACGTGGTGTCCACCCCGCCCGCGGCAGCGACCTCGTAGCGTCCGGCAGCGATTCCGTCGGCCGCGGCGATCGCGGCCTGCAGTCCGGTGCCACACGCCTGCTGGACATCGAAGGCGGGGGTATACGCCGACAGTGCGGTCCCCAGCACACACTCACGCATCAGGTTGAAGTCGCGGCTGTGTTTGAGCACGGCACCGCCGATGACGGCGCCGAGTTGCTCGCCCTGCAGGTCGAAGCGGTCGACCAGACCGGTCAGCGCGGCGGTGAACATGTCCTGGTTGGAGGCGTCGGCGTAGGCGCTGTCGGACCGGGCGAACGGGATCCGGTTACCGCCGAGCACCGCCACCCTGCGTCTGCTCTGCGCCATGTCTACCTCCGCTGTTTCCGGGCCGCGAGTTGGGTATTCACCACCCATGCTACGCACGGTTCTTACTCTGGAGTAAGTTCAGTATTCGATACGTCGATGCGGTTCCCCCGAGCGGGACATCGCAAACACGAAAGGTTTCGTTGTGGCTTCCGACCTCCTGTCCCAGGTGATCAACTCCACCCCAGGATCATTCCTGGCAAAGCAATTCGGGCTGCCCGCACCCGAGACGCTGCGCCGGTATTCCCCGGGCGAGCCACCCCTGGCAGGGCCGGTGCTCATCGGCGGCCAGGGGCGGCTGGCCGAGCCGCTGCGCGCAGCACTGACCGACGACTACGAGGTGGTGGGCAACAACGTCGGCGGCCGGTGGGCCGACACCTTCGGCGGCCTGGTCTTCGACGCGACCGGGATCACCGAACCCCGAGCCCTGCGCGGCCTCTACGAGTTCTTCACCCCGCTGCTGCGCAACCTGGGTCCCTCGGGCCGTGTCGTCGTGCTGGGCAGCACGCCGGAGTTGGTGTCCGATACCGATGAGCACATCTGCCAGCGGGCACTGGAAGGGTTCACCCGGTCGCTGGGCAAGGAGTTGCGCCGGGGCGCCACGGCTGCGCTGGTGTACGTCTCCCCCGCCGCCAAGCCAGCCGCGACCGGGTGCGAGTCGACGGCGCGGTTCATCCTGTCGGCCAAGTCGGCCTATGTCGACGGTCAGGTGTTCCACGTCGGCGCCGAGGATTCCGACCGGCCCGCCGACTGGAACAAGCCGCTGGCCGGCAAGGTGGGCATCGTCACCGGCGCAGCACGCGGGATCGGCGCTTGCATCGCCGAGGTGTTCGCCCGTGACGGCGCCACCGTGGTGGCCGTCGACGTCGAGAGTGCGGCGGAGGCGCTCGAACAGACCGCGGCCCGGGTCGGCGGTACCGCCCTGCCGCTGGACGTCACCGCGGACGACGCCGTCGAGCGCATCACCGCTCACCTGCGTGAGCATCACGGCGGCCGTGCCGACATCCTGGTGAACAACGCCGGGATCACCCGCGACAAGCTGCTGGCCAACATGGACGACGCCCGGTGGGATTCGGTGATCGCGGTGAATCTCGTTGCGCCGCTTCGGCTGACCGAAGGGCTGGTGGCCAACGGCAGCATCGGGCCGGGCGGCCGGGTGATCGGCCTGTCGTCGATGGCCGGCATCGCCGGTAACCGCGGCCAGACCAACTACGCGACCACCAAAGCCGGGATGATCGGCATCACCCAGGCGCTGGCGCCGACGCTGGCCGAGAAGGGGATCACCATCAACGCGGTGGCCCCCGGGTTCATCGAGACGGCGATGACGGCGGCCATCCCGCTGGCCACCCGGGAAGTGGGCCGCCGGCTCAACTCGCTGTACCAGGGCGGGGAACCCGTCGACGTCGCCGAGACCATCGCCTACTTCGCCAGTCCGGCGTCGAACGCGTTGACCGGCAACGTGATCCGGGTCTGCGGCCAGGCGATGCTGGGGGCCTGAACCATGGCGATCGCGATCCCCATCCCGAGCGGAATGGTCACGATGGCCCGGGCGGCGGCGGGTGCGCTGCCGTTAGTCCCGCGCGGCGACCGTCTGCCCGAACGCACGCTGACCGTCGACGACCTACCGATCGACCGGAGCAATGTGGCGGCCTACGCCGCGGTCACCGGCCTACGCTACGGCGACACCGTGCCGTTGACCTACCCATTCGCCCTGACCTTCCCGACGGTGATGGAACTGATCACCGGTTTCGACTTCCCGTTCTCGGCGATGGGCGCGGTGCATGTGGAGAACTCCATCACCGCGCATCGGCCGATCTCGGTCTGCGACACCGTGGGCATCCGGGTGCACGCCGAGAATCTGCGCGAGCATCGCAAGGGCCTGCTGGTCGACGTTCTCACCGACGTTTACGTCGGCAACGAAGCCGCCTGGCAGCAAGTCACCACGTTCCTGCATCAGCAGCGCACCAGTCTGTCCGACGAGCCGAAGCCCGAACCTCCCCCGCAGCCGAAACTGCCGCCGCCCAACGCCATTCTGCGCATCACTCCGCGACAGATCCGCCGCTACGCCGCGATCGGCGGGGACCGCAACCCCATTCACACCAGCAAGGTGGGCGCCAAGCTGTTCGGATTCCCGACCGTCATCGCGCACGGAATGTTCGGCGCCGCAGCGGTGCTGGCCAACATCGAGGGCCAGCTTCCTGACGCCGTGCGCTACACGGTGAAGTTCGGCAAGCCGGTCCTGCTACCCGCCAGCCTGGGCCTCTACACCGAACGGGTCAGCGGCGGCTGGGACATCGCGCTTCGCAATATGGCTAAAGGGTATCCGCACCTCACCGGTGCTGTGCGGGCTATCCCCACCTGACCGGCTCTCTAGCCGGCGGCCTGCCCCGGATCCCGTTCTCCCGGTGCGCCTTTGAGGCCCCGCCAGAACAGGTTGATCAACAGCTCGGCAGCGTCGTCGACGTCGGAGTCCCCGACGCTGACCCGGTTGGCCACCGCCTCACCGGCACCCACCAGGGCGACGGCCATCATGTGAAAGTCGGCGCCCGGCTCGGGGTGGCGGGTTCCGGTCTCCAGCAGCCGGGCCACCAGGTCGATGATCTTCTCGCGACCTTCGCGGACGGTGTGCGCGAAGGCCTGCGAACTGGTCGCCTGGGTGTACAGCACGATCCACGAGGCGCGGTTGGCGTCGATGTAGTGCAGCACGGACAAGATGGTGCGCCGCAACAGTTCCCGTGGACTCTGTTTAAGGTCCACGTCGGCGCGCACGGCTTCGATGAAGCGGCCCAACTCCCGATTCAGGCAGGCGCCGAACAGCTCTTCTTTGGAGCCGTAGTACAGGTACAGCATCGGTTTGGAGATCTGCGCCTCCGCTGCGATGGCGTCCATCGAGGTCTCGTGATAGCCGTTCGCGGAGAACATCTGCACGGCCGCATCCAGCATCTGCTGCTCGCGCACCGCGCGCGGCAACCGCTTGGTGCCGCCGGCAGCACCGGCCGATTTGGTGCCTCCGGCACCGGCCGATTTGGTGCCTCCGGCACCGGCCGATTTGGTGCCTCCGGCACCATCGGCTGATTTGGTGCCTCCGGCACCATCGGCTGATTTGGTGCCTCCGGCACCGTCGGCCGATGCCACGACGGCTTCGCTTACCCGCCGCAGCGCGCGCTGGGACCCTTGGCCATCCGCAGGATCGAGCCCTCCACGGCCGGTATCGCCAGCTCGCCGCCGTTGACGGCCTTCTCCAGCCGGTCCAGCACCGCGGGCACCTCGTCGGTGGTGATCCACAGCGCCACGTCGACACCGGCCTGCAGCGTGCGCAGCACCGCCTCGGCGACGCCGTAGCGCGACGAGATGGCGGCCATGCTGGACAGGTCGTCGCTGAACACCGGGCCGTTGAAGCCGGGGCCGCCGTATCCGCCGCTGCGCAGCAGGTTGACCGCGGCCGGGCTGAGGCTGGCGGGCTGATCGCCGGTCAGGCCGGGCACCTCGAGGTGGCCCATCATCACCGCGACCGGAGCCTCCGTGGTCAGCGTGACGTAAGGCAGCAGGTCGCTCTTCATCAGTTCGGACAGCGGCGGCGTCATCACCGCGCCGGCGGTGTGCGAGTCCCCGGAGCCGTGGCCGTGTCCGGGGAAGTGCTTGAGCACCGGCAACACGCCGGCGTCGCGCAGTCCGCGGGCGAACGCCCCGGCGTAGGAGGTGACGGTGGCCGGATCGTTGGAGAAGGACCGATCCCCGATCACGGTGTTGGCGCCCTGGTCGGACACGTCGACGACCGGGGCGAAGTCCACGGTGATGCCCATGCCGCGCATCTGACCGCCCCGGGCCAGCGCGATCTGGTAGACCTCGTCGGGCGTCTTGGTCTGGGCCAGCGTGCGGGCCGGCGGGATCGCGCCGATCAGCGAGGATAGCCGGGACACCCGGCCGCCCTCCTCGTCGACGCTGACCGCCAGCGGCAGCGGCCCCATGTTGGAGATGTCGGCGATGGTGCCGTCGGACAGCATCGACAGGTCCGTCCAGCTGCCGATCATGATTCCGCCGACGTGATAGGTGCCGACGACGGCACGGGCGTCGGCGGCGTTGCGCACCCCGACCATCAGCGTCTGCGCCAGCTTGTCGCGGGTGGACATCGCCGCCAGCATCGCCGCACCGTCGCCACAGGCCGGGGGGGCCGGCGCGGCGGGCACCTGGATCGGGCCGGACAGCGGGGTGACGGTGGACGACTCCGCGGCGCCGGCTTCGGTCGACGGCGCGGACGCCGTCCGCTGGTATGGGGAGGAACAACCGGCGAGGACGACCGGAACAGCCGCCACGGCGGCCAGAGCGCGAAGAGACGGGACGCGTTTGAGCATCCGAACATGCTGTCATGACCCCTGCCTGACTCCCAACCCAGGCGCGGGCGTCCACCTCCCCCGACAGCCCGCCGTGCTAGGTTCACCAGCAGCGTTGACCGCCGTCGATGCCCGACAGTCCAGGTGAGGAGTTGGCAGTCCATGACCCGGTTCGTGATCCCCGCCGCCGCCAGCATCGTGGTCGGGCTGCTGCTGGGCGCCGCCTCGGTCTTCGGCGCAACACTGATGATTCAGCAGGACACCAAGCCGCCACTGCAGCCCGGTGATCCGGCGTCGTCGGTGCTCAACCGCGTCGAGTACGGCAACCGCGGCTAGTCCCCTCTTACACCTGGCGGCACCGAAACTTGTCGTACCCCGGTGCGATGCTGGGTACATGACCGCGTCCGCCACCGGCACCGAAGTGGGTCCGG
>CAZVST010000022.1:0-43495 GCA_964629725.1 uncultured Mycobacterium sp.
GGGCTTATCGACGACGCGGTCCTCGACGGTGACGACCGGGCGCTCCAGCTGACGGGTGACCTTGACGGGCTTGTCGACGACGCGGTCCTCGACGGTGACGACCGGGCGCTCCAGCTGACGGGTGACCTTGACGGGCTTGTCGACGACGCGGTCCTCGACGGTGACGACCGGGCGCTCCAGCTGACGGCTCACCTTCACTGGGCGATCGACGACCTCGTCGACAACGGTGACGATCGGGCGCTCCAGCTGACGGCTCACCTTCACCGGGCGATCGACGACCTCGTCGACAACGGTGACGATCGGGCGCTCCACCTGGCGGCTCACCTTCACCGGGCGATCGACGATCTCGTCGACGACCGTCACGACGGGACGCTCGACCATGCGCGACACCGTGGCCGGCTTGTCGACGACCGTGTCAACGGTATCGACAACCAGTCGCTCGATCACACGCTCAAGGGTGACCGGCCTGTCCACCACCTTCTCCACCGGGCGCTCCACCAGTCGCTGGATGGTGTACGGCCGATCGACGTAGTTATCCACGACGTTGAGGGGGTCGTTGGGATTTTTGTCTGCCACAGGGTCTCTCCCTTTTCGCGCGGCCCGGCTGGCAGCGCGACGTGCCCTCATCAGGCACACGAGCAGCCGAGCGCCTTTGAAAGTTGCTGAATCTGCGCGTGCAGGACCACCACACAAACCGATTCAGGAACCATGCGAGGCAGCCAGGTCGTCTTTGTTCCGGTTAGGAGCATCAAAGTAGTCACTCTTTTGTTTGCCTCGCAACGTTTTGGCAAAAGTTTCAGCCGCCGTTCAAACGGGTCGTCGTGGCGTGCGGTGACATCGGCTCAAGCAGATGTAAAAACCCTTGTCCGCCGTGCAATTCGAGTCGCTGGGAACCCGGCCGCGAGGGGTCGGCCCCGGGCCGCGGACGTCAATTCCGGGTTCTTCGTGGGGAACGACGCCGCGGTACTTCGGAGCGCCGGCGCGGCATTGCGAGCATGCGCGCCGCGTGGCACAGGAAACGGCAAACGAGGCTTGTCAATACTCAGCTTTGTCTCAGGAGACTCATATGAACGCGACACTTCGGTCGCATTTCAACACCCGGTGTGGCCATCGCTGGAGCGGGAGCCCTCGCGCTCGCTCCACTCGTGGTTCCTCCGCCGGCGCTATCCGCGCTGGAACACGCGGTTGCGCAATCGGTCATGCGCGATGCCCATCTGCTCGCCACCACAACGGACCTCGGCGGCACGTTCAACGCCTCCCTTGAGGGAATCGTCGGCGGGCTTGCCACGGCGCTGAATCTCGATGTCACGCGCGATGTCAACGGCGGGGTGCGTATACCCGACTTCATCGCCGCACTGACGGCGGGTTTCACCGGTGGCGCGAGCGGCATGCGTGGCGGACTCGGCGATCTGCTCACGATGCCGATCACCGTGATCACCGACCTGATCGCCACCCTCACCGGTGGCATGACCGGCGGGATCACCAACACCATCGCGCAACTGATCGCCGCGCCGATCCGGTTCGGGCTCAATTCGCTGATGGCGGGCAACGACGTGTTCACTGGTCTGCTCACCGGCGGCATCGACACCTTCTCCGGTCTGCTCGCGGGCGGTCTGGCCGCGGGGGCCGGGCTGCTGGCAAGTGGCATCACGTTGGGCTCGCAGTTCGTCGGCGTCGGGTGTGGCCTCGGTTAAGACCGATGTCTCGGCGGGCGGTTCCACGTCGGGTTCGACGAGCAGGTCCGGCGGCGGCGCCAATGGTGCGGCACACGCTGACGCGCACGCCGCTGGCCATGCCAACACTCGGCGCGGTCGGGCAAGTAGCAGGCTGGCTGCCGGCGAAGCCGGCCCCCTCAGTCTCCGAGAGGGCCGGTTTCGCCGTGTGGACGGGGGGACGACGGTGTCGCGGCGTGGCTACCCTGAACCCGTGTCCGACAGCCTGTTCGACGTGCCCGCCGACAAGGGGTCCGACGGCCCGCCGGCCGCCGCGTCCGCGCCGCTGGCGGTTCGGATGCGCCCGGCGACGCTCGACGAGGTCATCGGCCAGCAGCACCTGCTCGGCGCGGGGTCGCCGTTGCGCCGGCTCGTCGAGGGCTCCGGGGCGGCGTCGGTGATCCTCTACGGCCCGCCCGGCACCGGTAAGACCACGCTGGCATCGCTGATCTCGGGGGCGACCGGGCGCCGCTTCGAGGCGCTGTCGGCGCTGTCGGCCGGGGTGAAAGAGGTCCGCGCGGTCATCGAGGAGGCGCGCCGCGCCGCGGCGTATGGCAGCCAGACTGTGCTCTTCATCGACGAGGTGCACCGGTTCTCCAAGACCCAGCAGGACGCTTTGCTGGCGGCCGTGGAGAACCGGGTGGTGCTGCTGGTCGCCGCGACCACCGAGAATCCGTCGTTCTCCGTGGTGGCCCCGCTATTGTCGCGGTCGCTGATCCTGCAACTGCATCCGTTGGAGCCGGAGGACATCCGCACGGTCGTGCGACGCGCCATCGCCGATCCGCGCGGTCTCGGCGACGGGGTGGCCGTCGAGGAGGATGCCCTGGAGTTACTGGTCCAACTCGCCGCCGGGGACGCCCGCCGGGCGCTGACGGCGGTGGAGGTGGCCGCCGAGACCGCGACGGCGGCTGGTGGTCCGATCACAGTCGAGACTGTCGAGCAGTCACTGGACCGCGCGGCCGTGCGCTACGACCGCGATGGAGACCAGCACTACGACGTCGTCAGCGCGTTCATCAAGTCGGTGCGCGGTTCCGACGTCGACGCCGCGCTGCACTATCTGGCCCGAATGCTGACGGCGGGGGAGGACCCCAGGTTCGTCGCCCGGCGGCTGATGATCCTGGCCAGCGAGGACATCGGAATGGCCGACCCTAGCGCGCTGCCGGTCGCGGTGGCGGCGGCCCAGACCGTCGCGCTGATCGGCATGCCCGAAGCCCAGCTCACCCTGGCCCACGCCACGATCCACCTGGCCACCGCTCCCAAATCGAACGCGGTCACCACCGCACTGTCGGCCGCGATGAGCGACATCCGGGCGGGTAAAGCCGGCCCGGTGCCGGCTCCGCTCCGCGACGGCCACTACTCGGGCGCGGCGAAGCTGGGCCACGCACAGGGTTACCGCTACCCACACGACAATCCGGATGGCGTTGTGCCACAACAATATCCGCCCGACGGGCTGGCCGGCGTCGACTACTACCGCCCGACCACCCACGGCGCCGAGCGGGAGATCGCGTCCCGGCTGGACAAGCTGCGCGCCATCATCCGGCGGCGCCGGTCCTAGGCGGGACTGCCCGGGCCCGTGCCAGATCGGCAGGGGTGTCGACATCGACGACGGAGCCGACGTCCCCACACTCAACAGCCAACGGCCCTAACCCGCGGACCAACGCCGACAGCCCGATGTCGCCTGTGATCTGATCGGTCAGAGTCCATTGGCCGCGAGCCAGCAGAACGGGGTTGCGCATGGCGCCGTCGAACGTCGCGATCACAACGCCGCGATCCGACGCTCCGAACGCGTCGAGCAGTCGCTGGTAAACCGCACGCCCGCACCACGGTTGATCGGCGGGTGCAACCACTGCCGCGCCGACAGCCGTCTCGCTGCGAAGCGCCACCAGTCCGGCCCGCACACTCGTCGAGATTCCGTCGTGCCATTGTTCGTTGAGCACCGGCGTCACCCGTGGGGGCAGCGGCGGAGCAATCCCGGGACGAACCACCGCGAAGACGGGGTCCAATCCGGCATCGAGCATTGCGGTCGCCGACCACTGCAGTAGCGTTCGCCCTCCCAAGTCGGCCGCCAACTTGTCCGAGCCGAACCGGGTCGCTCCGCCCGCGGCGAGGAGAATCCCTGCGATGCGATCACCGGGCATGGATCGGGCCTGAGGTTTCGCGCAGGGGCGCGGCGTTTCGGCCGTGGGTCACGGCGATGATCTGCGCGGCGACCGACACGGCGGTCTCGGCAGGAGTGGCGCCGCCGAGATCGAGGCCAACGGGAGCGTTGATGCGGTGCAACGCTTCCTCCGGAATTCCGCGGGTACGCAGCCGTGGGAATCGCTCAACGTTGGTCGCCCGGGAGCCCAGCGCGCCGATGTACCCCGTCGGGGTCGCTAGCGCAGCTGCGAGCGCCGGCTCATCGAATTTCGGATCATGGGTGCACACGACGATCGCGGAGGTGCCGTCGAGCCGCCCGTGTTCGGACAACTTCTCCAGTACCTCGTCGGGCCAGGCGCCGATCACCTCGTTGGCACAGGTGATACCCGCGGCGAAGCGGGGGCGCGGCTCCACGACGACGGAGTCGTACCCCATCAGCGCCGCCTGAGCGCACAGCGCTTCGGTGTATCCGCTGGAGCCCACGACGACGAACAGCCGGCGTCGGCCGAACCCCTCCAGGAATGCTTGCCCACCTTCGGGCACGAGCCATCGCGCGGCGACGCAGCGGGGCGACTCGGCGTCGACCCCAGAATTCTCGTAATCCATTGCGTCGGAACTGCTCACGGTGTGCTGCTGCACGTGGCCGCCGACGTAGCGGGTGAGAACGGCCACGTACGACGCGCCGGTGATCGCTTCTGCGGCGGCACGACTCAGTTCGTGCACCCACACGGTGATGACTCCGCCACAGGCCAACCCCGTACCGAACTCCTCTTCGGCAGCGCCGAAGGTGAGCACCTCGGCCGGTCCGCCCGCCAGCACCCGGTCGCAGGCCAGCACAATGTCCGCGTCGACGCATCCCCTAGAAAGAGCGCCGACGGTGTCCCCGGACTCGTTGGTGACGAGGGCCAGCCCCAGTTGGTGGGGGGTCGAGCCGTCGGACCGGACCAGGGTCGCGGCCGCCATCCTCAGATCGGCTGCCGACCAGGACGCGACGGACTGGCGGATCTGGTACACGGTCAGAATCCGAACGTCCGGAAGACCCAGACGAAGAACAGAACCTCGATCACATAGATCGCCAGGAGAAGCACCACGCCGCGGATGGTCTGCGCCCGGGAGGCCGTCGGGTCGAGCCACCAGCGCAAAAGTCTCGTCACGATGGGCATCAACACCCAGGTCAGCAGGACCGTCCCGACAGCGTTACCGATGAACACCACGAGCGGAAAGGGCAACCCGAGGCCCGAGACGATCTTGTTGCCCTCGACACTGAGCCCATTGCCGATCAAGTTCCCCAGCGTGATGTTGAGAACCGAGACCATCGCGTAGAGCACGGCCAGGGCCGTCATCGCCTGCTTCCAGGCCGGAGCCGCAACGGTGGGGGACCACCCACGGAAGCCACTGGGCAACACCCAGTCATGGTCGTCGGCGACCGTCTGGACTTTGCGCAGCAGTTCGGCTCGTTCCGGAGAAGCCCGCCATCGCTGCAGATCGGCCTGGGACTTGAAGGTCAGTACCGCAGTCCAGTCGTCTTCCCCCGCCGGCGGGGAGTAGACCTCGTCGCGAACGAAGCCCGGGAACTCGGCCGCCTTCGCGTCCAGCGCCGCGCGCAGATTCTTGTAGGCGTCCTCGTCCCCAGCTCGTGCCATCACCACCTCGGAGGCGAGCGGCGTGCCCGCCTCGGATTCGCTGTCCGCCATCGGCAGTCCTTGATCTTCGCTCGGTCCGGGTCGGCCCAAAAATCCGCCGTCTCGTCTGATCGGCAGGATACTGACTACCGACGCACTTGGTGGTGGCTACGGTGCGAGTGACGACGAGACGATAGGCGCAGGGATGACCGGGTTTCTGCTGACGCCCAAAGGTCTGGAAGAGGCGGTCGCAGCGCGCCGCGATCACCCGCGCGCACAGTTCCTCGCCGGTGGCACCGACGTGGTCGCCGACCTGAATCGAGGCGTACCGACAACGGGTTTCGTCAGTCTGCGCGGCGTCGACGAACTGCGCGGGGTCGAACTCCGCGATGGACAGTGGCGGCTGGGGGCGATGACCACCATCGCCGATCTGCGGGCCGACTCCGACCTCTCATCGGCGAGTACCGCCGTCGGGCAGGCGACGAGATCGCTGGGCTCACGCCAGATCCGGAACCGCGCGACCGTAGGCGGAAATATCTGTGGCGGTGGGAATCACCGCACCCTCGTCCCGGTGCTGCTGGCCCTGGATGCCGACGTCGACGTGGTCGGTCCCGAAGGCTCCCGCAGCGTCGCCTTGCCGGAGGTGCTTGCCCCGCAAGGAAGCCAGCTTGCCGCCGACGAGATCCTGACGGCGGTCCGGTTCGCGTCCAGTGCTGGTCCGCAACGGTTTTACCGCGTCGGCCCCCGCAACGCGGCCTGCTACGCCACCGCGTCGGTGACGGTCGTGCTCGACGAGCCGACGCACTCGGTCCGGTTGGCGCTGGGTGGTGTAGCGCCCACCGCTGTCCGCGCGCCCGCCGCCGAGGCGATCGGTTCTCAGGGTGTCGATTGGCGCAGCCGCACGGTCACCGACGAAGTCGCGGCCGCCTTCGGGGCAGCGGCTGCTCAGGCTACCGACCCTGTCTCGGATTTCGTGGCCAGCGCGGACTACCGGCGGCACGCGGTCGAGGTGATGGCGCGACGGGCGCTGCGGCACATCTTCGAGGAGGAGCCCCGATGAGCGACACCGAGCGAGTGTCCTACACCCTGACGGTCAACGGCGAGGACCGTCGGATCGAGGACGCCTGGTACTTCGAGACGCTGCTTGAGGTTCTGCGGAACCGGCTCGGCTTGACCGGCACCAAATTCGCCTGTGGCACAGGGCAATGCGGGGCCTGCACCGTTCACATCGACGGCCGGCCGGTCAACGCATGCCTGGAACTGGCCGCCCTCGACGAGGGCCAGCAGATCATGACCATCGAGGGCTACTCGCCGTCCGATGGCAGCCTCACACCGTTGCAGGAAGCCATCGTGACGTGTGCCGACGTGCAGTGCGGGTATTGCGTGCCCGGGATGGTCATGTCGGCGGCGGCGCTGATCTACGAACACCCCGGAGCCAGCACCGAGGACGTCCGGGAAGGCTTGTGCGGCAACCTGTGCCGATGCACCGCTTACGGGGGGTTCGTGGAAGCCGTGCGCCAGGTCGCGGCCGACGGGAGTGCCTCATGAAGGCGGGCTTCGTCACCGACCCGGACGCCGTCGGTGTGGGAACACCGCGTCGGCGGCAGGACGCCTACGCCAAGGTGCGCGGCGAGTTCGAATTTGCCCCCGATCTCACTGACCCGCAGATGCTGTGGGGCGCGACGCTGCGGTCCCCGCACCCCCACGCGCGGATCACGGGGGTCAACCTCAACCCCGCCAAACAGATGCCCGGTGTCAGGGCGGTGCTCGGCGCGTGGGACGTCCCCAACAACGCGTTCGGGATGATCATCGCGGACACCCCGGTGCTTGCCGACGACCGCGTGCGATACGTCGGGGAGCCGGTCGCGATCGTTGCGGCCGAGGACCCGGTCCTGGCCCGTCGCGCGGTCGCAGCGATCGAAGTGGAGTACGAAGCCCTTCCCGCGGTGCTCGATCCGGTGGCTGCACTGGACGCCGGCGCGGTGTATCGGCATGTGAAGTACACCCACGGTGACCCGGACGTTCAGGGCGAGGTTCAGGCCGAAGGCGAGTACGTCACGGCTCGTCAGGATCACGCCTTCCTGGCACCCGACGCCGGTCTCGCCCGGCCGGACGGCCGGGGCGGGGTCGAGATCATCGGTGCCGCCCAGTGGGTGCACGCCGATCGGCCGCAGATCGCGGCGGCTCTGGGACTGCCTGAAGAGATGGTCCTGGTCCGCAACAGCGGGGTGGGCGGATCATTCGGCGGCCGGGTGTCGATCATCTGGCAACTGCACGGCGCCCTGCTGGCACTGCATACCGGTCGGCCGGTCAAGTTTCTCTACACACGGGAAGAGACCATGCTGGCTCGCTACCACCGGCACCCATCGCGAATCTGGTTGCGCCACCATGCGACTCGGGACGGGCACCTGGTCAAGCTGGAGGCCAAGATCCTCCTGGAGGATGGGCCGTACAAGCACGCGTCGGGCGCGGGCATTGGAAACAGCTGCTCGATGATCCAAGGCCCGTACTCGATCCCGAACGCGTCGGTCGAGGGCTGGTCGGTGGCGACCAACAATGGGATGTGCGGCTCGATGCGCGGCTTCGGGGTGGTGGAGCCGATGTTCGCCTGTGAGTCCAACATGGACAATCTCGCGCGCACGCTCGGTATGGACGGGGCTGAACTGCGGCGCATCAACGCGATTCAGCGTGGTGACCGGTGGATCTTCAACCAGTTGCAGGATCGGCCCACCCCGACCCATCCGGTGATGACGGCCGCCACGGCGATGCCGCTGCCCGACGATGCCAAGACCCGGCACGCGGTCGACCGTCCCGGTGGTGTCTCCAGCCCCGCCTGTCCCGAATATGTTCGCCGCGCAGTGGGTTTCGCTGCGGCGGCGAAGAACGTCTGCCTCTCCGAGGGAGCGCAGGTGCACTCGACGGCGATGGTGAGCCTGCGCGCCGGCGAGGCGGTGATCGAATGCGCGGCAGCGGAAGTCGGTCAGGGTTTCGTCAACGCCGCCGTCCAGATCGCGCAGTCCACCCTCGGCGTGACGAAGGTCCGGATCGGCGGCGTGGCGACGGACATGGCTCCGGCCGCCACGACCGACGGCCAGCAGCAGACCATGACGTCCGGGCCCGCCGTCGACCGGGCGGCCGCGGCCGTCAAGGCCCAGTTCCTGCGCTTCTACGGCCGTGAGTACGGGGTGGACCCGACCGAACTGGACATCCAGCAGGACTACGTCGTCGACCGGGACGGTCGGCGGCTGATGTCTGTCGCCGAGGCGGGCATGGGGCTGGTGTTCCGAGCGACGGAACGCTTCGACCAGCGGCCCACCCGGCCCCTCGAGGAGCGGGACAACCCCGACCCGATGCACGTCACCCTGGATTTTTCGGCCAACCGCTGTGTTGTCGACGTGGACGTGGAACTGGGACTGGTCAAGGTTGTTCAAATGGATGTCGCCCAGGACGTCGGCCGGGTCGTGAACCCGATCGCCGCGCACGGGCAGATCTGCGGAGGTTCGGTCATGGGGATGGGGTTGGCCCTGATGGAGAACCTCAAGGCCGACGGTGGTCACCTTCTCAACACCGACTTCTCCACGTATCTGATCCCGACGTCGGTGGACGTTCCCGTCATCAATACCCAGTTCATCGAAGAGCCCGAGCCGGGCATCTCCTACGGCATCAAAGGGATGGCGGAGCTGCCCCACGTCCAGTCGCCACCCGCGGTGCTGTCCGCGCTGCGGGCGGCGACGGGGCGGGCCCTGCCGGTCGCCCCGGCGACGGCGGAGATGCTCGCGGGCATCGTGGACAGCGACCAGAGCATGACGATGGTCGACGTCGGCCGCGACGAGCGGCGGGGCCCGTGGCGAGTCCCGCGCGACACCGGGCGGCGCGGCCCGTGGTTCGAACGCTAGTCACAAGAACCCGGTCGCCACACGTCGTCGTGACCAGGTCACACGCGTTCGCCACCGGAATGAAACCGAGCCGCCCGCAATGCGTTCACCAGAACTATCAACCTCGAAGCGATCGGAGGAGGGCGGGCATGGACCAGCCAACCATTCCGGGGACAGGGATCTGAACCTGTGACCTCTAGCTCACCTCAGCACCGCCTCTCGCCATTGCAGACCAATGGTCTAGGGGTATTAACGGAAACGTAAGGCTCGAACATCGCCGGCGCGTGGGCTTGTGCGGATCAGGTTTCCGCAAGTCAGTGGCCGGATGCCCGCCGTACCCCAACCGGTAAGGTAGACCGGTCGAACCTCCGGTGGAACAACGCCGAGCCAAACCCCGCAGCATCAGGAATCCAAGGACAGCCCACTCCCGTGCAGACCCACGAGATCAGGAAGCGGTTCACCGACCACTTCGTCAATGCCGGACACACTGAGGTGCCCAGCGCTTCGGTGATCCTCGATGATCCCAACCTGCTGTTCGTCAACGCCGGCATGGTCCAGTTCGTGCCGTATTTCCTAGGGCAGCGCACCCCGCCGTACGCCACGGCCACCAGCATTCAGAAATGCATCCGCACCCCGGACATCGACGAGGTCGGCATCACCACCCGCCACAACACCTTCTTCCAGATGGCCGGCAACTTCTCCTTCGGCGACTACTTCAAGCGCCGCGCCATCGAACTGGCCTGGACCCTGCTGACCAACCCGGTCGCCGAGGGCGGCTACGGGTTCGACCCCGAAAGGCTCTGGGCCACCATCTATTACGACGACGATGAGGCTGTCGAGCTGTGGCAGGAGGTGGCCGGCCTGCCGGCCGAGCGGATCCAGCGCCGCGGCATGGCCGACAACTACTGGTCGATGGGAATCCCTGGGCCGTGCGGACCGTGCTCGGAGATCTACTACGACCGCGGGCCGGAATACGGCATCGAGGGCGGCCCGGAGGCCAACGAGGATCGCTACATCGAGATCTGGAACCTCGTCTTCATGCAGAACGAGCGCGGCGACGGCACCAGCAAAGACGACTTCGAAATCCTCGGACCGTTGCCCCGCAAGAACATCGACACCGGCATGGGCGTGGAGCGCATCGCCTGCCTGCTGCAGGACGTGGACAACGTCTACGAGACCGACCTGCTGCGACCGGTGATCGACAAGGTCGCGGAATACTCGCCCCGCGGCTACGGGCAGGGCAATCACGAGGACGATGTCCGCTACCGGGTGATCGCCGACCACAGCCGCACCGCGGCGATCATCATCGGCGACGGCGTCACACCCTCCAACGAGGGCCGGGGCTACGTCCTGCGCCGGCTGCTGCGGCGGATCATCCGCTCGGCCAAGCTGCTCGGTATCGACCGGCCGATCGTCGGCGAACTCATGCAGACCGTGCGCGACGCCATGGGCCCGTCGTATCCGGAACTGGCTGCCGATTTCGACCGTATCCACCGGATCGCGGTGGCCGAAGAGACCGCGTTCAACCGCACGCTGGCGTCGGGATCGAAGCTGTTCGAGGACGCCGCTTCGGCCACCCGGTCGGCTGGCAAGTCCGAGCTCGGCGGCTCCGACGCGTTCGCGTTGCACGACACCTACGGATTCCCCATCGAGCTGACGCTGGAGATGGCCGCCGAGGCGGGGCTGACGGTGGACGAGTTGGGCTTCCGCGAACTGATGGCCGAGCAGCGCCGGCGCGCCAAAGCCGATGCCGCTGCCCGCAAACACGCCCACGCCGACCTGTCGGCGTTCCGCGAACTCGTCGACGCCGGCCCGACCGAATTCACCGGATTCGACGAACTCGCCTCGCAGGCAAGGATTCTCGGTATTTTCGTCGACGGCAAGCGGGTGCCGGTGGTGGCACACCATGCCCGCGTTCATTCCGAATCCGTTCCGCCCGAGCGCGTCGAGATCGTGCTCGACCGAACCCCGCTGTACGCCGAATCCGGCGGCCAGATCGCCGACATCGGCTGGATCGCCGGCACCGGTTCGGGTGAATCGGCCAAAGCCGCGGTCACCGACGTGCAGAAGATCGGCAAGACCCTGTGGGTGCACCGGGTCAACGTCGAGTCCGGCGAGTTCGTCGAAGGCGACACCATCGTCGCGTCGGTCGATCCGGGCTGGCGCCGCGGCGCCACCCAGGGGCACTCCGGCACCCACATGGTGCACGCCGCGCTGCGACAGGTCGTAGGGCCCAACGCCGTTCAAGCCGGCTCGCTGAACCGGCCCGGCTATCTGCGCTTTGACTTCAACTCGCAGAGCGCGTTGACCGAGGACCAGCGCAATCAGGTCGAGGAAGTCGCCAACGAGGCCGTGCAGTCCGACTTCGCGGTCAACACCTTCGTCACCGAACTGGACAAGGCCAAAGCGATGGGCGCGATGGCCATGTTCGGCGAGCAATACCCCGACCTGGTGCGGGTGGTGGAGATCGGTGGACCGTTCTCGCTGGAACTCTGCGGCGGTACCCACGTGCACAACTCCGCCCAGATCGGACCGATCACCATCGTCAGCGAGGCGTCGGTGGGTTCGGGAGTCCGTCGTGTTGAGGCCTACGTCGGACTCGACTCGTTCCGGCACCTGGCCAAGGAACGCGCGCTGATGGCCGGCCTTGCCTCATCGCTGAAGGTTCCCTCCGACGAGGTCCCGGCACGGGTGGCCACGCTGGTCGACCGGCTGCGCACCGCCGAGAGGGAGCTGGACCGGCTGCGCCTGGCCGGCGCCCGCGCGGCGGCGTCGGATGCCGCGTCCTCCGCCGAGCAGGTCGGTTCGGTCCGGCTGGTGGCGCAGCGGATGGCGGCCGGTATGACACCCTCGGACCTGCGCTCGCTGGTCGGCGACATCCGCGCCTCGCTCGGCTCCGATCCCGGCGTGGTGGTGCTCATCTCGGAGAGCGAGGGGACCGTCCCGTTCGTCGTGGCGACCAATCAGGCTGCCCAGGACGCCGGTCTGCGGGCCAACGACCTGGTGGCGCCGGTCGCGGCCGCGGTCGGCGGACGCGGCGGCGGCAAGGCCGACCTCGCCCAGGGCTCGGGTAAGGATGCCTCCGGAATCGACGCCGCGCTGGCTGGGATCCGCGCGGAGCTGGCTCGTCGTTGAGGCCGTGGTGGCAACCCAGGATCGGATGCCTGATCGCCCCGGAACCGACGACCCCGGCCGCGGATGTCGGCTCGGAATCGACGTCGGCACTGTTCGCATCGGCGTGTCGGTGAGCGATCCGGACGGCATCCTGGCCACGCCGGTGGAGACTGTCCGGCGGGAACGTGGAACCGGACACCTGCGCCGACTCGGCGCACTGGTCCGCGAACTGGAGGTCGTTGAGGTCGTGGTCGGTTTGCCGCGTACCCTGGGCGACCGTGCCGGTTCCTCGGCCGACGACGCAATCGCGGTCGCCGAGGCGCTGGCCACCCGGATCAGCCCCGTGCCGGTCCGCATGGCCGACGAGCGACTGACGACCGTCAGCGCGGCGCGATCGTTGCGCGAGACGGGTGTGCGGGCTCGGGAGCAACGGAGCATGATCGACCAGGCTGCCGCGGTGGCAATCCTGCAAGGCTGGCTCGACCAACGCCGCAACGCGGCCACGACGCGAAGAGAGTGACGGAAGCATAGTGACGACGCCCGAAGACTCCCGATCCGATCGCGCCGAGCCGGCGGCCGTCGGCGAGCCCCGAAAGACCGCCACCGAGCACCGTCGTGATGACCGCCGGCGCGGGCGGCTCGCGGTCCTCGTCGGGCTCGCGCTCGCCGCGGCGCTGGCTCTGTGGCTGCTGGGGCCGAAATTGTTCGGCAGCGGCCCCAAGGCGCCGCCCGACTTCGTCGGCGAGGGCAAGGAGGACATTGTCGTCCAGGTCCACGAGGGCGACTCCGGCAGCGTGATCGCCCAGGACCTCGTGGACAAGAACGTCATCGCCGACGTCGGGATGTTCATCTCCGCGGCGTCGGCCAACCCGCAGCTGGCCGCGATCCAGCCCGGCTACTACAAACTGCGCACCGAGATCCCCGCGGCGACCGCGGTGCAGAAACTGGTCGACCCGGCGTCGCGGGTGGGCAAGCTGGTCATCCCCGAGGGCAAACAGCTCGACGACATCACGGCTGTCGGTACCGGCGACGTCAACCCGGGCATCTTCTCGCTGATCGCCGGCGCCAGTTGCGTGGACCTAAACGGAACCAAGAAGTGCGTGTCCGCAACAGACCTGAAGGCCGCCGCCGAGGACGGCACGCTGCAGTCCCTCAACGTGCCGGAGTGGGCAATGAAGGGCGCCGGCGCCATGAAGCAGAGCCACCGGCGCCTGGAGGGGCTGATCGCCCCGGGCACCTGGAACATCAACCCGTCGTCGTCGCCGAAGGAGATCCTGGCGAAGCTGGTCGGCGACAGCGGTGAGCGCTACGTCAAAGGCGGCATCCTGGATGCCGCCAAGGGCCTGAACATCTCGCCCTACGAGGTGCTCATCGTGGGCTCGCTGGTCCAGAAGGAGGCACAGCCCGCTGACTTCGCCAAGGTCGCGCGCGTCATCTACAACCGGCTGGCCAGCGACTACGACCGCCTTGAGTTCGACTCCACGGTGAACTACCCGCTGGACCGCCAGGAGGTTGCCACCACCGACCAGGACCGGCACACCGAGACAGCGTGGAACACCTACGCCAAGGCGGGTCTGCCGGCCACCCCGATCTGTTCGCCCGGCGCGGATGCGCTGGCAGCGGCGGAGGAGCCGGAGCCCGGCAACTGGCTGTACTTCGTCACCGTCGACTCCGAGGGCACCACGCTGTTCACCAACGACTACCAGGAGCATCTGGCCAACCGCGACAAGGCGCTGGACAGCGGCTTTCTCAATTCCGGGCGCTGAGCCGTGACGGCGCGTAAGGCCGCCGTCCTGGGCTCCCCGGTAGCGCACTCACGCTCGCCCCAGCTCCATCTGGCGGCGTACCGCGCGCTCGGCCTCGACGACTGGACCTACGACCGCATCGAATGCACCGAGGACCAACTGCCCTCCCTCGTCGGCGGTTTGGGGCCCGAATGGGTCGGTCTGTCGGTCACCATGCCGGGTAAATTCGCGGCTCTGGACGTCGCCGCCGAGCGCACCGAGCGCGCCGAGATGGTCGGCTCGGCCAACACCCTGGTGCGCATCGGTGACGGCTGGCGGGCCGACAACACTGATATCGACGGTGTCGCCGGTGCTCTCGGGCACCGCGGCGGCCTCCACCGCGCGATCGTGCTGGGCTCGGGGGGCACGGCCCCAGCCGCGCTGGTGGCACTGGCCGGACTCGGCGTCACCGACATCGCGATCGTTGCCCGCAACGCAGCCGCCGCGGCCCGTTTGGTCGAGCTCGGCAGGCGGCTCGGGGTGGCGACGACGTTCGCCGATGTCGCCGAAGCCGCGATGCTGCGCAACCTCGCGGATCGGTGCGACGTCCTGGTCAGCACCATCCCGGCGGATGCGGCCGCCCGGTACGCCGCAGACCTGGCCGGGGCTCCGGTGCTGCTGGACGCGATCTATAACCCCTGGCCCACCCCGCTCGCGCAAGCCATTGCCGCGCGTGGCGGCGAGGTGATCAGCGGCCTGCAGATGCTGCTGCACCAGGCCTTCAGTCAGGTGGAACAATTCACAGGCCGGCCGGCGCCGCGACAGCAGATGGCAGCCGTGCTGGGCTAGCGTGCGGCCCATGAGCGTCATGGGGGCCGTAGCCGGGGCGGTCATCGTTGGGTGGGCCGGTGCGTTGTCGGTGTTCGACCTCACCTCGCGCCGGCTGCCCAATGCGCTGACGATTGGCGGGGCGGCCGCCATTATGGTCGGCGCGGCCGGCGCCGGTCGCGGGCTGCCCGCACTACTGGGCGCCGCGGCACTAGCCGGCTTGTACCTGCTGGTCCACCTGGCCGACCCGGCTGCCCTGGGCGGCGGGGACGTCAAGCTGGCGATCGCCCTGGGCGGGCTGACCGGCGCTCTCGGGCTGCCGGTGTGGTCGCTGGCGGCGATCGCCGCCCCGCTGCTGACCTCCGTCGCCGGCGTGGCTGCGCTGGTGCTTCGGCTGGCCGGGCGATGCTCAGCGGCGACGCTGCCGCACGGCCCGTCGATGTGCGCGGCCAGCCTGGGCGCCGCGGCGCTTGCGGTGCTGTAGCGCCTGGGCGACGGTGTCGGCATCAGGGAAGGCGAGCGGTCCCCGGTCCATGGGAAGATAGTCGCGTGTTGCGATGGACCACCGCAGGTGAATCCCACGGCCGTGCCCTGATTGCCATGGTCGAGGGCATGGTCGCCGGCGTCGAGGTGACGTCCGCCGATATCGCCGGGCAGCTGGCCCGGCGGCGGCTGGGATACGGCCGCGGCGCCCGGATGAAGTTCGAGCAGGACGAGGTCACCCTGCTGGCCGGCGTCCGGCACGGGCTGACGCTGGGCGGCCCGATCGCCATCGAGATCGGCAACAGCGAATGGCCCAAATGGGAGACTGTGATGGCCGCCGATCCGGTCCCGGCCGCCGAACTCGACGTCGCCCGCAACGCCCCGCTGACCCGGCCCCGGCCCGGTCACGCCGACTACGCCGGGATGCTCAAGTTCGGGTTCGACGACGCCCGGCCGGTGCTGGAACGGGCCAGCGCCCGGGAAACTGCGGCCCGCGTCGCCGCGGCGACCGTCGCGCGCGCCTTCCTACGCCAGGCCCTCGGCGTCGAGGTCGTGTCGCACGTCATCTCGATCGGGGCATCGACTCCCAATGATGGGCCCGCGCCGACGTTCGCCGACCTGTCGCGGATCGACGAGAGCCCGGTGCGCGCCTTCGATGCCGCAGCCGAGCAGTCGATGATCGTCGAGATCGAGGCCGCCAAGAAGGACGGCGACACCCTCGGCGGAGTCGTCGAAGTCGTCGCCCACGGGCTGCCGATCGGAATCGGGTCGTTCACCAGCGGCGACAGCCGGCTCGACAGTCAGCTCGCGGGTGCGGTGATGGGCATTCAGGCGATCAAAGGCGTCGAGATCGGCGACGGGTTCGCGACCGCACGCCGACGCGGCAGCGGTGCGCACGACGAGATGTACCCCGGCCCCGACGGTGTCATCCGGTCCACCAACCGGGCCGGTGGCCTGGAGGGCGGAATGACCAACGGTCAGGCGCTGAGGGTGCGTGCCGCGATGAAGCCGATCTCGACCGTGCCGCGCGCATTGTCCACCGTGGACATGAGCACCGGCGAACAGGCGCACGCCATCCATCAGCGCTCCGACGTCTGCGCGGTGCCCGCCGCCGCGGTGGTGGTCGAGGCGATGGTCGCACTGGTGCTGGCCCGCGCTGCCCTGGAGAAGTTCGGCGGCGACTCGCTGGCCGAGACCAAACGCAACATCGAGGGCTATCTGCGTGAGATTGCCGAGCGCGAGGCTCCGGTCCGGTTGTCGGGGTAATGCCATGGCGCCCAAGGCTGTACTGATCGGACTGCCCGGCTCGGGGAAGTCCACCATCGGGCGACGGCTGGCCAAAACGCTTGACTGCCCGATGCTGGACACCGACGTGGCGATCGAGGAGCGCACCGGGCGCAGCATCGCCGAAATCTTCGCCACCGAAGGCGAAGCCGGGTTCCGCCGGATCGAGCAGGCGGTGGTCTGCGAGGCGTTGCGCGACCACGACGGCGTCCTTTCCCTCGGTGGCGGCGCAATCACGACGGCCGCCGTGCGGGAGGCGCTGGTCGGCCATACCGTGGTCTACCTGGAAATCAGTGCGGCCGAAGGCATCCGGCGCACCAGCGGCAACACAGTCCGCCCGCTGCTGGCCGGGCCGGACCGGGCCGAGAAGTACCGTGAACTGATGAGCCAGCGGGCTCCGCTCTATCGCCAGGTGGCCACGGTCCGCATCAACACCAACCGCCGCAATCCGGGAGCCGTCGTGCGCTACATCGTTGGGCAACTTGAGGATCCGCAGCCGATTCGGCGGCGTCGGCCTCCGTGGCGGCGCCCGGTCGCGTCGACCGCCGCGGTCCAGGCTGCGACGGGTGCGGTGCCAACGGACGACTCCGCCGGTCCGGTCACCCCGGCGACACTGGCGCGGCGCGCGAGGATACGGAAATGAGCCGCGCGGACGTGACCGGCGGGCAGCCGGTAACCATCGAGGTCGCCGTCGATCCGCCCTATCCGGTGATCATCGGCACCGGACTGCTCGACGGGCTCGCCGACATGCTCGCGGGCCGTCACAAAGTCGCCGTCCTGCATCAGCCGGCGCTGGCGCAAACGGCGGAGACCATTCGGAAAGAACTGGTGGACAAGGGCGTTGACGCCCACCGCATCGAGTTGCCCGACGCCGAAGCCGGCAAGGACCTGCCGGTCGTTGGCTACGTGTGGGAGGTCCTCGGCCGAATCGGGGTCGGCCGCAAGGACGCCGTCGTCAGTCTCGGCGGCGGCGCCGCCACCGACGTGGCCGGATTCATCGCTGCAACCTGGCTTCGGGGCATCGACATCGTCCATGTGCCGACCACCCTGCTCGCCATGGTGGACGCCGCCATCGGCGGAAAGACCGGCATCAACACCGACGCCGGCAAGAACCTGGTCGGGGCCTTCCATCAGCCGGCGGCCGTGATGGTCGATCTGGATCTGCTGACAACGTTGCCGCGCAACGAGTTGGTGGCCGGGATGGCCGAGATCGTCAAGTGCGGATTCATCGCCGACCCAGTGATCCTGGAGCTCATCGAGGCGGATCCGGAGGTGGCGCTGGATCCGTCCGGTTCGGTGCTGCCCGAGTTGATCCGACGGGCGATCCAGGTCAAGGCCGACGTGGTCGCGGCCGACGAGAAGGAATCCGAACTCCGCGAAATCCTGAACTACGGTCACACTCTCGCGCACGCCATCGAGCGGCGCGAACGCTACCGGTGGCGCCACGGCGCGGCGGTGTCGGTGGGCCTGGTCTTCGCCGCCGAACTCGGCCGGCTCGCCGGGCGGCTCGACGACCAGGCCGTGCAGCGGCATCGCGACGTGCTGACCGCTCTCGGTCTGCCGGTGACCTACGACGTCGACGCTCTGCCCGAGTTGCTGCGCTACATGGCCGGGGACAAGAAAAACCGTTCCGGGACATTGCGTTTCGTCGTGCTCGACGGCATCGCCAAACCTGGGCGGCTGGAGGGCCCGGATCCGGCTCTGGTGGCGGCGGCCTACGCCGCGGTGACGCCCACGGCGGACCTCTCTGCGGACCAGGAGTAGATCGCGATGACGACTGTTCAGGTTCTCAACGGCCCGAATCTGGGCCGGCTCGGCCGCCGTCAGCCCGAGGTCTACGGCAGCATCAGCCACGATGACCTGGTGGCGATGATCGGTGCCGAAGCGCACGAGCTGGGCCTGTCCGTCGCCGTTCGGCAGACCGACAGCGAGGCGCAACTGCTGGAGTGGATCCATGACGCCGCCGACGCCGGTGATCCGGTGATCCTCAACGCCGGCGCGCTGACCCACACCTCGATAGCCCTGCGGGACGCCTGCGCCGAGTTACGCGAACCGCTGATCGAGGTGCACATCTCCAATGTTCATGCCCGCGAAGAGTTTCGGCACCACTCCTATGTGAGCGGCGTCGCCACCGGGGTGATCGTCGGCCTCGGGGTGCAGGGATACCTGCTGGCGCTGCGCTACCTGGCGCGGAAGGTGAACTAAGGCGTCACTTCAGGTGGTCGTGCAGGCGCTGGTCGGCTTCCTCGTGTTCGAGCCGGACCGCTTCGCGGGCTTCCTGGCGCCAGTCCAGTTCGGTGCGTGACGGGGCATAACGCGCGCTGGGGTCGCTGTCCTCGTCGTACACCGAGTCGAACACGTCCGCTCCGTGGTGGTTGCGGTACTGAACCGGCCGCTTGCGGTCCACCAGTAAGCGGCCGAGGGCGACCCCGAACATCGCCGGCAGGAAGATCAGCAGGGCGGTGAAGGCGGGGAAGACCACCACTTCGGGCCCGAGGCTGTCGGCGTACACGGCGCCGTAGAACTGGGAGATGATCCACGTCACCAGCCCGCTGACCACGCCGGCCACCAGACCGGCCAGCAGCCACCGCATCGCCAGATCGCGGCGGCGATCCGGGTCGGGATTGGCGCGGGCGTCGGCCATGCCGTCCAACAACCCGGCCAGGAAAGCGGCGATACCGAACAGCGCGCACAGGGCGAAGCTGATAACACCGGCGTTGGTCGGGTTGGCATTGATCAGGGTGCCCTGCACGAGTCGGAGAAGCACCATCCCGATCGCGAATATCAATCCGCGCGGCAACCAGGTCGTCATGGGGGGTCAGCCTAGTCGAGTACGGTCGGCGACTGTGACATATTCCCTGCGCCGCGAGCGGCTCGCCGCCCGGCTGGCGGCGGCGGATGTGGACGCCATGCTGGTCAGCGACCTGATCAACGTTCGATATCTGACCGGATTCACCGGCTCCAATGCGGCGTTGCTGGTGTTCGGCGACGACCGTGCGCCCGTGCTGGCCACCGATTCGCGCTACCGGACTCAGGCCGCCCGGCAGGCCCCGGATGTTGAGGTGGCCATCGAGCGGGCCCGCGGCCGGCATCTGGCGCACCGCGCCGCCGCGGCGGGATCGCGCCGAATCGGGTTTGAAAGCCACGTAGTGACCGTCGACGGCTACGACGTGCTGCGCCGCGCGCTGGACGGCGACGGCCCGGCGCCGGTGGCGGAATTGGTCCGTGCTTCCGGGTTGGTCGAGTCGTTGCGGGAAGTCAAGGACGACGGCGAGGTGACGCTGCTGCGCGCAGCGTGCGAGGCGGCGGACGCTGCGCTGGCCGACCTGGTCAGCGGGGGCGGGCTGCGGCCGGGTCGCACCGAGCGGGCGGTGGCTCGCGAGTTGGAGGCGCACATGCTCGACCACGGCGCCGACGCGCGAGCGTTCGAGACCATCGTCGCCGCCGGCGCGAACTCGGCGGTTCCGCACCACCGGCCCACCGACGCCGTCCTGCGCACGGGCGACTTCGTGAAGATCGACTTCGGGGCGCTGGTCGCCGGCTACCACTCGGACATGACCCGCACATTCGTCTTGGGTGCCGCGTCGGACTGGCAGCGAGAGATCTACGGCCTGGTCCTCGCCGCGCAGCATGCCGGCGTGGCTGCGCTGGCACTGGGCGCGGACCTGTCCGGCATCGACGGGGCCGCCCGCCGGGTGATCGACGAGGCCGGCTTCGCCGAGAACTTCGGCCACGGTCTGGGCCACGGCGTCGGGCTGCAGATCCACGAAGCCCCCGGCATCAACGCGGCGGCGGTCGGCGAGTTGCGGGCCGATTCGGTGGTCACCGTGGAACCCGGGGTGTACCTGCCCGGCCGGGGCGGGGTCCGGATCGAGGACACCGTGCTGGTGGGCGAACACGGCACGGAGTCGCTGTCCCGGTTCCCGAAGGAGTTGACCGTCCTGGACTGAGGCCGGGCCCGGGCCGTCATGGCGGACCTCCGGCGATGCAGGTGTGGCGCTGCGGCGCAGGTAAGCTCCCGCAGAGCGTTTCAAACCAGATCCGAGGGAGAACGACAGACCGTGGCGACCACCGCCGACTTCAAGAACGGCCTCGTGCTGAACATCGACGGGCAACTCTGGCAGATCACCGAGTTCCAGCACGTCAAGCCCGGCAAAGGGCCGGCCTTCGTCCGCACCAAGCTGAAGAACGTGCTGTCCGGCAAGGTGGTCGACAAGACGTACAACGCTGGCGTGAAGGTCGAGACCGCGACGGTGGACCGGCGTGACGCCACCTACCTCTACCGCGACGGCAGCGACTTCGTGTTCATGGATAGCGATGACTACGAGCAGCACCCGCTGCCCGAATCGCTGGTCGGCAACTCGGCCGGCTTCCTTCTGGAGGGCATGCCGGTGCAGATCGCCTTCAACGAGGGCGCCCCGCTCTATCTGGAGCTTCCGGTCACCGTCGAACTGGTGGTCGCCCACACCGAACCCGGCCTGCAGGGCGACCGCTCCAGCGCGGGCACCAAGCCTGCGACGCTGGAGACCGGTGCGGAGATCCAGGTGCCGCTGTTCATCAACATCGGCGACAAGCTGAAGGTGGATTCGCGCGACGGCAACTATTTGGGGCGCGTCAACGCGTGATGGACCATGGCTGACCGAAAGCCGCAGGGCCGGCACCAGGCCCGCAAGCGCGCTGTGGACCTGCTGTTCGAGGCCGAGGCCCGCGGCGTGACCTCAGCCGAGGCCGCCGACGGCCGCATTGCGCTCGCCGAGACCAATGCCGATGTGGCGCAACTGAATCCGTACACCGTGGCGGTCGCCCACGGCGTCAGCGAGCACGCCCCGCACATCGACGAGCTGATCAGCTCGCATCTGCAGGCCTGGACTCTGGAACGGCTGCCCGCCGTGGACCGGGCGATCCTTCGGGTCGCGGTGTGGGAGTTGCTACACGCCGACGACGTGCCGCCGGCGGTCGCCGTCGACGAGGCCGTCGAACTGGCCAAAGAACTCTCCACCGACGAGTCGCCGGGATTCGTCAACGGCGTGCTGGGGCAGGTGATGCTGGTGACGCCGCAGATCCGCGCGGCCGCCGCGGCGGTACGCGGAATACAGCCCGACGCCTGACTCGTCGCCGCCGGGCAGCCCGGCGCCATCCCGGCGTAACGTCGGGTCTATGGGCGCTGAGGATCATTTCGCCGTTCTCGCCGATGTATGGGACCGGGAGGCCGACGCGATGGATGCGTCGATGGGCCGCCACGGCACGGCGGCGCGGCACGCGTTATCAGCCGGCCCCGGCGAGCGGGTGATCGACCTCGGGTGCGGACCGGGGCTGTCGGCGGTCGCCCTGGGTGCCGAGGTCGGACCCGACGGGTGGGTGGCAGCGGTGGACAAGGTCGAGGAGATGGCCGCCGCCGCGCAGCGCCGGATGTCGGCGGCAGGGGTCAGCGGCGTGGCCGTGGCGGCCGACGTCGCGACCGCCGATCTGGTGGCTGTCGCCGGCGGGGGAGATCCTTTCGATGCCGCCCATTCCAGGTTCGGGCTGATGTTCTTTCCGGAGCCGAATGCCGCCTTCGCCAAACTCTTCCGCGCGCTGCGCCCAGGCGGGCGGCTGGCCGCCTCGGTGTGGCAGCACCTGACCGGCAACCCGTGGATGATGCTTACGACGGCCACCGCGATGCAGGTCCTGGGCGTTGATCGCCCGCCACTTCTCGACCCGGCCAGCCCGGGACCGTTCGCGCTGGCCGACCCGGACGTGACGGCGGGCCTGCTGTCCCGGGCGGGGTTCGCCGACGTCTATCTCGAGTCCGTCGAGGCACCCTTCATGTTCGCGGGCGACGGAGTCGCGGCCGCCCAGCGGATCCTCGGTATCGGGCCGATGGGTGGGGCGTTCCTGGCCGCCGACGATGATCGCCGCCGTGAAGTCCTCGCTGCGGTGGTCGACGCACTGGAGCGCCACCGGGGTCCGAACGGCATCGAGGTGCCGGCCGCGTCGTGGTGTGTGACGGCGATAAAGCCCTAGACCGCGGCCTAGCCGGGTTACCCTCGACGTCAATTGACAAATTCGTAAGAAAAGTTGGCGTGGAAGGGCCGGACACATGCAACCGGTGAGCCGTTTTCTCTCTGCGCTCGGACTGGGGTGCGCCGCGGTGATGTACCCAGCGGTGACCGCCCTGGGCGAGCCCGCCGACCCCACTCCCGTCCCGAACGCCGATGGCACCTTCACCAGTCCGGTGATACAGGCTGGATCTTCTTCAAGCCGGCCGGATTCGAGGGCCGGGGCTGTGGGATCGCGCCCGACGGGATGATCGGTTGTGACATCGTTCCGGCCCGATCGGCCGATGGAACCCCCGTCCAGGCGGGTGTGCCGGGGCCTCCTGGGAGCTACAATTGCGGATCGGGCGAGAACTACTGCCCGCTGTGGCCACCCGGTGTCAACCAGATAGTCGCGGGCCCGCAGCAGCAGGCCGAATGCGCGCAATCGGCCACACCGACCTTCACCCGAGATGTCAGCACGCTGGTAGTTCCTTCGCCTACAGCCCCAGCCCGGAATAGGTACGGCGCACGAATTTCGGCTGCACCGACTGCAGCTTCGCCAGCGCGGTGTTGCCCGCCACCGCGGCGGCCGCCGACGTCAGGTCCGGGTAGTTCTGAATCAGGTAGATCAGGATCAGGTCGTTTTGCGGGTCGGCCTGCCACCAGGTTCCGAAGGCCCCCGGCCAGGAGAACGCCCCCAGGCCACCGGGCCCGAACAGCCGCGCGGACTTCGTCGGGTCGGTGACCACTGACAGGTTCAGGCCGAAGCCTCGGCCGATCCAGAAGGGCATTCCCAGGAAAGGATGCTGTTTCTGCTCATCGGTCAGTTGATCGGTGCGCATCTGGCGCACGGATTCCTCGGAGAGCACCCGGACGCCGTCGACCTCGCCGCCGCCGAGCAGCATCCGTGCGAAAGTCAGGTAGTCGTCAACAGTGGAGACCAGGCTCGCCCCGCCCTGGCTGAACTGCGGCTCTTTGACGGGGATTGGGCCCATCGCGTCGTGCTGCAGGCCGTTCTCGTCGAGCCGGTACATGGTGGCGGCCCGCTCCCGCTTGTCGGGGGTCACCCAGAAGCCGGTGTCGGGCATCCCCAGCGGCTCGAAGATCCGCTCGGACAGCACCGTCTGGAGGGCTTTTCGCTCGATGCGAGACAGGAGGATGCCAAGTACCTCGGTGGAGTGGCTGTAAGTCAGCCGGTCGCCGGGCTGGTGGACCAACGGCAGTGCTGCCACCTCGGCCAACCAGTCGTCGGCGTCCTGACGCAGCGACACCTGCGCGTAGGCCCGGCCGATCGGGCCGCCGACCGAGAAGGAATACGCCAGCCCGCTGCGGTGGGTCATCAGATCGTCGACGGTGATCGGTCGCTGCGCCGGCACGGTCTGGTCCAGCGGCCCGGTGGGATCGACCAGTACTCGCATGTCGGCCAGTTCGGGTAGCCACCTGGTGACGGGATCGGCGAGCGAAAGCTTGCCCTCCTCGACAAGCGACGTCGCCGCCGCGACGGTGACCGGCTTGGTCATCGAGGCGATCCGGAAGATGGTGTCCCGACGCATCGGCAGCTTCGCCTCGACGTCGCGGTAGCCGATTTCATTGACCTGCAGCACTTCTCCGCGCTGCCAGACGCAGGTGACTGCTCCAGAGAGCAGTCCGGCTTCGATCGCCTGGTCGATGGAGGATCGGTTGTCGGCGAGACTCACCGCGGCGAGTCTACTGATTGGGCCGTCGCCCGGTGCGGTGCTACGCTGCGGGCGTCGACATCCTTTAACGATCCGTCCGGCGAGGCGGAGAAGGAGGTCCGTTTTACGTGACCAGCACTGACCGGGAATTGATGTCCGCCGCGGACGTCGGCCGAACCGTTTCCCGAATGTCTCACCAGATCATCGAGAAGACCGCTCTGGACGGCGCCGATGCGCCGCGGGTGGTCCTGCTCGGCATCCCGACCCGCGGCGTGACCCTGGCGAAGCGCCTCGCCTCCAGGATCCACGAGTTCTGCGGGGTCACGGTTGCACGCGGCGGTCTGGACATCACGCTTTACCGCGACGACCTCGACTTCAAGCCGCCTCGGGCTCTGGAGGAGACCTCCATCCCGGCCGGTGGTATCGACGACGCCCTGGTGATCCTTGTCGACGACGTGCTCTACACCGGCCGATCGGTGCGTTCGGCGCTGGACGCGCTGCGCGACATCGGCCGGCCGAAGGCGGTGCAACTGGCGGTGCTCGTCGACCGCGGCCACCGCGAACTGCCGATCCGCGCCGACTACGTCGGCAAGAACGTGCCCACCTCGCGCAGCGAGAACGTCAAGGTGCGCCTCGTCGAGGACGACGACGTCGAAGGGATCTGGATCGCACCGGAAGGGGGCCCGGCCCGCTGATGAGCGCCTGCGCGAAGAAGAGACGGCAGCGATGAACGCCTGCGCGAAGAAGGAACGATTCAGATGAGACATCTCCTCTCCGCCGCGGATCTGACCCGCGCCGACGCGACCGCGATCCTGGACAACGCCGACCGGTTCAAGCAGGCGCTGCTGGGCCGTGAGGTCAAGAAGGTGCCCACCCTGCGGGGCCGCACCATCATCACGATGTTCTACGAGAACTCCACCCGCACCCGGGTGTCGTTCGAGGTCGCCGGCAAGTGGATGAGCGCGGACGTCATCAACGTCAGCTCCTCGGGATCCTCGGCGGCCAAGGGAGAGTCGTTGCGCGACACAGCTTTAACGCTGCGGGCGGCCGGCGCGGACATGCTGATCATCCGGCACCCCGCATCCGGGGCGGCCCAGCAGCTGGCAGAGTGGACGCTCGAGCCCGACGGTTCGGGTCCCTCGGTGGTCAACGCCGGGGACGGCACCCATGAGCATCCAACCCAGGCGCTGCTGGACGCGCTGACTATCCGTCAGCGCCTCGGCGGCATCGAGGGCCGGCGGGTCGTGATCGTCGGGGACGTCCTGCACAGCAGGGTGGCGCGGTCCAACGTCGCGCTGCTGAACACCCTCGGCGCGGAGGTAGTGCTCGTCGCGCCACCGACCCTGCTGCCGGTCGGGGTGGCAGACTGGGGTGGCGCGGCGATCTCCCACGATCTTGACGCCGAACTCCCCGCCGCCGACGCCCTGATGATGCTGCGGGTGCAGGCCGAGCGGATGAACGGCGCCTTCTTCCCGTCCGAGCGGGAGTACTCCACCCGCTACGGCCTGTCCGAGCGGCGTCAGGCGCTGCTGCCCGATCACGCGGTCGTCCTACATCCCGGCCCGATGCTGCGCGGCATGGAAATCTCCTTCTCCGTTCCTGACTCGTCGCAATCGGCTGTGCTGCAACAGGTGACCAACGGTGTGCACGTCCGGATGGCGGTGCTGTTCCATCTGCTGGTCGGAACGGATGAGGCGGTGAGCGTATGAGCGGTTCGGAGGGCAGGAGCGAAGCGACCCGGGAATCGATCTTGATCAAGGGTGTCCGCCTCTACGGTGAGGGTGATCAGGTCGACGTCCTGGTCGCCGACGGGCAGATCGCTCAGATCGGGGCAGGCTTGAAGCCCCCGGCGGGTGCCGAGGTCATCGATGCGGCCGGGCAGGTGCTGCTGCCCGGGCTGGTCGACCTTCACACCCATCTGCGTGAGCCCGGCCGCGAGTACGCCGAGGACATCGAAACCGGTTCGGCCGCTGCGGCATTGGGCGGTTTTACCGCGGTGTTCGCGATGGCCAACACCGACCCGGTGGCCGACAGCCCCGTCGTCACCGACCACGTCTGGCGGCGCGGCCAGCAGGTCGGACTCGTCGACGTTTATCCCGTCGGCGCCGTGACCGTCGGGTTGGCCGGCAAGCAACTCACCGAGATGGGCCTGATGGCCGACAGCCTCGGTCAGGTCCGGATGTTCTCCGACGACGGCATCTGCGTGCACGACCCCCTGGTGATGCGCCGTGCACTGGAATACGCCGCCGGGCTGGGGGTGCTGATCGCGCAGCACGCCGAGGAGCCGCGGCTGACGGTCAACGCCGTGGCGCACGAGGGCCCGACCGCCGCCCGGCTGGGACTGGCGGGCTGGCCGCGGGTGGCCGAGGAGTCGATCGTCGCCCGCGACGTCCTGTTGGCCCGCGACGCCGGCGCACGGGTGCACATCTGCCACGCCTCGACGGCCGGCACCATCGAGATTCTGAAATGGGCCAAGCAGCAGGGCATCTCGGTCACCGCCGAGGTGACCCCGCACCATCTGATGCTCGACGACAGCCGGTTGACCACCTACGACGGGGGCAACCGGGTCAACCCGCCGCTGCGGGAGGCCTCCGATACCGAGGCGCTGCGCCGGGCGCTGGCCGACGGCGTGATCGACTGCGTCGCCACCGATCACGCCCCGCACGCCGAGCAGGAGAAGTGCTGCGAATTCTCCGTCGCGCGGCCCGGGATGCTCGGGCTGCAGACCGCGCTGTCGGTGGTGGCGGCGACCATGGTCGAGCCAGGGTTGCTCGACTGGCGGGGGGTGGCCAGGGTGATGAGCGAGAACCCGGCCCGCATCGTCGGTCTCGACGACCAGGGCCGGCCCCTGGAGGTCGGGGAGCCGGCGAATCTCGTCGTCGTCGATCCGGACGCCACCTGGACCGTCGTCGGCGCCGAACTGGCCAGCCGGTCGTCGAATACGCCGTACCAGGCGATGACCCTGCCGGCGACGGTGACTGCGACACTGCTGCGCGGACGGGTGACCGCCCGGGATGGCAAGGCCCGCATCGCGTGAACACACCTACCGCCATCGGGACCTACGTCTTCGGTTTTCTGATCGTGGTCCTGATCGGTGTGGTGATCCGGCGGATGCTGCGCGGGTGGAAGCGCCGGTCGGAAATGCAGGTCGAGGCGGTCGGGACGCTACCGGTCATGCCGGAGATCCCCGGCCCGACCGTCATCCCGCCCACCAGGGGAATGTATTGCGGCTGCACGCTGGCCCCGGACTGGCTGAACCGGATCACCGTCGGCGACCTGGGGTATCGGTCCAAAGCGGTGCTGACCCGGTACCGCACCGGCATCCTGCTTGAGCGCTCCGGGACCGGCCCGATCTGGATTCCGGAGGAGTCCATCGTCGGCGTGCGGACCGAACGGGGACTGGCCGGCAAAGTGCTGCCCGGCGCCCGGACCGGCACCGCCGCCGCCGGCATTCTGGTGATCCGCTGGCGGCTGCCGTCGGGCACCGAGATCGACACCGGATTCCGCGGCGACGACCGTCGGGACTACGGCAGATGGTTAGGAGAAGCAGAGTGACCCAGCAGCAGGCCGTTCTCGTCATGGAGGACGGGCGCGTCTACACCGGGACGGTGTTCGGGGCCATCGGCCAGACACTCGGTGAGGCGGTGTTCTCCACCGGGATGTCGGGCTATCAGGAGACACTGACCGACCCCAGTTACCACCGCCAGATCGTGGTCGCGACCGCACCGCAGATCGGCAATACCGGCTGGAACCACGAAGATGACGAAAGCCGGGGCGGCAAGATCTGGGTGGCCGGATATGTCGTGCGTGATCCCTCCCCGCGGGCGTCGAATTGGCGTGCCACCGGAACTCTGGACGACGAACTGATCCGCCAGGGCATCGTCGGGATCGCCGGGGTGGACACCCGCGCCATCGTCCGGCACCTGCGCAGCCAGGGGTCGATGCGGGCCGGGGTGTTCTCCGGTCCCGCGCTCGCTCCGGAGGCGGAATTGCTCGATCGGGTGCGCAACCAGCCGCCGATGCTGGGCGCCGACCTCTGCGGAGAGGTCAGCACCGTCCAGAACTACGTGGTGGAACCGGAAGGGCCGCAACGGTTCACCGTGGCCGCGCTGGACCTGGGCATCAAGACCAACACCCCGCGCAACTTCGCGCGGCGCGGCATCCGAACCCACGTGCTGCCGTCGGCGACCACCTTCGACCAGATCGCCGACCTCTCACCGGACGGGGTGTTCCTGTCCAACGGCCCCGGCGACCCCGCCACCGCCGACCGGGTGGTGGCGTTGACGCGGGAGGTGCTCGGCGCCGGGATCCCGCTGTTCGGAATCTGTTTCGGCAACCAGATCCTCGGCCGGGCGCTGGGCCGGTCCACCTACAAAATGGTGTTCGGCCACCGCGGCATCAACGTGCCGGTGGTCGACCACGCCACCGGACGGGTGGCCGTCACCGCGCAGAACCATGGCTTCGCGCTGGAAGGGGAAGCGGGGGAGCGCTTCGATACCGACTTCGGGCCGGCGATCGTCAGCCACACCTGCGCCAACGACGGGGTGGTGGAAGGTGTGAAACTGGTTGACGGGCGAGCTTTCTCGGTGCAGTACCACCCCGAGGCCGCGGCCGGACCGCACGACGCCAACTACCTGTTCGACCAATTCGCCGAACTGATGGAACAGGAAAGAAGCTAATGCCACGCCGCACCGACCTCAAGCACGTCCTGGTCATCGGATCGGGCCCGATCGTCATCGGCCAGGCCTGCGAATTCGACTACTCGGGCACCCAGGCCTGCCGGGTATTGCGGTCGGAGGGCCTGACCGTCAGCCTGGTGAACTCCAACCCGGCCACCATCATGACCGACCCGGAGTACGCCGACTTCACCTACGTCGAGCCGATCACCGCGGAGTTCGTCGAGAAGGTCCTCGCCCAGCAGGCCGCCCGCGGCAACCCGATCGACGCCCTGCTGGCCACCCTGGGCGGGCAGACCGCGCTGAACACCGCGGTCGCCCTGTACGAGAACGGCGCGCTGGAGCGCTACGGCGTGGAACTGATCGGTGCGGACTTCGAAGCGATCCAGCGCGGCGAGGACCGGCAGAAGTTCAAGGACATCGTCGCCAAGGTCGGCGGTGAATCCGCTCGCAGCCGTGTGTGTTTCACCATGGACGAGGTTCGCGAGACGGTGGCCGAGCTGGGTCTGCCCGTCGTTGTTCGCCCCTCCTTCACCATGGGCGGCCTGGGCTCAGGCATGGCCAAGAGCCTCGAGGACGTCGAACGGATGGCCGGCGACGGACTGGCGGCCTCCCCGAGCGCGAACGTGCTCATCGAGGAGTCCATCTACGGATGGAAGGAATACGAACTCGAGCTGATGCGCGACGGCAACGACAACGTCGTCGTGGTCTGCTCGATCGAGAACATCGACCCGATGGGCGTGCACACCGGAGACTCGGTGACCGTCGCTCCGGCGATGACGCTGACCGACCGCGAGTACCAGACCATGCGCGACTTGGGCATCGCGATCCTGCGCGAGGTCGGGGTGGACACCGGCGGCTGCAACATCCAGTTCGCCGTCGACCCGAAAGACGGCCGGCTCATCGTCATCGAGATGAACCCCCGGGTGTCGCGGTCCTCGGCGCTGGCGTCCAAAGCCACCGGCTTCCCGATCGCCAAGATCGCCGCCAAGCTGGCCATCGGCTACACCCTCGACGAGATCCTCAACGACATCACCAAAGTGACGCCGGCCTGCTTCGAGCCGACGCTGGACTACGTGGTGGTCAAGGCGCCGCGGTTCGCCTTCGAGAAGTTCCCCGGAGCCGACCCGACGCTGACCACCACCATGAAGTCGGTCGGTGAGGCGATGTCGATGGGCCGCAACTTCATCGAGGCGCTCGGCAAGGTGATGCGCTCGCTGGAGACCACCAAGGCCGGATTCTGGACCCAGCCCGACGACGACGGCTGGGTCGACGACATCCTCGAGCGGCTGCGCACCCCCACCGAGGGCCGGCTCTACGACGTCGAACTCGCGTTGCGGCTGGGTGCCACCGTGGAACAGGTGGCGCAGGCCTCCGGAATCGACCCCTGGTTCGTCGACCAGGTCAACGGCCTGGTCGGTCTGCGGGCGGAGATCCTCGACGCCCCGGTCCTGGACGCGACGCTGTTGCGACAGGCCAAGCACAGCGGGCTGTCCGACCGCCAGGTCGCCGCTCTGCGGCCGGAGCTGGCAGGTGAGTCCGGCGTTCGCACGTTGCGCCAGCGACTCGGCATCCACCCGGTGTTCAAGACCGTCGACACCTGCGCCGCGGAGTTCGAAGCCAAGACGCCGTATCACTATTCGAGCTACGAACTCGACCCGGCGGCTGAGTCCGAGGTGGCGCCGCAGACCGACAAAGCGAAGGTGCTGATCCTCGGCTCGGGGCCGAACCGGATCGGGCAGGGCATCGAATTCGACTACAGCTGCGTGCACGCCGCCACCACGCTGTCGGAGGCCGGCTTCGAGACCGTCATGATCAATTGCAACCCCGAGACGGTCTCCACCGACTACGACACCGCCGACCGCCTGTACTTCGAACCGCTGACGTTCGAGGACGTCCTGGAGGTCTACCGCGTCGAATCCATCTCCGGGCAGGGCGGTCCCGGCGTGGTCGGGGTGATCGTCCAACTCGGCGGGCAGACCCCGCTGGGCCTGGCGCACCGGCTGGAGGCTGCCGGCGTCCCGATCGTCGGTACGCGCCCCGAGGCCATCGATCTGGCCGAGGACCGGGGTCGGTTCGGCCAGGTGTTGGTGAACGCCGGCCTTCCGGCCCCCAAGTTCGGCACGGCCACAAGTTTCGAGGAGGCTCGCGAGATCGCTTCGGCCATCGGGTATCCGGTCCTGGTGCGCCCGTCGTACGTGCTGGGTGGACGCGGAATGGAGATCGTGTACGACGAGAAGACCCTGCACGGCTACATCACCCGCGCCACCCAACTGTCGCCGGCCCACCCGGTGCTGGTCGACCGGTTCCTGGAGGACGCGATCGAGATCGACGTCGACGCCCTCTGCGACGGCACCGAGATCTACATCGGCGGCATCATGGAGCACATCGAGGAGGCCGGCATCCACTCCGGTGACTCCGCGTGCGCGCTGCCCCCGGTGACGTTGGGCCGCAGCGACGTCGCGGCGGTGCGCCGCGCGACCGAGGCCATCGCACACGGCGTCGGGGTGGTGGGACTGCTCAACGTGCAGTACGCGCTCAAGGACGACGTGCTTTACGTGCTGGAGGCCAATCCCCGGGCGAGTCGCACCGTGCCGTTCGTGTCGAAGGCCACGGCCGTGCCGCTGGCCAAGGCGTGTGCCCGGATCATGTTGGGCGCCAGCATCTCCCAGCTGCGCAGCGAGGGGGTGCTCGCCGCGGTGGGCGACGGTTCGGTGCCCAAGCCGAACGCCCCGATCGCCGTCAAGGAGGCGGTGCTGCCGTTCCGGCGGTTCCGGCGGACCGACGGTTCCGGCGTCGACTCGCTGCTCGGGCCCGAGATGAAGTCGACGGGTGAGGTCATGGGTATCGACGACGACTTCGGCAGTGCGTTCGCCAAGAGCCAGACGGCGGCGTACGGGTCGCTACCCACCTCCGGCACGGTGTTCGTCTCGGTGGCCAACCGCGACAAGCGCTCGCTGGTGTTCCCGGTCAAGCGTCTGGCCGATCTCGGGTTCCGGGTGCTGGCCACCGAGGGCACCGCGGAGATGCTGCGCCGCAACGGCATTCCGTGTGACATCGTGCGCAAGCACTTCGAGGCGCCGGGCGACGGGCGCCCCGAGATGACCGCACTGGATGCCATCGAAGCCGGCGAGGTCGACATGGTGATCAACACTCCGTACGGCAACTCCGGCCCGCGCATCGACGGTTACGAGATCCGATCCGCGGCGGTGGCGATGAACATTCCCTGCATCACCACCGTGCAGGGCGCCTCTGCTGCCGTGCAGGGCATCGAGTCCGCGCTCCGCGGTGACATCGACGTGCGCTCGCTGCAGGAGCTGCACGCCGCTCTCGGCGGCTGACGTGGCTGCGACGGTGCCGGCGTTCGGTGCGCGGCTCGCGGCGGCCATCGCGCAGCGCGGCCCGCTGTGCGTCGGCATCGACCCGCACCCGGAGTTGATGGACGCCTGGGGAGTGGCCCGCACCGCGGACGGCCTGGCCCGGTTCTGCGACATCTGCGTGCAGGCCTACTCGGCAGGCCCGGTGGGGTTCGCCGTCGTCAAACCCCAAGTGGCGTTCTTCGAGGTGTACGGCTCGGCCGGTTTCGCTGTGCTGGAGCGCACTACCGCCGCGTTGCAGTCCGCCGGGGTGCTGGTGCTGGCGGACGCCAAGCGCGGCGACATCGGGTCGACGATGGCGGCCTACGCCCAGGCCTGGGCCGGCGACGGACCGCTGGCCGCCGACGCGGTGACCGCCTCGCCCTATCTGGGCTTTGGCTCTTTGGGGCCGTTGCTCGACGTGGCTGCCCGGCGCGGCCGTGGCGTTTTCGTCCTCGCGGCGACGTCCAACCCGGAGGGCGCGTCGGTGCAGCGCGCCGTGGTCGATGGCCGGACGGTGGCTCAGTCGATCGTCGACGACGCCGCCGCCGTCAACCGCACGGCGGCCCCGCAGCCCGGCTCGGTCGGGGTCGTCGTCGGAGCCACCCTCGGCGACTCGGTGCCCGATCTGAGCGTCCTGGGCGGTCCGGTCCTGGTGCCCGGCGTCGGGGCGCAGGGCGGGCGCCCGGAGGACCTCGGTGGTCTCGGCGGCGCCAAGCCCGGTCAGCTGCTGCCCGCGGTGTCCCGGGAGGTGCTGCGGGCCGGCCCCGACCCGCTGGCGGTGCGGCAGGCCGCTGAGCGGATCCGCGACGCGGTCGCCTATCTGGCCTGATCGGTTGCGGGACGCGACACGCGCGACACGCCGTAACCCGGTCTGAATCGGGCGGCGACGCTGCCTCGGGCCCGGTGGCCGCCGATCCGTTCGGCCGTGTCGCCGGCTGCCGGACGGTAAAACTGCAGCTAGATACGGCATTTCGCCACCTCGGCCAGGTGCCCGGGGGACTCGGCCCAAGCTGTGCATCCGACTCGGGCGCGGGTGTTTGGTACGACGCTGTGCTGCAGGTTTTCCCGCCGAATCAGGGGGTCGGGTTACATTTCGTCGGAGGGCGTGGGTACGGTCGTCGTCGCTGGCTGAAGTACCCGGTCCAGGCATGAACACTGATGGTCCAGAAATGGAAATTGAGACGGAGGAAACCCGTGGCCCTTCCCCAGTTGACCGACGAGCAGCGCGCCGCCGCCTTGGAGAAGGCTGCCGCCGCACGTCGGATACGTGCTGAGCTGAAGGATCGGCTCAAGCGCGGCGGCACCAACCTCACGCAGGTACTCAAGGATGCCGAGACCGACGAGGTCCTCGGCAAGATGAAGGTTTCCGCGCTGCTGGAGGCTCTGCCCAAGGTGGGCAAAGTCAAGGCGCAGGAGATCATGACCGAGCTGGAGATCGCTCCCACCCGCCGCCTGCGCGGCCTGGGGGACCGGCAGCGTAAGGCGCTGCTGGAAAAGTTCTCCTGAGGCTCGTCGGGTCGATGAGCGTCGGCGAAGGGCCGGACAGCGAGGACCGTTCACCCCGTCCTCAGGCATCGCGAGGACGCGTGCTGGTGCTGTCCGGCCCTTCGGCCGTCGGCAAGTCGACCGTGGTACGTCGTCTGCGCGAGGAGGTTCCCGACCTCCATTTCAGCGTGTCGGCGACCACCCGCGAACCGCGCCCCGGCGAGGTGGACGGTCAGGATTACCACTTCGTGAGCCCCGAGCGATTCCAGGAGCTGATCGACAGCGGCCAACTGCTGGAATGGGCTGATATCCACGGCGGCCTGCAGCGGTCGGGAACGTTGTCGGAGCCGGTTCTGAGGGCGGCCGAGTCCGGCCGTCCGGTGCTCATCGAGGTCGATCTCGCCGGCGCACGGGCGGTCAAGAATGCGATGCCCGACGTGCTGAGCGTCTTCCTGGCGCCCCCGGACTGGGAGTCGCTGCGGCAGCGCCTCATCGGCCGCGGCACCGAGACTCCCGAGGTCATGGCCCGCCGACTGGCCACCGCGGAGGCCGAATTGGCCGCGCAGGGCGAGTTCGACGTCGTCGTCGTCAACAGCCAATTGGAATCTGCATGCGCAGAATTGATATCGTTGCTGGTGGGAAACGCGCCTGAGTCGGCGTGAGCGGTCTTCGACCGACCACCTCAAGGCCCATCCGAACCCCCCTGACTGCCAGGAGACGTCCACGTGACAACCACCGCCGATCATTACGATCCGGCCCCCGGCGCTGCCACCGCCTACGACACCCCGCTGGGTATCACCAATCCGCCCATCGACGAGCTGCTCGACCGGGTGTCCAGCAAATACGCCCTGGTCATCTACGCCGCCAAGCGGGCGCGTCAGATCAACGACTACTACAACCAGCTCGGCGACGGGATTCTCGAGTACGTCGGCCCGTTGGTGGAGCCGGGCCTGCAGGAGAAGCCGCTGTCGATCGCGCTCCGCGAGATCCACGCCGACCTGCTCGAACACACCGAAGGCGAATAGCCGTCCCGGAGCGGGTTCTGGCGCGGATCGGGTGGTCGTGAACCCCAAGCGGATCATTGTCGGAGTTGCCGGTGGCATCGCCGCCTACAAGGCCTGTTCGGTGGTCCGCCAGCTCAGCGAGGCCGGCCACGACGTCCGGGTGGTCCCGACCGAGTCCGCGCTGCGGTTCGTCGGGGCAGCAACCTTCGAAGCGCTGTCCGGCCACCCGGTGCACACCGGGGTCTTCGAGGACGTTCCCGACGTCCCGCACGTCCGGCTCGGCCAGCAGGCCGATCTGGTGGTGGTGGCGCCCGCGACCGCCGACCTGCTGGCCCGTGCCGCCGCCGGTCGTGCCGACGACCTGCTGACCGCCACCCTGCTCACCGCCCGCTGCCCGGTGCTCTTCGCACCTGCGATGCACACCGAGATGTGGCAGCACCCCGCCACCGCCGACAACGTCGCGACGCTGCGGAGCCGGGGATCGGTGGTCCTGGAGCCCGCGTCGGGCCGGCTCACCGGCGCCGACACCGGCCCGGGCCGGCTTCCCGAGCCGGAGGAGATCACCACCTTCGCCGAACTGCTGCTGGCCCGTCCCGACGCGATGCCTTACGACCTGAGCGGGACGAAGATCCTGGTGACCGCCGGCGGCACTCGGGAGGCTCTGGACCCGGTGCGGTTCATCGGCAACCGCAGCTCGGGCAAGCAGGGGTATGCGGTGGCCCGGATCGCGGCGCAACGCGGCGCCGAGGTGACTCTCATCGCCGGCAACACCGCCGGTCTGGCTGACCCAGCGGGGGTGCATGTGCTCAGCGTTACCTCCGCAGCCCAGTTGCACGACGCCGTCACCAAACACGCCCCGGATGCCAACGTGCTGGTGATGGCCGCCGCCGTCGCCGACTTCCGGCCGGCGCACGTCGCCGGCAGCAAGATCAAGAAGACGGCCGTCTCAGCCGAAGGTGCCATCGACGGTCCGACCGTCGAGCTGGTCCGTACCGACGACGTACTGGCCGGCACGGTGCGGCAGCGCGCCGACCGGCAGCTGCCCAACATGCGCGCGATCGTCGGCTTTGCCGCCGAGACCGGCGACGCGAACGGCGACGTGTTGTTCCACGCCCGGGCGAAACTGGCCCGGAAGGCCTGCGATCTGCTGGTCGTCAACGCAGTAGGGGACGGCCGCGCATTCGAGGTCGACAGCAACGACGGGTGGCTGCTTGGATCGGACGGTGCCGAGGTTGCGCTGGAGCACGGTTCGAAGACTCTGATGGCAAGCCGTATTGTGGACGCGATCGCGGCGTTCCTGCGCGGCAGCGACGGGTAGCACCAGCGCCGGTCAGACGGGCCGGCGACAAACAAGCACATGTGGGTGGGAAACCACGTATATGACAGGTATCGAAGGGGTTTGACACTGTGAGTGATAACGGTCGGCTGTTCACCAGCGAGTCGGTGACCGAGGGGCACCCGGACAAGATCTGCGACGCCATCAGCGACTCGGTGCTCGACTCGCTGCTCGCTGCGGACCCGAAGTCCCGTGTCGCGGTCGAGACGCTGGTGACTACCGGTCAGGTGCACGTGGTCGGCGAGGTCACCACCACGGCCAAGGAAGCCTTCGCCGACATCACCGACACCGTTCGCCAGCGCATCCTCGAGATCGGCTACGACTCCTCGGACAAGGGGTTCGACGGCGCCTCCTGCGGCGTGAACATCGGCATCGGCCGGCAGTCCCCGGACATCGCCCAGGGTGTCGACGAGGCCTACGAGGTCCGGGTCGAGGGTGAGCGCGACCCGCTGGACCTGCAGGGAGCCGGTGACCAGGGGCTGATGTTCGGCTACGCGATCCGCGACACCCCGGAGTTGATGCCGCTGCCGATCGCCCTGGCGCACCGGTTGGCCCGCAAGCTGACCGCCGTCCGCAAGGGTGGCCCGCTGCCCTACCTGCGCCCGGACGGCAAGACTCAGGTCACCATCCAGTACGAGGGCACCACGCCGATCCGCCTGGACACCGTGGTGTTGTCCACCCAGCACGCGGCGAACATCGACGAGAGGGAACAGCTTCCGGCCGACATCCGCAAGCATGTCGTCGAGGTCGTGCTCAGCGAGCTGGCCCACGAGAGCCTGGACACCTCCGACTTCCGGCTGCTGGTCAACCCGACCGGCAAGTTCGTGGTCGGCGGCCCGATGGGTGACGCCGGTCTGACCGGCCGCAAGATCATCGTCGACACCTACGGCGGCTGGGCCCGCCACGGCGGCGGCGCCTTCTCCGGCAAGGATCCGTCCAAGGTGGACCGCTCGGCGGCCTACGCCATGCGCTGGGTGGCCAAGAACGTGGTCGCCGCCGGCCTGGCCGAGCGGGTCGAGGTGCAGGTGGCCTACGCCATCGGCAAGGCCGCGCCGGTAGGCCTGTTCGTCGAGACCTTCGGCACCGAGACCGTCGACCCGCATCGCATCGAGAAGGCCATCACCGCGGTGTTCGACCTGCGTCCCGGCGCGATCGTCCGCGACCTGGATCTGCTGCGGCCGATCTACGCGCCGACGGCGGCCTACGGTCACTTCGGCCGCACCGACATCGACCTGCCGTGGGAGCGGACCGACAAGGTCGAGGATCTCAAGGCTTCCGTCTGAGGACGATCAAGCGGCGACGAAGGAGCCGCGTTGAGGAGTCAGACAATTGGGCTTCCGTCTGAGGACGATCAAGCGGCGCCAGCCCCGTTGAGGAGTTCAGACGGGCGTCCGTTTAGACCCGTCCTTACGACAGCGGCTCACGTTTCGACGTGAGCCGCTGTCGTCGTTCGGCTATCCACCTCACAGGAGCCGGCGCGTCCGCAACGACGGGGGCGGGGGGCATAGGCTCATCCGGTGAACCGGTAATCCTTCAGCGGGAAACGCCGGCTGCGCCAATACGCCTCGACGGTCGTGGTCGGCCGCAGTGGCACGTCGCCGTTGCGGTCGAAGTAGTAACTGTTGGCGTTCTGGCAGGTCGGCTGCCAGAAGATCTGCCGGTGCCGCTTGCGCATCATCTCGGCGAAGTAGCGGTCGTTGGCCGCGTCGCTGACCTCGACCCGGGTCGAACGCGTGCGCTGGGCCTGGGCCAGGCAGCGCACGATGTGGTGAGTCTGCGCTTCGATGAGTGCGAAGTACGACGACCCGACGTAGCCGTACGGGCCGAACACCGAGAACATGTTCGGAAAGCCCGGCACGCTCACGCCCTCGTAGGCCTGCAGTCGGTGCTCCTCCCAGAACCGCGCCAGCGAGCGGCCACCCGGGCCGGTCACGGCGAAGGTGCCCGCGTCGGCGTCCATCAGGGTGAATCCGGTCGCCAGGATGAGCACGTCGACGTCGTGGGACTGTCCATCGGCGGTCCTCACGCCGGTTTCGGTGATCCGTGCGATCGGCTCGGTGATCAATGCGACGTTGTCGCGGTTGAACGTCGACAGGTAGGTGTTGTGAAATCCGGGCCGCTTGCAGCCGACGGCGTAGCGCGGCGTCAACCTGTCTCGGACGACCGGATCGTGCACTTGGCTGCGCAGGTAGGCCCGGCCGGCATCGGCCATTTTTCGGGCGAAAGGGTTGAGAGTGAAGTAGTTCGCAGCCAGCGGGAAGGTGAACTCGACGAACGCCTGGCTGAGCATCCGCTGGACGGTGCGGCCGCCGGGCACCCGCAGAGCCAGCCGGGCCGCCCCAGCGATCGGCGCGTCGAATTTGGGGAAGCACCAGATCGGGGTGCGCTGAAACACGTTGAGCTGCTTGGCTTTCGGGGCGATCTCCGGGATCACCTGCACCGCCGAGGCACCCGTCCCGATGACCGCGACCCGCTTGCCGGCTAGGTCGACGCTGTGGTCCCACCGGGCGGTGTGCATGACCGGACCGGCGAACGAGTCCACGCCGTCGATGTCGGGCAGCTTCGGGCGGGTCATCACACCGCTGGCATTGATCAGGAAACGCGCGGTCACCGGTTCGCCGGAACCGAGGTCCACCCGCCAGAGGTCGTTATTCTCGTCGAATTCGGCTGCGGTGACGGTGGTGCCGAAGCGCATCCGGCGGCGCAGACCGTACTTGTCGACGCAGTGCTCGGCGTAGGAGCGCAGTTCGCCGCCCGGGGCGTACACCCGCGACCAGTACCGGCTCTGCTCGAAGGAGAACTGGTAGGAGAACGACGGAATGTCCACGGCGATACCGGGATAGGTGTTCCAGTACCACGTACCGCCCGGCCCGTCGGCGGCGTCCACGATCAGGTAGTCGCCCAGACCCGCTTTGTCGAGCAGCACCCCCGCGCCGATGCCGGAGAACCCCGCACCGACGATCAACGTCTGGTAATCGGGCCTCATACCGAAAGCCTATGTGCGAACGACGGTGATCGGGCGGCGACGCACGAGGTATCCGTCGTCTCCGCTCAGTAGTCTCAACGCGTGAGCCAGGCGACCATCAGTCTCGTCGCCCTAGGAGTTGTCGTCGTCCTGTTCGTGTGGAACAAGGTGCCCGTCGAGGTCGTCGCGATCGGCTCGGCACTGGCCCTGTATTTCCTCGGGGTTCTGGACCTGCCGCAAGCCCTGTCCGGTTTCGGGGACCCGACGGTCGTGTTGATCGCTTCGCTGTTCGTCGTCAGTGAGGGCCTCGACGCATCCGGCGTGACCGCCTGGATCGGCCAGGCCCTGCTTCGCGTGTCATCGTCTCCGAGGGGGCTGCGGACGCGGGGGTGGGCGAGTTCGGCTTCGCCGAATTCTCCTTCATCGGTATCCCGCTGGTGGCGGCCAGCGTCGTCGTGATCGCGATCCTCGGACCGCGACTGCTGCCCGACCGGATCGGCGACAGCGTGCCGGCACACCTCAGCGACCACGCCGTCACGTTGACCGAGCACTTCGGACTGGGCAACGTCGCCCATCTGCGGGTGACACCGGAATCCCCGCTTGTCGGGGAGCGACGTCGTGGTCACGGTCCTGTTCAGCCAACTCATCAGCAATGCCGCGACCGCGCTGATGATGATCCCGATCGCGGTGTCCGCCGCCACCCCTTCCTGACCCCGGTGGCAACGCCGGCCAACATGACGGTGATGGGACCGGCGGGTTACCGGTTCTCGGATTTCTGGAAGCTCGGCCTGCGTATGGTCCTGCGGTTCTTCATCGCGGCCATCGGGCTCATACCGCTGGTGTGACCATTCTGAAAAAGGTTGTGGCCAAACGGCTTCCCTACTCCTCGGGATACCCGGTGGGGTTCATCGTCTGCCACTTCCACGTCGAGGACGTCATGTCGCCGATGGTCCGCTCGGCCCGCCAGCCGAGCACCTCGGCGGCACGGGTCGGGTCGGCCCAGCACTCCGCTATGTCACCGGGCCGGCGATCAACGATCTGGTAGGGAATCTGGGCCCCGGCGGCCTGCTCGAAGGCGTGCACGAGTTCCAGCACGCTGGTGCCTCTGCCGGTGCCCAGGTTGAACACGTGGCAGCCAGGCCGCCCGGCCGCGTAACGCAGCGCGGCCAGGTGCCCCTCGGCGAGATCGACGACGTGGATGTAGTCGCGCACACCGGTGCCGTCCGGCGTCGGATAGTCGCCGCCGAACACGCTCAGCTGATCGCGGCGTCCCACGGCCACCTGCGCGATGAACGGCATCAGGTTGTTCGGTATGCCGGACGGGTCCTCGCCGATGCGTCCGCTCTCGTGCGCGCCGACCGGGTTGAAGTAGCGCAGCAGGCACACCGACCAGTCGTCGTACGCGACGGTGACATCGGCGAGGATCTGCTCCACCATCAGCTTGGTACGCCCGTACGGATTAGTCGCGCCAACGGGGAAGTCTTCCCGGATCGGGACCGACGCCGGGTCGCCGTACACGGTGGCCGACGAACTGAACACGAAGGTGCGCACACCGGCGTCCCGCATGGCCTCGATCAGAATGAGCGTTCCGCTGACGTTGTTGTCGTAGTACTCCACCGGCATCGCGACCGATTCCCCGACGGCCTTCTTGCCGGCGAAGTGGATCACCGAATCGATGTCGTGGTCGGCGAACAGCCGATCGAGCAGCGCGCGGTCGCGGATGTCGCCGTCGACGAGGACCGGACGCGTGCCGGTGATCTCCGCGATCCGGTTCAGCACGCTGGGCTTGGCGTTGGAGAAGTTGTCGATGATGATCGGCTCGATGCCGGCCTCGATCAGCTGCACGACGGTGTGGCTGCCGATGTATCCGGCCCCGCCGGTGACTAGCACTGACATGACTCACTCCTTATGGTGGCTGATCGAAGTATGACTGGCGCGTAAAAAAGCGGCTCACGCACGAGGCGTGAGCCGCTTTTGAGGTATCCGGAATGTCAGCCGATGAACTGGCTGAACGCCCACTGGTACTCGGCGGGCACCACGTTCACACCGCACTGGTTCTGCAGGTTGCTCAGCGGAACCAGGATCGAGCGGAGGTCGGCGTACTCCTGCGGGTTGGAGTTCGCGTAGGACTGGATGGTCTGGGCGGCCTCGGCCTGCGGCTGCAGGGCCGCGGTCATCAGCATTTTGTTCGCCGCAGCGTGGGTGTTCAGGTACGCGCGGGCCTGCTGGGTGACCGAGGTCACCTGGCCGTCGATGCCGGCCGGGGTGCAGTCCGGTGCGGCGAACGCCGTGGGCGTGGCGAGGGCGGCCAGAGTGATGCCGCCGACGATGGTGCCGATAGCCGCGCGCGCGATGCGTCGGTTATGACCGGTTGTCATGCCTTGATTTCCTCCAGTAGACGTTGACTTCATTGTGGCTTGTCGCCGCGCAGCCGCCAAACGTTACTGGTCAGCGGGCGGGATGAAGCGCCGTACGCAGCGCCGCCAGCCCGCGGGCGGTGGCCTCGGTGGCGGCCGGAACCACCCCGGAATAGCCCAGATAGCCATGCACCAACGTCTCGGCGTTGTGCAGCTCCACCTGAACCCCGGCGGCCGACAGCAGTTCGGCGTAGTGGGCGCCGTCGTCGCGCAGCGGATCGTGGCCGGCGACCGCGACGTAGGCCGGGGCCAGGCCGGAGAGATCGTCGGCGCGAGCGGGCGCCAGGGTGGCCGGCAGGTCGGTGAGGTCGATATGGCCGGCGTACCACCGGGTGAACTCGCCGATCGCCTGGTGGTCCAGCACCGGGGCGACGGCGTTCTCGGTGAACGACGGCAGCGAGGTGTCCCACGTCGTCGCCGGGTACCACAGCAGCTGGAAGGCCACCGCCGGGCCGTCGCCGCTGCGCTGCGCGTCCCTGGCCAGCTGGGCCACCACGGCCGAGAGGTTGCCGCCTGCCGAGTCGCCCGCGACCGCCAGCCGTCCGGCGTCCGCGCCGAACGTCCCGGCGTTCTCCGCGACCCACCGGGTGGCTGCCCAGGCGTCCTCGACCGCCGCCGGGTACGGGTGCTCCGGTGCCAGCCGGTAGTCCACCGACACCACCACCGTGCGGCCGCCGACCGCATGCTCGCGGGCGATGGCGTCGTGGGTGTCGAGGTCGCCTACGGCGAATCCGCCCCCGTGGAAGAACATCGTGACGGGGTGGGCGCCGACGTCGGGATCCTGGCCGGGCTCCTCGTCGGGCCAGTACACCCGCACCGGGATCGGCCCCGCCGGGCCCTCGATGCGATGATCCTCGACGCGCAGATCGGGGTGCAACGGCCGGCGCGGCAGGTCACGCAGCCGTCGTCGCGCCTCGTGGACCCCACCGTCGACGGTCAGCTGGAACGGAACGGCCTGCAGCACTTTCTGCAGGATGATGTCGACAGGCGGTTTGTCGGATGGGTTCGCGGCCATGCCGCCAACTTACGCAGCCGCCCCGCAGGTGGTGCGGGCGTCGTGGACCGCGACGTAGCAGTGCCGGGTGAGCCACGAGGTTTCCGACGCCATCGGCATCGCCTCGCAGGCCCCGACCCTGGCCGATCAGGGTGGTGGCATTCATCCGGGTGGCGCTGAACGGCGACCATGCCGACCCGGCGCTGGCCGCGTTCCTGGTGCAGTCGGCGATCGACGACCAGCATCTCCCGGCCGACGCCTGTCATGCGGCGACCCTGGTGGAAGGGTTCGTCCGCGGCGCCGTGGTCTCCGCGGTACGCCGCGGGGAGGTCGGCCAGGAGGCCGACGGCCTGCCCGACATGCTGATGGGCCTGGTCTGGGGCGCCGCATTTCAGATCGGGCGCGGCAACAGCGCCCGCGCCGACCGGATGCTTGAGCAGCTGGGCGGAGTGCTCGACCAGGGCCTGGTGCGGTAGCACCGATCAGGCCTCGTGCGGTAGCACCGATCAGGCCTCGTGCGGTAGCACCGATCAGGCCTGGTGCGGTAGCACCGATCAGGCCTGGTGCGGTAGCACCGATCAGGCCTGGTGCGGTAGCACCGATCAGGCCTGGTGCGGTAGCACCGATCAGGCCTGGTGCGGTAGCACCGATCAGGCCTGGTGCGGTAGCACCGATCAGGCCTGGTGCGGTAGCACCGATCAGGCCTGGTGCGGTAGCACCGATCAGGCCGGGTGCGGTAGCACCGATCAGGCCGGGTGCGGTAGCACCGATCAGGCCGGGTGCGG
>CAZVST010000022.1:43595-59380 GCA_964629725.1 uncultured Mycobacterium sp.
GGTGCGGTAGCACCGATCAGGCCGGGTGCGGTAGCACCGATCAGGCCTGGTGCGGTAGCACCGATCAGGCCCGGTGCGCTGGCGCGGAAACCGCCGTGACTGCCGTGGTGGGCGCATGAAACAATCCCAGCCCGTGAAGACCTTCGAGGAACTGTTCGCCGAACTGGGCGAACGGGCCCGCAGCCGGCCGGGCGGCAGCGCCACTGTGGCCGCGCTGGACGCCGGCGTGCACACCCTGGGCAAGAAGATCCTCGAGGAAGCCGGCGAGGTGTGGCTGGCTGCCGAGCACGAGTCCGACGAGGCGCTCGCCGAGGAGATCAGCCAGCTTCTCTACTGGACGCAGGTTCTGATGATCGCCCGCGGACTGACCCTCGACGACATCTACCGGAAGCTGTAGAAAAGCCATGTTGCGTGTCGCTGTCCCCAACAAGGGGGCGTTGTCGGAGTCTGCCGCCGAGATCCTGGCCGAGGCCGGCTACCGCCGGCGCACCGATCCGAAGGACCTCACCGTCATGGATCCGGCCAACGGCGTCGAGTTCTTCTTTCTGCGCCCCAAGGACATCGCCATCTATGTCGGTTCGGGGGACCTGGACCTCGGCATCACCGGACGTGACCTGGCCGGCGAATCCGGCGCACCGGTGCGGGAACGGCTGGCGATGGGTTTCGGGTCGTCCAGCTTCCGCTACGCCGCGCCGGCGGGGCGCAGCTGGACCGTCGCCGATCTGGCCGGGCTGCGGATCGCCACCGCTTACCCCAACCTCGTGCGAAAGGACCTGGCGGACAAGGGGATTGAAGCCACCGTCATCCGCCTGGATGGCGCGGTGGAGATCTCGGTGCAGCTGGGGGTCGCCGACGCCATCGCCGACGTGGTCGGATCGGGCCGAACCCTGCGGGTGCACGGCCTGGTCGCCTTCGGCGAGCCGCTCTGCGATTCCGAGGCGGTGCTGATCGAACGCGACACCCCCGACGACGCCAGCCGGGCCGCCCGGGACCAGTTGGCCGGCCGGGTTCAGGGTGTGGTCTTCGGCCAGCAGTACCTGATGCTGGACTACGACTGCCCCCGCGACCTCGTCGAGCGCGCCACCGCGATCACGCCCGGCCTGGAGTCGCCGACCATCGCGCCGCTGGCCGACCCGGACTGGGTGGCGGTGCGCGCACTGGTGCCCCGGCGGGACGTCAACGCGCTCATGGACGAGTTGGCTGGGATCGGCGCCAAGGCGATCCTCGCCTCCGACGTCAGGTTCTGCCGGTTCTGATCGTTCCCGCACGGGGATCCGGGGGGCAGGAGCGAAGCGACCTGGGGATCTATCTCTCCCACCGTGCTAGCGTCCCGATGACCGTCTAGGGAGGACGCATGACGCACGCGCTCGTACTGTTGCTGGCCCTGCTCATCGGCGTGGTAGCCGGTCTGCGGGCCTTCACCGCGCCGGCGGTTCTGGCCTGGGCGGCCATGCTGCACTGGGTCAATCTCTCCAATACGTGGGCGTCATGGATGGGCCACTGGGCCACCGTGGCGATCCTGACCGTGCTGGCCGTCGCTGAACTCATCAGCGACAAAATGCCCACCCTGCCCAGTCGCAAGTCGGCGCCGCAGTTTTTGGTCCGGCTGGCCACCGGCGCGTTCTCCGGCGCGGTGCTCGGCACTGCCTGGGGATATCGGTGGGGCAGCCTGGGGGCCGGCTTGATCGGGGCCGTCCTGGGTACCCTCGGCGGCTATGCGGCGCGCACCCACCTCGTGGCCGCGAGCGGCGGCCGGGACCGGGCCGTCGCCCTCGGGGAGGACCTGTTCGCCGCCAGCGCGGGGATCGCCGTGGCTTTCCTGACGAGCGTCCTGTGAGACGCGGCCATCGGACTACTCCCCGGGTCGTTTCGCTCCTGCCCGCCGGACCGGAATTCAGCGAATCCGGCGCCCCCGGCGGCTTCCGTTCGGATAATCGTCGGATGATCGATTGGAGCAAGGCCGTTGCCCGGGTCGCCGCTGCCGCTGTGTGCACGGTGGGACTGGGTGCAGCCGGGGTGGCGAACGCCGACGACATCGCACCGGGTCCGGGCTGGCATCCGGACTACGTGACGTTCCCCTACAACCTCTGGCAGAACCGGGTGACCCCGGAGATGGTCACCGCCGAGGGTGAGGCTTGCCACTGGTTCAACACCCAGTACGACGCCCTGGCCGGGCAGGCCTTCGGATTCCAGAACGCGCTGCGCGACAGCTATGACGTGTGGGCACAGGTGCAGGGTGCTGGTGACGCCCTGGGCGCCAACATCGATCAGGCGACGGCGTTCCTGGATCCGCGGGTCCATACCCTCTACATCACCAATTACCCCGACCAGAGCGAGTATTCGCCGCTGTTCCACGGCGACTCCTTCTACCATCTCTGGTATCAGCTGAAGGGGATCAGCGACAAGATCGCCCAGCAGATGCCGTCGGGTGTGATCAATGCCAACACCGCCACGATGAGGGTCTACGGCGACGCGATCCGCAGTTCCGGAGTGTGCAACGGCGCCTAGACCACGCCTGCTGGTGCCCCTGCCCGGCTGTGGCAGGCTGTGCGGCTGTGACCCATCAGCCGGACATCCGCAGGACAGGTCCGTTCACCGTCGGTGACCGGGTGCAGTTGACCGACGCCAAAGGCCGTCACTACACGATGATCCTCAACCCGGGCAGCGAGTTTCACACCCACCGCGGGGCCGTCACCCACGATTCGGTGATCGGGCTGCCTGAGGGAAGCGTGGTCAAATCCACCAATGGCGACGCGTTTCTGGTGCTGCGGCCGCTGCTGATCGACTACGTGATGTCGATGCCGCGCGGCGCGCAGGTCATCTATCCTAAGGACGCCGCGCAGATCATCCACGAGGGGGACGTGTTCCCCGGTGCCCGGGTGCTGGAAGCCGGCGCCGGCTCTGGGGCGCTGACCTGCTCGTTGCTGCGGGCGGTGGGATCGGCCGGTGAGGTGATCTCCTACGAGGTGCGCGCCGACCACGCAGAGCACGCCCGCCGGAATGTGGCGACGTTCTTCGGCGGGGAACCGGAGAACTGGACGCTGACGATCGCCGACCTGGTCGACTGTGACCTGCCGGAGGCGTCGATCGACCGGGTGGTGCTCGACATGCTCTCCCCGTGGGAGGTGCTGGATTCGGTGGCGCGGGTGCTGGTGCCCGGCGGCGTGCTGATCATCTATGTCGCGACCGTGACCCAGCTTTCCCGGGCGGTGGAGGCACTGCGCGAGCAGCAGTGCTGGACCGAGCCGCGGTCGTGGGAATCCCTGCAGCGCGGCTGGAACGTCGTCGGGCTTGCGGTGCGCCCGAACCACAACATGCGCGGCCACACCGCGTTCCTCATCTCGGCACGCCGGCTGGCTCCGGGCACCGTCACGCCGACCCCGCTGCGGAAGAAGGGCCGCGGCGTCACGGCCGCCACCGAGATCGTGCCGCCGGCTGCGGGGGAGTAACGCATCGCCCCGCGCCGCAAACGCTAATCGTCGCTGTGGCGCAAACCCCTTCGCGCCGAAAGTAATTCGACCTCCGGGCGGGCGGCGACCAGCCGCTCCGCGGCGTCCAGCACGTCGGCCACGTGGGCACTGTCAGCGGCGACCACCGACATGCCGATGCCGGCCCGCCGATGCAGATCGAGCCAGCCGGTCTCGGCCGCCGACACTCCGAAGCGCCGCTGTAACTCGGCGACGATCGGACGCACCACGGACCGCTTCTGCTTGAGCGAACGCACATCGCCGAGCAGGATGTCGAATTCCAGCCAGCCGATCCACACGGGAACTCAGCGCGGGGGATCGGGGCTGGGTGCCGGGGCAGGCGGCGCCGGCGCTGCGGTGCGGGCATTGCCGAAGGCGAACAGCATGTCGGCGGTCTGACGGGTCAACTGCCATCCATTGCCGGCGCGCCGGAACTCCATGGGGAAGGAGAATTCACCACCACCAGTACCGGAACCGGATTCCGGAGCCGTCACCGTGATCGTCGCGACGACGTCGTCTGTCCGGGTCGACACGAGGTCGGAAGCCCGGACGGTGACAGGTGTGAAGCCGGTGTCGCGCATGGCCCCCGCGAAGGTGTCCAGTGCTGCGGCGTCGGCTGCTGTGGTGTCCGCCACCAACGCGAGTTTCTCCGCGCCGGGGACGGCGGGATCGGCGAGTCGGGCAACGACGTCGCTCAGGGCCTCCGGCGGCGGCAGTGGTCCCGGCTCGGAAGGCGCCGGCACCGTCGGACCGAACCCGTCGGTTTCCGAAATCGGCGTCGGCGGTCCGGCAGCGGGCTGTGCCACATCCCGAGAACACCCGGAAACGCCGAGCGCCGCCACCAGGGTGACGGCGCTCAGAGCGGTGCGGAAGGTGCGTCGCGCCGGGCTGGTCATTTGCGCTCGCTGCGCTGAACTGGTCAGTGCGCGCCGCTTGTCAGGCGCTGAAGATGGCGAGCACCGAGGTGGCCGACGAGCGCGACAGCTTCCAGCCGCCCTGATCCACGAAGGACACGGTCTGGGTGGTCGGCGGCATGTTCGGTCCGGCCGCGGTGACCGTTGCCGACGCGATGCCCGGCCCGGCCGGCGTGATGGCGTCGACGGTGAAGTTCAGCGGGATCTGGCCCTTGGCGACCGCGTTCTTCATCAACGCGTCGGCGGTCCGGGCCTCGATGCGGCCGATACCGCCCTCCACCAGGTAGCTCTTGGCGGCGAACGGGACACCCGGGTCGGCAAGACTGCTGAGAACACCGGTGATCTGGTCGGCGGTCGGCACATCGTAGGCGGTGTCCAACGGCATCGGCACGCCGAATACCACCGGCTGCACCGCCGCAGAATTGCTCGGCATGATTGTCTGCACCGCCGTCGTCGCCGCGGCGGCGCCACCGGCGATCGCGGCGGCGGCCAAGCAGGAGGCGAGGAGCTTATGGGTCACGACAGTCCTTTCAGATCAGGGCCCTACTCCTTCCGAGGTTAACAGCGATGTCAGAGTGTCGACGTTCCGCCAGCGCCCGTAATGGTTCAAACGCCGGTAGCGTTGGGGTATCCACCGCACCAGGATCCGGTGCGCGGAAGGAGCCGTTATGAGTGAGTCACATCGATCTGATGCTTTCGGTGCCTACGACGACGGTGATGCCGCTGAACTGGAACAGCTGCGCCGCGAAGCGGCGACGCTGCGCGAGCAGCTGGCCGGTGTCGGCGGCCCGCGGACCCGCGAGGTGCAGCAACTGGAAGCCCGGATCGACTCACTGGCGGCGCGCAACGCCAAGCTGATGGACACGCTCAAAGAAGCCCGCCAGCAGCTTCTGGCGCTGCGCGAGGAAGTCGACCGGCTGGGGCAGCCGCCGAGCGGCTATGGCGTGATGCTCGGGTCCCACGACGACGACACCGTCGACGTATTCACCTCCGGACGCAAGATGCGGCTGACCTGCTCGCCGAACATCGACGTCTCGACCCTGAAGAAGGGTCAGACGCTTCGGCTCAACGAGGCCCTCACGGTGGTCGAGGCCGGCAACTTCGAGGCGGTCGGTGAGATCAGCACCCTGCGTGAGGTCCTCGCCGACGGACACCGGGCCCTGGTCGTCGGCCACGCCGACGAGGAGCGCATCGTCTGGCTCGCCGAGCCGCTGGTTGCCGCCGAGAACATGGCGCCCGAGGTGGTGGCCGCTCTCGACGACGATCTGCGCCCGCGCAAACTGCGCCCGGGCGACTCGCTGCTAGTGGACACCAAGGCGGGCTACGCCTTCGAACGCATCCCGAAGGCCGAGGTCGAGGACCTTGTGCTGGAGGAGGTTCCCGATGTGTCCTACGGCGACATCGGCGGCCTGACCCGCCAGATCGAGCAGATCCGCGACGCCGTCGAACTGCCGTTCCTGCACAAGGAGCTCTACCGCGAGTACTCGCTGCGCCCGCCCAAGGGTGTGCTGCTCTACGGCCCCCCCGGCTGCGGCAAGACGCTGATTGCCAAGGCGGTGGCCAACTCGCTGGCCAAGAAGATGGCCGAGGTCCGCGGCGACGACGCCCGGGAGGCCAAGTCGTACTTCCTCAACATCAAGGGTCCCGAGCTGCTCAACAAGTTCGTCGGCGAAACCGAGCGGCACATCCGGCTGATCTTCCAGCGGGCCCGGGAGAAGGCCTCCGAGGGCACCCCGGTGATCGTGTTCTTCGACGAGATGGATTCGATCTTCCGTACCCGCGGCACCGGGGTGAGCTCCGACGTCGAGACGACGGTGGTGCCTCAGTTGCTCAGTGAGATCGACGGGGTGGAGGGCTTGGAGAACGTCATCGTCATCGGCGCCTCCAACCGCGAGGACATGATCGACCCCGCCATCCTGCGCCCGGGCCGCCTCGACGTGAAGATCAAGATCGAGCGTCCGGATGCCGAAGCGGCGCAGGACATCTTCAGCAAGTACCTCACCGAGAACCTGCCGGTGAACGTCGACGACCTCGCCGAGTTCAGCGGCGACCGCGGCGCCTGCATCAAGGCGATGATCGAGAAGGTCGTCGAACGGATGTACGCCGAGATCGACGACAACCGGTTCCTGGAGGTCACCTACGCCAACGGCGACAAAGAGGTCATGTACTTCAAGGACTTCAACTCCGGGGCGATGATTCAGAACGTCGTCGACCGGGCCAAGAAGTACGCGATCAAGTCGGTACTCGAATCGGGTCAGCGCGGCCTGCGCATTCAGCACCTGCTGGATTCGATCGTCGACGAGTTCGCCGAGAACGAGGATCTGCCTAATACCACCAATCCCGACGACTGGGCACGGATCTCGGGCAAGAAGGGCGAGCGGATCGTCTACATCCGCACCCTGGTCACGGGCAAGAGTTCGTCGGCCAGCAGGGCTATTGATACCGAGTCGAACCTGGGACAGTACTTGTAACCGGCGGCTCAGGCCTGCAACGAGTAGGTGTTGGTCAGCTCGTCCTGAAGGACGTGTGCCTTGGTGTTGGTGGTGTCGACTACCAAAGGTTTTGTGAGCGTTCGGGTTTCGTAACACCAGCCCTCGGGCGGATTGAGCCTCGATACCAGCGCCGGCAGGTCGTCGAGGCTCAGGCTCTTGTCCACGATCTGGCTGTAGCTCTGCATCACCCAGCGCCGGCCGTCCGGGTCGACGAGTTCGAACACCGGCCGGCCGCCATCGAAGGTGAAGACCGCCCGGCGGTCGACCTTGTTGACGCTGTAGGGCTGCGGGTTGTTCGACGTCAGGGCCACGGTCGCCTGTTCGATCATGTCCAGACCGCCGAAACTCGTGACGGGTTGCGGTTCGCCGGGCTTCTTGGCGATACGGCTCATCAGCCAGTGGCGAGGTCCGTTGAGCAGCGCGCCCAGTGCGCCGTTCTCCTGCGCGATGGCCTCGGCATCGAGGGCGTCCCACAACTCGGCGGGGCAGTCGTTGAGCGGAAAAGTGTTGTAGACGGTCGCTGTCGGGCCCTCCGGGTGTACGCGGATCAGCATCACTTCGCCGTAGCGCTTCCCAAACACGTCCCCGGATTGCTCAGTCATTCACCCATTGTGTCGCGTGATAGCGATCACGGGCCAGGATAGTGGTTCGCAGATCCGCCAGCATCGGGTCGAGGAACTGCGCGCGGTACTGACCGTCGGTGACCACCTTGGCGGCCAGGTACATGAAGGTGATCGCCGATAGCAGCATCGTGGTCTGGATCAGCGAGTCGGGGATCGGCAGCGTCATGCCGAGCAGTTCGCCGTCGAGCCTGCCGTTGCCGCGCGTCCAGGCTTCGAGCACCTCCGGGCTCACCAGAATCATCCCCAGCACGAAGAACACGCCTCCGGTCAGCGCCGCCACCGACAGCACATGGGCGAGCTGTGAGGCGGCCACCACGAAGACCGTGTTGAGCCGTTCAAGCGTAGAGAGGGGATCGCGAACCGCCGGATCGGGGAAATCCGCGAACGGCGTCCCGGCCAATCCGGCCGCGTCTGTGGGGCTGTCATCGGTTCCCGCCAGCAGCGGACGGACCTGGTCGAGGGTCGCCGACACCAGAAAACTCCCGGCCACCAGGAACAGGAATCCCATCCCCAACCACAGCCGACCCCGGGAGATCAACGACGTCATCAACCACACGTAGGTGTTGAAGAACACCAGGAAGGTCAGCAGCACCACGGGCAGCGCCCGAACGAACATCCCGGCGGTGGCCGCGATGTTGGACAGGGTCAGTTCGCCGACCCATCCCAGGATCGCCCCAACGCCGGTAGCGGTCAGCAGCAGAATCACCGCCACGGCCACCCCGAAGATCGTGATGTCGACACTCCGACGCGGGCTGGGCCCCCCGAGCAAGCCGCCCAGTGCGATGGCTGCGAGCGCCGCTGCGGCGGCCGTCGACCGCCGCGCCGGAGAGTCGATGCGCGATACCAGCCAGCCGGCCAGCCCGGCGAGGGGCAGTCCCAATGTCAGCAGGCCCAGCACGACGCCCTCGGCCAGATCCGGTCGTCCGGCGATGTCGACGGTGTGCTTACCTGAGATCGCCACGACGAGAATCGAATTGAGCGCGATCGCGGCAAGGCCGGTCAGCGCGGGCGCCGAGCGGCTCACCAACCGGCGCACCAGCGCCGACGGATGGACGACGGCCGGCAGGCCGCGACTAAGGAACCATCGTTCGGCGGCGTACCCGTCCACGCCGGTGCCCGGCGCCGCGGCCGTGGAGTCCGGGTCGGATCCCCTCATGCGTCGTCACCTTAATGGCCGCTAGCACGCACTCCGTGCAGGCGCCGCCGGCACAGTTGGTCTGTCGGGATGCAGCGGATCATCGGTACCGAGATGGAATACGGCATTTCATCGCCAACCGAGATGACGGTGCTGCGGGATCTTCCTCGGTGTGTTTCGGTGTGAAGGCCACCGCAGTGCTGGCCGCAGACCATGTGGTGGTTGATGGTCGCGCACAAGATCCGACTGGCCTCTCCTGCAGCCCGGTGTCGTGGCACCCGCCGCCGGGACAAAGGCCACCGGTGTGCCGATGCCGATCGGTAATGGGAGCAGAATGTCAACGGGGCCAGTGGGTTTCAGACCCGATCGGTGCATACCAGTCGATCAGTCTGGACCGGTGGCGACGGGTGGCGATACCTGTTGCGCGCCACCAGGGTCAGTCGAAAATCGTCGAACAGTGGGTCAAGAAACTGGGTCCGGTACTGCTCGTCGTTGACCGACAGCGCGCTGATGTACATGAAGGTCAGTGCGGCCAAGAACATCGTGACGTGCATTAGTGCCGGGGGAATCAGCATGGGCATTCCCAGCCAGGTGGCCGTTTTCGGTCCTTTGTGTGTCCACTCCGCCATAAGGTCCCGGGTCAGCGCCAGCAGACCCAGGATCAAGAAGATCATCATGGTCACCAGGGCCACGGCTGCGATCTGTGCCACCGCCGAGGCGACCACAACGAAGATGACGTTGATGCGTTCGACGGTGCGAAGCGGGTAGCCGCTCGGCGGGTCGGCCATCGCCTCGAAGGGCGTGCCCACCAGCTGCTGCTGGTCGCCTTCGCGCACGCTCGTCGAACCCAAAAGCGGCTGGATGCGCTCGATGATGCCGTGAACAGAAAAATCACCGAGATCGCCACCATGAAAGCGATGACCGACAGGAGTCGTTCGCGCGTGATCGTAGCCGCCGTCGACCACACGGGTCCGTTGAAGAACACCAGCACCGTCAGCAGCACCACCGGCAGGGCGCGGGCGAACAGCCCGCCGATCGATGCCAGGTGCTGGCCGGTCAGCCGCCCCTCCAGCCCAGAACCGCGCCGATACCCAGCCCATGGAGCCCCAACAGCACGATCACGGCGAGGACCGTGGTTCCGACATCGGCCAAGGGGCGTGCCGTCGGGCCGTTGAACACATCGCAGACCAACGAGACCGCGATGGCGGCCACGGCGGCCGCCGTGCGTTGCCGATCACCGGTGATGCGTCCCACCGCCTTGCCCACCAGCAGCGCCGCCGGTATCACCCCGGCCACCAACGCGATGAGTAACCACTGGGCGGCGGACGGGTTTTCATCATCGGTCTGCTGGTGTGTGGTGGCGCCGATGACGCCGACCACCAGCATGGCCACCATCGCCGTCGCGAATACCGATACGGCGGGCGCCGACCGCGGCCATAGCCATCGCCAGCGCGCACGGTTGGTGAGCACCGAGGACAATCCGCGGTTCATGAACCATTTCTCGGCGGCGAGCCGCTCAGGCGATTGCAAACCCGCCACGATTTCCCACCGTTCTGCCGTCCTTGACGACAAGCAGGATGTTGGCCGGATCGCCCACCGAGTCGATGTCGGCGAGCGGATTGCCGCGCACCACAACGAGATCGGCGATCTTGCCCGATTGCACGGAGCCGAGGTTGTCGTCGACCCCGCACAGCTGGGCAGATGTCAGGGTGCCGGCGACGATCGCCTGCATCGGGGTCAGCCCGCCGAACCTGACCAGCAGGCCGAGTTCCTTGAGGTTGGTGCCGTGGTCGGGCGACAGTCCGGCATCGGTGCCCACCGCGATCCTGATGCCTGCTGCCGCCGACGCGCCGATCGAAACATGGGCCATGGCATGCCATTTGGCACTCTTGGCCGCGCCCTGCGGGGTTGCGGTGACCGGTGTCATGGTTTCCAACAGGGTCGGCACCAGGAACGTGCCCTGGGCGACCATCTGATGCCGGAGGTCGTCGTCGAGTTCGTAGCCGTGCTCGATGCTGTGTACGCCGGCGTCGACGGCGGCATTGATCCCGGCGTAGCCGATCGCGTGGGCGGCAACGGGACGGCCACCGTAATTGTGGCCCTCTTCGACGATCGCGGCGATCATCTCGCGCCGCATCCCCAGCCAGGTCGGATCGTCGTTGGGCGAGGACACGCCGCCGCTGGAGGCAACTTTGACGACGTCGGCACCGGCGCGGAGAAGCTCACGGGCCCGCTTGCGTGCAGCATCGACGGAGTCGACGAGGTAGGCGCCGACGAATCCGCCCAGATCGATTCCCGAAGGCAGGTGGAAGTCTGCGTGGCCACCGCTTTGACTGAGCATGTTGATGGCCACCAGGAGGCGCGGGCCTTCGATGAGTCCCTCGGCGACGGCCTCCCGGATACCGGTGTCGATGCCCATCAGGTCACGTGCGGTGGTCACCCCGTTCTGCACTGTGACCCGCAGGCGGTCGATCAACTCGAAGTAGCCGTAGGAGGGCGGTTTGAGTGCCTTCTCCAAGGGGCTGCCTTTGGAGCCGGGCAGAGCGAAGTGGACATGGCAGTCGAAGAAGCCGGGGCAGATCGTGTTGCCCCCGAGATCGACGCGAACCGCGTCCGCGGACGGCGAGGCCTCTGCTGCGGGACCGGCCCAGCCGATCCGGTCGCCGTCGACCAGCACGGCCGCGTCGGGCACGGGGGTGGCGCCCGTGCCGTCGATCAGGGTCGCGTTGTGCAGCAGGTAAGTCGTCATTGCTGTTGCCAACTCCACCAAGTTCCCGGGCGACGCGCAACAGCCCACGCCGCAACTGGTGCTGGACTGCCGGGTTTCTCCTCGCGGGGCGTCATCGTCACCCGGCTACGCTGTGCCCATGCAGCGGATTATCGGCACAGAGGTGGAATACGGCATTTCATCGCCAACCGATCCGACGGCGAATCCGATTCTGACGTCCACCCAGGCGGTGTTGGCCTATGCGGCCGCCGCAGGTATCCCGCGGGCCAAACGCACCCGCTGGGATTACGAAGTCGAGTCCCCGCTGCGTGATGCCCGCGGGTTCGATCTGAGCCGCGCCTCCGGCCCGCCGCCGGTGGTCGACGCCGACGAGGTCGGAGCGGCCAACATGATTCTCACCAACGGCGCCCGGCTCTACGTCGACCACGCGCACCCCGAGTACTCCGCACCCGAGGTCACCGACCCGCTCGACGCCGTCATCTGGGACAAGGCCGGCGAGCGTGTCATGGAAGCCGCCGCGCGGCATGTGGCCAGCGTTCCGGGGGCGGCGAAACTGCAGCTGTACAAGAACAACGTCGACGGCAAGGGCGCCTCCTACGGCACCCATGAGAACTACTTGATGAGCCGCCAGACCCCTTTCTCGGCGGTGATCGCCGGGTTGACGCCGTTCATGGTGTCGCGCCAGGTGGTGACGGGATCGGGCCGCGTCGGACTCGGGGCTTCGGGGGACGAGCCCGGTTTCCAGCTGTCCCAGCGGGCCGACTACATCGAGGTCGAGGTCGGCCTGGAGACGACGCTTAAGCGCGGCATCATCAACACCCGCGACGAACCGCACGCCGACGCCGACAAATACCGCCGTCTGCACGTGATCATCGGGGACGCCAATCTCGCCGAGACGTCCACCTATCTCAAGGTCGGGACCACCTCGCTGGTGCTCGACCTGATCGAGGAGGGCGTCGATCTCAGTGATCTGGCCCTGGCCCGGCCGGTGCACGCCGTGCACGTGATCAGCCGCGATCCGTCGCTGCGGGCGACCGTCGCGCTGGCGGACGGCCGCGAGCTGACCGCACTGGCGTTGCAGCGGATCTACCTCGACCGGGTCGGCGCCCTTCTGGACACCCGGGATCCCGACCCCAGGGCGACCGACGTCGTGGAAACCTGGGCTCACATCTTGGATTTGCTGGAGCGGGATCCGATGGAGTGCGCGGAGTTGCTGGACTGGCCGGCGAAACTGCGACTGCTCGACGGTTTCCGGCAGCGCGAGAACCTCAGCTGGTCGGCCCCCCGGCTGCAGCTGGTCGACCTGCAGTACTCCGACGTCCGGCTGGACAAGGGCCTCTACAACCGGCTCGTCGCACGGGGGTCGATGAAGCGGCTGGTGACCGAGCAGCAGGTACTCGACGCCGTCGACAACCCGCCCACCGACACCCGGGCGTACTTCCGCGGGGAATGCCTGCGGCGATTCGGTGCCGACATCGCTGCGGCGAGTTGGGACTCGGTGATCTTCGATCTCGGCGGCGACTCGCTGGTGCGGATCCCCACCCTCGAGCCGCTGCGGGGCAGTAAAGCTCACGTCGGAGCGCTGCTGGACTCGGTGGACAGCGCTGTGGAACTTGTGGAACAACTGACGACGTAGGCGTGGAACTCGTTGGAACGCCGATCGGCAGAGCGGACCGGCGTGCGCACCGTTAGAGCGATCAAGTGGGTGCCGGACGGTACTGTGGAGTCCGGCGGCTGGCTGGAGTGTCCGGTGGGGCCGCTGATGAGAGCAGGAGGCAGCGATGGCTCAGGAACAGACCAAGCGTGGCGGTGGCGGCGAGGACGACGACGTCACCGGTAACGGGGCCGCCGGGCAGGAGCGTCGCGAGAAACTGGCCGCGGAGACAGACGACCTACTGGACGAGATCGACGACGTGCTCGAGGAAAACGCCGAGGACTTCGTTCGGGCCTACGTCCAAAAGGGCGGACAGTGACCTGGCCGTTTCCTGATCATCTGGCCACCACTGCGCCGCTGACTTCTCCGACGCACGCGGCCTCGCCCATCGATCTGTCCTCGTTCTCAGATCTCCTGCGCCGCAAGGCCCCTGAGCTCCTGCCCACCGGTGGACTCGCCGGTCAGCGTGTCCCGCCCGGCGACGCTCACCCCGCCCTTCCGCACGGGACCACCATCGTCGCGCTGAAATACCCCGGCGGGGTGCTGATAGCGGGCGACCGCCGATCGACCCAGGGCAACATGATCGCCGGGCGCGATGTGCAGAAGGTCTACATCACCGACGACTACACCGCGACCGGCATCGCCGGGACAGCCGCGCTGGCCGTCGAATTTGCGCGCCTGTACGCGGTCGAACTCGAGCACTACGAGAAGCTCGAGGGCGTGCCCATGACGTTCGCCGGCAAGGTGAACCGGCTGGCCATCATGGTCCGCGGCAACCTCGCCGCGGCGTTGCAGGGGTTCGTCGCACTGCCTTTGCTGGTGGGTTACGACCTCGACGACCGGAACCGCGCCGCGGCGGGGCGCATCGTCTCGTTCGATGCCGCCGGCGGCTGGCACCTGGAGGACGAGGGCTACCAGGCCGTCGGATCCGGTTCGCTGTTCGCCAAGGCGTCCATGAAGAAACTGTATTCGTCTGTGGCGGATGCGGATTCGGCGCTGAAGGTGGCCGTTGAGGCGCTCTACGACGCCGCCGACGACGACTCGGCCACCGGCGGCCCGGATCTGGTCCGGGGGATCTACCCGACGGCGGTCACCATCGACGCCGATGGCGCCCGGGACGTCCTCGAAGAGCGGGTCGCCGGGCTGGCGCGCGAGGTGATCCAAAAACGTTCCCGCACTGGCGAATTCGGCCCAGGGTCGGGCCCGGCCAACGAGGCGCCGCGGGCGGGGGTTTCGTGAGCTTTCCATATTTCATCTCGCCTGAGCAGGCGATGCGTGAGCGTTCCGAGCTCGCGCGCAAGGGAATCGCCCGCGGCCGCAGCGTGGTTGCGCTGGCCTACGCCGGCGGGGTGCTGTTCGTGGCCGAGAACCCGTCGCGCTCGCTGCAGAAGGTCAGTGAGATCTATGACCGGGTCGGTTTCGCCGCGGTGGGACGATTCAACGAGTTCGACAGCCTGCGGCGCGGCGGTATCCAGTACGCCGACACCCGCGGCTATGCCTACGACCGCCGCGACGTCAGCGGCCGCCAACTCGCCAATGTGTATGCCCAGACGCTGGGAACCATCTTCACTGAGCAGGCCAAACCGTACGAGGTCGAACTGTGCGTCGCCGAGGTTGCCCACTACGGCGAGACGAAGCCGCCGGAGATGTACCGCATCACCTACGACGGGTCGATCGCCGACGAGCCGCATTTCGTGGTGATGGGCGGCACCACCGAGCCGATCATCACCGCTCTGAAGGCGTCCTACTCGGAGAACGCCGAACTCGCTGATGCGGTCGGCATCGCCGTGGAGGCGCTTCGCACCGGGATCACCACGGCCGCCGGCAACTCCACGCCGGCAACTGAACCCCGGGTGCTCGGGCCGTCAACGCTGGAGGTCGCGATCCTCGACGTCAACCGGCCTCGCCGGGCGTTTCGCCGGATCACCGGTCCGGCATTGGAAGCGTTATTGCCGACCGCAGAGCCCGCGCCGGTGCCCGACGAAACGCCGGTCGCCGGCGGCTAGCTGGTCCGCGCGCCGTAATCCGGCGGCGAGGGAACCTGCTCCGGCGGCACCAACCGCATGTAGGAAGCATTCTCCACCAGCGGGGACTTGGTCGGCTGGTGGGTTTCCGGTTCCGGCACCCGCCAGCTGAGGACCACCACGACGATGCCGGCGACCACTGCGAGCGCGATCCATAATCTGCGCGCGAAAGCCCTGGCGTCGAAGTGCACGCAATCAGCCTAATAAAAAAAGCGCCGCTGCGGGACAACACCACGCCGATTGTGACCTTTGCCCCTCTCCGGAAAGGGTAATCCGTCCCGGTTTGCTGGCCCGGGTGACGCGCCGACGCGACGGGCGGTTCGTCGCCCCGCATTGGGAGCCACCGCGATGGCAACCCAGTAGGCTCGGAGCGTGCAGCGCAGAATCATGGGCATCGAGACCGAGTTCGGTGTCACCTGCACCTTCCACGGTCACCGGCGCTTGTCGCCGGACGAGGTTGCCCGGTACCTGTTTCGCCGGGTGGTGTCGTGGGGGCGCAGCTCCAACGTCTTCCTGCGCAACGGCGCCCGGCTCTACCTCGACGTCGGCAGCCACCCCGAGTACGCCACCGCCGAGTGTGACAACCTCGCCCAACTGGTCACCCACGACCGGGCCGGCGAACGCGTGCTGGAAGACCTCCTCGTCGACGCCGAACAGCGCCTGGCCGACGAGGGGATCGGCGGGGACATTTATCTGTTCAAGAACAACACCGACTCGGCGGGCAACTCCTACGGCTGCCACGAGAACT
>CAZVST010000023.1:0-58473 GCA_964629725.1 uncultured Mycobacterium sp.
GTCGGTCCTGGCCGCCCTGCGCCGACGCGATGCCGCCGGTGTCGGCAGCAGCATCCGGGCCGTCCGCGATCGCCAGCGAATGCGCCGCGACCAGCATCTTGACGCCTAGCCCGTGAACTCGGCGTGCGTCCGCTGGCCGGGTTCGCCGGTTCATGCGTCCCGCGACGTTTCTCCGCTCTCGCCAGCCGGGCGTTATCGCCGACAACGGGTTGGGCGACACCGGAACTCATCGTCGACCTGCTGCTACGCACGGGCCCTGACGGCGACTGGTTCGGGGTTCGGCGACGCGGTCTGTCGCTGGGCGCGCTGCGCGCCGAGCCGCGCGGACGAGTGCTGGCGCCTTTCATCGAGACCGGAGTCCTGGGCTCGCGCGTGCGGGGCGGCCGGATGAACCTCGGTGACCGCCGCATCGGAGGCTGAGCCATGGCCGAATCACGCAACTTCCTGGGTGAGACGCCCGACGAACGGCGCAGCCGCCGCAGGAGCGCGCTGATCGACGCCGCTCTCACGTTGGTCGGCGATGGCGGGTTACCCGCGATCGGCGTGCGCAGCGTCACTTCAGCTGCCGGTCTATCCAGTCGATATTTCTACGAAAGCTTCAGCGACAGTGACGAATTGTTGATCGCCGCGCTGCACGATGTCGCAATGGAATTGCTTGCGGTGGGCGTCGCCGGGCTGGAAGCGCGGGCACTTCCCGATCCTGCTTCGGAGTCGGAGATCCTCGACCGCTTCCGGCAGGGCCTCGACGCCGCGCTGGGTGTCCTGCTCGACGATCCGCGCAAGGCGGCGCTGATCGTCGCGGCGAGGGCCGGAAGCCCGCGCATCCGCCAGGAATTGCAGGCGCTGGTCTGGCCGGTCGCCGGCACGATCACCGGTCACCAGAGGGCTGGAGAGATCGGCTTCGACGGGCCCAGCGCACTGTTCGTCGCCGGCGGCATGGCCCAGCTCACGATCGCCTTCGTCGCCGGCGAACTGCCCGTCGATCGGCACGAACTGGTCGAACGACTGGCTCGCTATGCGCTGGGGGTCATCGTGATGTCCCGGGACGTGCCGAAGCGCGGCCCCAAGCGCCGGCGGGCGCACGTCTGACCTTCCCCGCCTGACACGCTCTCGCTATGACGTCCGGCAGATCCGCCCTCGTTCTGATGCACGGGATCCTGATGTCGGGCAACGCGTGGCAGGACGTGGTGCCGCTGCTGTCGGGTCACCATGAGGTGTACAAAGGACGCATTGATTCCACAGCCGTTGTGCGGCAACATCGCTCGCGAACGTCTGCGCGAAGCGTCGTTCACGACGCTGCCCAGGATCAGACACGATCCGATGATCGACGACCCCGCCTTGGTGGCACGCACCATTCTGGCCGTGACGACCGGCAACCCTTAAACGCTTCCCCGCATCGGCCGTCGCCGCGTGGAGTTCGACCACCACTCCGCGAGCACGATCACCACCCCGGCCCAGGCCGCCCCGAGGAACCAGCCGGCCAGCACATCGGTCGGAAAATGCACCGCGAGATAAACGCGGGAGAACCCGATGAGCACGATCAGCGCGGCGGTCATGCCCCACACCCCGACCTGAACGCCCCACCGACGCACCACCCACCGGGTCGACATCCAGGCACATAGGACCCCGACCGCGGCGGCGCCCGTCGCATGCCCCGACGGGAATGAATACCCACCCGGGAAGATGAGCGCGTCGGCGAGGGGCGGCCGTTGGCGGCCGACGACATGCTTGGCCATGTAGATCACCACGGCGATTCCGCCGCCGCCGGTGACCGCGACGAACACGGGACGCCAGGACCGCGCGACAACCGCCGAGGCGATGGCAACCACGGTCATGAGGATCGTCTGCGCACCGGTGTTGCCCCACCGCGTCACCACCAGGAGGACATCGGTAAGCCACGCCTCGCGATGGCGCGCGATCCAATGCACGACCGGCTCGTCGAACTGCGCCAACCCACCGCCGTTGAGGACGTCTTCAAGCAACTCGGTGAACCCCACCGCCAGCAGTGCGACGGCAGTCAGGCTTACCAGTCCGACAGCCAAGGCGAGCAGGCTGATGCCGAGGCGGCCGCTGACCCGGGCCAGTACATCGTCGAGCCAGTCGAACCGCAGCCGTTGGAATGGCGCCAACACCCGGCGCAGGCTCACCGGATGCCGAGCCGCCCACACCGCCGCCGCCACCAGCGCAAGAAGTATGACGAGGACGCCCCAGCCGACGATCCCGATTCCAGCCGCGCTGCCCGCGACTTCCTCTCTCATACCCCAAGATCCAACCAGGCCCGGGCCTGCCGTCACTGCGCCAGCAGTTTGACCGCCTGATTGAAGACTTTCGGCAGGGTGGCCGCGGCCGGCACGATCATGGTTCGGGCCGGCGAGTTGCTGGCCGTCAGCAGTGCGGAGGTGAGCAGCCGGTACCGGCGCGACATGCGGCGCCATTGCCGGGTGTAGTCCGCCGGGTCGTCGGCCAGGAGGGCAGCGACCACGAGCTCGGCGCAACCCAACGCGATACCCAGACCCTCTCCGGTGAGGGCGTCCACATATCCCGCGGCGTCCCCGACAAGCATGACCCTGCCCGAATGCTGACTGGCGGCCCGCTGCCGCAACGGGCCTGCCGCGCGGGCCGGGCCGCCCTCCGCCCCGGCCAGTCGCTGTGCCAGAGCAGGGAATTCGCGTAGGTGATCGTCGAACTTGCCCTGTTGGGAGGTCAGGATCGCCACCCCGACGCAGTCGTCGGACACCGGGGTCACGTAGGCCTCGGTGTGGGCGGCCCAGTAGACCTCGACGGTGTCGGTCCACGGAGCGTGCTGGAAATGCCGGCGGATGCCCCAGCGGCGGCCGCCGTGGGTGGGGCGGTCCAGACCCAGTTGGCGCCGGATCGGCGAGTGCAACCCGTCGGCGGCGGCCAGATAACGCGCCTCCAGTCCGCAGCAGCGCACGCCGTTCGCGTCCTGCTGAACATCCCGGATGTCGCCGCGGACGATGCTGACACCGGCGGTGGCTGCGGCGTCGTGCAGGGCTTCGGATAGCACGGTCCGGCGCACCCCACGTCCGGCCGGGCCGGGGAAGCGGGCCTCGACCCGCCTGGTGCTGTTCAGATAGGTGATGCCCCGAAAAGGCTTGCCGTGCGGGGTGATTCCGATGGCGTCGAGATGTCGCAGCGTGTGCGGCATCAGCCCTTCACCGCAGGCCTTGTCGATCGGGCCGGGCCGGCGCTCGACGACGGTGACCTGCAGTCCGGCCCGAGCGGCGTGGATGGCGGTGGCCAGACCCGCCGGCCCGGCGCCGGCGACGATGAGGTCGTTCATGACAGCCTCGCTAACGCTGAATTCTCGACCGAGACCCGTGCGCTCAGCAGTGCCGCGTTGAGGGTGGTGAACGCCAGGGCGGTCACCCAAGCAGTATGGACCAGCGGCAGCGCCAGCCCTTCGACGGCCACCGCCACGTAGTTGGGGTGCGAGAACCAGCGGTACGGTCCGCTGTCGATGCGGGCCGCGCCGGGGATCACCACCACGCGGGTGTTCCACTGACGGCCCAGCGTGGTGATGCACCACCAGCGCAGCCCCTGGGCTGCGACGACCAGAGCCAGCATCGTCCAGCCCAAGGCCGGGATGAACGGACGCTTCAGCACGACGACTTCCACCACGCAGCCCACCAGCAGGGCCAGATGCAGCACGACCATCACCGGGTAGTGGCCGGCGCCGATCTCGATGCCGCCACGGGCCCGACTCCAGGCCAGATTACGTTGGGCGAGAACCAATTCGGCCAAACGCTCAAGGCCGACAGCGAAGAGAAGGATCAGGTACCACGTCATGGGGTCGACCCTCACTGCCACTGCATGAGCACGAGTTCCGAGCAGAAGCCGGGACCCATTGCCATCATCACCGCGGGCGATCCGTCCGCGGGGCGCTTGTCCATCGTGTCGCGCAGGATGTGCAGCACCGACGACGACGAGACGTTGCCGATTTCCGCCAGCGAACGCCAGGTGAGCTCCAGCGCCTCGTCGGGCAGCGTGAGGCTCTCGGAGATCGCCTCGATGACCTTCGGGCCGCCGGGGTGGCTGACCCACACGCCGATGTCGTCGATGTCCAGGTCGTGGCCGCCGAGGAAGCCGGTCATGTCGTCGCGCAGATAGCGGGTGATCATGTCGGGGACTTCCGGGGACAGCACGAGCTGGAACCCGTCGGAGCCGACGTCCCAACCCATGGTGCGCAATGAATCCGGGTACATCCGGCTGGCCGAGTCGATGATCCGCGGCCCGGTGATGCCCAGCTTCTCAGCCCTGCGCTCACCGACGAACACCACCGCGGCAGCGCCGTCGGCGAACAGAGCGGTCCCTACCAGACCCGCGATATCCGCACCGAGGGCACCGAAGTTCAGCGAGCACAACTCGGCCGACACCAGCACCGCCACCCCATCGGGGTTGCCGCGCAGATAGTCGTGAACCCGCGCCGTACCGGCGGCGCCGGCCACGCAACCCAGTCCGAACAGGGGGACGCGTCGCACGTCGGCGCGCAAGCCCAGCCGCCCGGCGATCCGGGCCTCCAGCGTCGGCACCGCGATTCCGGTCACCGTTGTCGAGAAGATCGCATCGACATCTTCGGGACGAAGTCCTGCATCCTCGAGGGCGCCCGCCACAGCTTCGCAGCCGAGGTTCACGGCGTTCTCGATGAACACTCCGTTGGTGTAGCCGAAATCGTTGAGCCGCGCGTACTCCTCCAGTGGCAGCACGAGGTGACGGTGGTCGACCTTCGTGGTCTGATGGAAACGCCGCAGCAGGTCGGCGTGCGGCAGGAACTGGGGCAGACGGACCAACGCATCGGTGATCTCTGCCTGGCTGTATCGGTTCGGAGGAAGTGCTCCGCGCACTCCGGCGATGACGCTGGTCGGCCACTCGGTCGACCCCTGGGGGCTTCCGTACGCACCTGTTGACACCACGGTGGTTCCTTTCGATCCCTGATTGTGGTGAGCAATTCGGAGTCATCCGCCGGTCGGATTGGCGATGTGATGCAGCCAACAAGCCCGCGGCGAGGAAACGGGGCCGGTTAACCACAGCCCCTACAGTGAGCCGATGAGTTTCTCAGTGCCCACTGACGGCGTGCTGATCAGCGACGGCGGGCTGGCGACCGAACTCGAGGCTCGCGGCAACGACCTCTCCGACGACCTGTGGTCGGCGCGCCTGCTCGCCGAGGCGCCGGAGGCGATCGCCGCCGTACACGAGGCGTTCTTCGCCGCGGGGGCGCAGATCGCGACCACCGCCAGCTACCAGGCGTCATTCGAGGGGTTCGCCCGCCGGGGCATCGACCGCGACGTGGCCGAGCGGCTGATGCGCCGCAGTGTCGAGTTGGCCAAGTCCGCGCGGGACGCGGCCCCGGCGCCCGGGTGGGTGGCGGCCTCGGTCGGACCCTATGGGGCGATGCTCGCCGACGGTGAGGAGTACATCGGCCGTTACGGACTCAGTGTCGCCGAGTTGACGGCGTGGCACCGGCCGCGGCTGGAGGTGCTCATCGAAGCCGCGCCGGACGTTCTGGCCCTGGAGACCATTCCCGACGTCGACGAGGCTGAGGCGCTGGTGGATTTGGTTCGCCGCCAACAGATTCCGGCCTGGCTGAGCTACACCATCGCCGGTGATCAGACCCGGGCCGGCCAGCCTCTCGACGAGGCGTTCGCCGTCGCCGCGGACGTGCCGGAGATCGTCGCCGTCGGCGTCAACTGCTGCGCCCCCGGCGACGTCCTCGGTGCCGTCGTCACCGCGCGCCGCGTCACCGGCAAACCGGTGATCGTCTACCCCAACAGCGGCGAGGAGTGGGACGGAATGAACCGCGTCTGGCTCGGCAGTCCCAGCAAGGACACCGGGCTGGCAACCCAATGGGTTCAGGCCGGCGCCCGCATCGTCGGCGGGTGCTGCCGGGTACGGCCGGCCGACATCGCCGCGATTGTTGCGGCGATCCGCGGGTTTTCGTCGCGCTGATCCTGAGGGCGTCGTTCCGGGCGCCGGCACTGTAGTTTCCTGGGGACGCCGAACGAGGTGCGCGCAGCAGGATGACGATAGGGCCAATCGTGCTCACTGGACAAAGCAACGGGCGACGTTGGTGGCGGACCGCAGCCGTGGTCACCATCGCCGGCGCCCTGACCCTTTCGGGCTGCGCCAAGAACAACGAATCAGGACCGGGAACCTCAGCCGGCTCCACCAAGTCCACCGTAGAGGTGGCACCGCAGAAGGTCGACCAACTCGCCGCCGGTGTACCGGAGGACATTCGCAAATCCGGCAAACTCGTTGTGGGAGTGACAATCCCGTACACCCCGAACGAATTCAAGGACCCGCAGGGCAAGATCGTCGGCTTCGATGTCGACCTGATGAACGCCGTCGCCGCGACGCTGGGCCTCACCACCGACTACCGCGAGTCCGACTTCGCCCGAATCATCCCCTCGATCGAGGGCGGCACCTACAACGTCGGCATGTCCTCGTTCACCGACACCAAAGATCGGGAGAAGACGGTCGACTTCGTCACCTACTTCAACGCGGGCACCCAATGGGCGCAGCGGGCCGGCGAACCGGTCGATCCCAACAATGCCTGCGGCAAGAAGGTCGCGGCCATGACCGCGAGCACCCAGGAGATCGACGAACTGCCGGCCAAGAGCAAAAAATGCGTCGACGGCGGCAAGCCGGAGATTCAGATCATCAAGTTCGACGGCCAGGACGCGGTGACCAACGCCGTCGTACTCGGCCAGGCCGACGCGATGTCGGCCGACTCCCCGGTGACCGCGTGGGCGATCAAGCAGAGCGATGGAAAGCTGCCAGACGCCGGAGCCGTCTTCGACACCGCGCCCTACGGTTGGCCGGCAAAGAAGGGTTCGCCGCTGGCCCAGTCGCTGCAGAAGGCCCTTGAGCACCTGATCACAACCGGCGACTACAAGACCATCGCCACCAACTGGGGGCTAGAGTCAGGCGTCATCGACAAGCCCGCGATCAACGGGGCCATCAGCTGAGGGACGCCGGGCGGGCCGGGCTCAGCGCCGACGGCGGACTCCCCAAAAGGGCATGTGCGGCATGTTGCCCGGGGGCGCTACGGTTCCCGGTCGGGCTTTGATCGACGTACTGCCGTTGGTCTGGCAGATCGACATGGTGTGTGTGCTTTGACACGTGGGCCGGGCGTCCGCCACCGGAGGCGCGATCAATGTCACGGCCATCACGCCCGCCATCAGCAGCGCGGGCTTGTTGCGAACTGTCATCGTGCCCCGTCCTCCCAGGCACGCTCATCGCGCGCGGGTGCAAGCAATCTAACCGACCGCGCGGGACGACGCGGGCAGACTGGCGTCCCGAGGCTGAGTCACATCCGGTAGAGCAGCGGTTCCCTAGCCGTGGGCTTCCGCCACGGAATGGGTTCCGCTGGGTTTCGCACCCAGGTTGTCATGCCGACGGTAGGTCCGGTCGCCACGATGGCGCTTCATGGTCTGCGCGGCAAGCATCTCGATGTTCCGCCGCCCGACGAACTCACGGACAGCATCTCGCCCGGGCACGAACCGCAGCGGATAACGCGCGACGAAGTTCGTCGCCGCCAGCCCGGCCACGACGATTTGTGCCACCTTGTTGTCGGGCAGGTCGAGGGTGTCGGCGTTGGACGATCCGATGATCAATCTGCTGTAGGCGCAGAGCAATTCGGTGATGGCCGACCTGCCGATCTGTGCGCCGGGATGCTTGCTGTCGCCGATCAACAGCGGCCCTACGGCATCCTGCAGGGCTCGAGCCAGCCGGGTGGAGTCCTGATCGGGCCGGAACTCGTAGTCCGCCTGCAGCCACATCAAGCGCCAGGTGTCGGTCTCGTCGGCCGGCAACAACTCGGGGTCCAGCCCCAGCAGGAAGCCCACGAAGCGCCAGAGATGGTAGATCGCGTCCTTATCGCGGCGACTGAATTGCACTCCGAGCGCCTGCGATCCGATGACATTTCCCAACGAGAACAGCATCAGCGTGCCGGCCATGGTCGACTGGTTCACCGGATGGTCCCACTCGTCGAAGTCCCAGTCGGGCCGGCGGGCCATGCCGGCACGCACCATGGCGTGCATGAGCCGCACATGCATGGTGCTGGCGAAGCCGGGAGCGAAGCGTTCCAGTCCGCGCTTGGCCGTCACCTCGGTGGTCCAATTCAGCGTCTCGGCCAGTCGGCGCGGCGCCATCGTCGCGAGATCACCGGTGGCGACGAGAGTCTTGTCGGCCCGCGACGCCAGGTAGCCGAACATCAGTGAGAGCATCGCCAACGAGGTGAACCCGACGACCATGCCGTTGCGCGCCAGGACGCGCGAGGCGTGGTCGAGTTTCTTCTGGTCCACCCAGTAGGGCCGGGACTCGACCTGCTCGAAGATCGCCACCAGTTCCGGGATGGGCTTGTCCACCGCGCCGATGCCGTGGACGATCGCGGTGTCGAACTGGGCCCGGCCTTCGCCTGCCGGCATCCTCCGGAACGCGGCGACCAGATCGTCGGCCAGCGGGTCTCCCATCTGGGTGAACCGGTGATAGCCGGAGCGCTGCTCCGGTGTGGGACGAAGATCGCCCGGCGCGAGAATCCGCAATCCGATGTTGAAGGGGAAGGCGCGAAACAACGGAGGATCGACGATCGTGTCCACCAACACCTCCGAAGTGGTACAGCCGAGAGCCAGATAACGTGGTGCTAGCGTTTACCAGACAATGCGCTCTGTCAAGAGGATTCCGTGACAACCCCGGCACCCCGCACCTACGGCGGCGCCACGGTGGAGGAGCGGCGTCAGCGGCGCCGGGCCGCGTTACTGGACGCCACCCTCGACATCATCGACGCCGACGGAGTCGGCGGTCTTGGCGTCAAGGCGATCTGCACCGCCGCGGGACTGAACAATAGGTACTTCTATGAGCAGTTCGCCGACTGCGACGAGGCCGTCGCGGCCCTCTTCGATGAGATCGTTGTGCAGGCGATGGGAGTCTTCACCGGGGTCATCGCGAATACCGAAGCGCACGCTGGACTCCGCCTGCGGGCATGTGTGGCGGCCGCGATCGACTTCGTGACCGAGGACCCGCGGCGTGGACGGTTCGTCATCGAGTCTCAGGCCACCGAACAACTCCGCGCCAAACGCCAGCAGCTTGTCGCGACCCTCGCCGAGTTGATGCTGACCGGTCGGCCGTTGCTCGGGGCGGACGCTCCCTCGGAGGAGGACTCCCGCCTCATCGCGTTGAGCGTTGTCAGCGGTGGGCTCGAACTCAGTGTCATGTGGCTGCGCGGTGATCTCGACATCGAACGTGAGCGGCTGATCGACTTCATGACGGCGCACATCCTGTCGGCGACGCGACTGCCGGTCCTGCAGTCCTGAGTCTGCGACGGCGGGGCCCTAACCGTTCGCGGTGGTCGAATCCCGAGTGCGCCAAGAAGAGTGCCGAATTTCGGCGTCCACGCCATGACGGCGTTGTGGCGCCGACCCATGGCGTGGAACGGCTCGTTGCGGGCGATCTCCTTGGCTTCGTCGCGGGTTGCGACGTTGAGGACTCCGAACCCGTGCGGGACGGGTGCCTGACCGGGGATCGGTTCTGCCCCCGTTGCCGGACCGATCATCAGGATGATGCCCTGCCCAAGCAGTCGGTGCATGTAGGCGTAGTGGACGTGCAGCGGTGTCGGTTCGCCCGGCGCCACCGGCGGCGCCGAATCCGGTGGCTGCGGCAGCGGGGTCATGACCACACGAACAACTCCGGAACACCGGCGTTGTCGCCCTGGGCCTTCATCGCCGCGAAGTCGAAGGCGTCGGTCACGCTGTCCTCCCGCCCGTCGTCGGTTTGTCCGATCATGTCGCCACGGTCCGGCGCTCCATCTCGGGAACGCCGGGACCCGGCCGGTTGATGCCCCAGCTCCAGATCACCTCAGGGACGATCCGGAACCGCTCACCGGCCGCGTCGTTCTCGATACCGACCCGGCCCCGAACCTTGATGCCTCGGGGAGACCACGGCTCCACCGATACGAGGTCGTCGATCACCACCGTGGCCCGAGGGTTGGCCTGAATGTTTCGATAGCGCACGGTCTTTGCGATATCGAAGCCCGCCGTGACGATCTCGTCGCCCTCGATGGTGAAGACCACGGTTGCCACATCCGGCTGCCCCGTCAACGACGCGGACGCGAACCGCATCAAGGGCTGACTCCGAAGGTACGACAACTCCAGGTCGGTGAACGCGGCCACAACACATCCTTTGATCGGAGTACAACTGACAACAGCACGCCCTCGAAGTAACCGCAATGGTTCCCGAGAGCGGCGGCCCACCGCAAGAACGCACCCCAAGGTGCGTGCCACCACTGGGAGGCGCTCATGACGACCGACGCCCGCGCCGCGAAACCCGCCATCGAATGCCATCGCGAACGGTTCGATGCGTGGGTCGGCGCCGTCCGCTGACGCAGGCATCGGATGGTCACAAGTCCGTCTCGAGGCCTGCGTGCCCCACCGGCCGGCGGTTCACTTCGCCCTAGCATTTCGGCGCATGGGACTGTTTTCTCGCATGTTCGCCACCCGCGATCGCCGAGCCGACCCGCCCGCGCGGCCCGCAAAGCGGACGGCTGCGCCAAGCGCATCGACGAAGCCGGCGGCGAAGAATCCCGTGTACAAACACGCCGGGTGCTCGATCAATCACCGGACGGCACAAGCAGCGTCGGGGTGCCGCAACCGCTAGGGTTCCGCTGGTGCTTGGCGGCGGTCGGGGCTACTCCAATGTTCCTCTGTACCTCCGCATTCCGGCGATCCACCGCTCGTAGTCGGAGCCCTTCTGCCGATACATGGCCAGCACCTCCGGATGCGGCAGCACCAGGAACGTCCCGTCGGCGATGGCCTGGACCACCCTTTCGGCGACGGCGCCAGGGCCGATCACCGGCCCGGCTCCGGTGACGGCGGCACCGGCAACCCGCATCGTCGCATGCGGTGATTCCGACATCTCCCGAAGCAGCGGGGTATCCACACCCATCGGGCACACACAACTCACGCCGATACCCGTGTCGCCATAGGTAATCGCCAGCCATTCAGCGAAGCCGACGGCGGCATGTTTGGTCACGCTGTACGGGGCGGCTCCGATCTGGGTCAAGAGGCCGGCCGCTGAGGCTACCGCGACGAAATGCCCGCTGCCGCGCTCAACCCATTCCGGCACAAGCGCTTTCGCCGCACGGACGTGAGCACGCAGGTTGACGTCGATGATCCGGTCCCAGGCTTCTTCGTCGTCGCCGAGGCCTGGTTGGCCGCCGATGCCGGCGTTGGCGACGTAGATGTCGACCGGGCCGTACGCGCGGCGCGCGCTGTCGAGAAGATCCGCGATGCCCTCGGTGCTCGCGGCATCCGCGACCGCCGCCACCCCGCCGGTCATCGCCGCAGTCTCCGTAGCCGAGGCCATGTCGATGTCAGCGGCCACCACCGACGCCCCGCCGGAGGCCAGCGCGACCGCGATGGACCTACCGATGCCCGAACCCGCTCCGGTGACCACCGCCACCGATCCGTCGATCTTCACAACGCTGTTTTACCTCAGCGCTCCGGCCCGTCAACGGCCTGCCGAACAATTGGCCCGGGCGCGAGCCGGCGGTGCGCTCCACAGCGATCAGACGGCAATCACTGACCGATCGTGCAGCGAGAGCGCGGGAATCTCCCATGTCTGCCACAGCGGTACACCCGCCAGACGGATGGTCGTTGGTTCCATGAAGACACCCGCCACCCGTGCAGCCCGCCGCGCTGGAAGTGTCGCCGGCCTCGGCGGCGCCTTGGGCATCAGCGCGATTCTCAGCTGTGCCGTCGTGAACGCCAGCGCGGGCCACCCCGGCAATCACCCAGTGAAGGTCGGGGTGCGGAACGCGCCGGCGATGAAGCTCAGAACCTCCCCCGACGAGAAGGTCAATACCAGCGGAACCCAGGGAGAACTGCGCAGGTCGGCTGTGCAGGGCATCTTCGAAAGCGCGGTGCAGTGCGACTCGACGTCATTGAAGGCCAAGGTCCCCTGTGACACCCAGTCACCGGAGGCAACCCCACAGCTCAAGCCGAAGTAGCACCGCCGGGATCAACAAACGATCAAGGGCGCAAAACGGACCGGCTACGAACGCAACTCGGTCGGCGGCGGCTACACCGGTAATCGGCCATCGCATGGTTACCATCGCGCGGTGCCGGATTCGTCGGGGAATGTCAGCCTGCCTCCATCACGACCGCTTTCGCGACGGGATGCGCTGCGCTATGCCGCCGCGATGTCTGCTTTGACCGGGCTGGGAGCGGCGGCCGCCACTGCGGGCGCCCCGACGGCGACAGCAGCGCCTCCTCGGTTGATCGACTTCGCCATGCGCCAGATTCCCGCGGAGCACATCCGAGCCGCGGGCTATTCCGGGGTGATCAACTACGTCTCGCTGTCTCGGCCGGGCTCATCCTTCGGTGCCAAACCGATCACCCGGCCGTACGCCGAGGCACTCACCGCCGCAGGGCTGGTCATCGTCAGCAATTACCAATACGGAAAGCCCGGCGGCACGGCACCCTCGGACTTCACGCGCGGGTACGCCGGCGGTATCGCCGACGCCCGAACCGCCTGGCAGTTGCACACCGCGGCAGGCGGCGGGCAGAGTGCGCCGATCTTCTTCACCATCGACGAGGACATCAGCCGCGACACCTGGAATACGTTGGCGCTGCAGTGGTTTCGCGGAATCAACTCGGTGCTGGGCGTGCAGCGCACCGGTATCTACGGGGGGATCAATGCGTGCCGGTGGGCCGCCGCCGACGGCGTCATCGGGAGTTCGAGCACGCCCGGCTACCGGTGGGCGTGGCAAACCCGCGCCTGGTCCGGCAATCAGATCGACCCCGCAGCAGTCCTCTATCAGCGGATCGTCAGCACAGCGTCAAATCCGGGTCCGCTGGTCGGCGGGCTTGAAGTCGACGTCAACGACGTCATGGCCGCCGACTGCGGCCAGTGGAACCTTCACCCCTGAGGGTCCGCTCGATACGGTTACTCGTAGCGCATGGTCGGCTTCGACGAGCGCCGGCCCGGAATACGGTCGGCGATGTTACTCAGCGACGTGACCATCCTGTTGAGGGTGTCGACCGCAGAGTCCAGAGTCTCGGCGGTGGGCGTCAACGTGTCGATGGCCGGCTGCAGCCGACTCAGGATTTCAGCGGTTTCGGTGAGTTGTTCGAGCGGCCCGTCCTTGGCGGTCAGTTTGTCGATGATCCCGTCCTCGGCGAACATCCGCTCGATGATGCCGTCCTCGGCGAACATCCGCTCGATGATGCCTTCCTCGGCGAGCAGTCGATCGATGAGCCCACCCGGTTCCAGGATGCGCTCCAGCGAGCTTCCCTCGATGGACAACCGATCGAGTAGTCCGCCGGGCGCGGTCAAGATGTCGACGATCCCACCCGGACGGGTCAGCTTGTCCGCGGGGCCGCCGCGGGCCAGCAGACGTCCCATCGCCCGGTCGGGCTGCGTCAACTCTTCTACTCGGGCGGCACCCAGGATGGCGCCACGCAGCGGAAGCACGTCGGCGATCGCGTCCACCACCGCCGCGCCGTCCTTCGGCGCGTCGTCTTCGCCCAGAGATTGCTTCACAAATCCGAGCGCAAGGCCCGCAGCGGCAAGGCCGGTGTCGGCCGCCGCGAGGCCGGCCCGGACGGGGGCTGTCGCTGCGTCGGAGATGACTTTGCTGATGTTCACGCGAAGAGTGTATGGCTTGGTGTCGTCTCCGCGGGCGTGCTTGCCCGGCTTCGGTCTTGGCGGAGGCTAGCGGTCGCATTGGCGCCATTAGTGCTGCTTGATAGCTCACCGGGCTGAGAGGATGCGTTCGTGACACCCGACATTCGGCTTGCCACCCACGGCGATCTGGACGGACTTGTCGCGCTGGAAGCGCGCTTCTTCGTCGGCAACCTCGATCCTGCCGACCACTCGGACGGGTTCATCTCGGTTCTGCACTCACGTGATTGGTTCGCCCGCGCCATCGACGACGGCGGTGTGCATGTCGCGGTGACACCGGCGAACGAGGTTGTGGGTTTCATTGTCGTGACAGCACCGCCTGATCCTTCTGCGACCAACCTGCCGCCGATCGTCCGGGCGATAGTGGATCTGGCCGGAACGCTCGAGTTCGGCGGGGGCCCGATCGCGTCTCAGCGGTACGCGCTTCGCGGCCCGGTCTGCATCTCGACGGCGGCCCGCGGGCAGGGGGTGTACACGGCATTCAACGCCGCCACTGGTGCGGCCTACCGCGACCGCTTCGACATCGGTCTGCTGTTCGTCTCGGCGGAAAATCCGCGCTCACTGCACACCACGACGGCCAAGCTCGGCGCCCAGGTACTCACGGAGTTCGAGGCCGACGGCAAGCGATACCACCTTCTGGCCTTCCGCTTCGGCGAAGATCCCCCCGCTGCCACCACTGTCCGTCGGTAACCGTCGTGACGCCGGCCTTTTGCCATCTCCGGCGTCGGGCCTGCATATTGGAGGTCGTGCTGACAGCGGCATGGGAACGCGCGGGCAGGGTCCGCGTCACGTTGCTCTACTCCGCTGCGCTGGCCGTGGTGGCCCAGGTGCTGTGGTGCCTGGGTCCGGGGGTGAGCTCTGAAGTCATCCGCCAGGTCAGCACGAACCTGCACAACCTGGGCGAAGGCCGCGTCGGCACACTGATCGGCAGCGCGTTCGTCACCGCGGACGGACCGATCTGGGTGTGGCTACCCGGACTGGTCGCGATCCTCGCGCTCGGCGAGTTGCTATGGCGCAGTGGCCGATTGACGCTAGCCTTCGCGATCGGCCACATCGGCGCGACGTTGATCGTGGCGGCGGGATTGGCGGCCGCCCTGGCCGCCGGGCTGCTCTCGGCGTCCATCGTCGACGTCGCCGACGTCGGCATGAGTTACGGCGCGGTGGGCGTGCTGGGGACCTTCACCGCCGCGATCCCGCAGCGCTGGCGTCCTGCCTGGATCGGCTGGTGGCTCGCTGTCGCTGTCGGAGCCGCGGCGGTCAACGGGGGCTACTTCACCAACGCCGGGCACGCTTTCGCGCTGGTGCTCGGCATGTTGGTGGGTACCCGATTCGGGCAGCCCGAGCGCTGGACCGCCGCGCGCTGGGGGCTCTTGGCGGTCGCTGCCTCCTTCGGGTACCTGGTGATGGGTTACAACTCCTTCTCGCTACTGGTCCCGGCGGCCTGCGGAGTGCTGGGCGCTTTGGTGGTGTGGGGCGCGGGGTCGCAGATACTGAAGGGGTGACCCAGCGGGTAGTGCTCACCCCGTCGTCGCGTCGGGTTCAGCGGCTCGCGGCGTTGGCGCTTTTCGCGGGTCTGTCTTGGCTGGTGTTACTGCTGTCCCACGGCCACGGCCGAATTTCCGAGCGCCTCATCGACGGCCTCGCCGAGTGGTCCATCACGCTGACGCTGGTGGTGGTGGTGCTGGCACGCGGAATCCGGCTGGGACGTCCGATCACCACCGCGCACGGCACCGCAGCCGTGGCGCCCCTCGTGGCGGGTCTGGGGTTGCGGCTGCTGTCGTGGGCATGGGCCGGGGACACGCTGGTCATCGCCGCCGCCGCGGCGGTAGTGGCCCCGATGGCCTCGCGGCCCGACCCGGCGTCCGTACCGCGCATCTGGCCGCTCGTGCGAGCGACGCGGGGCGATCCGCTGGCGCCGTTCGCGATGCACTCCCGCAAGAGCCACTACGTCAACGCCGATGGCTCCGCCGCGGTGGCCTACCGGACGATGCTGGGCTTGGCGGTCGTCAGCGGGGACCCGGTCGGGCGCCCGGAAGCCTTTCCCGGCGTGGTGACCGGCTTCGTGGCAATGTGCCGCAGCCAGGGCTGGCAGGTCGCCGTGCTGGGTTGCGGCCAGGAGCGGATCGCCCTGTGGCACACCGCTATCTCCTCACTGCGCGCGATACCGTTCGGCTGCGACGTCGAAGTCGACGTGCCGCGATTTGCCATGGAAGGACGTCGTTTCCGCAATGTGCGCCAGGCGGTTTCACGCTCCCGCAACCACGGCATCACCACGCAGCTCATCGGCGAGCAGGACCTCGACGATGCCCTGGCCAGCGAGCTGGCCGAGGTGGTTTACGCCTCCGGCCACGGCGCGGGTCTGGAACGGGGGTTCTCGATGATCCTCGACGGCGCCCTGGAAGGCCGCTACCCCGGCGTGGCGCTGATGATCGGACGCAGCGCCGACGGCACCGTTCAGGGTTTCCACCGCTACCTGGTCGCCGGGGAAGGAAGCGACGTCACCCTCGATGTGCCCTGGCGCCGACCACAAGCGCCCAATGGCCTGGACGAGCGGCTGACGGTCGAGATGATCGAGTGGTGCAAAGAAGCTGGAACGCAACGGCTTTCACTTGCCTTTGCGGCGTTCCCCGACATCTTCGACAATCCGAACCGTTCCCGCATCGAGAACTTCTACTACCGCGTCATCACCCTGGGCGGCCCGCTGATTCGACTCGAATCGCTCTACCGGTACCTGCAGAAGTTTCATGCCCTCGGAGCCGAGCGTTACGTGCTGGTTTCGCTGCGGCACATCCCGTTGGCGCTGATCGTCCTTCTGACACTGGAATTCCTTCCGCGGCGCCGGACGCTGCCGCGGCCCGCGCAGAGCTGACCGGTCAGTGTGACACCAGACCGAACCTAGACTGGCCGAGGGAAAATGAGCCGTTGACGTCCGGGCGTACATCGCAACGGGCAAGAAGGGGGTCGGCCGTGCCTGGCAACTGGGGGCGACAGCACTACGACGACTGCGCACTGATGGCGGTCGCCGACGTCGTGGGCGGCTTGACCGGGACAAAGCCGCCGGAGGACGACATCATCGCGTTGGCCACCTGCACACCCAACAGTCTTGGCTCGGGGCCGATCTATGCGCTGCCCGATGATCCGGACACTCCCACCGACGTCGTGCGAAAGAACCAGCTGCCGATCATCAAGGATCTGCCGATCCTGCTGGCGCACTTCAAGGTCCACTCCTTCCACACCGATGACGCGATCGCAGCAGGCGGCGGGCCGGCGACCGGACTCACTGCCCTGGCTGGATACCTCGCCCAGGGCAAGAAGGTGATCGTGTCGCTCAACGGCGAGACCATCTGGGACATACCGGGGGACCGCACCGTCCATGATCACGACGTTGTCGTCATCGCCGTCGACACCGCGGCGGGGATCGTGCACCTCAACGACAGCGCGACGGCCCACGGCGACAACCGGTTCAACACGGCAATGTTCGAAATGGCATGGAAGACAAGCAATCACGCCATGGTGGTCGCCGGATAGACCTTCGCCGTCTGGGCCGCCCCGACCTGATGCGGCTGCATGCGGCGCCTGGCACTCACCAGCGACGGGGCGGTGTAACTGCGTGCGGCCTCGCACGCAGCCTGAGCGTCGTGCTTGTGGTCGAAGCACCGATCAACGCCTGGCCCTTCGGCGAACCATTCCCCGGTTTCAAGCTGTCCGACGAGATACCCGCCGGAGCGGTAGACGCCGGGCTTGACGCGCTTCCAGGCCATCGGGCCTGCTGCGGCCCGCAGCCAGGCGGTGAGCGCCGGCACCGGGCTACCGTTATCCGCAGCCAGCATCGCGAACGGATCGGCCTCCCCGTCGTTGATCACGTACGCCGTCACCATCCAGCCGAGGTCGTCGACGTCAATCTCGAGCATCAGGTTGCCGACCCGAACCACGTTCACACCGTCGAGGCACCAAGGCTCGCCCAGGCCACCGCTGGCGCTGATGGCATCGCGCACGATCTCAGCGGCTTCAACTGGTTTCACTCTCGCGATGCCGCTGTCAACGGGAGTGGCGACGCGCGCGGAAGGTTTGCATGTTCCCGGGGTCATCCGGGAGTGATCACCTCGGCGACGGGAAGTTCGCGCTGTTGGGGCAGCGGGTACCGCCGGACGTCGCGCCGGGACTGGTCGTTAATCACAGTTGAGGAGGCTAGCCTGTAGGGACACCCGGCGAAGGTCTGCGACCCTGAGGCGTAGGGCTATCCCAATACCGCTTCTGGCACCATGGCGTAGATGGATCCGCTTTCAATGCCAGGCCTCAATGATCCGTTCGCCGGGGCGATTGACGAGGCATTGAACTCCCTGCCGGCCGAACTCCGGACCGCGATGAGCAACGTCGAGATCGTCGTTGAGGACGAGCCCCCCGCTGGGCAGCGGCTGCTCGGCCTCTACCAGGGCGTACCGCTGTCGCAGAGAACCAGCACCTACAGCGGAGTGCTCCCCGACAAGATCAGTATCTTCGGCGGCCCGATCACCCGGCTCGCCGGTGGCGACGCGGATCGTCTACACCGCGAGATCAGGCGCGTCGTGCTCCACGAGATCGCACATCACTTCGGGATTAGCGACGAGCGGTTGATCGAACTCGATCGCTATTGACCCGGTTCTGGTACTCCGTCCCACACCCTGGACCCGACCCTGCGTACCAGTGGTGGTGCTAGGTGCCCATGATCGCCAGGCCCCATTTGAGATGGTCGCGCCAGACCGATGCGATCCGCCCGCCCTGCACAGCTGGCTTGGGGTCGGATACCGGTCCACCGCACGAACGCATCTGTGCCACCGTGGCATCCAGATCCGGCGATTTCACTGCCAAGCCAATGAGTGCGGGTTCCCGACCACTCGCGACGACCTCGATGAAGGCTTCGCCGACACGATAGAAGGCCATCTCCGGACCCTCTGGCCCTCGTGGGTGAAAGCGCCTACGCGGCGCTGAGCCCAGCACCGCATTGAGTGCGTCGACCGCTGAGTCCAGATTCGGCACGGTGTAGACGACGTGGTCGACCGCGGTAACCCCACACGGGTGCGAGGCCGATTCGGCGCCGGGACATGTGACGGTCCGCACGCCGAGAACGGAAGCATCCGCGTGGATCTCGTCGAATCCCCAGCCGCTGCCGCCGATGCCGCAACGGACCCGACCCACGGTGAATCCTCCCCCGTCGATGACGAAACCGAGCGCCGTCCATGCCCGCTCATCGCCGGGCACGCCTAGCCACGTGAGAGTGGACATAGGCACCATCGTGGCAGCTGCAGTCAAGGCTCAGGAACGCGGCAGCGGCATTTCTCGGTTAACGACGCCGGACACGGCGACGGACCGCCGTCGCAATTCTTTCGAATTGAGTTTCTCGAAAGTCGCAGCCAAAGTCGCGGCGTCCCCGACGGTGAGAGGTTGTGACGAACTGATGATCGCGCAGTTCCATCGACAACGCCGCCGTCGGGATGTGCGTGGTCACACCGGAAGGTCGTCTCCAGAACGTCAACCGGGCGATGTGTCAGCTCTTCGGCTACGAGGCTGAAGCGATGAACGGAACGGACTGGCAGGACTTCACCGCTCCAGAGTTCCTCGACGCGGAATTGAACAGCTTCAACGGAATCCGGGAAGGTCTCATCGACTCTTACCGGATGGTCAAGCACTACCGTCATGCCAATGGACATCTGGTCTGGGGTGACCTGTCGGTCAGCGGTGTCCGCGACGAGAACGGCCAAGTGGAGCACATGGTCGCCCTGATCATCGATGTCACCGACCGGGTGGAAGCCGACGAACTCAATCGCGTTCTGGCTCAACAGCTTCAGCAGCAGACCGACCGGGCAAAGTCCGAAGTTGACAGTGCCGCCGCCTACATGTCGTCGCTCATGCCGAGTGGCCTGCAAGGTCGGGTCACCGCGTCCTCGCGGTATCTGCCGTCACGGGAACTCGGCGGGGACTGCCTCGACTACTACTGGATCGACGACGATCACCTTCTCATCACATTGATCGACGTCTCCGGACACGGCCTCGAACCCGCCCTACTGGCAGTATCGGTACACAACCTGATGCGCTGCGGCTCGCTTCCCCGCGAGACCTTGCTCTCGCCCGATGCGGTGCTGACCGAACTCAACCGCCTATTTGTGATGGAGCAGCAGAGAGACCACTACCTCACGATGTGGTACGGCATCTACGAAAAGTCCACCCGCACCCTTCGCTACGCCAGCGCGGGTGCCCCTCCTGCACTAGCGTTCAATGCTGCGACAGGAACCGCAGTTGCATCAACTGCGTTGTCCACGCCAGCTTCACCCGTCGGGGTTTTCGTGGACACCGAGTTCACCTCACGCACCTACCAAGTGCCCCCTGGGAGCCAAACCGGATCGTCGTGGATATCCAACCGCCCGTAGGCCACGACCACCTCGTAGTTCCACGTCGGGACCACCTCCCCCGTTTCGGCCTTGGTGGCGTACAGCCACGGTGAGATGTAGCCATCAATTCCGGGCAGGATCGCCAGTAACTCCGCTTCAGGTGCGGGGTCACGCCAGTGCGGGTTGGCCCGGGAGACATGTCCGGTCAGGCTGTTCCGTTCGGCGTCGTATCGGATCGGTAGCGGCGTCACGTGCATCCCGCGCTCCCCGGGCGTGACCAGATAGGCCAACGTCGCATCCTGCAGCATGCGGCGAACTCCCGCGTCGGGGACCTGGAACGGCGGCGGGATGAACACGGCTGGCGCCCAACGCTACTCGACGGCACCGGGGGCGTTCAGGGACACGTTTGACTCCCGCCGGCCGTTGGTGAAATACAGCACGAACAGCCAGACGAGGTATGCGGCTATCAGACCCGTCTGGAGCCAGTAGACACGAGTTGAGCGGCCGTCGAGAACCGCCGCCAGCGCGACCGAGACATTGACCGCCGACAATCCGAGAACGGTGACCCCCAAGGCGATCAGGGCGAAGGGCACCGCGCTCCGGTTCAGGGCCGCATTCACGAAGAGGCAGACGTAGGCCACCACCGCAAAGGAAATGATCTTGTCCTGATAGGCACAAAAAGGGGACGTCGTAGTACACGAAAAGCAGCGGGTACTTCAAGCCGATCACCCGGGTATCCACTCAGATGGTGCGGCGGTCGACGATGGAGTAAGTGTTAAGCCGCCGCGCCCCGTCGCCGACCATCCGGGGTCCCCGGCCCCGGGTGATGATCAGGCATCGGCGCAGGTGACCGGTCAGGCGAACCGGCGCCGAACCGGTGGCCTCGTCCTCGGGCACCCGGTAGCAGCTCCTCGATGTCGGCCAGCTGTGCGGCATGTCGTCGCGGTCCACCGACACCAGCTCGACGTCGTCAGCAACGGTGAATTCATTGCGAAAGCAGTAGGTTCGACGTTGATTCCGAACATTGCCCTGGTAACATCGTCTTCCAGTAGCTATGCGACGGGGGGGCTCCACGGGTCGCGGTCCAAAAGGGCTCCCTCAAGGTGCCCCTGAGGAGGACCCATTACTACATCTAGCAAATGTCGAGTGGGCCTGGGCGGACTCGCGGCGTCCGTAGCCTTTGGGATTGTTGGGATGTGCGCATCGGCACCGGCGAACGCCGACACGGTCCTGATGGTCGGCGGAGCCGATGTCCAAGCCTTTCCCGGTGCCGAAAACGGCGTATACATGCCAGCGATCTTCGGCGGTTCGCTCTGCAAGAGCGGCAGTGGCAACCGGTGCCTCATAGTGCCTTTCAGCGGGGCGGCCGGCGTGTTGACACCGCACAACCCTGAACCGTTGGACGCGTCTGTTGCTAGTGCCGCCGATCGTCTGGCCGAGCAAATCAAGCAGACTCCGGGTCCAAAGATAGCGATCGGGTATTCGGCCGGATCATCCGTGGTGGAAGAAGCGGCAGCGCGCCTGAGCAAGGACCCGAACGGACCTTCGGCCGACGAACTCTCCTTGATTACGGTGGGCAGCCTCAATGACGGACTGGAGCAAATGGTTCCCCCGGGTACTTATTTGCAATCGATCGGCTATACCGTTCGCCCGTCGGCCCCCACCAAATACCGGAAGACAGTCGTCACCGACAAATACGACGGCCTCGCAAATTCTGCGCCGGATCCCGTGTCGCATCCTCTGGCGGCACTAAACAGTATGAGCGGCGCCGTCTACTCTCATTTGGCTTACTTTAACCCAGATGTTAATTGGACCGATCCGTCCTATCTCGTTAGCCAAGATGGCAACGTCCGCCATATCGTGCTGCCGAACCAGGTCGATCTGCCATTGACGCAGGCTCTCCGCGACATGGGCCAACCTCAAATCGCGGACGCCCTCACCGGGCCGATTCAGAACGAGAGTGCTTCGGCGGCGACGAGCCCAGAAGGAAGTGCGGATCGCGCTTACTCGCTGCCGCCGGAGTTGGTCGATCAGTTGATCAACACCGCGGCGCCAACGTTCGTTTCACTCCTGAACGAAGACAAAGACAAGATGGTCGAAAAGTTGTGGCCTGTTCTTGTTGCGCATCCGGAAATGTTCAATGACATCCCATTATTTGCGTCGCAAAGCACTACGACACCTACGGCCGTGAACAATGCTGCGCCGCCAACAAATGACAACCGGACTTCTCAAGGGGCTACTGGCGTAGCCCCGGGCTCGTGAAGACGCGGCTACCGCCAGGTCCACGGCTGCCTACGCTGGTCCAATCAATTCTGTTACGTTTTTGCTGGCCCCGTTTCGTGGCCGTTTGTGAACGCCGCTACGGAAAAACGTTCACACTGAAAGTTACGTCCCTGGGCCCAGTGGTTTTCCTGGCCGATCCCCAAGACACAAAAAACGTATTTACCTGTGACCAAGGCACTTATCGCGCCGGTGAAGCAAACGCGGTGTTACGAGGTCTGCTGGGTGACAATTCCCTGCTGGTTCTGGACGGCGACCTACATCGAGAATGGCGCCGGTTGGTGTTGATCGCGTTGGGGCGCGACGCCGTCGCTCGTCACACCGACATGATCCTTGAAGTGACTGCCGCGAACGTCTGCAGTTGGCCGCTAGATCGCCAATTCCCGGTGGCGCGACAGCTGGAGCAGATCACCTTGGAAGTGATATTGCGCGCTGTCATCGGTGCCACCAACCCGGGTCGTCTCACGGAATTACGCGAGGTGATACCGAGGATATTGAACATGCATCCTTTCGCGACATTGGCCGTGGCGTATCCCGATTTGCGACGCCGACTCCCTTGGAGGTCGGTCAATCGAGATTTCGAGTCACTCGACCGGATTCTGTTAGCTGAGATCGCCGACCGTCGGGCTGACCCAGATCTGGATGCGCGAACGGATGCGCTGGCCATTTTGGTGCGCGCCGCGGCCGGCAACACGAGCGGGCAGTCGATCACCGACGCCGCATTGCGCGACCAATTGATGACACTTCTCGTCGCAGGGCACGACACGACCGCCGCGGCGCTGTCGTGGACGTTGGAGCGATTGGTCAGGAGTCCGACGGTCTTGGAAGAAGCCCGCCGCGCCGCCTATGCGAGCGCCGCCGGCGAGCCGGCCGGAGATGACTACCTTGATGGTCTTCTGAAGGAATCACTGAGGATTCGCCCGGTGGTGTTCAATGTCGCCCGGGTCCTTCACCGGCCCGTCGAGCTTGCCGGTTACTCGCTGCCGGCGGGGATAACCGTTGCGCCTGCAATCGGATTGGTTCACGCATGCCCCGAGTCGTACCCAGAGCCGTCGCGGTTTGTGCCAGAGAGGTTTATCGCCAACCGCGTGAGCCCTACCACGTGGATTCCGTTCGGCGGAGGAAACCGTCGCTGCCCAGGCGCTGCTCTTGCAATGGTCGAGATGCGGATTGTCCTGCGCGAGTTGCTTTGCCGGGTCGATTTCAACCTCATTGAGGACGGCGGCGAACGTCAACGAGTAAAACACTTCGCTTTGGTGCCCCACCGCGGCGCCCGCATCAGCGTCGGGTCAGTTGGAGCCAGCGGATGCGCACGATCCCGATGATGGTTCGCGGCGGCGGCTGGACCAAGAGCCTGGAAACACCGCCAGGGCTGGCAACGATGGACGTAGTAATTCTCACGTCGTTTCATACGCGGTTTGTCTCAAATAGCGTTTCACTTCCCTAGCCAACGACGCGAACGTGCGTCGTGTCCCGGATCATGACCGGGTGCAACCGGGCTCAACGAAGTCTGCTCGACGAGAAGGATTGGTGGGAATTATGACCGAGACGCCACTTCCGGTAGAGGGCACCCGCGCCTACGCACAGGGTGAGATCTTCCTATTGACCAAAGCGGGCGACCGCCTGGATGCACTCGTCTACAACACGACTGGGTTGGGCCCTGCCCTGCTAGTGAATTCGCCGCCCTCGACGTCGACCAGATCGCGAAGGAGACCAGATCGGACCTCGCGTGGAAGAACCTGCGGCGGTTTTGGATGATGGACACGCTGCACATCAACATCGTCGGTGAGCCCGCGGAATTCGGCGGCGTGACCTTCAATCTCATCGCCAAGATGGAGATGCCCGCCAACTTCGATACCAATCAGGATCAGTCGGCTCAGGCCTACCGTCCCGCGCAGATCCGCCGTGTGAGTATCTACGAGTTCCACACCGGGAAGCCCGTATTCCTTCTGCGGTCACCAGAGGAAATCACCTGGGCCATGCAATCCTTCACCGATCACGTCGACCACACGCTGACCGAATCAGCGCTACCGGATCTCGGTTCGCGCCTCAGCCTTGCCGTGGGGTGGCAGTTCAAAGCAAAGACACTGGACCGCGACCTGACAATCACCACCAACGGGCTAGCCAACATCGTCCCGGACAACCTCTCCAACATGTACCAAGGCTGCATCGACGGCGTGAACAACTTCGACCCGTGGGATTAACGGTGACGCTTCGCGATCGGGAAGGGTCAGCGTGAGTCCCGCCGGACGGCACGGCTCACCATTTCACGATGCCGCGCGTAACCTTCCAGCCGCCCACGAGCGTTGATCCGCCGTAATCCTTCGCGAGACGCAGCAGAGTGGCGTGGAACCCCCGATTAGGAAAGGCCGCCTCGACGGCCTTGATGGCGGTCCGGCTCACGGCTTTGCGCACCTGGCCTTTGGAGGCGTCGATCCAGTCGGCCTTCCGGCATGCCTCGACGATCCGCTGGTGCGGCCCGCGGTAAGGAAGCACCTTGTGGTGCCAGTGGATGGCTCCGCGCAGCACCTCCGGGTCCAGACCCCAGCCGAATTTCTTGTTGTCGGCAAGGGCTACGGCTTCCGACGGTTCCAGGTAGGCCAACTCATGATCGGTCCACAGCCCGATGTCATGTCGTGGTAGACCATTGCGGTCTCCACGAGTCGCTCATCCTCGGCGGCGCCGTCCAGGAAGTGCATCGCGTAGGTGATGGTGCGATACACATGGTTGCGGTACCCGGGAAAGTCCGCACCGATCGCGCTTTCGAAGTGCGACAGAAGTTCGTCGACACGGGGACGTACGAGCTTGATTTCGATAGCGGACCATTCACGGCTCCTCGGGACGAACGGCATGACCGGGACGATTGAATCAGCCTGTGCGGCAACCGAAGGCGGCTGAGCGCCAAGACGCACCCCGTCACTGACCACCCCGCCCTGGACCGACACCCACCCCTCGGGATGCCAGGTGGTGAGGATCTGCGATCCGCGGCCCTGAGTGACGGTCAGATCCCGGCGCAGGTGGCCGGTGAGGCGAACCGCCGCCGAACCGGTGGCCTCATCTTCGGGTACGCCCGGTTCGTTGGCGAACATCCGCGACCGAATGTGCCCGCGGTCGCGGTCGAGCCAGGCCCACAGGTAGTGGTAGCGATCATCGGCGTAGGCAGCGGGGTCGGCGGCGAGAACCTCAATCCGCCGACGCGAGGGCGTGGATGACGAATTCCGGGCCCCATTCGGCCCGCGCCGCCAATTCGAATTGGCGGGCCGGATGTTCGGTACATCCGGGGTGCGGAAAGTCGAGCAGTGCGGTATCACTTTCTCGCGGGACGCGACCGTCGCCGAGACTTTGCGGAGCATCGCGGTGCTGACCGGCGGTCGGATGAGAACGCAGACCGACGACTAGGGCCGGGGCCGCATCATCCAGCATCCCGTCGGCGGTGTAGGACCGAGTTACCTCGGAGGGGTGGAAAGCGGTATTACAAAGGGGGCATGTAAGCCTGCGGTGACCTCCGCTGTCGCATCGACGCCCATAGGGTTGCGGTGTCGCCGATCCTCGCCGATGCGCCCAACGTGCTGTGGGCCATCGCGATGGACTCTCAGCGGCGATTCAAGAAGCTGCGGGATTCAGTCGCTCCGTTGCCAGCAGCACTGGGCCGTCAGTCCTCCCTTAGTCGGTCCGATGCCCCTCTAGGCTAGGTGCACCGAGGCGCGAAAGGACTCCTCATTGAGGGGCTCCGCGCACCGATCCTCGAGCCCTACCGAACAGCGGGCACTGGAAAGATACGTTTCGACGGGAAGGAGAGCCATGTCTGCCGCTGACGACGCCGTGAGGGTGGGTCTGATCGGATATGGCTACGTGGCCAAGACATTCCACGCCCCGATGATCACCGCCACGCCGGGTCTGGAACTCGTCGCCGTCGCCTCGTCACGTGCCGCCGATGTCCACGCCGACCATCCCGGTGTCCACGTCGTCGATGCCGACGGACTCATCGCCCGCGCTGATGTGGACTTGGTGGTTATCGCGTCGCCCAATGACACGCACAGGCCGCTCGCGGAGGCGGCGTTGACGGCCGGGCATCACGTCGTGGTCGACAAACCGTTCACACTGTCGCTGCAGGATGCTCGTGCGGTCGTCGACACCGCCGATCGTTGTCAGCGGATCGTGTCGGTGTTCCAGAACCGTCGCTGGGACAGCGACTATTTGGGGATCAAGCAGGTTATCGACGGCGGCCTCATCGGTGAGGTTCTCCATTTCGAATCCCACATCGACCGGTTCCGCCCCAGCCCGCGCGACCGCTGGCGGGAAAACCCCGGCCCCGGTGCAGGATTGTGGTTCGACCTCGGCCCGCACCTGGCCGATCAGGCCCTGCAACTGTTCGGCCTGCCCGAAGCGGTCACCGCCGATTTCGGCTCCCTGCGCGCTGGATCTCGCACCGATGACTGGGCCCACGTCATCCTCGACTACCCGCGGCGTCGGGTGGTCCTGCACGGCAGCATGGTCGCCGCAGGGGCGCACACCCGGTTCATCGCGCACGGCACGGCAGGCACCGTGGTCAAGCGCCGCAGCGACATTCAGGAGGATCAACTCAGGGCGGGCGTCGTGCCCGGTGCGCCCGGCTGGGGCGAGGATCCCGACGGCATGCTCCTCTACGACGCTGCCGGTCGGCAGACGAGCCTCCCGACGCCGCCGGGCAACCAACTGCGTTACTACCGCGAGCTGCAACAGGCGATCACCGCGGAAGGTCCCAATCCAGTACCTCCACACCAGATTCTCGCCGTGATGGCCGTCATCGACGCTGGCCGGCGGTCTGCGCAGACAGGGCGCCGCACCGAACTCGCACTGTCCCTGGAGGAGCGGAAGCACTGGGACTACCCAGTCAACCGCTAGACCACGACACGACGTCATCTTGAACACCTGTCGGGTAGCCGGAGGGAGTCTCACCCTCCGGCTCCCACAGATCCCGGCGCGACAATCTCTCGTCACCGGGCTCTTGTCATCCTGTCCAGTCCACCAGGAACCGCGCACCCATGCCCAATGGGCGAAGAGCCGGGGATGCTGACTGGTGATGCGCTGCCAGCATGCCGTGGCCTTCTTGGTGGGGCGCAGCCGTTTGTATTTGTTGCGGATCCAACGCATCACGTAGGCGTTGATGCGCGACAGGAGTGGATACAGCGCAGAGCGGTAGAAGGCCTCCCCTACGAGCCCTTCCGCTCCCCGGGCGGACGGGTGTTGTCGATCCAAAGCACCTCGGCCACATTGCATCTCTCGTCGTTCATGGCCTACTTCTCCACGCATCTATTCCTGAGCGGGAAGATGGCTGAGGTCCCGCTCTACGAGCTCGACATGCTGGAGCTGTACGAGAAGGCCCGGAAGGCGTGGACCTACACCCTCATGACATTGGTCGGACACAATCTGGGCCTAATACTTCGACAGCTTGCCTTCCAAGGCGTTCCGGGAATGCGGCCTCGACTTCGACCTCTGGTATCCGCTACCCCGGCGGCTGCTCGCAACGGCGAAGTTTGTCCGCAACCACCGTCGTGACCGCGAGCATTTGCGCCAGACCCTGGACACCGTCCACGAACGCTTCGGTGTGCGGTGCGGGCCGCTGCCGGCGGCCGATCGAAGCGCCGCCTGATGAATACCGGCGGCAGGTTGGAGCGCTATCGCCGCGGCGACTTGAGATTCGATGTCATCGACATCGGGCCCGCCGACGGCACTCCGGTGTGTTCCTGCACGAGTTCCCTCAGTTCAATACCTCGTGGGCCCCGGTAATGGAGCAGGTAGCCGCGCAGGGCTCCCGCTGCCTGGCACCCCATCAGCGGGGCTACTCACCGGGTGCCCGGCCGCCGCGCCGAGGGGATTATGCCGTTGAGGAACTCGTTGCGGATGTCGTCGCACTCATCGACACGATCGGCGCACCGAAGGTTCATCTCGTCGGCCACGACTGGGGCGCGACGGTCGCCTGGGCGACGGCCGCGTAGCCCCCGGGCGTCTGGCCACCTAACGACGCTCTCGGTGCCACACCCGGCCGCGTTCTTCAAGGCCCTGGCGTCGAGCAGGCAGATGCTCGCCTCCTGGTATATGTACCTGTTCCAGCTGCCGGCGGTTCCGGAGTGGTTCTACTCGCGCGGCGACGGGAAATGCATGGCCCGGTTTCCTGCGTGAGTATGCCGGCCAATCTCCTGAGCCGACCCGCCGCGACGTCGCTCGGATCCTTGAGAGTGGCTCATTGCGAACATCTTTGAATTGGTGTCGAGCCATTCCGCTGGCGAGTCCGAGACGTTTTGCAGCTCGGACAACGGTGCCGACCCTGCACGTGTGGAGCGACGCAGACAAGGCACTGCTGGAGAGGGCATCTCGCGATACCGTCCATTACATTGATGGTGAGTACCGATTCGAGGTCCTGGACGGTGTCAGTCACCGGATTCCCGACGAGTGCCCAGATACCGTCGCGAGCCTGCTGCGCGGCTGGCTCCCAACCATCCCGTCGCGGTTACCTAGCAAGGAACCTTCGCGGCATGACAGAAGATGTGAGAGTGTCTGGTGTGGACGACGAACACCGGGCAGTCAATCGCGCGATGTGGGATGAGCGTGCACCGGCGCATGCGGCATCACCGGACTACGCCGTTCGTCAAGTGATTGATGATCCGGAGCGGTTATCCGACGTCGTTCGGTTCGACGTCCCGCGACTGGGTGATGTCAGCGGTCTGCGGGCGGTCCACCTGCAGTGCCATATCGGCACAGACACACTTTCGCTGGCCCGGCTCGGTGCTGCCATGACCGGCCTGGACTTCTCCCCCGCGTCGCTCGAGATAGCTCGCCGGATCGCCGTCGAAGCCGGCCTCGATATCGACTACGTCGAATCCAACGTCTACAGCGCATCAGACGTACTGGGCTGCAACGGTTTCGATCTGGTTTACACCGGAGTCGGTGCGCTCATCTGGCTGCCGGACATCCGCCGCTGGGCGGATGTCGTCGCTCAGTTGCTCCGACCCGGCGGTCGGCTGTTCCTGCGGGAGGGGCATCCAGTGCTGTGGTCGTTGGACGAAAAGCGGACTGATGTAATCGCATTCGGCTATCCGTACTTCGAGCACCCTGAGCCCCTCGTGTTCGAGGCCTCCGATACCTACGTCGAGACCGACGCTGTCTTCAGCAACGTCGAGTCCCGGGAGTGGAACCACGGACTCGGCGAGATCGTCACCGCACTCCTGGATGCCGGACTGCGGCTGACCATGCTCGTCGAGCACGACTCGGTACCGTGGGATGGGCTGCCAGGCCTGATGCATGTGGCGGACGGGGAATGGAGCCTCATCGAGCACGGTGACTGGGTGCCACTGAGCTATACGTTGCAGGCGGTGAAGCCCGCACACGACGAGTGCGCAACGCTTCGGAGAAGTTGTGCCAATTCCGCGGGGCGCGACAGACGATGAATGACGGCCAGACTCACCGCAGTAACAGCGGCGTCTCTCCCCACGTCCCGATTTCGTTTCATAAATGCAGCGCGTATGAAAGTGCGCAGGTACGAAAAACGGAAGTCAGCTGGGATCCGGCAGAATGGGCGAGGTATACCTGGGTGCCCCGGAGGCGCATCGTTGTAACGGGCGATCATGTGCTCTGGAGCAGTGGCCCGAATTGTCGTCCGCCACACCCGGGCCAGTCGGGCTTGGGCTCGCTCGTTTATGGCCGAGGACAGCAGATGGCAGCCCAACACGCCTGCCCAGGTTGCCTCGGCGGCCTCACGTGCATCGACACCGTCGCGCAGTCCGGATTGGTTCAAGGCGTTGGTCAACGCGGTGGTAAAAACCGCGGTGAACTCGTGAAAAGCCATGGACGAGACATCGCCCGCGTAGTGCAGCGCGCGCAGCAATTCGTTGCCGACGCCCGCGGCATTGTCAGCCTCAAGGGTTGCCGCGCAATGAAAGTCGCCTCGATCACGCGTTCCAGGGCGGGCGAGGAGGGGCTGGTGTGCTCCCGAACCGCATCCTCGATGCCGGCGCCTGCCGTCTTCGATGATCGCCGAGGCAACTGCTTGTTGGGAGCCGAAATGGTAGTAGGCAGTGCCCTTGCTGACCCCGGAGCGTTGCAGAATTGCGGCGAGTCTTGTCTGGCCGCTGCCCCATTCATCGAACAGGTCGACGGCGGCGTCCAGGATCCTGCGCCGAGTGCACTCGCTCAGCCCTTGCCTGCACAACCAACTCCCAGGGAGCGCCGGTAACGAGGCGGCGCCTGGGTACGCAGTGCCCGGACGACCTGACTGGTCACCGTGGGTACCAGCAGTGGTGCGGTCAATGCCGGCAGTAGTCGCGACGGTGGAGCTGTCGCGGACACCGCCCGGGCGCACGCCGCGAGTATGTCGATCGTCAAAGTCGCGGTGCGATGTCGGCACAAGGCGGTGAGTAAGCCGGGCAAAATTAGAGCGACGTAGTCAAACGGTTCGCGTGGCGGTACCAAGATGCGCGCGGACACCGCACTGTGGGGTGCGGTGCCGGCCAGGTCGATCAGGACGTCATGGTGGGCCGTGATCTGCTGCGGCGATGGCTGGCCGTGCTCGCGCCTGTTCACGATCGTGAGCGTCGCGACTCCTGCGCCGCGCAGCACTGGTCCGAGACGTGGCAGGACCTCGGGGCTTGTCAGGGCGATTCGTCCCTGTGACGGTGGGATGTTGTGACGGCGCAATGTGGTGATCGCTGCGGCGGCCAGCACCGCGGTCACCAGGTCGGACTCGCCGATCACAACCGGCGCGTTCAGGCTGGCCGCTTTGAGTTGCGTACACGCCGCTTCCGCAGGTCGCATCCCACTGATGAACACGGCCGATACGCTCTTGGGTAGTCCTGAGATTCGCGTGGCCGCTTCATTGGCTCCGGATTCGGCCAGGAACAGGCTTCCCGCGCGCAATGGGGTGCGACCGCGTACAAGGGCGGCGTAGTCTTCGGCCGCCACCCGTGCCCGCGCGGCCACGCTCTCCGCGGCGGCGATCCTCCGGCTTGCGGTGATGCCGAATATCGCGACGTCGAGATCGGTCGAATCTACTGTGGCGCTTTGCCTTTGGCCTTGGTGAGCTGGCCTGCTCATCGTCGGCATCTACTCGTCTCCGTGAATTTTCGTCGATTCGATCTGCGTCGCGGCACGCCGCGTTGCGGCATCCTGTGGACGCCGTCGTGCGGCGGCATGCCGACTCTTGAGATTTCCGAGTTCTTGGCGCAGGGTGTCGGGCAGTTTGTTGCCTCCGATTGTGGCGTACCAGAATTCGATTGATTCGATCTCACTCGCCCACCCATTGAGGTCGATTTCAAGGGCGGCACGCAGGCTTTGCTCGTCGCCGGGGGAGCGATCCAGGCCGTCAAGATCGAGATCCTCGACATACGGCACGTCCCCGATGGGTGTCCTGAGTGCGTCGACAGTGCCTTCGACACGCTGCAACGCCCACTTAAGGACGCGGATGTTGTCGCCGAATCCGGGCCAGAGGAATTTGCCGTCGTGGTCGCGGCGGAACCAGTTGACGTAGAAGATCTTCGGCAGCACGTCCGGGTTCGCCCTCGCCCCGATGTCCAGCCAGTGCTGGAAGTAGTCCCCCACGTGGTAGCCCAGGAACGGCAGCATCGCCATGGGGTCGCGGCGCACCACGCCGACCGCGCCGGTGGCGGCGGCGGTGGTTTCCGAGGAGAGCGTTGACCCCAGGAACACCCCGTGTTGCCAATTGAAGGACTGCGTTACCAAGGGAACTGTGTTGGCCCGCCGGCCACCGAAGAAAATGGCCGAGATTGGAACACCTGCGGGATCGTCCCATTCCGGTGCGATGGTGGGGCATTGCGCGATGGGGGTGCAGTAGCGCGAGTTGGGATGCGCCGCCGGCTCTGCGGAGTCAGGGGTCCAGTCGCGGCGACGCCAGTCGGTGAGGTGCGCAGGAGCCTTGGGGGTCATCCCTTCCCACCACACGTCGCCGTCGTCGCTGAGCGCGACGTTGGTGAAGATCGTGTCGCCCCGGTCCATGGTGGCCATGGCGTGCGGGTTGGTGTCGGCGCCGGTACCCGGCGCGACTCCAAAGATGCCGGCCTCAGGATTGACCGCGTAGAGGCGTCCGTCCTCCCCGAAACGCATCCAGGCGATGTCGTCGCCAATGGTCTGAGCGCTCCATCCCGGAATCGTCGGGGAGAGCATTGCCAGATTGGTCTTACCGCACGAGGATGGGAAGGCTGCGGCGATGTAGTACACCTGCTGCTGCGGTGAGGTGAGTTTGACGATCAGCATGTGCTCGGCGAGCCAGCCCTCGTCGTTGGCCATCTTCGAGGCGATGCGCAGCGCATAGCACTTCTTGCCCAGCAGGGCGTTGCCGCCGTATCCGGAGCCGTAACTCCAGATCGTGCGTTCCTCGGGGAAATGGCTGATGTATTTGGTCTTGTCACACGGCCATGCCACGTCGGGCTGCCCCGGTTTCAAGGGCGCGCCGACCGAATGCAGGCATCGCACAAAGTCTGGGCCCTCCTCGAGCTTGCGCCACACCGGCGTTCCGGACCGGGTCATGATCTGCATAGAGACGGCGACATATTCCGAGTCGGTGATCTGCACACCGAATTTGGGCTCCGCGGCGTCCAACGGCCCCATGCAGAAAGCGATCACGTACATGGTTCGCCCTGCCATCGCACCGCGATACTCCTCGGTCATGACGGTTTTCATGTCGACCGGGTCCATCCAATTGTTGGTAGGTCCGGCGTCTTCTTGTCGCTGCGAGCAGATGAATGTGCGGTCCTCGACCCGTGCCACGTCTGCGGGGTCGGAGCCGCACCAGAACGAGTTGACTCTGCGGGGCAACCGCACGAAAGTTCCCCGCTGCACGAGAAGTGCTGTCAGCCTGCGCCATTCGTCGTCGGACCCGTCACACCACACGATGCGGTCCGGTTCTGTGAGGTCGGCGACGGAGTTGACCCAGCCGGTGATGTCGGGACGTGTGGTCGGGGGGGTGTCGACGCTGGAGACGTGGGCGGTGGTCATGGTGTTGTTCTCCTCGGGGGTCGACTACTGCTGGGCGTTAGCGGGTTCGCGGAACATCAGCGGTGGTGATTCGATCCGGGTGGGACTCGCTCACCCAGAGTCCTGGCCACATGACGGGCGACGGCGGGAACGAGTAGCCGCTGGCGCAGGTCGGGTAGGACGGCGCCGGCCGGGGTCAGCAGCGCGAGCGCCCGCGCACAAGAGGCGAGCAGCTCGAGGGTCAAGACCGGCTTGCTACAGCGGCTCAAGACGCTGAGTAGTCCAGGCAGGACCAGAGCTCCGTAATCGAACGGGGCGGCCGGCATGGCGACGGTCCGCCCCGCTGCGATGTCAGACGGAGCCGAGCCGGCGAGGTCGATAAGCACGTCGTCGGGACCCAGGGCCGCGCACAGGGATCCGGCTGCGGCGTCGCGTTCGTGCCAGTTGGTGACCGATTGTCCCGACACCGCGAAGAGCAGCGGCCCCAGCCGCGGCGCGTATTCGATGTCGATGGCCACTATTCCGCTCCGCCGCGGAGCAGTGCTCCGGCCGCGAAGCATCGCCAACGCCGCCGCAGCCAAGGCCACGCTGACCAAGTCGATCTCGGTGATGACCAGGGGTCCGCCGTAATCGGCGACCCGGTGTTGTACCGCGGCTGAGTCCAAGGGATCCAGTCCGACGACGAACACCACCGACGCCGAGGGCGACATGGAGACGATGCGGTCGGACACGGTGCGCACATCCCCTCCTGGCAGGGGCACTCGGAGCGTGCGCAGCGGGGTGCGATCGGAAATCAGCGTGGCATAGTTCTCCAGCGCCGCCGACGCGGCGCAGGGTCTCGCGGGGGTATCACCGACCCCGATCAGGCCGACCAGCGTGGGAGAGCGCCGCTGGCCGATCTGGCTCACATCGCCCCGCCTCGCTGCGGAGTTGGCCGCGACCGCGGATGCCGTCACTCCCATTGCCGCGTCCTTTCGCACTTTAGAATTTCTGCAAGTTATATGCGCGACGCACCCCATCGTCAGTGCTCGCGAGGTTCAGGACGCGGTGGATCCCCCGACAAGCTCGGGCGCGGGCCGGTCTTCGAGTGTTTCCGCCTGCCCGGCGACCACGCCGGTCAGAATCGCCCGCGCGATCACCAGCAGTTCAGCCACGCGCGGCGAGGTCAGCGCATAGGTCACCGACAGTCCGTCGCGGCGGGCCACCACCAGCCCGGCTCGGCGCAGAATGGACAGCTGCTGCGAGAGGTTGGCCGGCTCGATCCCAATTTCGGGCACCATCTCCGAGACGGCATGCTCACGTTCGCTGAGCAACTCCAGCGCACGGATCCGAGCCGGGTGGCCCAGCGTCTTGAAGAAATCCGCCTTCATCCGATACAGCGGCTGGCGCGATGCTTCCATCAGTTTTCCTTCGGTATCGCGGTGGGATCCGATCCTTAGGCATCCCAATATCGCTGTATCCGTAGTTTAGCAATTTAGCATAATTGATGTCCTGGCCGCGGGGATGGCTGCAATGCTGCACTGGGGGCCCGGCGGTCATCGGCCGGTGGTTCTGGTTACAGGTCATTGCCGGCGTAGGACTGGTTGAAGCTCTTGTTGGCCAGCGGGAAGTCCGGGACGATCGTGTTCGCCATCGCCACCGGCAGCGCGGGCCAATTGAACCAGGACGGGTCGACGATTTTGGATCGAGTGATGGTTCCGGCGGCGTCGAGTTCGACGCGGTGCACGATGGTGCCCCGCCACCCTTCGACGATGCCGACACCGCTGACGACGGCCCCGGGTGGTGGCGGTGGTGCGGCAATGTAGTCGAGTCGCGTGTCTGCGCTGTCGATCAGATGACATGCCAGGGCGACGGAGGCGGCGAATTCGTCGCGGCGCACGGTGTAGCGCGCCAGCACATCGCCGTCCGTCGCGCTGATCGGGGTGACTGGAAGGCTGACGCTGGGATGGTCGATGCGGGCGTCGATCGCCGCACCGCTGGCACGTGCGACGAAGCCCAGGCAGCCCAGCTCGCTGGCCTGCTCCTTAGTCAGGATCGCGGTGCCGGCGAACCGGTCGTAGACACCCGCATTGGCCAGGGTCAGCGCGGCGACCTCGGCCAGGTCCGCGCCGATCGCCTCGAGTTCGCCGGGGTTGGGGAGCGCCCGTAGCTGAACCCCGCCGGGGTGGATCGCCCTCCGCAGCAATCGGTGACCGGTGACGGCGTCGTTGATCCGCAGAAGTTGTTCGCGGATGCGCTGTGCGTGGGCGTTGGCCAGGGCGAAGCCGACGTCGTTGGCCAGGGCGCCGAGGTCGGTGACGTGGTTGTAGAGGCGTTCCAACTCGACCAGTAGCGCCCGTAGCCGGTGCACCTCGTCGGCGACGGTGATGCCGAGGGCGTCCTCGACGGCCAGGCTGTGCGCCAGCGCGTGTCCCGCCGAGGTGTCCCCGCTGATCCGTTCGGCGATGTCGGTGGCATCGGTTGCGGCGCGGCCCTGGAAGAGTCTCTCGACACCGCGGTGAACGAACCACAGGCGGATCTTCAGCCGCAGAACCGTTTCCCCCACGACGGAGAACCGGAAGTGACCGGGTTCGATCAGCCCGGCGTGGACGGGTCCGACGGGGATTTCGTAGACGCCCTCGCCGTCGACGGTGAGGAACGGGAATCGGCCACTGGCCGCGAAACCGGGCGGGGGTCCGGCGTCGGCGCGCATCGGATGCCATGCCTCGGGCCAGTGCGCGTGGCGGACCATCCGCTGTGGTCGCGGATGCCCGATCAACTCGATTCCGTAGAGGTCCAGCATTTCCCGCTCGAAGCGGCCGGCCGGGAACGACAGGGAGGCCAGTGACTGCAAACCCGGGTCGTTGGTCGGCACGGTCACTGTGAGCTCAACGCGGCGATCTGGACTGCCGGCAAGGAACAGCGACACGATGCGCAATGTTCCCCCGTCATCGTGGGCGGCGACCAGCGCCAGCCGGTAGCCCGCCGAGAGGAGTTCCTCGCTCGCCTTGGGGTGATGATCCACGCTCACCGAGCGACGGACGTGCTGCGCGGTCACTGCGGCAGCCCGAGTTGCTCGGCGGCGGTGCGCAGCAGCGCGGCCAATGGACCGGCGGTGACACCAAGCGCGAAGCTGGCGGCGACGCCAGCGAGCAGAGCGACGGCTACCGTCGCCGGCACCGAGATCGCGGGGGACCCCGGTCTGGGTTCCCCGAGGAGAATCTTCACCGTATTGCGCACCAGCGCGGCGAAGGCAATCACGATTAGCAACAGCACAATACCCAGCGCCCAGGCCAGCCGCGCATCAGCCAGTGCATGGGAGATGGACAGTTCGCTGGCGAACATCGCAAACGGCGGCAATCCGAGCAGCCCCACCATGCCGACCGCGAACGACGCGCCGATCAACCGGGAGCGCGCGATGACCCCGGTGATGTCGGCGATCGCGGTGGAATTGTGTGCAGCTTGCAGTTGACCGCTGGCGAGGAACAGCACGGTCTTGGCGAGTCCGTGCGCCAGGACGTGAAGCAACAGCGCTGCGATCGCGAGTTCGGTGCCGGCCGCAGCGGCGATCGCAATCAGTCCCATGTTCTCCATCGAGGAGTAGGCCAGCATCCGTTTCAGGTCGCTGGTCACGCTCAGCAGCATCGCCGCGACTCCGGCCGTGGCCAGCCCGACCGTCAGCAACCCCCAGCGCAGGAACCCCGTTCCGACCGCGGCGTCGATGATCGGTTTGATCCGCAGCAGCACCGAGAATGCGACCGAGAGCAGCACACCGCTCATCAACGCCGACACCGGTGCCGGCGCCTGGCTGTGCGCATCGGCCAGCCAGGTGTGGAACGGGACTAGTCCGACCTTGGCGCCATAGCCGATCAACAGCAGCCCGCCCGCAAGTCGGGTGACACCGCCGTCCAGCCGACTCGCGATGGCGGTCAGGACGTCGAGGTCCAGGGCGTGACCGCTGTCGGCACCGGCGTGCTGGGCCGCGAAATACAGCAGGATCGTGCCCAGGAACGCCATGGCGATCCCGACTGAGCAGATGATGACGTACTTCCAGGTGGCTTCCAACGCGGTAGGCGTGCGGCGGTGCCCTACCAGGAATGCGGTGATCACCGTTGTCGCTTCGATGGCGACCCAGATGACTCCGATGTTGTTGGCCGACACCGCGAGGACCATCGCGGCCAGAAACGTCGGGGTGAGCGTCCCGTAACTGCGGGCACCCGCCGGGTCGGTGTGGCCGTGGTCGAGTTCGGCATTGATGTAACCGATGCCGGCCACTGTGCTCAGCGTCCCGACCGCTCCGATGACGATCAGCATGACGCCCGACAGGGCGTCGGCCCTAAGGAGTCCGCCTGCCAGCACGTGCGGGGTCGATCCGACCCGGAAGCTGAGTGCCGCGCCACAGCCCAGGATGGTCAGTGCGGCTAGCACGGACAGCGTGGTCGTCGCGCGGCGCCAGCCCGCAGCGGCGATGGTCGCCGCGGCGACTAGCGGCACCAGGATCGGCGCGAGCAGCAGCAGCGTCATCAGTCGTGCAACTCCTGCAGCGCGTCGAGGTCGGCGCCACCGAATTTGCGTCGCATCCGGCCGGTGAGAACGCCGATCACGATGACCGCGAACAGCACGTCCAAGGATGCGCCGAACTCCACGATCACCGGCACCCCGGCGGTGAGCAGAAACGCGGCCGCCGCGATCCCGTTGTCCAGCATCAGGAATCCCGCCGCCTGCGAGATGGCGTGGCGGCGGGTCGCCATCGTGAACAACGCGATCAGTACCACGGCAAATGCGGCCGGAACCGCGGCGGTGGCCGGCCCTGGGTCCAGGTCGACCACAGGCCGGGTGACCGCAAATGCGGTTATCGTCAGCGCTGCCGCGATCAGCAGTGAGGCGGTGGTGTTGACCAAAGGGGTGGCATCGCGCAGTCCGCCGCGGTGTTCGGCACCCAGGGCGCGGGCCAGCAGCCACGGCAACAGGATCGTGCGCAGCACGGCGATGGCGACGCCGATGAGGATGAGGGCGGCGTCGCCCTCGTGCACGCCACGGATGATCGGGATCGCAGCCAGCGCAGCGCCCTGCCACGCGAGCAGCCGGATGATGGAGCCCAGGTCGCGGCGCCACACGATCAGGACGGCGGCCAGAACCAGTGCGCCCGCGGCGAGGTCGATCATGGCGGCGAAGCCGGTGTCGGTCATGGCGCTGCTCTCACGATTTGGGCCCTCATGTCCCCGTGAGGAAGTTGGCGGCCGTCACCGCGAGCAGTGCCAGGAGGAACGACCCGGCCAGCAGTTCGGGCACCCGGAACAGCCGCAGCTTGGCCAGGAACACCTCTGCGCCGGCGAGCAGAACCGCCAGAATCAGCACCTTGACCGCAATGGCGATTGCCCCGATCGCGACGTCCAGGCCGCCGGGATCGGGGCCGGCGATTCCCCACGGGATGAACAAATTCGCCAGCAGCGCCAGCAGCACCGTCAGCCGCATTCCGGAGGCCCACTCAACCAGCGCAAGCCGCGGTCCGGTGTATTCCAGGACCATCGCCTCATGCACCATCGTCAACTCCAGGTGAGTGGCAGGGTTGTCGACCGGCATCCGACCGGTCTCGGCGATGATCACCACCACCAATGCCACAAAGGCCAGCACCGCCGGTAGTGATATCAGCTGCCCGGGGTTGTCGATACTGCGCGCCACGATGGCGCCGAGGTTGGCCGAGCCGGTCGGGATGGACAGTGCGAAAACCGCCAGCAGGATGGTCGGTTCGACCAATGCCGCGATGGTGATCTCACGGCTGGCCCCCATCCCGCCGAACGACGTTCCGGTGTCGATGCCGGCCAGTATCAACGCGACGGAGCCCAGGAAGAGCAGACCGACAACAGCGAAGAGGTCGGCAACCGGATCCAGCGGCGAGCCGGTGGCGACGAGCGGTACGACGGCGACGATGAGTAGCGCTGTTCCCGCCAGAATGGCGGGCGCCGCCGCGAAGACCGCGGTGGTGCCGCGCGGGGCGATCTGCTGCTTGCGGAGCTGTTTGCGCAGATCCCGCCACGGCTGCCCCACGCCGCCGCCGACACGGCCCTCCAGTCGGGCCCGGACCTGGCGGGTCACCCCGATCACCACCGGGGCGCCGAGCGCGACCCCACCGATCTGGACGGCACCAGCGAGATAGGACATCACATTCATCGCGCCACCAACAGAACGATCAGCACACCGAGCGCGCCGTACGCAAGGTAGAGATGCACGCTGCCGGTGTGCGCGCGGCGCACACCCTCGGCACACGCGGCGACCGCCCGGATTACCGGGGTGTACATCAGGTCCTGCACCGCGTCGGTGATCCGGGCCCGGTAGGCGACCTTTGCCACGAGATACTGCGACTCCTCGATCGGTGTCACCTCGACGTCGGTGTCCGGGCGCAGCACGTCGTCGAACACTCGCTGCAGCGGTTCTGCGAACGAGGTGGCCGTGTATTGCATCCGCGCCGTGAGGTCATCGGCGCCGCACGCCCACAGCGGCAATCTGGCCGGTTCCGGGCGGTTCCACGACCCCCACTGCGCCACCCCGACCGCGACCAGCACCGCCACGAACAACAGCGCGGCGATCAGGCCCGGCGCGATCGACCCGGCCAGGCCAGGAAGGTGCAGGACCGTACCCAGACCCGCCAGCTCGGCGCCCGCGGAGGCCGGCAAATCGGCCAGAACACGCTGCAGCGGGACGGCGAGCACACACGGCGCGACGGCCAGCACCACGCAGGCACCCGCGGCCGCGACCATGCCGATCAGCATGCTGCTGGGCGCCTCGCGGGCACCGGCGGCCGCATCTGAACGCGGGCGGGCCAGAAACCCGACGCCGAACGCCTTCACCATGGCCGCGACCCCGAGGCCGGTAGTCAACGCCACCGCGCCGACCGCCAGCGGGGTGGCAAGCGCAACCAAGGTGTCTCGGTGGGGCGGTGCGTGGATCAGCGACTGCACGAGTAGCCACTCGCTGACGAACCCCGCACCCAGCGGCAGGCCGGAAGCGCCCAAGGCGGCCACCCCGAACAGGATCGTGGTCGCCGGCATCCGCCGGGCCAGGCCGCCGAGGCGGTCCAGGTCGCGCAAACCCGTCGCGGCCAGTACCGAGCCGGCGGACAGGAATCCGAGGCATTTGAACCCCGCGTGGGCCGCCAGGTGCAGCAGCGCCGCAGCCATGGCCACGGTTGCCGCCGAAGTGGCACCCGAGGCGACCAGCAGGGTCGCGGCACCCAACGCGACACAGATCAGCCCCATGTTTTCCACAGTGGAGTAGGCCAGCAGCCGCTTCAGATCAGTGGCCACCGACGCCTGCAGCACCCCGTACACCGCCGATACCCCGCCGATCACCAGCAGCGTCACCCCCCACCAGCGGGGCCCCGGCCCAAGTAGCTGCAGGTCGATGCGGATGATTCCGTAGATTCCCAGGTTGACCATGGCCGCGCTCATCAACGCCGAGACCGGGCTGGGCGCCTCCGGGTGCGCGCGCGGCAACCAGGCGTGCAGGGGCAGCAGACCGGACTTGGAGCCGAAGCCCGCGAGGGTCAGTACGAACACCGCCGTGCGAGCTCCGGCGGGCACCGACGACAGGTCGGCGAAACGGTCAGCACCGCCGGCTGCAGCCAGCAGCATCAGCCCCAGCAGGATGATGACGAATCCGAGTTGGGTCATCACCGCGTAGAACACCACGGCCGAGCGCACCGCCGGCCGGGTGTGCTCTGCGGCCACCAAGATCAGTGACGCTATCGCCATCAGTTCCCAGGCCAGCAGGAACGTCGACACCGATGCTGCCGCCGGCACCAGCAGCATCGCCGCGACGAAAACCGGCAGCACCGGCAGCGCAAAGCCACCCAGATGCGCACGATGGGCGTATCCGATCGAATACACCCCGACCGGGAGCGCAACCGCACCGATCAACGCCATGAAAAACCCGCCCAGCGGATCCAGCTGCAGAACCACACCGACTAGCGGAATCAACCACCCGATCTGCACCGAGCGCGGCGGCCCCAGTACCCCAGCCAGTCCGAGCCCGACCCCGACCGCGCCCAGCGCAGAAGTCAACAGCCCTGCAGCGGTAGGTCCGAAACCCCGCTGGCGGGCCATGGTCGGCTCGACGCGGAGTGCAGCCTCAACGCTGAGGATCATCGTCCGGTCACCGACCGCAGCCCGTCCACGATCTGGGTGGGGGTCGGCGGGCAACCCGGAATCTCGACGTCGACTGGAATCACTTCCCCGACCGCACCAACGACGCCGTAGGCGTCGGCGAACACCCCGCGATTGAGCGCACAGTCACCGCACGCAATCACCACCCGGGGTGCCGGTGTCGCCTCCAGTGTGTTGCGCAACGGCCGCGCCATGTTGCGCGTCACAACACCGGTCACCAACAGTGCATCTGCGTGCCGGGGCGAGGCGACCAGGCGAGCGCCGAAGCGCTCCGCGTCGTACACGGGGCCGAACGCCCCGGAAATCTCCACTTCGCAGCCATTGCACGAACCGGCGTCGACGTGGCGTATGTGCAGCGAACCAGCCACACCCGCCGGGGCATCGACGACCGGTGGCGGCGCGGGGGCGGCCGGCTCGGTGACCCGGCCGGTTCTGACTATCTTGGCGATCCACCCCCTCATGACGTCTCGACAGCCGAACGCTCAAGGGCGTCGACTTGTTCGTTCAGCAGTCCCGCCAGCACCGTGCGAGCTACCGCTAACAATTCGGCGATATGCGGGGACCCGATCGTGTAAGTGACCGAATTGCCCTGCCGGCGTGCGCTTACGATTCCAGCCCTGCGGAGCACACCCAGCTGCTGAGACAGGTTTGTGGCCTCCACACCCACTGCGGGCAGCAGTTCTGTCACCGACCGATCACCGGCAACCAGCAGTTCCAGAATCCGGATACGCGCAGGATGCGCCAGCGACCTGAAGAACTCCGACTTCAGCGCATCCAGCGGATCCGTCACGTAGCACCCCCGTAAGTTGCCAATGCCTGTAATCCAGGACTTTCGAAATTCCGCATATAATAATATCAGCGGGTCCGCCTGTGGCCGCCTAGTTCGGCGATGGTGCCCGGGTGGCCCAGTGCTCCGCCGTTGCACATGGTGATCAACGCCGTCGATGCGTCGGGGCGTTCGAGTTCATGCAGTGCACTGGCGATCAGCCGGGAACCCGTGCTGCCGACCGGGTGGCCCAGTGCGATCGCCCCGTCGTTTGGCACAGATGCGTTCGTGCGGTGGACCGGTATCCGACCCCGAGCCGGCTGTGCAGGGCGGGCGGATCGCATCGGTCTGGCGCGACCATTTCCAATGACGGAACCATCGACGTCGCCGGCAACGAGATCAAGGTCGGGGTCAATCCGGGCCTCCTCGCGGCGATGGAACAGATGGTTCCACTGGGCCGAGGCGGTACCCCGGCCGAGGCCGCGGGTGCGGTGTATCTGCTCTGCCTGCCCCAATCCGACTACGTCAGCGCGCAGACCCTGGTCTGTGGCGGTGGCTTCAACTTCTAGGAGAGCCGTGCCCACCACCATCGCCTATCGGTCCCCCTGGGCCGACGAGGACGTCATCGCGCTCAAAGGATATGGCGACCACGTTCTTTCACGCCGAAGCCTTGCCCCACCAGGAACGCTGGGCGGCACAGAAGTGTGTCGACCGCGATTTCTGGTACAAGGCCGGGGAACTCGGTCTGTTGTGTGCGTCGATCCCGGAGCAATACGGAGGCGGCGGCACGCTGGCGCACGACTTCGCGATCTTCGAGGCGCAGGCCGCCTGCGGAGAAACCGGATTCGGCAATCAGGTCCACAGCGTGCTTGATCGGATCAAGGACATGATCATCACCGGGGGTGAAAACGTCTACTCCGCCGAAGTCGAGAACGCCCTGGCAAAGCGACCAGCCGTCGCCGCCGTCGCAGTGATCGGGGTGCCCGACCCCGACTGGGGCGAACGGGTGCACGCGGTGGTGGTCTTGCTGCCGGGCCGCGACGTCACCGAGGAGCAGCTTCGCGCACACTGCAAAACACTCGTCGCCGGCTACAAAGCTCCGCGCAGCATGGACTTCGTCGACGCGATGCCGATGTCGGGTGCCGGCAAAATTCTCAAACGCGAACTCCGGATGAAGTATTAGCCACGGCTCGGCGCCATCCCGAGCCAAATACCCAGGAGCCCATCTGCCCTCTTCGGACATCTTGGCTCCCAGCGGTCAGGGTGGCCGCGCGTAGCAATCGTCCGGACTTTGTGCGACAACACTTTCGCCGGCGAGGGCATTCTCAATGCTTGCTGGTCAGACGGGTGTGTCCACTGGGGATACTCGATGGCCGAGGGTCGAGGCGGATCCTTCCTCCGCGGGCGGGTACGACGAGCACGTTGCTCCTGCCGATACGTTCGGACCGTTTGGATGTCGACGCCAGCCGGGCAGTGCACAGGAGTGCGCGCAGCACGATGCGGGCCTCCAGAAGGGAGAAAGCGGCGCCGAGGCAGCGCCGGCGGCCGCCGCCGAACGGGATCGACGCGTAGGTGTTGGGGTTGGAGTTGAGGAATCGTTCCGGCCGGAACTCCCGTGGGTCTTCCCAGAGGTCTGGTCGGCGGTGCACCAACGTGATGAAGGGCACGACCATCGTGCCGGCCGGGATGGTCAGTCCGGGCAGTTCGAAGTTGGTCGCCGCCAGGCGGCAGGTCATCGGAGCGACCGCCCGCAGTCGCATCGCTTCTTTGATGACGGCGTCAAGGTAGTCGTCGTCGCCGTCATGGGCGGCGGCCTCGGTACGGGCGAGGACGTGCGGCTGGCGCACGATCCGCTCGAGTAGCCAGCTCAGCGTCGAGGCGGTGGTGTCGTGGCCGGCCAGTAGCAACGTTCTCATGGCGTCGCACAACTCGTCGTCGGTGATCGGTGCGCCATTGTCGTCGGGGGTTCTCAACAAGATTCCGAGCACATCGCCGCGGTCCAGATCGGCGGCGTTGCGGCGTTGGGCCACTTCCTCGAGCACGATCGCGTCGACTGCGGCCATCGCCCGGCGCATCCTGGTGAACCGCCGGTCCCAGCCGTTCTCACGCGAGGTCGCAATCACGGTCTGCAACAGAAAGCGCCGCGAGTAGACCTCCCGGATGAGCGCGAGGACGGCCTGCCGAAGGCGCGACACCCGCCCGGGATCGGTGACGCCGAAGACCGCCGCGATGATCACCTCCAACGTGATCGCCTGCATCTGTGGCTGGGCCGGGGTCAGGCGCCCGAAGGGCCAGCGCGTGAGGACTTCGCGGGTCTTTTGCTCCATGGTTTCCTGGTAGGTCGCGAGCGCCGCGCCGTTGAAGGGCCGGTTCTGCACGCCCCGTCGGCGGGCGTGCTCGGCGCCGTCGAGATTGGTCAGCCCGGTCGGGCCGAGGACGAGGGGATGCGGTGCCAGTTTCGCCAGCGCCGCCCCCATCCGCAGCACATCGGGGTCGGCGAGGAACACCCTTTTGATGTCGTCGGGGTGGGTCAAACACAGCCACGGCCCGGTCGAAGGCATCGCCAACTGAAACCGGTCACCGAGCGGCTGGCAGCTGTCGGCGAAGCGATCGGGTGCCAGCCAGTACTGGGCGGCGTTGACCACGGCGGGACGCCGCAACCGGGGTACGTCCAGCTGGATCTGATTCATCAACGCGACCTATCTGTAGATACTCAGTGATCGTTTTAGTATCATCATGCCCCATGCTGTCAATAGTCGACGCGGTCGAGACCGCTCCCGAGCCCGGCACCGATGAACTGCTCGATCGCGTCGCGGCCGCGGCCCTGGCCCAGTTCGGCGAGTTCGGGATACGGCGGTCCACCATCGACGACGTCGCGCGGCGGGCCGGTGTCTCCCGCGTGACCGTGTTCCGCCGCTTCGAGAACAAGCAGCGTCTCATCGAGGTGGTCGTGGCACGCGAAATCCGCCGCGGTGTAACAGAACTCACCCGTGTGTGGGCGGAAGGAAAGTCGCTGGAGGATCGGCTGCTGCGGGCGTTGTCGTTCACGGTCGGCTTTGTCCGCGACCACCCGTTGTTCGACCGGCTGTTGCGCAGCGAGCCCGAGATGCTGCTGCCCTTGCTGACCGTCGATGGCGCCCCCGCGCTCGCCCTCTACCGGTCCCTGATCGCGCAATTGCTGCGCGGCGAGATCAAGGCCGGCCGCGCCACCACCACCGACCCCGACCGGGTGGCCGAAGTGATCGCCCGCCTGGCCATCTCACTGGTACTCACCCGCGAGGGAACCATCAGCCTCGACAACCCCGACTCCATGATCGCCCTCGTCAAGCTCGCACTGCTCCCAATCCTGCAACCACCCACGACCAAAACCGCGCGTCACAAGAATCCGTCAATGCCGAGGGATTGACCATCCCAAGCACGCCCCGCGAGCGACCTTCCGCCAAGGTCGTGCGCGGGCGGGACGCAACCTCGCAGAAAGCGTCGCCGTCAGGTCTTGGACCTGCGGCGAGCGAGCTGCGGCCAGTACTCATGCAACATCGCGAAAATGAAAGCCGTGCTGATACCGAACAGCAGCGTGGCGTTGGCCGCTTCCATCGTGCCGAGAATCTGCCACCGCGAGGGCAGCTCCACATGGACTTCGAACGTGGTCATCGCCGAATTGGAAAAGAGCAAGGCGTCCCTGTACGAGTCGAATGCGTCAAGCCATACATAACCCGCCGCCCAGAGCGCGGCCTCCAAACAACGCAAAGCAGTCAACAAGAGCGCCACAACGCCCAGATGACCGACCACCAGCAGAATGACCCGCACCGGACTGAACTGACGCTTCTCGGCTCGACCCCGAATCCTCGAACCGATGAACGCCATCGTCACCACCCCCGTCGTGTGAATCGCGATGGTCAACACGACAAGCGACAAGCCCAAAGTCCAACTCGCCCCGTCTAACAGTTCTCCTACATCGACCGCACCTGCCAGCACCTACGCAAAGCCATCCGGGATTCCCGACCCAAACTCCATTTCAGCATGAAGACACTTCACAACTCGGGCAGCAGCAGCACTACTAGCGCCGCGGGTGCAACCGGAGTTGTTGACCCGCCGGGCGTTGAACAAGCTCGGCGAGGAAGGCCGCGAGGACTACGAAGCCCGTCGCCGTAAGTGGCATGCCAACATCGGCCCAATCAAGACCCCGCAACTGGCCGAGGCCCCGACGTAGAAATCGTCATCACCGTCGTCATCGCCGCCGTCATCGCCGCCGGCAATCGGGTCGGGGAGGCGTCGCGGCATGCCTGAGCAATGACCGGGAGGCATGGTTGGAGTTGCTGCCGGGCTGCTCGCGATCGGTGCACGATAGAGGCCCGGCCGGGTTGATCAACAGTTGATCAACCCGGCCGGAGGCCATTGGTGCAGCATCGAGATATCCGACGCATTTAGAGCGCTTCGAGTGCAGCCTTCACCTGGCCCTTGAGGTTGCCGCGTCCGTCCATATAGAGAGGACCGGTACCGTCGGAGAGCAGCGTCCGCAGACGTGCCATGCCCCTAGGTTCAACTGGGCGCGGTGAATGCAAACGCAAGACGATGTCTTCGAGCATGTCGTGGCATTCATTAACCCGTTGTGAAACCGGGATCCGCCACGCAACGGCAACCTGCTCGTTGTATCCACCGTTGAGGATGCGCAGGACCGCGCGTGCCAGGTTCTCGCGCTCGCGAGTCGAGGTCAACCGGGCGATATGGACAGCCAAGGGGCCTGCGGGCGTGGGGGCAACGCCGGCCTCTATTTGCCGGTCGAATTTAGCCGCGAAGATCCGAGCTTGCAGTCGAACAGCGGCTGTCGGCTGCACAAAATCCCGGTCCGCAACCATGGGGTCAAACGCGTTGTCACGTTTAACGTCGTCGTGTAATTGATTCTGCCTCATGGGCTTTCCTCTCCTCACGGGATGACGATCTGTCAATCCGATCGATCCCGACGACGCTAGCCGCACTTCGCGTGACCGGTCAAGTTGTTTTACCGGTCACCTGGGCTTATGGTGATGTGATGTCGCCGACACCGGACGAGGAACATGGCATCGCGGCTGATCAAGACCGAGGCGATGGTGCGAGCGACGTACCGCCAGCCAGGGCGGCCGGCCTCAAACCGGCGCCCAAGCCCCTCGACCGCATCCAGGCACTGATCAACACGATGGATCTAACCTCCGGTATCGACGCCCTCGCCGAACCCGTAACAGCCCAACCCGTGCTTGAGGTGCAGGAACTTCTACTGCCCGGCCAGCTCCCAACCTATGAAGAGCTTTTCACCATTCGCGGCTACCGCGAAGCACTGCGGGCTCTACTCATCCAAAAAAGCGGCGGCCCCGCCTTCACCGAGCAACAGCTAGCGCCGATGCGCAGCATTGCCGATATCGCCACCGCGTATGCCTACATCGACGACAACGGCGAAGTCGGGTTGGCCGCGGTGGGCGACTGGTTGCCGGGGCGCCTGGTGACGCTCTTGCTCGTTGTGGCCGAAGCGCAACGGAATGGCACCTGGTCGCGGCTGAAAGCCTGCGCCAACGAGGATTGCAGACGCGCGTTCTACGACCAGTCCCGCAACCAAGGCGGCACCTGGTGCGACATGTCCAGCTGCGGCAACAGACTCAACAACCGAATGTTTCGAGCCCGCAAGCACGGCCGTGAACTACGCGGTGGTCTCAAGTCCTGAATCTCGTCGAGGCGAGCGGGAGGAGTGTGGACGCGCCAATTCGGTTGTGGTTCAATGCCATTGCAATCGCGGCGACGCTTCGGTTCGCTTGGCGGGGCTGCGGGGGTCATGGTGCGGGATAGTCCGTTCCGTTCCGGCGGAGGCGTGCAGGTAATCGGCCTAGAACCGGATCTAGGCCCATGACGACCTTGAGATATCGAACAGACATGACCTGGCCGTTTGCGATTCTCTATGCCTTAGCTTAGATGCAATCGATCATCCGACAATGTGCTTACGTGGCTTGCGGTCGACCGAAGCTCGGAGCAGAAACGGTTGGGCGAAAATTTGCCCGCACGTTCGTGTCGAAGTCGGCAAAGAGCAAGCGGGCCAGTTCAAGTCGTGATTCGTAGATGACGTGACTGCCGACGGAGCTCGACCAGTAGGTCCCCGAGTAATGCTCGAGTAATGCTTCTGCCCGCGGTGCCACCTGAACGTCCGCGACGGTGCCTCGTTGGCAAGTTCGTCGATCCCCGCCGCAGTCCCACTCTCGTGCCACTTCACTCAGGTCGTCAGCACGTCGCTATGAGACAGAGACACTCGAAGCCTTGTCTTCACTACGGCCCATGGCGATCACCTCGGCCTGCATCGGAGCCTCGATCGCAGCCGGGACGTCCGATCGCGCACCGGCCAAGTCGGACAGCCGATTCAGCGATCCGGCCTGGCCGGGCAACCCGCTCTTGAGGCGCTCGATGCAGACCTACCTGGCCGCCGCCGAGATGGTGCAGAATCTGTTCTCCGACGCGGAGTTGAACTGGCGTGACGCCGAACGGATTCGGTTCGTCCTCGACGTGATCCTGGAGAGTGCGGCACCGAGCAACAGCCCTCTGGTCAGCCCGTTGGGGTGGAAGGCGATGATCGACACCGGAGGCCTCAGTGTTGTTCGCGGCGTCCGGCGCTTCCTTCGGGACATGTCCGCACCGCCTCGGATCCCCTCCATGGTGGAGCCCGATGCGTTCACGGTCGGCGAGGATCTCGCCGTCACCCCCGGGGCGGTCGTCTATCGCAATGAAATCTTCGAGCTCATCCAGTACACACCCCAGACGAAGGAGGTCTGGACGGTGCCACTGCTGATGGTGCCCCCGGTGATCAACAAGTTCTACATCCTCGACCTCGCCCCTGGGCGCAGCATGGTGGAGTACTTCGTGCGCGAGGGCCACCAGGTGTTCGCGATGTCTTGGCGCAATCCGACTGCAGCACAGCGTGCCTGGGGCAGCGAAGACTACGGCGGTGCGATCGTCGACGCGATGGATGCCGTGCGGCGCATCACCGGAAGTGAGGGCGCCCATGTTCAGGCATCCTGCTCGGGCGGAATCCTGGCCGCCGTGACGGCCGCCCACCTTTGCGCGACGGGCGACGCCGACCGCATCGCCAGTCTGACACTGATGGTGACCGTCCTGGACCAGGCACGCGCCGGCGTCGGTGGCGCCGTCGATGAGACGACGGCCAAACTGGCGATCGCGCTCTCGGCGCGGAAGGGCTACCTGGACGGCCGGGCTTTGGCAGAGGTCTTCGCGTGGTTGCGGCCGACCGACCTGGTGTGGCGGTACTGGGTCAACAACTACATCCAGGGCCGCTCGCCGACGCCGTTCGAAGTGCTGTTCTGGAATGCCGACACCACCCGGATGACGGCCGCCCTGCATCGCGACCTGGTGATGATCGGTCTGGAGAACGCGCTGACCGAACCCGGCGCGGTTCGCATGCTCGGCACCCCGGTCGACCTCGGCACCGTCACCACTGACACCTACGTCGTCGCCGGCGTGGCCGACCACATCTCGCCCTGGCAGGCCTGCTATCGCAGCGCCCGCCTGCTGGGCAGCAAGGACCTTCGGTTCGTCCTGTCGACGAGTGGTCACATCGCCGCCCTGGTGAATCCACCCGGCAACCCGAAAACGTCCTACCGCGTGGGCACCGCCGACGAACGCAGCTCGAAGCGTTGGGCTGCCGAAGCCCAGAAATGGTGTGATTCATGGTGGCCGGACTTCTCGGCCTGGTTGTCCGTGCGCGGTGGTGATCGGAAGCCCGCACCCAAGGGTCTCGGTGGTGACGGTCTGACCGCGCTGGATCCGGCGCCGGGTACCTATGTTCACCAACGATGACTGATGTTCATCAACGATGAGAACCTGGTCCCCGTACTCGGCCAGCAGATCCGGGTGGATATCCGGTGGGGCACCGGCGTGCCGCTGCTGCTCTGCAACGGAATAGGGGCGAGTCTGGAGGTTCTGGATCCCTTTGTCGCCGAGCTGAATCCGGATACCACCGTGGTGCGATTCGACGCGCCGGGTTGCGGCGGATCTCCGGATTCGCCGGTGCCCTACCGATTCAAGTACCTGGCTGCGGTGCTCGGGAGGCTGTTGACCAAGACCGGCGTCATCAGTCGCAGAGCCGGACGGCGCCAGGTCGATGTTCTGGGCTTGTCCTGGGGCGGTGGCCTGGCCCAGCAGTTCGCCTTCCAGAACCCGCACCGCTGCCGTCGTCTGATTCTGGTGTCCACCGGGACGGGGTCTGTGATGGTCCCGGCCAAACCGTCCGTGCTGGCGAAAATGCTGACACCACGGCGCTTTCTGGATCATCGCTATGCCGCCCGCATCGCGCCGGAGATCTACGGCGGGTCGGCCCGCAGCGACCCCATGATGGTCAAGCGGGTGTTCGACCGTCAGTTGATGGCAGGATCCCGGGTGGGCTACCTCCACCAACTCATCGCCGGGGCGGGGTGGACGAGTCTGCCCGCGCTGCCGTTTATCCGTCAGCCCACGCTGATTGTGGCAGGCACCGACGACCCGATCATCCCACTGGTCAACGCCCGGATCATGAACCGGCTCCTGCCGAACTCGTCGATGAGCATTCACGACGGCGGCCATGTCGAACTCATCGCCCGCGCGGCCGAGCAGGCGAGAGCGGTGGAAGAGTTCAGGCGGCGGGCGGAAGAGACCGCCTGAGGCCGGCCAGGACGACATGTTGCAAAAAGTGACATCGCCGGCGATGTCACTTTCTGGAAGGTGTTGCGGGTCCTGCCGGCATCGGTGGATTCAACGATGACCGTGCGCCGGTTGAGATCACCTCGAAGAACGGCCGTGCGGTCTTGATTTCGGCCGACGAGTGGGAAGCCTGGCAGGAGACCGCCTACCTGTTTCGATCCCCCGCCAACGCCCGCCGATTGTTCGAGGCCGCGGCCGCACTCGATGCGGGGCGGGGTGTCCGCATTGACATCGACGACGGCGTTGACACCGACGACACGGCGGCGTGAACGTCGTCTTCTCCCCGCAGGCTTGGGAGGACTACCAGCATTGGCGATCTGCAGACCGCACGATCCTCAAGCGGATCAACCGGCTCATCAACGAAGTCCGGCGTGACCCGTATGAGGAGTACGTGCTTGCTGAATCTTGGTCGCGCCGCGTCACCGATGAGCACAGGCTGGTCTACCGCATTGGCGGCGAGAACGTCGAGATTTACCAGGCTCGCTACCACTACTGACGAGCCGCCGCCGAAACGATCGCGGCTCCGGATCGGTGAGCGCGCGAAGGCTACTCCCCCAGCGCCTCCATACGGGCCTGCAGCTCGTCGGGGGTGAGGTCTTCCTTGTGGGTCATGATGGACCAGCGCTGCCCGAACGGGTCGCGCACGGAGCCCGCCCGATCGCCGTAGAACTTGTCGGAGACCGGCTCGATGACGTCGGCGCCCGCCGCTACGGCGCGGTCGAACACGGCGTCGCAATCCTCGACGTATAGGCAGAACTGCGCGGTAGTGGCGGGCCAGTCCGGGCCACCCGAGGAAAGCATGAGGATGGAGTCGCCGATTCGGAGTTCAGCGTGACCGATCGCCCCGTCCGCGGCGGACATGCGCATGAGCTCCTCGGCATCGAAGACCCGCCTGTAGAAATCGATGGCTTCGGAGCACGTCGGGATGACCAGATAGGGCGTGATGCTCCCGTACCCCGGAGGTATCGGCTCGACCTTGGACATCATTGACCTTCCTTGGTCGTGGAGATTACCCGAGACTGCGATGCGCGAGTGCTATCGGCGCTCGGGTCCGAGAAGCCGTTTGAGAACGGATCGGTTGGGATCGTTCTCCCGTTCGACGAGAAGAAATGCCATCCCTTCTTCGACGGCGGTCTTTGTCTTCTCCCGCACCTTGCGGACAACCGCGTCGTCGTGCTGCTGCCCCTGCACGCTCTTTGTCGATATCGGCTTCCCGAACCAGTAGTACTGCCGCTCCGGTCGCGGAACGGGGGTCAAGCCGATCCCGCGGGTGATCGGCATGGCGTCCTTGCTGCCCAGGACCTTCTCGGCGAACAGCCGGGTCGGCGCCAGCAGTGGGTTGTCCCCGTCAAGGACGATGTCAACTGCTTCCTCCGCCCCCACCGCGGCGAACGGCACGATCCGGTAACCGTGTTCAATCGCCAAGCGCGCGAAGCCCATCCGCTCTTTCCAAATGAGCTTGTATCGCTCGCCCTTTCGCTTGGCCACCTCCCGGCCACCACCGGGATACACCAGGATCACCTCACCGCGTCGCATCAGTTCGGAGGTGATCGCGCGGGTTCCGTCCACCACCCCGGAGGCGGACAGAACATCGCGCCACACCGGAATCTTGAAATGGGCGTGGTCGCCGAGCGAGCGGACGATGATCCCGTGCTCCCACAGTTCGGCGCACATCAACGGCGAGTCGAGCATGCCCATCACCGTGTGGTTTCCGACCAGCAGAGCGCGCCGCTTCGGTACATGCTCGATGCCGTACACCTTGGGATTGATGAGCTTGCGAATCGGCTCCATCAGCCGAAGCGCCCGCCCGACCTCTTCTGCCGATGGCGGTGCGGGCACCTTTGCACGGGTCTTGGTTTCCGTCACGACGACAGTATGATCCCCGCGGGCTCAACCGGAGCTGATCTCGCTGGTCGCGGTGGCCACCGCCGACGGGTCATCCAACGAGACGAAGGTGCGGGAACCCGGGATCTCGATCAACGAAACATTCGGGAAGAGAGCGGCAAGCCGGCGTCCCAGTTCGGGGGTGAAGCAGCGATCACGCTGGCCCCACACCACCGATACCGGCTTGGTGAAGCCACGCAGGCGGGGCGCGGTCGACACCAGATCGGTGTGGCCGATGCTGCGAGCCAGCGCCGCGAAGTCGCCGGCGATCCTCGAGTCGTCGGTCGCCGGCGCGATCCAGGACGCCGTGAGCGCCGGGTCGGGCTCGTTCATCAGCAGTCCGTAGGCCAGCGGCGAGTGCCGCAACGCCTTCAGCCGCATCAGCGAACCCAGCGCCCGGGTGGAAGCCGCAGACCGCATCAGCGTGAAAACGGCGTTGAACGGGAACGGCGGGAAGACGTCGAAGGCGTCGCAGTTGGTGAGCACCAGTCTGCCGATGCGCTCGGGATGGGCGTCGACGAGGAACTGGCAGACACCGCCGCCGGTGTCACTGCCGACCAGGGTGACGTCGTCCAGATCGCGGGCGACGATGAACTGATGGATCAGCTCGGCCACCCCCTGCGGGGAGAGCACCGCGCGGTCGGCTACCGGCGAGGTATGGGAGCCCAATGGCCAGGTCGGCAGAATGCAGCGGAAGCCCTTCGTCGCGAGAGTGTTTGCGACGCCGGACCATAGCCGTGCGTCGACGAGCGCACCGTGGACGAACAGCACCGGCGGATGGGGCGAGTCCTGCGGGCCGACTTCGTGGTAGTCGATGGTCGCCTGCGGCAGTGTGAGATGTGGCATGGCGGAGATCCTTTCAGCCTGCCGCGGCCCGGCCGGCCTCAAGAGGGGCGACCGGCAGCCGGAACGGGGAGCACGATACGTAATCCAGACCGGTTCGGTGGAAGAAGTGGATGGACTCGGGATCGCCGCCGTGCTCACCACAGACCCCGAGCTTGATGCCGGGCTTGGTCTTTCGGCCTTCCTGGGCCGCGATCTCCACCAGCCGGCCCACTCCGTCTGCGTCGATGGTCTCGAACGGGGAAATGGTGAAGACACCCTTTTCCAGGTAGGAGGCGAACACCGTGGATTCGACGTCGTCGCGGGAGAACCCCCACGTCGTCTGGGTCAGGTCGTTGGTGCCGAAGGAGAAGAAGTCCGCGGCCTCAGCGATCCGGTGGGCGGTCAGCGCGGCCCGCGGCAGTTCGATCATCGTGCCGATGGGGATCGCCAGACTCACCCCCTTCTCGGCGGCAACCTCGGCGAGGATTCGCTCGGTCTCATCCCGCACCAGGTGCAACTCCATCACCGACCCCACCAAGGGAACCATGATCTCGACCTTCGGGTTCTTCCCCGCGGCGAGCTGATCGCAGGCCGCCTCCCCGATGGCCCGGACCTGCAGCGCGAACAGCCCGGGGGTCAGCAGCCCGAGGCGCACCCCCCGCAGCCACAGCATCGGGTTCGACTCGTGCAGCCTCTCCACCGCCGCCAGCAGCCTGCGGTCGGCATCCAGCTGCTCGCCGCTCTCCCCCCGGGCCTCGGCGAGAGCGACCTTGACGGCGAGCTCGGTCCGATCCGGCAGGAACTCATGCAACGGCGGATCCAGCAGCCGTATCGTGACCGGCAGGCCGTCCATCGCGTCGAGAATCTCGCGAAAATCCTTGCGTTGCAGAGGCAATAGCGCAGCGAGCGCAGCGTCGCGTTCCTCGGGGGTGCCGGCCAGGACCAGCCGCTCGATCAGCACCCGGCGATCGCCAAGGAACATGTGCTCGGTGCGGCATAGACCGATACCTTGCGCACCAAGGGCTCTCGCCCGCGCCGCGTCCTCGGCGGTGTCGGCGTTGGCGCGGATCGCCAGGTGGCGGCGGGCATCGGCATGGGTCAGCACGCGGTCGACCGCTTTGACCAGGGCCGCGGTTTCGTCGTCGGCGCCCTGCAGAGCCGCCTCGAGACCGGACTGGATGTAGGTCTCCACCGGCGAGGGCACCACCGGCATCGCCCCTACGAAGATCTCCCCCGTCGAGCCGTCGATGCTGATCTGGTCGTCTTCGTTGATCGGCACCGGGCCCACCCGCGCGGTTCGGGTGGCGGTATCGACGACGAGCGCTTCGGCCCCACACACGCAGGTCTTGCCCATGCCGCGGGCAACCACGGCCGCGTGCGAGGTCTTGCCGCCGCGCGACGTCAGGATTCCGTCCGCGGCGATGATGCCCTCGAGGTCATCGGGGTTGGTTTCCTTGCGAATCAGGATCACCCGCTCGCCGCGGTCCGCCCACTGTTTGGCGGTGGAAGAATCGAACACCGCCCGGCCCACGGCCGCACCCGGCGAGGCGGCCATCCCCTTCGTCAACAACTCTCTCGGAGCCGACCTGTCGAACTGCGGGAACATCAGCAGCGCCAATTGCGAGCCGGAAACCCGGGACAGCGCCTCGTCCATCGTGATCAGGTTCTCGTCGACCAGCTGCCCGGCGATGCGGAAGGCCGCCGCGGCCGTGCGCTTCCCGACCCGGGTCTGCAGCATCCACAACTTGCCGCGCTCGATGGTGAACTCGATATCGCACAAGTCCCGGTAGTGCGTCTCCAACTGACGCATCACCTTCATCAGCCGCTTGTGAGAGGTCGGGTCCAGCGCCTTCAGGTCGTCCAACCGACAGCGTGTTGCGGATGCCGGCGACGACGTCCTCGCCCTGCGCCTTGGACAGATAGTCGCCATAGGCACCGGGACGCCCCGAGGCCGGGTCGCGGGTGAATGCGACTCCGGTGCCGCTGGATTCGCCGAGATTGCCGAACACCATGGTGCAGACATTCACCGAGGTGCCGAGGTGTTGCGGGATCCGCTCGCGCCGCCGGTACAGTCGCGCGCGGTCGGTGTTCCAGGAGTCGAAGACGGCGTTGATCGCCAGGTCCAACTGCTCGCGCGGGTGCTGCGGGAACTCCTGGCCGGAGTGCTCGCGCACCGCGTCCTTGAACGTGGCGACCAGCCCCTGCAGATCGTCGACCTCGAGGTCGACGTCGCTGGCCACTCCTTTGGTCGACTTCGCCTTGTCAAGCGCATCGGAGAACACCTCGCCGGGTATCCCCAGCACCGTCTTGCCGAACATCTGCAACAGCCGCCGGTAGGAATCCCAGGCGAAGCGCTCGTCGCCGGATTCCTCGGCCAGGCCCTTCACGCTGGCGTCGTTGAGCCCGATGTTGAGCACCGTCTCCATCATCCCGGGCATCGAGAACGCCGCGCCGGAACGCACACTCACCAGCAGCGGATCGTGGCGATCGCCGAGCCGGCGGCCCAGGGTGTCCTCCAGCTGCCGCAGGGCCATCGTGACCTGCACGCGCAACTCACCGGGCGCGCTGCCCTGCGCGAGGTACTCCCGGCAGGCCTCGGTCGTGATGGTGAACCCGGGCGGCACCGGTAGCCCCAGCCTGGTCATCTCGGCCAGGTTCGCGCCCTTGCCACCCAGCAGCGCCTTCTGATCCTTGTCGCCCTCGGTGAAGTCGAACACGTACTTGGTCATCAAATTTCTCCTTGCTGTGTCCGTATCCCACGGTAAGGTGGCGACGGCACCCCGGTTCGGGCAGTTCGGTGAATGTGGCTTACCGAGCCAGCGCGTCACCGCGGCGATCGGCCGCCGGTGAGGTCGAGTGCGATGTCGACGAGCATGTCCTCCTGGCCGCCGATCATCCCGCGCCGGCCGGCCTCCTCGAGGAGAGTGCGAGCGTCGATGTCGTAGCGCTCGGCGGCCGATTCGGCGTGGCGCAGGAAACTGGAGTAGACCCCGGCATATCCCAGCGTCAGGGTCTCCCGGTCTACCCGGACCGGCCGGTCCTGCAACGGGCGGACCAGATCGTCGGCGGCATCCTCGAGGGCGTGCAGGTCGCAGCCGTGGCTCCAGCCCATTCGGGTGGCGGCGGCGATGAAGACCTCCAGCGGAGCGTTGCCGGCGCCCGCGCCCATCCCGGTCAACGAGGCATCCACCCGGTTGGCTCCGTGCTCGACGGCGACGATCGAGTTCGCCACCCCGAGGGAGAGATTGTGGTGGGCATGAATGCCGATGCCGGTGCTCGGACGCAGTGTCTTGCGCAGCGCATCGACCCGGTCTGCGACATCGCGCATCAGCATCGCGCCCCCGGAGTCCACGACGTAGACACAGGTGGCGCCGTAGCTCTCCATGAGTCGTGCCTGCTCGGCCAGCGCGGTCGGAGTCGTCAGGTGGCTCATCATCAGGAACCCGACCGCATCCATCCCGAGTTCCGTTGCGGCGCTGAGGTGTTCGGCGGAGATGTCGGCTTCGGTGCAATGCGTCGCCACCCGCACCACGGTCGCGCCGGCGCGGTGAGCCTCCCTGAGGTTGGCGACGGTGCCGATTCCCGGCAGCAGCAGGGTTGCGACTCGCGCGCGGTTGACCACGCCGGCAACGGCTTCGATCCACTCCAGGTCGGTGTGCGCCCCGAAACCGTAGTTGCAGGTCGAACCGGCCAGCCCGTCGCCGTGGGCGACCTCGATGGAATCCACCCCGGCCGCATCGAGCGCGGCGGCGATGGCCGTCACCTGCTCGATGCTGTATTGGTGGCGGACGGCATGCATGCCGTCGCGAAGGGTGACGTCGCTGATATAGAGGTCGTGAGTCATGTTCGGGCTCCGGCTGTTTGGGTTGCGTGACTGGCGATGCGCTCGGCGGTGGCTTTGGCTGCTGAGGTCATGATGTCGAGATTGCCGGCGTAGGCGGGCAGGTAGTGAGCGGCGCCGGCGACCTCGCGCAGCACGGTGACGCGGGTGCCGATTAACTTCCCGGTTTCGGGGATGAACAGCGGGCGCTCGGCGGTGAACGTCTCGAACTGCACCCGCTGTTTGAGCCGGTAGCCGGGAACGTAGTCGCTGACCTTGGCGACCATGGCCTCGACCGACCTCTCGATGGCGCCGTGGTCGACGTCGCCGTCGACGAGGCAGTAGACGGTGTTGCGCATCATGACCGGCGGGTCCGCGGGATTGAGGATGATCAGCGCCCGCCCACGCTGGGCGCCCCCGACCGCCACCAGCGCGGCGGCGGTGGTTTCGGTGAACTCGTCGATGCTGGCTCGGGTTCCCGGCCCGGCCGACTTCGATGAGATCGACGAGACGATTTCGGCGTAGGAGACGATGCCCGCCTGCGCCACCGCGGCGACGATCGGAACCGTCGCCTGTCCGCCGCAGGTCACCATGTTCAGGTTCGGGGCGTCGAGATGATCGTCGAGGTTGACGACCGGAACGCAGTAGGGGCCGATGGCCGCCGGCGTCAGATCGATGACCCGCACTCCGGTGTCTTCGAGTTTGGCCCAGTTCGCCCGGTGCTCGCTCGCGGAGGTGGCGTCGAAGACGAGCCTGATCTCGCCGAATTCCGGCATCGCCAGCAGTCCGTCGATTCCGTCCGCGGTGGCGGGAACCCCCATCCGCTGGGCGCGGGCCAGTCCGTCGGAGGCCGGGTCGATTCCCTCCATCGCCCCCATGGTCAATGGGCCGTCGGCACGCAGGATCTTGATCATCAGGTCGGTGCCGATATTGCCCGATCCGATGATGGCCACCGGCCACCGTTTTTGTGGCTCTCCTGACTTATCCGTGGGTGGTTTTTCGGCCGGGTAGTGCGGGTCGGTG
>CAZVST010000024.1:0-57999 GCA_964629725.1 uncultured Mycobacterium sp.
CATCCGGGCAACAGAGTCGCACAACGACTGGACCACTACGAGGGGCTCACCTCACCAGCACACGGTTGTCCCCGACGCGTCGACGCACCCGTCCTATCAGGGCGGTGTGGTCAATCTCGTCGAAGCAGGCCTTGATGTCGCCCTCAACGACCCAGTCATAACACCTGGGACGCGTTGCGAGGTAACGCACTTCGGCCACCGCGTCATGAGCCCGGCGCCTCGGACGGAAACCGTAGGAACACGGTAAGAAATCCGCCTCGAAGATCGGCTCCAGCACCAACTTCAACGATGCCTGGACCACCCGGTCGGCCACGGTCGGAATCCCCAGACGGCGCAGCTTCCCACCGGACTTGGGGATCATCCGCTCGCGGACCGGCAGCGGGCAGAAACTGCGGTCCTTGACACTCGACCGTAGTTCGTCGAGGAAAGCCTCGAGGCCGTGCCCGGCGGCGATGGACGACGCGGTACGCCGATCCACCCCGGCCGTAGCGGCACCCTTGTTTCCACTCACCCGATCCCAGGCCACCAACAAGAAGGCGGGATCGGCAACGAGGTTGAACAGATCGTCGAACCGGCGATGAGGATCATCGACAGCCCAACGGTGCAGCTTGGTCTGGATCTTCAGTACCCGTTGCCGCGCCATCATCAGCGCCAACTCCAGTTCGTCGGTATTCACCGGCGACATCTATCCCTCCTGATCTTCCAGTTCTCGCACTGCATGTCCTGCTGGCCCCCTTCGCCCTGTGACCGCCTTTCTCGGTCTCCGCAGCGGGCACGTCACCGCCCGCGACTACTACGAGGCCTCCGCCCCACCCTGATGCGGTTCCTTGGCTCCGAACGGGGAGTCTTCACACCCCGGCCCGGCTGGCTGCCGGGCCGAGATGAACGGTTCTGCGGGGTGGTTCCCACGTTCACCAGATCATCGGTTGGTCAGGGAGGTGCCCAGCTCTACTCCGGCAGCATCGCCACGGTTACGCCGCAGGCCTTCACCGCGGCCTCCCCACCGATGGAACTAAACGGCTTCGGAGTCGACCCCACCACCGGTGAGGTCGCGCACTGCAGACCGGCCCATATCCGCCAGGTTGGAGCCGGCTTCGGGGTTACGGAGCGTCTGGCACTGGTTCGCTTTCGCTGCACCTTCTGACCTTGCTCGACGGGCCCGCACCGTCTGGCAGTACCAGCACGGCTCGCCTTCTCGGGGCCGCTTGCCACCAATCCCCGTCGTTCCCGGCGATCGGCTGCCCCGACGCTTCATCAGGCCGCTGCGACGGCCCGACAGAGACGGTCTCTCACCACCTCCCGATACACCCAGCGCCTCGTGGCGCACAGCTCCGCCCCGAAGAAACTCGCTGCTCGTTTCAGAATCTCGTTGGCACACTTGAGTTCTCGGTTCTCCTGCTCAAGCTCCCGGACCCTGCGGGAATCCGCGCTCGACACCCCGGCGACGTGGCCCTCGTCGACGTCGGCCTGGCGCACCCAGGACCGCACCGACTCGACCCCGTAACCCAGCTGGCCGGCAACCCGTTGGATCGTCCCGTGCTCGCTGCCCAACTCCGTGCGCAGCGTCCGGACCATCCGCACCGCGGCAGCCTTCTCCTCAGCGCTGTAGCGACGCGTCGTCGGCTTACCCGGCGATTTTTCCTTCGGCATGACTCCATCCTCGTTTCCAAGGTAAGGAGCCTCCACATTTCCCAGGACGATTCAAACGGCACGTCATCGACACACTTGCGTTCAATCGCCCGCGAGGACCGCACCCCGATGGTGTAGCCGTAGAGCAGGATCCGCACCATCAGCCGCGGATCATAAGGCGGCCCGCCACGGCCCTCGGTATAAACGGCATGGATACGGGACAGGTCCAGATGCTCATCAACCAGATCAGCAACGAAGCGGGCCAGGTGCTCGTCGGGCAGCCAGTCATCCAGCGACGGCGGCAACAACAAACCCTGATCCGGGGCGAAGACCCGGAAGGTCTTGTCCACCGGCGCCTTCGGCGCCACCGAATGCGATTCCACACGCTGAGCAGGGTTCTACCGGAAACAACCCCTCATCACCGAGATCATCAGGCACACCCCATGATCCCGCCCACCGGGCACCAAGCCGAGCACCCCACTCGGCGTGTTACCGACCCACGCTCCTAGTCGGTCACCCCGGAGGCCACGATGAGCGACTCGAGTTCCTCGAATGCCTGGCCGGTGTACCGCGCGAGGCGCTGCAGGTGCGGCATGGTGTCCCGGCAGCCGATGAATCCCAGCGCGACTTTGTCGGTGTACCCGACCAATGTCACGTTGAGCCCGTAACCGTCGCACAGAAACGACACCGGGACGATGAGGTCGAGCTTGGCTCCGCACAGATAGAGCGGTTGTTTGGACAGCACCACATTGGAGACGGTGAGGTTGAACAGCGGCGGAATCACTCCCGTGACACCGGTCCTCTGGCCAAGGGCAATGGGGAGCAGTCCGAATAAGGAGAAGTGTTCCAGCGCATTCGTCGACATCGAGTGGAGATCGCCCTTCGCCCGGCGGGTCGACTCCGAAATTGTCCGCAGCCGCTCCCGCGGGTCCTCGATCGAGGTGCTCAGCGGCGTGACGAATCCGGCTGCAGCGTTGAGGGTGTCGGCATCTCGTTCCAGCCCGACCGGCACCGAAGCGGTCAGAGTGTGCGCGGGCAACGCATCCAATTCTGCCAGGTAGCGCCGGCATCCTCCACCGATGGCCGCCAGGATTACATCGTTGACGGTCACACCGGCGGACGCGCTGACTTCTTTGAGCCGCGGAAGGCTGAGCACTTCGACAGCAAGACGGCGATGTTGGGTGACCGGCCCGTTGAACGGTGTCGCCGGTGTCCTCAGTGCTGCCTGCACCATGCTGTTCCCGCCCATGACCATGCCGGCGAGTTTCGGCACGAGTTCACCGACCGCCGAAACGCCTTCTACGGCCCGTTTCACAGTCGCGAGCGCGAAGACGTTCGCCAGATCGAATTCCCCGTCGCCGGTCTCCGGGCGGCCCGAACCCGGAGGCGCGTCAGGGTCGGTGGTGAGCCACCGTTTGATGTAATTCATCGCCCCCATACCGTCGGTCGCGCAGTGATGTGCCTTGAAATAAAAGGCGAAGCGCCCACCGGACAAGCCTTCGATGATGTGAGCCTCCCACAACGGCTTGGTCATATCGAGGGGGGTCGAGTGCAACCGCTCGACCAGGGTGGCGAGATCGCGTTCGGTTCCAGGGTGTGGCAGCGCCGAGAGACGGACGTGGTAGGTCGGGTCCGGCTCAACTTGCTTCCAGTACGCCATCGGCGGGCCGCCGGCGATCACACTGTCGAACGGGTACGGCAGATAATCTAGGTTCGAAAAAGCTTCGTAAAGATCGCGGGTGAAGCTCCGGGATGCGCCCGCCGGCAGTTCGAAGATCGCCAGCGCGCCGATGTGCATCGGTGTTCGGGGCGATTCCATCTGCGCAAACATCTGGTCGAGCGGGCTGAGCAGCTTCACGAACTCAATCTAACGTCGTTGGCAATGCCCCGAGGAAAAACCCCGACCACAGCAGCCGGGTCATCAGGCCGATCATGGCGATGTGGATGACGGCTTCGTGGTGGTCGTGTCGGGTCTCGTAGGCGCGCACGCAACGGCCGTGCTTGACGATCCAGCCGAGCGTGCTTTCCACCATCCAGACGTGGGGCCGCGCGTGGAATCCGGTGCTGGCGGGGAGCCGTTTGATGATCTCAACCCGAAGGGCCAGTATATTTCTTGGCCCATCCCAGCAGCCGCCCGGGGTAGCCGCCGTCGGCCCAGATCGGCTGGACGGTGGCGAAGCTGCCGCGCAGTGCGGCCAGCAACCGATGCGCCGCGTCGCGGTCCTGGATGCAGGCCGCGGTCACTAACATTTCGGGCTCTCCTGACGTATCCGTGGGTGGCTTTTCGGCCGGGCAGGGCGGGTCGGTGACCGCCGAGGGCGAGCATGGCCACAGCGATGAGGGCTTCAAGGGGAGCGGAATCCGAATGCGATCCGGGTCAGCAGGCGGATCTTGGTGTTGGTGGATTCGATGAGTCCCTGGGAAGGGCCGTGATCGAGGGCGGTGTCGATGGCTTTGCGGTGCTTGGTGATGCGGCCGGCCAGTTCGACGAAGACCGGGATACGGCAGCGCCGCGGCCAGGACAGCCACCAGTCCAGGGCCTGCGTGCCTTCCTCGCCCTTGACGGAAAACACATGGCGGAGGCCTTCTTTGAGCAGATAGGCCCGATGCAGCCGGGGGTCGGTCTTGGCGATCTAGACCAGCTTGGCGGTCTGTCGTTCGGTGAGGTCCGCCAGCAATCCTATTCTGCAACCGTAGACCTCGGGGTTCTGCCACAACGTATACCGGGCGTCTATTAGCCGGCACCGTGATGATCGCCGAGAGAACCGGGATCACCCTGACCACGAGCACACCCGCCATCACCACGCCACCGCTTGGATCCCGCCGAAAGCATCCTCACCCACAGCGTGCCGAAACCCCGCCCCGACGTGGTCACCCCGGAATGCCCGTCAACATGGTGTGGGGGTGTCTTTTCGCGGGCGAATCGCAGCGGGAGTGTGATGGTGGGGCGGTGTTTTCGGATGGGCAGTGAATTTCTGAGTCGGACAACGGGATCGGAGCCTTGCCGAGATCTGGGCGGCTCCGATCGGGGCGTGTGGGGGTCCGCCGGGCTATCCCAGTGCCCAGACCCCGTCTTCGATTCTCAATCCGAGGGCGGTGAGCACGTTGGAGGTTCACCGCGGCCGCTCGCAGTTTCCACGACGCGTCGTTCTTGGCGACACCGCGGTATCGCAGGGTTCGCCTCCGCGGGTCATCCAGGCAATGGACCGCTCGATCATCCGACGGTGCTGCCGGTAGGTGCGGCGCATCGCGGGCTCGCGTGCCCACCGGGCCCGATTCTCGGACCCGCCGGTCGTGTTCCCGACATGAACGGTGCGCCCGGCGGCGGCAGTGGTGCACCGCGACCGTAGAGGACATGTGGTGCAGGCGTGCCTGAATAGCGCGGTGCGGGTCTTGTTCGCGAACGAGGCCCTCACCCCATTCGGGCAGGTCACCATCTGCCCGTCGTGATCGACGATGAAGTCGTCGGCGGTGAAGGGGTTCTCAAGACCTGACGGGGTGGGGACGGGTTTGGGTTTGATCACCGGATCGTGACCGGCGGCAGCAAGGTCGCAGAGCATCTGGCCGCTGCCGTAGGCGGAGTCACCGAGCACCTCGGCCGGCCCGTCGAGGGTGTCATCGGCAGCGATCAACTGGGTGCCGACCTCGGCGTCGCCGCTACTGGTCCCGACGGCTTTGGTCAGGATCGCCGCGGTGATCAACCTGGTGTCGGGTTCGGCGTTGATGTGGCGCTACCACCGGCTCGGCGAGCTGGTCGGCGGCGGGCAGTTCGGGCTCACCAAGGCGGTCAGCAACGAGCTGCACGCCCTCGTCGCGGTTCACGAGGCGATTGAGTGCGGCCACTTCCGCGGCGAGGGGCGGGTGACCGGCGGGGCCGTGGGCGGCGTCCAACGGCCGGCCCACCGGGTCGCCAGCCGACTCCCGACTCGCAGATAAACGGCTGAACTCTCACCGGCAAGAAGCACCTCCAACCAGAGGAAACCTGGCGGAGGTGGCCAGTCCGCTCCCACCAGCGCGAGCAAAGATGTGGTGCCGAAAATCGCAACGGCACACAAGAGGGAAATTCGGCGAAACCGCCGGCGCGGAGCCAAACCCTGCTGATTCAGTTCTGCAGTGCGCCGGCCAGATCGGGGCAGTAGGTGGTGATCGCCGCGCCCAGGAACTGGGCGGACTGCTCCTGGGTGGTGCCGCGCGCCAAATTGCGCGACACGAACGCGATCGACGCGTACGCGTCCTGGTCGACGCCGCGGTCCAGGCGTTTGCAGGTGATCTTGCCCAGCCAGGCGTTGTAGTCGCGCGGCCCATAGATGCCGAACCCGTGCAGTTGGTTGGCGAAGTCGATGTCAGGATCGGCGTGCGCCGGTACCGCCACCACCAGTGCTGCGGCGGCGGCAGCCAGTGCTGCCGACACTGCACGTCCCGCCACGGCGCGCCCCAGAATCGTCATACGCTCAGATTGTAGGCGGATCAGTTACATAAGCTAATCTTCTGGTCGATGTCGGTCCCGGGGTCGCGAGGAATGCAATGGCCAAGCTGCTGAGACGCAAGACGGCGTCCGGGGGTGCGGTGATCCCGGTCATCCCCGTCATCCCGGTGTCGGAGAACAACGCATCCAACCGGCACGTCGGGGCCCACCCCGCGATCCCGCGCTTCATCCGCCTGTTCTCGGTGCCGATCCTGCTGATCTGGCTCGCGATCGTCGTCCTGCTGAACGTCAAGATCCCGCAGCTGGAAGTCGTCGGCCAGATGCATTCGGTGTCGCTGGCCCCCGACGACGCACCCTCGCTGCAGGCCATGAAACGGGTCGGGCAGAACTTCGGCGAATTCGACTCCAACTCCGCGGCGATGATCGTGCTGGAAAGCGACGCGCCGCTCGGCCGGGAGGCGCACGACTACTACGCCAGTCTCATCGCCGCACTGCGCGCCGACACCAAACACGTTCAGAACGTTCAGGATTTCTGGGGCGACCCCTTGACCGCACCCGGCGCGCAGAGCGCCGACGGCAAAGCCGCCTACGTCCAGATCTACCTCGCCGGCAACCAGGGCGAGAGCCTGTCCAACGAGTCGGTCCAGGCGGTGCGTGATCAGGTCGCCGCGCAACCACCGCCGGCCGGGCTGAAGGTCTACGTAACCGGGGCCGCGGCAATGGTTTCCGATCAGCACCACGCCGGCGACAAGGGCGTGGAGAAGATCACCGCGGTGACCCTCGTCGTCATCTTCGTGACGCTGCTGCTGGTCTACCGGTCCATCGTCACGGTGGTGCTGGTGCTGATGATGGTGTTCGTCCAACTGGCCGCGGCCCGGGGCATCGTGGCGTTCCTGGGCTTTCACAACATCATCGGGCTGTCGACCTTCGCGGTGAACCTGCTGACCACCATGGCGATCGCCGCCGCGACCGACTACGTCATCTTCATCATGGGGCGCTATCACGAAGCGCGACTAGACGGCGAGGATCGCGAAACCGCTTTCTACACCATGTATCACGGCACCGCGCACGTGATTCTGGGCTCTGGTCTGACCATCGCCGGCGCGACGTTCTGCCTGGACTTCACACGGCTGCCGTACTTCCAGAGCCTCGGCATCCCGCTGGCCGTCGGCATGCTCATCGCCGTCGTCGCCGCGCTGACGATGGCTCCCGCGATCCTGACCATCGGCAGCCACTTCGGGCTGTTCGACCCGAAGCGCAAGATGAAGACCCGGGGCTGGCGGCGCGGCGGCACCGCCGTCGTGCGTTGGCCCGGGCCGATTCTGGTCGCGTCGATGGCCCTGGCTCTGGTCGGCCTGCTCGCACTGCCGTCGTATGTCGCAAGCTACAACGACCGCAACTACCTGCCCCCCGACATCCCGGCCAACGAGGGCTTCCAGGCCGCCGACCGGCACTTCCCGCAGGCCCGGATGAACCCGGAATTGCTGATGATCGAAACCGACCACGATCTGCGCAACTCGGCGGACATGCTGGTCATCGACAAGGTGGCCAAGAACATCTTCCACATCCCCGGCGTCGGCCGGGTGCAGGCCATCACCCGCCCGCAGGGCACCCCGATCGAACACACCTCGATCCCGTTCATCATCAGCATGTCCGGGGCGACCCAGCAGCTGAACATGTCCTACATGCAGGACCGCATGAAGGACATGCTCAAGATGGGCGACGAGATGCAGGCCACCGTCGACAACATGGAACACATGTACGGCCTGATGCAGCAGCTCACCGGGGTCACCCACGACATGGTCGGCAAGACCAAGGAGATGGTGGCCACCACAATGGAACTGCGGGACCACATCGCCGATTTCGACGACTTCTTCCGGCCGATCCGCAACTACTTCTACTGGGAGCCGCACTGCTTCGACATCCCGGTCTGCCAGGCGATGCGCTCGGTGTTCGACGCCCTCGACGGCATCGACAAGCTCAGCGACGACCTGGGTTCCCTGGTCGTCAACATGGATCAGCTCGACCAGCTGATGCCGCAGATGCTCACGATCATGCCGCCGATGATCGAGAACATGAAGTTCATGAAGACCACCATGCTGACCATGGAGTCGACCATGGGCGGCCTGCAGGATCAGCAGCAGGCGATGCAGGACAACGCCAACGCGATGGGACAGGCCTTCGACGCCTCCAAGAACGACGACTCCTTCTACCTCCCACCGGAGGTTTTCGAGAACGAGGAGTTCAAGCGCGGCATGAAGATGTTCATCTCACCGGACGGAAAATCGGTGCGATTCATCATCGCTCACGAGAACGATCCGGCCACCCCGGCGGGCCTGGCCCTGGTCGACAAGATCAAGAACGTGGCATTCGAGTCGATCAAGGGCACCCCGCTGGAAGGGTCGAAGGTCTACCTGGGCGGCACCGCATCGGCCTACAAGGACATGCAGCACGGTGCGAACCTCGACCTGCTGATCGCCGGAATCGGCGCGCTCTGCCTGATCTTCATCATCATGCTGGTTTTGACCCGCAGCGTCGTGGCCGCGGCGGTCATCGTCGGTACCGTCGCGCTGTCCCTGGGAACGTCATTCGGGCTGTCAGTGCTGATCTGGCAGGACATCATCGGACAGCCGCTGCACTGGATGGTGCTGGCGATGTCGGTGATCATCTTGTTGGCGGTCGGTTCGGACTACAACCTGCTGCTGGTGTCGCGGTTCAAGGAGGAGATCCACGCCGGGATCAACACCGGCATCATCCGGTCGATGGCCGGAACCGGCGCGGTAGTGACCTCGGCGGGGTTGGTGTTCGCCTTCACCATGGCGTCGATGCTGGTGAGCGATCTTCGGGTCGCGGGCCAAGTGGGCAGCACGATCGCCCTGGGCCTGCTGTTCGACACACTGGTGATCCGGTCATTCATGACACCGTCCATCGCCGCTCTCATGGGCCGCTGGTTCTGGTGGCCGCAGGTGGTGCGGCAGCGACCGGTGCCCCAGCCGTGGCCCGCGCCCGTCACCGAGGCCACCGCGCCCGACCGCGACTCCGCCGTGACTGCCGGCGTATAGGAGGTTCATGATGAGACGTATGACAACCCGGCACATGCGGATCGCCTCCGCCATAGTTGCGCTAGCCGTCCCGGCAGTGGTTGGGTCGGCCGTAGCATCCGCAGACGCCAGCGACGACTACCCGATCCCGCACCGGATGATCATCACCACCTGCGACGCGGAACAGATCATGGCCGCGGCCAGGGACGTCGAGCCGGTCTACTACGAGCGCTACATGATCGACTACAACAACAAGTCGCCGGAGATCCAGCAGGCCGCCCGCGACTACATCCACGGCTTCTTCGCCAAGACGTCAGCGGACCGCCGCGCCTGGTCGGAGGAACTGGCCACCAATATCTACGCCGACCCGCTGGTGTTCCAGTGGCCCAACCACGCCAAGCTGTTCTTCAACAACAAGGGCGTGGCAGCCAACACCACCGATATCTGCCTGCAGTACCCGGCCGGTGACATGTCGGTGTGGTCCTGGTGAGCACGCCGACGACGGAGCTGCCGCCGGTGATCGAGCGGTGGCTGCGGGCGATCGAGACCGGGGACACCGACAAGCTCGACGACATGCTGAGCGAGGACGCGGTTCTCTACTCGCCGGCCGTCTTCACTCCGCAGCGTGGCCGGGCACTGGCGGTCGCCTACCTGCGTGCCGCCGAGCACATGTTCTCCGACACCGGCTTCCACTACGTCGAGAAGTGGATCGGTCCGGACTCCGCGGTCCTGCACTTCGCCGCCGAGGTCGACGGGCTCTCCCTGGAGGGCATCGACATGATCCACTGGAACGACGACGGCAAGATCACCTCGGTGAAGGTGATGATCCGGCCGTTCAAGGCGCTGCAGGGCGTCATCGCGAAAATGGCGGAGTTGCTGTCGGCGAAGTGATTACCACGGCAGCGCCGCGCACACCGGGGGCGCACACCGGGGTTTGCTGTTGCCCACGTCGAATATCCGGCCGCCATCCTGTTTTGCTGACCCCGACGGGTGATTTCGGCTCGCCTCTACCAGGCTGAGTGAACCTGAGAAAACCGTCACCGATTCGGCAGTTACGGTTCGGGTACGGCTCTGGAAATCAGTGGGTTGCTGTGAGTACAGTGCGAGTATTCGATGCCGGGCGGTGGAAGCGTGACGTTTGCCAGCTACCGCGGCCCGCAGTTAGCCAACAGCGGGAGTGTCTGTCGATGAATTCTGCGAATCGCGCCGGTGCACACATCGGTCGGGTCGGCGCACTGGCGGTTGCACTTGGGATCGGGGCGGCCCTGGCCACCGGCAGCGGGGCCGCGTGGGCCGACACCGGCGACCGGGGTTCGGGACCGGGCTCCTCGCAGCAGGACGCCGGCTCGGATAGCGGCTCGGCGGCGGCGACTCCGGCGCGGCGCGGCGCGCACGCCCAGGCGCCAGCGGCCGTCAGCGCCGCTCGGGGATCATCGGTCGCCGACACCGGACCGGCTGACATCCCGAACGACCTGCCGGTGGTCGCCGGCCGTCCGTCCGTCGAGCAGGCCGCACCGGTGAAGAACGACAGTCCCCGCACCTCAACCCCGGCCGCGGCCGCCTCGGCACCCGCGCCCCGCAGCGCCCCCGTGTCCGTCTCGGTTCCGGCGGCTGCTGCTGCCGCGCCGTTGCGTGCGGCCGCCGCCGTGTCGCCGTCTCCGGCCGTGACCGTGCAGCCCGCGGGGGCAGCACCGGTCGTCACCCAACTCATCTCCGTCCCGGCCGCGTCGACGCCCGTCATCGCCCCGGTCGCCGCCACGGCGGCCGTGCCCCTGTCCGTGCCCTCGGCCCGCCAGGTCGCCACCCCGTTCGCGGCGTTCGCCTCGCGGCTGTTGTCCGCGGTCGGGTTGGGTCAGCTGGCCGGCAACGGCTTGCCCGGTACTCCCCTGGACTCGCCCGCGCTGTGGGCGCTGCTGGGCTGGGTCCGCGGCGAGCCGTTCCGTATCCGCTCCGCGGCGAGCACCGCGCTGCCGAGTGCCGCGGTGGTGGCCACTCAGCCGACCACGCTGCCCTCGACCCCGATCGGCTGGGTGACCGGCCAGAGCAATACCGCCTTGCCCGGCGCGGGCTGGGGGCAGACCAATAACACCCGGTGGGCCAACGTCTACGGCACCGACCTGGGCATCATGTGGTTCAACGGAATCAACGGCAAGACCCAGCTGGCGTTCGGCGACACCTTCAGCGGGCCGAACATGTCGGGCGACTGGCGGTCCAATGTGCTGCTGCTGAGCAACGACACCAACTTGACCGACGGCCTGAGCCTGATCAACACCGGCCCGGCCTACCAGTTCATCCCAGCCGCCAAGGATCAGGTGTTCTTCATCGGCTCCGAGGTCACCAACATCCCGACGTCGGCCGTCTACGCCAACAACAACAACTACGTCAGCTACATGTCGGTGAAGTCCTGGGACACGCCCGGCCGCTGGACCACCAACTACTCGGCGATCTCCCAGTACGACCCCAAGACCGACAAGTGGGTGCTGCAGAAGCAGACCATTCGCCCGGCGGGCTACTTCCGCTCCTCGACCAACTACCAGGCTGGAGACCAGAACTTCCAGCAGATGGCCTACGTCGTGCAACCCGTCAGCAAGGTCGCCCCGGGCCAGACGCAATACGTCTACGCCTTCGGCACCCCGGCGGGACGCGCCGGTTCGGCCTACCTGTCGCGGGTTCCGGAGAACGCCGTCACCGATCTCAAGCAGTATCAGTACTGGGACGGCAGCTCATGGGTCACCAACCAGGCCAAGGCGGCGCCCATCATTGGTGACTCCACCCATTCCACCGGCTTGTTCGGCTGGGCGACCGATCTGGCCAACGATCCGAATTTCCTCGGCGGCTCGCTGGCCGGCTTCACCGGCGCCAAGACCGGCGGCAACGTCAGCGAAATGAGCGTCCAGTACAACGATTACCTCGGCAAGTACGTGGTGCTCTACGGCAACGGCGCCAACAACGTGATCCTGCGGACCGCTGATGACCCCACCGGCCCGTGGTCGGACCCGATCACCATCGCGACGTCGGCCCAGTACCCCGGGCTGTACGCCCCGATGATCCACCCGCTGTCGGGCACCGGGCAGCTGACCGACGGGACCAAACCGGACGTCAGCAACCTGTACTGGAACATGTCGCTGTGGGGCAACTACAACGTCGTGCTGATGAAGACCGACCTGAGCGCGTTGAAGGTCACCACGGCCTGAGCGGTCAGCAGCCAGCGGCCGCGGCCTGATCGTCGGCAAACCCGACAGCGACGCGGACGGATTCCGGTGGGGAAACTGATGTGGAAGTCGTTGTGCTGCTGTTGTTTGGCGGTGCTGGTCGGCGTCGTCGCGCACCCCTTGCCTGCGGGTGCGGAACCGCCGGGTGCAACGCGATCCAAGCTGGACGGCCTCGCAGTCAAGGGTCGGGCACCCAAGACGGGATACAACCGCGGCCAATTCGGCGACGCATGGAGCGACGACGTCTCAGTGCCGGGAGGACACAACGGATGCGATACGCGCAATGACGTTCTGCGGGAGCAACTTGCCGATGTGGTGATCAAGCCGGGCACCAACGGATGCGTCGTTCTCAGCGGGGTCCTGTCCGATCCGTACTCAGGGGCGACCATCGAGTTCCAGCGCGGCCCCGACACGTCGGACCAGGTCCAGATCGACCACCTTGTGGCGTTGTCAGATGCCTGGCAGACCGGCGCGCAACAGTGGGAAGAGACGGCGCGGCGGAACTTCGCCAACGACCCACTGAATCTGCAGGCCACCTCGGGCCGGATCAACCACGAAAAAGGCGACAGCGACGCCGCCAGTTGGCTGCCGCCCAACACCGCCTACCGGTGCGCGTATGTGTCACGAATCGTCGACGTCAAAGCGGCCTACGGTTTGTGGGTGACGCAGGCCGAACACGATGCGATCGCTCGGGTGCTCGCATCGGACTGTGGCTAACGCGCCGCTATCGGGCGGTGGCTAACGCGCCTCAACCGGGAACGCATGAGAGATGTGAATGCGCCATTGCCCGTCGGGTTGGCGGCGCAGTACGTCGACGCCGTCTTCCCTGGTTGTCTCGAGCACGCGTCCTGACGAGTCACGCACGGTCAGCGTCCAGATCAGTGCGACGGTGGCCAGGTCGCCGTCGACCAGAATCTCCCGGATCGCGGGTTCGTCGTAACGAAAGCTCTTGGCGGGGTTGGCGAATACCGCGCGGAATCCCTCGCAGACCTCGGTGTGCCCCTTCGACGGTCGGCCCGGGTAGCTCACCACCGTGTCGTCGGCGAACAGCCCGCACGTCGCCGTCAGATCGTGGCCGTTGAAATCGCGGGAGAATGCCACGAGTGCCGCTCGCACCGCGTCGGAATCGTCGGGGGCCGTTGCGCACGCGCCGACAACGCCGGCCAGGACCACGACCCCGGCCACACCGGCGGTGTTCATTCCCTGCCGGATCAGCCCCACCAGAACGCGGTGGCAATCGCGATGTAGAGGGCGATGAGCACCGCTCCCTCGAACCAGTTCGACTCGCCGTCGAAGGTCACCAGCACGGCTACCAGGGCGGACATCATCATCGCGGCCAGCAGCAGCGGTGAGAGGACCAGATTGAAGTCGGGCTGACCGAGCCAGCCGGCCGCCAGGCAGACGATCGGGGCGATGGTGAGCGCGATCTGGACCGGCGACTGCAGCACCACCTGCACGGCGTAGTCCATCTGGTTCTTGGCCGCGAGTTGGATGCCGACGAAGTTCTCCACCGCGTTGCCGGCAATGGCCACGATCACCAGACCGGCGAACACCTCATTGATACCCGCTGCGTGCATGGCCGGTTCCAGTGCCGCCACGAACCACTCCGAGACGAACGCAGCGCCGATGCCGGCCGCCGCGAGCATGCCGATGGCCATCGCCAGCGGCCACTCCCCGTGTGCCGCCGCCACACTCGCGGCCTGGGCGGAATCCTTGCTGGCGGCGATGGGCGAACCGCCGTGCGCATGGACATGCCCGCCGTGGGCCACCGGAGCGGCCTTCTTGCCGCCCAGGGTCGCGGGCAGCGAGAGCAGGAACAGAACGATCATGACGACGGAGACGATCACCGACACCGTGCGCTCATGCGTTTCCGCAGGGGTGTGCATGGCCGAGGTGAGCGAGGGCACGGCCAGGATGAACACCGCAAGGGTGAACATCAGGCCCAGGGTGCGGCCGTCGTCGGCGGCGAACTTCTGGCGGCCGTGCTTGAGGCCGCCCACGACGAAAGCCAGACCGAGCACCAGCAGAACGTTCGCCAGGATCGATCCCACGATGGTGGCTTTCACCACTCCGTAGAGGCCGGCCTTGAGCGCGAAGAGGATGACGAACAACTCCGGCAGATTGCCCAGCGCAGTTTGCAGAATGCCGGTGGCGGCGGGCCCGAGGCGGTCGCCGAGCGCCTCTACCGACCGTCCGACCAGCGAAGCCAGGGTGGCCAGCGCCAGGGCGGCGACGACGAACGCCAGGACCACGTTCGCGTGAGTGAAGTGCAGAACCCCGGCGAGCACAGCGGCCACCAGTGTGACCGCGATGGTGATCCGGTCACGTCCGCTCAGCAGCGGCGGCTTCTCGATATGGGTCGTCGTCACACGCATCTCCTGGTCGGGTCGGGTGCGAAGTTTGCCAGAACTGCAGATCCCGCGGAGCGAAATCGCGGCGCGCCGGGGTGGCGCGCGTAGGTTGGCCTGCGTGCACGTCGACGCCATGACCCTGCCGTTACCGCTGGCCCGCACCGGCGAGGTGGCCCGGCTGACCCGGGACTCAGGATTCTCGGGCCTGCTGTTCACCGAGACCGGCCGCACGGCGTATCTGAACGCCGCGGTGGCCTCCCAGGCCGCACCCGGACTGGCCCTGTCCACCGGCGTCGCGGTAGCGTTCCCGCGCAGCCCGTTCGTCACGGCCGCCACCGCCTGGGAACTCCAGGAGGCCACCAGCGGGCGGTTCCGACTCGGCCTGGGCACCCAGGTGCGCACCCACGTCGTGCGCCGGTACGGCTCGGCATTCGAACATCCCGGTCCACGGCTGCGGGACTACGTGCAGGCGGTCAAGTCCTGCTTCGCGGCGTTCCGGACCGGGAAACTGGACCACCACGGCGAGTTCTACGACCTCGACTTCATCACCCCGCAGTGGAGCCCCGGACCCATCGATGCCCCTGACCCGAAAGTCGATGTCGCCGCAGTCAATCCGTGGATGCTGCGGATGGCCGGTGAGGTGGCCGACGGCGTGCACGTCCACCCCATCGGTGAGCCGGGGTATCTGCGCCGCCACGTCGCTCCGAAGATCGCCGAGGGCGCGGCCGCAGCGGGACGCTCGCCGTCGGAGATCGACGTGATCGTTCCGGTCATGACGATCGTCGGCGACACCGACGCCGAACGGGATGCCGAACGTGAACTGGTGCGGGCCAGCATGAGTTTCTACGGCAGCACCCCGAACTACGCGTTCATCTGGGACGAGGCCGGTTTCGACGGCACCACTGCCCGGATCCGGGAGAAGCAGAAGGCCGGGGACTTCGCGGGAATGGCGGCCCAGATCACCGACGAGCACATCGCGGCGTTCGCGACCGAGTCCACCTGGGACGAACTTCCGGGTGCGCTCGCCGCCAAGTACAACGGAGTCGCAACGCGCATCGTGCTCTACAACGCGCTGGCGAACCCGGAAAGAGTTCGGCGCTATGGCGAGGTGGCGCGGCTGTTGCGGTGTTAATGTCCGCGACATGCCCGGTCTTACTGAGCTTCTCAGCGAGGAATGCATCGCACTCGACGTGCCCGCCGCCACCTGGGAGGAGGCCGTGCTGGCCGCCGGCGGCCTGCTGGAGCACGCGGGGGTGGCCGGCCCGGCCTACACCGGGTCGATGATCGACAACGTCGAAGAGAACGGCCCCTACATCGTGGTGGCGCCGGGATTCGCATTCGCGCACGCCCGCCCGTCGCCGGCGGTGCACCGCACCGGCCTGTCGTGGGTGCGCCTGGCCGAGCCGGTCGCCTTCGGCCATGCCACGAACGATCCGGTCGATCTGGTGGTGGCACTGGCCGCGACCGACGATCGCGCACACGCCACCGCGATGGCCGAACTGGCGAAAGTCGTTGGCAGTCCGGACAAGCGGGCCGCCCTGAACACCGCCACCACTCCGGCCGCCGTGCTGGGGATCCTGGGCGGCGCCGAAGCCGTGGTCCGCCCGGCGCGCGCCGCCGAATCAGCGCGCCGGACCACCAATCTGATCCTCACCGTGTGCGGAAACGGGTTGGGCACCAGCCTCTTTCTCAAAAACACCCTTGAGCAGGTGCTCGGAACCTGGGGCTGGGCGCCGTTCATCAGCGTCGAGGCCACCGACACCATCTCTGCCAAGGGCCGCGCCAAGGAGGCCGACCTCATCCTGACCTCCGGCGAGATCGCCAAGACCCTCGGCGACGTCGGTGTGCCGGTGCGGGTCATCGACAACTTCACCTCCACCCGCGAAGTCGACGCCGCACTGCGTGATTCCTATGACATCTAGGGCGACTCCCACGACCTCTGAGATTGGAGCGCAATGAACTGGTTGGTCGCTATCGCGCAGTTCATCGTCAACGAGATCCTCTCCGTCCCCGCCTATCTGATCGGCATCATCACCGCTGTCGGCCTGATCGCGTTGCGCAAGAGCACCGGACAGGTGATCGGCGGCGCGTTGAAGGCGACACTGGGCTTCCTATTGATCGGTGCCGGCGCCGGCCTGGTAGTGGCCTCGCTCAAACCGCTGGGCGTGATGATTCAGGGCGCGGCCGGCACCAAGGGCGTGGTACCCACCAACGAGGCCATCGTCGGGATCGCGCAGAAACAGTTCGGCGCGCAGGTGGCCTGGCTGATGATTCTCGGCTTCGCCATCAGCCTGCTGCTGGCCCGGTTCACTCCCCTGCACTACGTATTCCTCACCGGTCACCACACCTTGTTCATGGCCACCCTGCTGACCATCGTGCTGGCCAGCGCCGGGCTTCCGGGCGCCACCGTCGTGCTGGTGGGCGGCCTGCTGCTCGGCATCGTGATGGTGGCCCTGCCCGCCATCTCACAACCGTGGACCAAACGGATCACCGGCGACGACACCATCGCCATCGGCCACTTCGGGACGCTGGGCTACATCGCCTCCGGCGTCACCGGCCGGGCGGTCGGCGGCGCCAAGAGCCGTTCTACTGAGGACCTGAAACTGCCTGAGTCACTTCGATTCCTGCGCGACTCAATGGTGGCCACGGCGCTGTCGATGGTGCTGATGTACCTCGCCGTCGGACTGATCTACCTGGCCAAAGTCGGCGGTGACACGGCGTTTTCGGCCTTCGCCGACGACTCCGGCGCCGGCGCGGCGACCAGCGTCGGCAACTATCTGATGAAGGGTGTCACCGAGGGGTTGAGTTTCGGCGTTGCCGTCGCGGTGATCCTGTTCGGCGTGCGCACCATCCTGGGCGAGTTGGTGCCCGCCTTCCAGGGCATCGCCGAACGGATGGTGCCCGGCGCGATCCCCGCCCTCGACGCCCCCATCGTGTTCCCCTACGCGCAGAACGCCGTCCTGATCGGGTTCATTTCCAGCTTCGTCGGCGGCCTGATCGGGCTGGCGGTGCTCTCAATCTGGCTCGGACCGGCGTTCGGCTGGGTGCTGGTGCTGCCCGGACTGGTGCCGCACTTCTTCACCGGCGGCGCGGCCGGCGTGTACGGCAACGCCACCGGCGGCCGACGCGGCGCCGTGGCGGGCGGCTTCGTCAACGGGTTGCTGATCACCTTCCTGCCGGCCCTGCTGGTTCGGGTGCTGGGGTCCTTCGGCGAGGAGAACACCACCTTCGGCGACGCCGACTTCGGTTGGTACGGCTTCCTTCTCGGCAACGCCGCCAAGCTCGGCACGGTCGCCGGGGTGGTGACGATGTTGCTGATCGGGGCTGCCCTGTTGGGGCTGGCGATCGCGGTACAGCGCAAGCTGGTCGACACCGGCTGGGATCCCTCACCGGGACGTGAGCGCCCGACCGCCGCCGAGGTGACCGGCGCGGTCACCGCCGGGCGCAGCTATCCGAAGATCCCGGCTCCGGCGGGCGCGCCTGCGCCACCGCCGCCGCCGGCCTGACCCGTTGAGTGAGGAGCCACGCACAAGCGCTCTCGCACTGTGCCTGCCAGGTTCCTCAATCGGCGGGCGGGGGTCACTCAGCGGGAGGAAAGTTGATGACCTCACCGCGGTTGATCGAGATCCAATCGCGCGCTTCCACATACGGCCGGAACGTCTCGGTGATCAGCCGGCCGTCCTGCTCGGTCTTGGGCCGCTGAAGTTCGTAGAGGTGCGGGAATTCGGTCCAAGCCACCACGGCATCCCAGAGCCTCAGCGCGGCATCGCCTTTCGGCGGGTCGATCAGCACCGGACCGAACAGGCACTGGCCGTCCGGGAAGAATAGCGTCGGCACCCCGTACCCGGCGGCGCCGAGAACCCGTTGGTGGTCGGCGAGGACTTCGTCGCTCGTCGTCGGGTCGGCGATCGCCTCGTTCACCACACCGGGATCGAAACCCAGCTCGGCCAGGAGGTGGCGCGCGACGGCCGGCTCATGCGGCTTGTGGCCCTCGACGTGCAAAGCCCGCGCGGCCCGCTCGTACCAGGCGCCGACGTCGTCCATGGACCGCCGCCGTAGCAGCGCACCGATGCGCATCATCGACCAGCCATACGACCACTCCCGTTCCCACGGGTGCTTCTTGCCCTCGCGGCGGTTGACCTCCTCCAGGCTGAAGAACCGCCAATTCACCTGCAGCCCAGTCAGATCCCGCACTTCACGGATCCACACCGAGGTCTGGTAGGCGTACGGGCACATGATGTCGAAGTGGAAGTCGACGAAATCCGGCCGGGTGCTCATGCCTCCGACTCTAGGGTGTCGACGCCGTCGGACAACGCGTGGTCGAGCCACGTGCGCACATCGGCCGACAACGGACTGCCCAGCGGAAGCAGATAGCCCTGGTCCTCGTGGGTGAAGGGATGGTCGGGATTCACCGCGGCCAGTCCGGGATGACGCTGCGCCTGGTAACGGGCTTCGATCGCGTCGGTGATCATGACGTCGGCGCGCCCGGCGGCGAGTTCGTCGAAAATTGTTGTGTTGTCGGGCCATATCTCCAGATCGGCCAGCGGGAAGTGCTCCCGGGCGAACTGCTCGTTGCTGCCACCGGGTTTCTCTATCACCCGCGCGCCAGGCTGATTGATCGCCTCCACCGAGGTGAACCGCTGCGCCGAGGCGCTCCGGGTGATCGGGGCTTTGCCGCTGGCCAGGTACGGCGCGGTGAATGCGCCGATCTTGAGGCGCGCGGGGGCGACGGAGATGCCGCCCATGGCGATATCGCACCGTCCCGGCGTGGTGATATCGGCGCTGAGGGTCGGCCAGGTCGTCGGAACGAAGACCGGGGTGCGCCCCAGCGCGGCGGCCAGATCCCGGGCCATGTCGACGTCGATGCCCTCGTACTGCGTGGTGGCCGGCTCGAGGAAGGTCAGCGGCCGGTAGTCACCGGTGGTGCAGATCCGCAGCGCCGCATCCTCGGCGTGGGCGGGAACGGGGCTGAGCCCGGCAAGGCCGACGGAGACGACGACGGCCGCGGCGCGTCGGCGTGCTGCGCTCACACCGCGGCGTTGGGAAGCAGCAGCGGGCAGTTCCCGGCGGCGTCGGTCGCGAGTTCGAAGTGCCACAACTCGTTGGCGTAGATCTGGCACAGCCCGAACCGCGCGCCGTTGGCGATCAGCCATTGATCGGCGCCCACCCCGCCCATGTCGACGGCCTGGCCGAGAACATGCCGGGAGCGTTCGGGGGTCTGGACGTACTGGCGCGCCGCGGCGAAGCTGCCGTAGGTCGCGATGGCGTCGTCGAGCAACTGCTGCTGGAACTCCGGCGAGCGCCACCCGGAGGTGATCGTCATCGTGATCCCGTCGGCCGCGGCGGCATCCGTGGCCCGCTGCACCGCGACGCGCAGCGCCGGGTCCAGGTTCCCGACGGCCGGGTTGGCGACGTCGTACGGGGAGATCATCTGGACGGTGTTGTCGACCAGCGTCACCTCGGATGTCCGCGGCATCGCCGGCAGGCCCAGAACAACGGCGGGGCCGACCGCGCCCGCGACGAGCAGCGTGATGGGGATTCGCATGATGGCCCCATTCTCCCAGAACTCGCCGTTTGCACCGAACCGCGGCGGATCGGGCGTGCGGGATGCACCATGAGCGTCGACAGGAAATCCAAGACAACCAGGGAGGACTGCGGTGGCGCTCGTCCTGGCGTTCGGTGTGGTGTTGCTCATCAGCGTGTCGCTGTCCGGTGTGGCGGCGCGCACGGTGCTCTCCACAGCCATGCTGTTCCTGCTTGCGGGAGCGTTGCTCGGCCCCGGCGGTTTCGGGATCGTCACGCAGAGCGCCGAGGACGACATCGTCGCGGTGCTCGCCGACATCGCCCTGTTCACCGTGCTGTTCACCGACGGCCAGCGGGCCAGCGTCCCGGCGCTGCGGGAAGGCTGGCGGTTGTCCGGCCGCGCGCTGGGCCTGGGCATGCCACTGGCCATGATCGGCATCGCGATTCCAGCGCACTTCCTGGCCAACCTGGACTGGCCGACGTCCTTCCTGCTCGGGGCGATCCTGTCGCCCACCGACCCGGTGTTCGCCTCGGCGCTGGTGGGCCGCAGCGACATCCCGCTGCGGCTGCGCCGACTGCTCAACGTGGAGTCCGGTCTCAACGACGGCCTGGCCCTGCCGTTCGTGTTGATCTTCCTGGCCATGGCCCAACACGAAAGCTCGCATTTCACCGAGGTGCTACTGGAACTGGTGCTCGGCCTGGTGATCGGGGTCGTGGTGGCGTCGTTGGTCGCACTGGCCTGGCGGCTGCCGATCCTCACCGCCGAACCGCGGCTGCAACCGCTCGGCCCGGTGTCCATCGCCATCGTCGTGTATGCGGTCTGCCATATGACCCATGCCAACCCCTACCTGGCAGCGTTCGCGGCCGGTTCGGCGCTGGCCACCCTCGACCACGTCGCCGCCGAAACGTTCGAGCCGTTCGGCGATCTGCTTTCGGAGCTCACCAAGTTCGCCGCGCTGTTGCTCTTCGGCGCGCTCATCACCCCGGAACGGCTCTCCCACCTTGGCTGGCAGGGCTGGCTTCTCGCCGTGCTGGCCATCGTGGTGGTGCGCCCGGCCTCGATGCTGCTGTCGCTGATCAAAACCGGGATGCCGCGCTCGGAGAAGCTCACCGCGGCGTGGTTCGGGCCCAAGGGATTCGCGTCGGTGGTCTACGGCCTGCTGGTGCTCCAAGCGGGAATACCCAACGGCGAGAAGCTCTTCAACCTCATCGCCGTTACTATCGCGCTGTCCATCATCGTGCACTCCTCGACCGACGTGCCGGTGGCGCACAAACTGCGTATCGAACCGCCCGACCATCTGCCGGCCGGGCATGACCCGGTCGAGGCGCCGGAGCCCGAGACCACTCCCGCACCCGCACCGACACGCAGCCGCGACGTGAATCTGTAAGGGCGCAGCCCCTCATCCGAGGACGGCGACCGCCGTCAGTGCGGCGGCGAAAACCGCAGTGGGTGCGGCCATGCCAGCCGCGAAGCCCAACCCGAACCGACCCCCGCCGGCGGTGAAGGCCAGCACAAACTTGACGAGCAGGTTGGACCCCAGCGCGGCAGCGATGGCAGCCAGCGCGGTGCCGACCGTGATGTCGCCCTGGGCCGACAAACTGGCCGCGGCAACCGAACCGGCGTGGGCGTCGGCGAGGCCCGCCGCGAACGAGGCCAGCACCGCCCCCTGCGGACCGAGCACGTCGGCGCCCCAACGACCGACGAGCAACGCCGACACCAGCACCGCGGTGAGGATGAGCGCGGGACGCAGGGCGAACGGACGGCCCGTCGCGACGGTGGCGGGAGCATCGTCGGGGCTCTGCTCATCGGGGCCACCCGCCCCCCGGTACACCACGGCCACCACGGCGGCCAGCACCAGCGCCCCGGCCAGGGCCGCAGGCCACAGCCGGCGCAGCACCGCGACGTCGACGTAGCCGATGACCAGGAGCAACTGAATGAACGTTGCAATACTGGCGGCCAGTGCGCTGGCCAGTGGCGCTCGCAGACCGACTGCGCCCCGGCTGAGCCGGGCCATCGACGCAGTGGTCGCACTGGCCGAGACGAATCCGCCGGCCAGGCCGGTCACCAACAGGCCGCGCTGCGGCCCCAGCGCGCGCACTCCGATGTAGCCGACCCACCCGATCCCGGTGAGCAGCACCACCAGCAGCCACACCTTCTCGGGGTTGAGCACACCGTAGGGACCGAAACCGCGGTTGGGCAGGAGCGGCAGGACGACGAAGGCGACCACGAAGAATTTGACCGCGTCCTCCAGTTCCACCTCGGTCACGATGTCGCGGGCGAAACGGTGAATCCGTTTCTTGGACAACAACAGTGCGACGACGACGACGGCCAGCGCCACCGCCACCGCCGCCTGGGTGTAGGCCAGTGCGCCGAGCAGGTACGCGACCAGCGCGGCGATTTCGGTGGTCGTTCCGGGATCCTCGTCACTGCTGCGGAAGTACGCCAGCGCCATCAGCGCCCCCACGCCGACGAGTCCGGCGATCACCACCCAGGGGCCGAAAACCGCTGCGATGCCGCCGAATAGCGACAGCAGCGCGAACGACCGCGAACCGGCGCTCAGCGTGCGGTTGTGGCTCCGCTCGCGTTCAAAGCCGAGCATCAATCCGATCGCCAGGGCGACCAGGAACGGCTGCAGTTGCTGCCAACTCATACCCACGACGGTAGCCACCCCGACCGCGCAAAGTCCGCCTTACCTGTATTGGGCTACCATCTGCCCGGCGGAGGACGATGGAGGGCAGTACGTGGTTCGGTGGTTTTCGGCTCGGCATTCCCGGCGAGGACCGGCCATTCTGGTCCGCATGGTGCTCGTGGTGGTGGCCGCCTGGGCAGCACCGCTGGCTGTGCCGGTCTCGGCGAGCGCCGACAGCGGTGTCGACACGGTGACCGTGGGCGCTTTCATCAATGACCTTCAGGACATCGACCTGGCGTCGGAGAACTTCACCGCTGACTTTTATCTGTGGATGCGCTGGAGGAATCCGAAAATCGACCCGTCGGCCACGATCGAGTCGATGAACTCCGAGGCGACGCAGAACACTACGTCCTCGTCGGCGGGCGGCGTCGCGGGGGAACCGCTTTACGACGCACCGCTGGACATGCCGGACGGATCCAAGTACATGGTGTTGCGTTATCAGGGTGTGTTCAGCAGGAAGATGAATCTGGAGAAGTACCCGTTCGACAGCCAGATCTTGGAGATGGTCTTCGAAGACAAGCGGAGCGACGCCAGCGGGATCGAATACGTCGCCGACGCTCCCCCGGTCACCGTCAACAGTGCCAAGGCGATGTCAATCCCGGGTTACGTGTTGGGGAAGCCCATCCTGACCGTTGTTCCGCATCAGTACCCGACGAACTTCGGTGACATTTCACAGAAGGGAAACGCTTCGTATTCCCGCATCATCATCGCGCTTCCCGTCACCCGGGATGTGCTGCCTTATCTGGTGAAGATCATTCTCCCGATCTTCATCGTCATCCTCATCACGTCGCTCATCTACATGCTGCCGGCCAGGTTGGAGGAAGCACGCGCAGGGATCGGCATCACCGCGATGTTGACCATCGTGGCCCTGCAGTGGACGACCGACGCCAGCCTGCCCTCGGTGGAGTACCTGACGATGCTCGATCTCGTGTACATCGTCTCGATGGTCTACATCCTTGCGGCGATGGGCTATACGGTGCTGGCCAGCCGCCGGAACGCTCAAGAAAAGGCCGAGGCTCTATCGGTGGCGCTTGACCGTCGGGTGGGCGTCATCTCGCTCGTGGCCTATCTCGCGATCTTGGGGCTGACGCTGGCGTATTACCTGAACCACCATTACAACGTGTTCGACCAATACCTGTAGCAGTTCGTCGGCGGCACAGGACCCGTCACCTCATCGCCGACTGCTCGCAGTTCTCGATGGCTTTATCGGTGTAGACGCGGTAGCCGAGATCCGGCTTGTAGCCATGGATCTCGGGGGTGTCGAGTTCGCGGATGAAGGTCAGGATCTCACGGCTGAACACCTGCCCGGGAACCAGTACCGGGAAGCCGGGCGGATACGGCGTGACGAATGTCGCCGACACCACATCCGACCCGGCGTCGATCTTCGCCTCGATCTCCTCGCCGGACAGGTACTCGCAGTTGGCGTCGTCATAGGACAGATAGAACGCCCGACGGACATCGCCCTCCGGGGTCTCCACGGGCCCGGAGTGATCGCGAAAGACCGGGTGGAAGCCACTGAAGTCCGGCAGGGGTGCGGTGTTGGTCGTCAGGCGATATACCTTTTTCTCGAATCGCGCCCGCTCCGACAGACTCATCTCTGAGGCCCGTTCGTCGAGTTCCCCGGCGATGTTCACCAGCACCTCCACCAGGAAGGCGACCGAACTGCGCGTCGTCCCGATGTTGGTCATGAACAGCACTGTGTTGCGGGAGGTCTTGTTGATCTGCACGCCGTGCCGGTCCATCAACTGGGTGCGCTTGAACTCGTCGCCGTTATAGCCGGTGCGCCCGATCGCCAACGTGATCCGCGACGGATCCAGAACGAATTCGTCGGAATCCCACGCCCGCATCATGTTTCGCATGCCGGAGCGCAACGGCTGACCGATGTGGCTGGCCCGGTATTCGTCGGGAATCATGTCCGAGGTCCGTAGACAGGCCATGTATTTGCTAAGCAGCGGGTGGTTGTCGATGGCGTCCCGTAGTTGCATGGCGTTCTCAATCTGCTGGGCCACCAACTCGAATCCCTCCAGTGCCACTTGACGGCGGCCGATGTCCAGCGACGCCAGAATCTGATAGTTCGGCGATGTCGAGGTGTGCGCCATGTACGCCTCGTGGAATGACTCACCGACCTTCTGATCGAAATCCTGGTCGAAGACATGGATCATCGACCCCTGCCGCAGCGCGGTCAGCGTCTTGTGGGTGGACTGAGTCGCATACACCCGAACCCGCGCCTTGGCCGGGTCCGGTCGCAGTCGGCGGTCGAGCAACTCGTCGTCAGTGGGCGGATTCTCCGCATCGCCGACGAGGAGCTGCTCGTATTCGGCCGCATAATCCTTGTCGGCCAACCGCTCCCGGAGCCGGCGGGCACACTCCATCGCGGTCCGCGAGCGCAACACGGGATGGAACCGGGCGAAAGCGAACCACGCCTCATCCCAGAGGAAAACCAGGTCCGGTTTGATGGCCAGGCACTCCTCCATCACTCGCTCGACGTCGTAGACGATCCCGTCGAAGGTGCAGTTGGTCAGTGCGATCATCTTGACGCGGTCGAGCTTTCCGGCGCGACGCAGCATCAGCAGTGTGGACTTGATCTCCCGCAATGGGACCGCACCGTACATGGTGTAGTCGTTGAGTGGGTAGGCCTCGAGATAGACCACGTTGGCCCCGCCGAGCATCATCCCGTAGTGGTGGGACTGGTGGCAGTTGCGGTCCAGCAGCACGATGTCGCCGGGCGCGACCAGGGATTGGGTGACGATCTTGTTGGCCGTCGAGGTGCCGTTGGTGACGAAGTAGGTCTGCCGGGATCCGAACGCTTCGGCCGCCAACTGCTGCGCTTCACGCAAGGCGCCCGTCGGCTCCAGCAGGGAGTCCAGCCCACCGCAGGTGGCGGAGGTCTCGGCCATGAAGATGTCGAGGCCGTAGAAGTCCAGCATGTCTTTGATCCAGTGCGACTTCACGATGGACTTGCCCTGCGAGATCGGCAGGGCGTGGAAGACGCCGGTGGGCCGGTGGCTGTACTCCTTGAGCGCGCTGAAGAACGGCGTGCGGTATCGAGCCGCAACACCTTTGAGCAGGCTCAGGTGCAGTTCGAGCAGACCCTCCCGGGCGTGGAACACCCGCCGGAAGACCGTGCCGAGCCGTCCGGCGACGTTCTCCACGTCGACTTCGGTCATCAGGTAGAGGTCCAGGCCCGGGGCCAGACTGCGCAACGCAGCGGCCAGGATGGCCGCTCGCACGTCCGGCGGTTCGTCGTCGCCGAGTTTGTCGGCGATGGTCGGGTCGACGAAGTCGGCAAGCGGGGAAAGGTCCCGGGCGGTCTGGGTGGCGAACCGCCGTCCGAGGACCACCGCCTGCAGGTTCATGTTGAGCCGGGCTGCGATCAGCGCCTCGACCGCGTTGGGGACCACCACGATCTCGTAGACGAACTCGTCGTCGGGTCGCCGCCAGCTGCGGGCCTCCTTGCGCAGGTTGCGTTCCTGCGCTTCGGTCATTGTCGCGACCACGAGCACCTCGAAATACAGCGGATCCCGCTTGCCCGTCGGGTGGACCTCGGTCCAGTGCAGATCGGCCGACGGGTCGTCCTCGTCGACGGCGGCGGCATCGGCGTCTGCCCAGCGATAGGTGTCGTGTGTCAGCGCGTGGTTGATGACCGTGACGGCCTGGGCGAACTTGTCGAACTCCCCCGCGGCGAACATCCGGTTGAGCTTGGCGAACTGCCAACCGCTCGGGAATGCCCAGTACGCCTCGACCGGGGAGAGCTGGCCCAGCAATTCGGCGCATGCAGACTGGTGTTCGTCGGCGGACCGGCCGGCGGCCGCCAGGCGGGCGAGTTGGCCGGCGGCGTCCTCCAATCGGCACCAGGTGTCTGCGCGCAGTTGCCAGACACTGTTGTAGGACTTCGCTGCCACGATCGCCCCCCTTCGCGGGATCGGGTGTCCTCGGATGTTAGCCGCCGCCGAGGTTTCGATCCCGGTGATTCGCTCTGACTGAGCACAACCGCTAAGCCGCAGGCGGGCACCCGAATCCGCAGGACGCACGCGGCCTGCGACATCGCGGCAGGCCGATCCCCTTCGTACTGTTCGGCAGACGTGTCGATTCGGGAGGTCATGGCGTGACGCAGCACCTTCGGGCCGCGGCCCGGCCCGGCTCCGCGTGGGCCAGGCCGGTGCTGGCCGTCGGTGACTTCGTTGTCCTGGCCGGCGAGACGTTCGTGGCGATGTTCCGCCGGCCGTTCGCCTGGCGGGAGTTGCTGGATCAGCTCTGGTTCGTCGCGCGGGTCTCGATCGTCCCGACCGTCATGCTGTCCATGCCGTACACGGTCCTGATCGTGTTCACCTTGAACGTCGTGCTCCTCGAGGTGGGCGCCGGTGACCTGTCCGGAGCCGGAGCGGCACTTGCCTCGGTGACGCAGGTCGGTCCGGTCGTGACCGCCATCGTGGTGGCTGGCGCCGGGGCGACCGCGATGTGCGCAGATCTGGGGGCCCGCACGATCCGCGAGGAAATCGACGCCATGACTGTCATCGGCGTCAATCCCATTCGCGCCCTGGTCGTACCGCGGGTCATCGCTGCGACCTTCGTCGCACTGATGCTCTACGCGGTGGTCGCGGTGGTCGGCCTGTCGGGCAGCTACTTCTTTGTGGTGTTTGCACAACATGTAACGCCGGGGTCCTTCGTCGCCGGAATGACCCTGCTCACCGGCCTTCCCCAGGTCATCGTCTCGTTGGTCAAGGCTCTGTTGTTCGGGCTGTCAGCCGGACTGATCGCTTGCTACAAAGGCCTTTCGGTGGGTGGTGGGCCCACCGCGGTGGGTACCGCCGTCAACGAGACCGTCGTGTTCGCGTTCATGGCGCTGTTCCTCATCAACATCCTGGCCACCGCCTTCGGCGTGAAGGTCGCACCATGACTGCCGAATCACCCACGCGCACCGGGATAGCGCTGAAAGTGGTCGCCGCCACCCGCACGCTGGGTGAGCAGACCGCGTTCTACGCATCCGCGCTGGCATCGACAGGCGATGCGGTTCGGCAGTACCCCGGCGAGGTGCTGCGGCTCATCGCCGTCATGGGGATGGGCACCGGCGCACTCGCCGTCATCGGCGGCACCGTGGTCATCATCGGCTTCCTCACGCTGTCCACCGGAGCGCTGATCGCCGTGCAGGGCTACAACACCCTGTCCAACGTCGGGATCGAAGCACTGACCGGTTTCCTCTCGGCCTTCCTCAACGTCCGATTCATCGCGCCCGCCACCGCAGGCGTGGCACTCGCCGCGACCATCGGGGCCGGAGCCACCGCCCAGATCGGCGCCATGCGCATCAACGAGGAGATCGACGCGCTCGACGTGATGGGAGTCCGGACCATCACCTATCTGGCCTCGACCCGCATCGTGGCCGGAGTCCTGGTGGTCATCCCGCTCTACACCGTCGGCATCCTGATGTCCTTTCTTGCAACACGTTTCGGGACGACGATCGTCTACGGCCAGTCCCGCGGCGTCTATGACCACTACTTCTTCACCTTCCTGCAGCCCTCAGATCTCTTCTGGTCCTTCCTGGCTGCGCTGTCGATGGCCGCTGCGGTGATGGCGATACACACCTATTACGGATTCACCGCGAGTGGCGGCCCGGCCGGTGTCGGTGAGGCCGTCGGGCGGGCTGTTCGCGCGTCGGTGACAGCCACCGTCTTCGTCCTGCTGACCATCACGCTGGCGGTCTACGGTCAGTCCGGGAACTTCCACCTCTCCGGGTGACATCATGACAGCGCAACGAAACTCGGTGCGACGGGAGCGAATCGACCCGATCTGGTGGGCGCCGGTCATGATCTGGGTACTGGTGGCGATCGTCGCTGTGACCGCACTGGCGTTCAACGGCACCCTGCGCCACGTCGTGCCGCTCACCGTGGTGTCCGATCGCGCCGGACTGGTGATGGAACCGGGGGCGAAAGTCAAACTTCGCGGGGTTCAGATCGGCACCGTTGGTTCGATCGGAACCGATTCGCATAACAGGTCGACCTTGAGCTTGCGGATCGACCCCAAGCCGTTCGGCTTGCTGCCGAACGACGTCGAGGCCGAGATCAAGTCCAGCACCGCCTTCGGCGCCAAGTACGTCGATCTGGTGGTGCCCGAGAAACGCAGCGGCACAACGCCACTCGACCGGTTGCTGAAGCCGGGTTCAGTGCTGCAGTCCCGCAACGTCACCGTTGAAGTCAACACGGTGTTCGAGAACCTGCAGGGGATCGTCTCGGCCGTCGACCCGGCCAAACTCAACGCTGTGCTGTCCGCCCTTGCCGACGCACTGCGAGGCAAGGGAGACGTCATCGGCCAGGCCATCACCGCATCCAACGAGGTCTTAGCGGTCGTCAACCCGAGAATGCCGACGATCACCACGGACTGGAGACTCTTCGGCCAGACCACGGCCGCGTATTCCGCAGCGGCGCAGGACATTCTGTCCGTCCTGGACTCATTCGCCACGACGAGCCAAACCATCAGCGCACAGGCACACGAACTCGACGACGTACTGCTCTCAGCGGTGGGTTTCGCCCAGTCCGGCAGCGCCGTGGTGGGCGGAAACCAGGATGCCCTGGTACGAGCCCTCCGGGTGTCGGAGCCCACCACCGCACTGTTGGAGCACTACTCCCCCACCTACACCTGCATGTTCACCGGAGCCCAATGGTTCCTGGAGAACGGCGGCCGCGACGCGTTGGGCGGCAACGGAAAGTCGGTGATCATGGACTCCGCGCTGCTCTTCGGAGACGATCCGTACCGATTCCCCGAAAACCTACCCAAGGTCAACGCCCACGGCGGCCCCGGCGGTCGGCCGAGTTGCGGTTCGCTGCCCGACCCCACCAAGAATTTCCCGGTCAAATACCTAGTGACCGACACCGGCTTCGGCACCGGCCTCGACGTCCGGCCCAATCCGGGAATCGGCTTCCCCGGCTGGGCGGACTATCTCCCCGTCACCCGCGCGATCCCCGAGCCGCCCAGCATCCGCTACCCCGGTCCTCCGGCGCCCGGCCCGGGTGAGGTGGTCCACCCATGAGACGGCGGACAATCCGCAATGCGGTGCGCGTAGTCATGTTCACTGCCATGTGCCTGGTCTTCCTCTTCGGACTTCTGACGGTGTTCGGACAGTTCCGGTTCGAGTCACGCGTCCCCTACCACGCGGTCTTCACCAACGTGTCCGGGCTCAAGGGCGGCAACTTCGTTCGCGTCGCGGGCGTCGAGGTCGGCAAGGTCACCAACCTGCGCCTGCAGCGTGACGGATCAGTCACCGTCGATTTTGCCGTCGACAAAGGCCTCAACCTCACCGGCGCAACGAAGGCGGCGGTGCGCTATGAGAACCTCGTGGGGGATCGCTACCTCTCCTTGGAGAACGGCCCCGGATCCGGCGGCCCCCTGGCACCCGGAGCGACAATCCCCCTGCCTCGAACATCGCCCGCCCTCGACGTCGACGCCCTCATCGGCGGTTTCCGGCCACTGTTCCGGGCGCTGGACCCCGACCAGGTCAACGCCTTGAGCGGGCAACTGCTCAATGTGTTCCAGGGCCAGGGAGCAACAGTCTCCTCCGTGTTGTCGCAGACCTCCGCGCTGACCAGCACCCTGGCCGGGCGCGACCAACTCATCGGCGCGGTCATCGACAACCTCAACACCGTCCTGGGCACCTTCGCTCGTCGCGACGCCCAATTCGGCGACGGCCTGGACACGCTGTCGCGTCTCGTGCAGGGTCTGGCCGACCGGCGCACCGACATCGCAAGCGGCGCCGCCAACATCAATGCCGCCGCCGGTTCCGTCGCGACCCTGCTGAACGTCGCGCGCCAACCCGTCAGCGACGCGGTGACACAGATCGACCGCTTTTCCAGCCAGGTTCTGGCCGACCGCGACTACGTCGACGACTTGCTGAGGACCCTGCCCGCGGCGTATCAGATCCTGGCGCGTCAAGGGTTGTACGGCGACTACTTCGGCTTCTACCTCTGCGACGCGATCCTCAAACTCAACGGCAAAGGCGGCCAACCGGTCTTCGTCAAAGTCGCCGGCCAGGACTCGGGACGGTGCACACCGAAGTGAAGCGACTGAAGAGACCGCAGATCAAGCCGCTGGCCGAACGCAATCGTGTCGCCGTCGGGGTGGTGGGCATCCTGCTGGTGCTCGGCCTGGTGATTGCGACGTTCTCCTACGACAAGTTGCCGTTCATCAAGAGAACCGAGGACTACGCCGCCTACTTCTCCGAAGCCGGCGGCATCAAACCCGCCAGCGACGTCCGGGTCTCCGGCATGAGCGTCGGCCGGGTCTCCAGCATCCACCTGGAGGGCACCCGGGTCCGCGTCGCCTTCACCGTGCGCCGCGGCATCGAACTGGGCGACCGCACAGAGGCCGCGATCAAGACCGAAACCGTTCTGGGCACCAAGATGCTGGAGCTGACCCCGCGCGGCGACGGCACACTCACCGGCCCGATTCCTCTGGAGCGCACCACTTCTCCTTACGACCTTCCGTCGGCACTCGGGGACCTGACCACCACCATCAGCGGCCTGGACACCGTGAAGCTCTCCCAGGCCCTCACCACACTGTCGCAGACGTTCGCCGACACACCCGGGGTACTGAAGACCGCCCTTGAGGGGGTGGCGCTGTTCTCCGACACGCTCAACACCCGGGACGCCAAGCTACGCGAACTCCTGTCCAACGCCAACGCGGTGACCTCGATACTGGCTAAACGCAGCGATCAGATCGCCGCTCTCGTCGCCAACAGCAACGCGCTCCTGGTCGAGGTTGTGGCCCAACGCCATTCGATCGACGAATTGATGGGCAACCTGACCCGGGTCTCCCAGGAGATCTCCGGACTGGTCGCCGAGAACCGCGGGCGTCTCAAACCGGCCGTGGACAAGCTCAACGGGGTGCTCGGCATCCTCGCCAACCGCAAGCAGGAACTGCAGCGAACGCTGTACCTGCTTCGTCGTTACGCGATGTCGTTCGGCGAAGTGCTCGGCTCCGGCCCGTTCTTCAAAGCCTCGGTGGTCAACCTCATTCCCGGGCAATTCGCCCAGCCGTTCATCGACTCCGCGTTCTCCGACCTCGGTCTTGACCCGAGCGTGCTGCTGCCCTCGCAGCTCACCGACCCGGGCGTCGGACAGCCGGCAACCCCGCCGCTGCCGATGCCGTATCCCCGCACCGGCCAGGGCGGTGAACCGCACCTCACGCTCCCCGATGCGATCACCGGCAAGCCAGGCGACCCGCGCTATCCGTACCGGGAACCACCGGCGGCACCGCCACCCGGCGGGCCACCGCCGGGTCCACCCGTCGTCGGCCCGGAAGGCACGCCCGCTCCAGCCCCAAGTCCGAGCCCGCTGTATGTGCCCGCACCCGGCGAAGTGCCGCCCGCCTCGCCACCCAACTCACCAGGGGGCGGCTAGCCATGCGGCGCAACGCATCTCCGCTTCTACGTCTGCTCACCGCTGCCACTTTGTTCGCCACTCTGGTGACGGCGGTCGTCCTGGTGATCTCGTGGCACCCACGACGCAATAGTTACGTCGCCTACTTCGCCAACACCAACGGCCTGTACACCGGCGACGAAGTGCGGATTCTCGGCGTCGTTGTGGGCACCATCGACAAGATCGAACCGCGGCCGGAGAACGCGGAGGTGACCTTCTCGGTCGACGCCGAATACTCGGTGCCGGCGGACGTACGGGCTGCCATCCTGTCACCGTCCCTGGTCAGTGCCCGCGCGATCCAACTCGTACCCGCCTACGACGGCGGCCCGCAGTTGGCCGCCGGGCAATCGATCCTGCAGGAACGCACGGCAGTCCCGGTCGAGTGGGACGACTTCCGCGCTCAGTTGGAGAAGCTCACCGACTCCCTCCAGCCGACGGTGCCCGGCGGCCCCGGCCCCCTGGGCGAGTTCATCAACACCACCGCCGCGAACCTGCGCGGTCAGGGCGACACCGCCCGGCAGACGGTGGTCAAGCTGTCGCAGGCGACCTCCGCACTCGGTGACCACGCCACCGACATCTTCTCGACCGTGCGAAACCTTCAGCTCCTGGTCTCAGCGCTGTCGTCCAGCAGCGACCTGCTCGCCGACTTCAACACCAACCTTGCCGACGTCACGACGGCGCTGTCGAACTCGCCCGACGAGATCGGCTCGGCGACAAAGACACTCGACGGAGCTGTCGAGGACCTGCGCAGCTTCGTCGCGGAGAACCGCGACGGGATCGGCACCACCGTCGACCACCTCGACGCCATCACCACCGCCCTGAACGACAGCCGCGGCGACCTCAAGCAGGTTCTCCACATCACCCCGACTGTCTTCCAGAACTTCACCAACATCTACCAGCCGGCGCAAAGCGCCATCTCCGGCATTCTGGCGCCGGTCAACTTCGCCAACACCGTCCAATTCGTCTGCAGCGCCATCGAATCGGCATCGCGCCGGGGGTGGGACCAGTCGTCGAAACTCTGCATGCAGTATCTCGCGCCGATCATCAAGAACCGCCAGTACAACTACCCCCCGCTGGGCTTCAACCCGTTCGTCGGGGCCGCCGCCCGGCCCGATGAGATCACCTACAGTGAGGACCGACTGCGGCCGGATGCGCCACCCCTTCCGGCCGAGGCACATCCGACCGATCCCGCGGCCGTGCTGAAGACACTGATAGTGCCCGACGCCGAGGGACCTCCGTGAAACGCACCGCGGGCGCACTGACCGCCGTCACGCTCCTGGCAGCCCTGAGCGGCTGCCAATGGCGCGGATTGAACTCACTGGCACTACCGGGCACCGAAGGAAAGGGGCACGGCGCCTACACGATCCAAGCTCAACTACCCGATGTGGTGACCATCCAGCAGAACACCCGCGTTCGGGTCGGCGACGTCAACGTCGGCAATGTCACCAACATCGACGTACAGGACTGGCACGCCCTGGTCACCATGCGGATCAACGGCGAGATCCGCCTGCCCTCCAACAGCACTGCCCGCGTCGGCCAGACCAGCCTGCTCGGCTCGATGCACATCGAACTGGCCCCACCGAAAGACGAAGCGCCCCAGGGCGAACTGAAGGACGGATCGGTGATCCCGCTCTCGTCAGCCGCCACCTACCCCACCACGGAGCAGACCTTGGCCTCCCTGTCAGTCCTGCTCAACGGCGGCGGACTGGGACAACTCCAGGAGATCAACCGCACCTTCGCCACCGCACTGGCCGGCCGCGAGGAGCAGATGCGCAGTCTGCTCAACCAACTGGACACCTTCATCACCGGACTCAACACCCAGACCGACGACATCATCACCGCCACCGAGAACCTCAACGCCCTGGCAGGTCAGGTGGCTGCGCGAAACCAGTCCGTCGACACCGCGCTGACCACCATTCCGCAGGCGCTTGCGGTTCTGGCCGACTCGCGCACCAAACTCGCCGACGCCGTCGACGCACTGGGCACATTCAGCGCCGCCGCCGCCTCCACCGCCGACCAGAGCCGCGACGCCCTCATCGAAAACCTGCGCCACCTCGCTCCGGTGCTGCGGTCGCTCGCTGACGCCGGGCCGGCGCTCACCAGGGGTCTGGACTTCCTGTCCACCTACCCCTGGGTTAAGAGCACCATCCCGAACTGGTTCCGCGGCGACTTCGCCAACATCACGCTGATCATCGACCTCACCCTGAGCCGCCTGGACAGCGGGCTGTTCACCGGGACCCGCTTCGAGGGCAATCTCACCGCATTGGAGATGCAGTGGGGGCGCACCGTCGGCCAGATGCCCAGTCCGTCCACCGGCGGCAACCCGCTGACCGCCCCATACCGGACCGACGGCTACTGATGATCCGGCTCACCCGCACCGTCCGAATCCAGTTGGTCATCCTCGCCGTGGTGACCCTCGTCGCCGGCGGCGTCATGGCGTTCGGGTTTCTCAAGGTCCCGGCGTTACTGGGTATCGGGCGCTACACCGTCACCGTCGACATGCCGGCCGCCGGCGGCCTCTATCCGACGTCGGTGGTCACCTACCGGGGAACTGAAGCCGGACGGGTCCGCTCCGTGGATGTGACGCCCGACGGGGTTAGGGCGATCCTTACCATGGACTCCGCGGTGCCGATTCCTGCTCCGGTCATCGCGGCGGTGCACAGTCGCTCCGCGATCGGCGAGCAGTTCCTGGAACTGACCCCCCAGGACGGCGGGACTCGAACCCTGCACGACGGCGACGTGATCGGCGAAGCGCAGGTGGCGATTCCGCCAGATATCGCCGGCCTGCTCGATGCCGCCAACACAGCGTTGGCGGCGATTCCACAGGACAACCTGCGCACCGTCGTGGATGAGGCGAACACAGCAGTCGCCGGGTTGGGGCCGGAATTGGGACGCATCATCGACGGCTCCACCGTGCTCGCGATCGAGGCCGACAAGACCAGGGACTCCATTTCCGCGCTCATCGATCAGTCGCCGGCGGTGCTGGATTCTCAAGTGCGGACGGCGGATTCGATCGCCGCCTGGGCCACGCACATGGCGTCCATCACCGGGCAACTCAAGGCAAGCGACGCGTCGCTGATCAGTCTGCTGCGCCAGGGCGGCCCCGCACTGCGGGAAGGCCAAGCTCTCTTCGACCGGATCGCTCCGGCACTACCGGTCCTGCTGGCCAACATGAACAGCCTCGGCGATATCGCGTTGGCGTACCGCTCCGACATCGAGCAATTGCTGGTCCTCTTCCCCCAGGGCACCGCGGTGATGTCGGCCATCGCCGCACCGAATGCCGGGACCAACCAGGACTATCGCGGGATCTATCTGGACTTCAACCTCAACCTCAACCTCCCGCCGCCGTGCAACGCCGGGTTCCTGCCGGTGCAGCAGCAACGCTCCCCCGCCGCTGTCGACGCACCCGATCGCCCGGCGGGCGAACTATACTGCCGGGTTCCGCAGGACTCCCCACTGAATGTCCGCGGGGTGCGAAACATTCCGTGCGAGACCAATCCGGGCAAACGCGCCCCGACCGTCGAGATGTGCGAGAGCGACGACACCTACGTCCCCCTCAACGACGGCTGGAACTGGAAGGGCGATCCGAATGCGACGCTGTCAGGTCAGGACGTGCCGCAGTACCCCCGAGCCCAGCCGACGCCGCCGGTAACACCGGTTCCCTACGGCCCGGCCACCGACTCCGGCGCCCGGACATGGCAGGACCTGCTGAACCCACCCGGCGGCTGAGGGACTTTGATTCGCGCTGAGCCTAGGTATTCATTCCCCGCAGCAATCGCGGCACGGTGGGGAAATGGCCGTGTTCGTTGGCGTCGCCCCGCCCGACGCCGCCCCCACACCGGGAAGGTTGCCGGGCACCTGGCGCGGTCGGCTGACCCGGGCCGCGCTGCCGGTGCTCTCGCTGGTGGTGTTCTTCGCCGTCTGGCAGTTCGCGGCCGCCAGTGGCATCTGGAACCAGACCTTTGTCCCCTTCCCCAGCACCGTGTGGCGGGCCTTCGTCGACGTGTCGACCGTGCACGACGGCACCCGCGGGTACGCCGGCTATCTGCTTTGGGAACACCTCTACATGACGGTGCGCCGGGTGTTCGCCGGCGTGGTCATCGGCGTGGCCCTCGGGGTGCTGCTCGGCCTGCTGATGGGCTCGATTCCCTGGGTGCGCAGCATTCTCGAACCCTGGCTGACGTTCCTGCGCGCGCTGCCGCCGCTGGCGTACTTCTTTCTGCTGGTGATCTGGCTCGGGATCGACGAAGCCCCCAAGGTGACCCTGCTGGCGCTGGCCGCGCTGCCGCCCGCCGCCGTCGCCACGACCGCCGCCGTCGTGGCCGCACCGGTCGGCCTGGTGGAGGCGGCGCGGGCGCTGGGAGCCTCGCGCTGGGACGTGGTGAAGGACATCGTGATTCCCTCGGCGCTGCCGGAGACCTTCACCGGTATCCGCCTGGCCGTCGGGATGGCCTACTCATCGGTGGTCGCCGCCGAGTTGTTCAACGGCATCCCCGGCATCGGCGGACTGGTGAAAGACGCGAGCAATTACAACAACACCCCGGTGGTTCTGGTGGGCATCTTCGCCATCGGCATCTCGGGATTGATCATCGACGGTCTGCTGCGCGGCGTGGAACGCCGCGCGGTTCCCTGGAGAGGAAAAGCATGAAACTCACCAGACTCGCGGCAATCGGAGCCATCGCCACGGTGGCGCTATCCGGTTGCGCCATAGACCATTCCAAGCCCGACGCGTCCAAGCCGACGGTCCGGATCGCCTACCAGACCTTCCCTAGCGGCGATCTGATCGTCAAGAACAACAAGTGGCTCGAGGAGGCGCTGCCGGACTACAACATCAAGTGGGTCAAGTTCGACTCGGGCGCCGACGTCAACACCGCGTTCATCGCCAAGGAGGTCGACTTCGGCGCCCTGGGCTCCAGCCCGGTGGCCCGCGGGCTGTCGGCGCCACTGAACATTCCCTACAGCGTCGGGTTCATCCTCGACGTCGCCGGAGACAACGAAGCCCTGGTCGCGCGCAACGGCACGGGCATCGAGTCGATCGCCGACCTCAAGGGCAAGCGGGTGGCCACCCCGTTCGCGTCCACCGCGCACTACAGCCTGCTGGCGGCGTTGGCCCAAAACGGACTGTCCGCCAAGGACGTTCAACTCGTCGACCTTCAGCCGCAGGCCATTCTGGCGGCCTGGGAACGCGGCGACATCGCGGCCGCCTACTCGTGGTTGCCCACCCTGGAGCAACTGGAGAAGAACGGCAAGGTTCTGATCACCAGCCGCCAACTCGCCGACAAGGGCAAGCCGACTCTCGATCTGGCCGCGGTGTCGAATTCCTTCGCCAAGGACAACCCCAAAGTGGTCGACGTCTGGCGCCAGCAGCAGGCCCGGGCGCTCGGGGAGCTCAAGAATGATCCCGCCGCCGCTGCGAAGGCGATCGCCGCCGAGGTCGCTCTGAGCCCCGCCGACGTCGAGCAACAGCTGAAGAAGACGGTTTTCCTCACCCCCGATCAGGTGGCCTCGCCACAGTGGCTGGGCACCGACGGAAAGCCGGGCAACCTCGCCGCAAATCTCGAAAACGCTTCGCAGTTCCTGGCCGACCAGAAACAGATCCCGGCGGCCGCACCGCTGTCGACGTTCCAGAACGCCCTCTACACGACGGGATTGCCTGATGCCCTCACTCGCTGAGTTGGCCACTGAAGCCGGCACCACGCAGCAGAGCGCGGTCCGGATCGACGCCGTCGAGCATCGCTACGGACCCACTCCGGTGCTGGGCCCGATCGACCTGTCCGTCGAACCGGGCTCCTTCCTGGTGCTCGCCGGCGCCTCCGGGTGCGGGAAGAGCACCCTGCTGCGCTTGATCGCTGGATTCGAGACGCCGACGTCCGGTCAGGTCCTGGTGTCGGGCGTGCCACCGGTGCCCGGCAAGTCCGCCGGTGTGGTGTTCCAGCAGCCTAGGCTGTTCCCGTGGCGCACCGTGGGGGGCAACGTCGAGCTCGCCCTGAAATACGCTGGCGTGCAACGGGACCAGCGTGCGGATCGTCGGGACGAACTGCTACACCGGGTGGGTCTCGAGGGGCTGGCCCACCGGCATATCTGGGAAATCAGCGGCGGCCAGCAGCAGCGCGTCGCCATCGCCCGCGCACTGGCCTCTGAGAATCCAGGCAGCGCGGAGCCGGGCGGATCACTGTTGCTTCTCGACGAACCCTTCGCCGCCCTCGACGCACTGACCCGCGAGCGCCTGCAGGAGGACGTCCGGGCGGTAAGCGCCGAATCCGGGCGCACCACGGTGTTTGTCACGCACAGCGCTGACGAGGCGGTCTTCCTGGGGAGCCGGATCGTGGTGTTCACCGCGCGTCCCGGACGGGTCGCGCTGGACCTGACCATCGATCTTCCGCGCGAGCGTATCGACAGCGATGAGCTGCGCCGCACGCCGGAATATCTCGAAGCTCGCCAAGAAGTCAGTCACGCAGTCAAAGCCGCCGCGGCTTGACACATACCTAGGAGACCCATGACCGCGAAGTTCTTCTGGTTCCTCCCCACCAACGGAGACAGCAGGTCCATCGTCGCCCTCTCACACACCGCGACGCACCAATCGATTCCCAGCGGCTACCGCGCACCGAGCCGCCGCTATCTGGCCGAAGTCGCCCGTGCCGCAGACCGCCTCGGCTTTGAAGGGGTGCTCACCCCCACCGGAACCTTCTGCGAAGACGCCTGGCTCAGCGCCGCTGCGCTGCTCGCCGAAACCGAACGGCTGAAGTTTCTGGTGGCCTTCCGGCCCGGGCTGGTGCCGCCCACCCTGGCCGCCCAGCAGGCCGCAACTTTCCAGCGGTTCTCCGAAGGGCGACTGCTGCTCAACGTGGTCAGCGGCGGCGAGGATGCCGAGCAGCAGCGTTTCGGGGACTGGCTCGATCACGACCAGCGCTATGCCCGCACCGCAGAGTTCGTCAAGATCGTCAAAGACATCTGGACCCACGACTCGGTCGACTTCGACGGCGACCACTACCGCATCCGCGACGGCCGGGTGTCCGAGCCGCCGAATCCGTTGCCGCAGTTGTACTTCGGTGGCTCCTCGCCGGCCGCCCTGCCGATCGCCGCGCAGTACATGGACTCCTACCTGACCTGGGGGGAGCCGCCGCAGGCCGCAGCCGCCAAGATCGCCAAGGTGCGTGCGCTCGCCGAACCGCTCGGCCGCACACTGCGTTACGGCATCCGCCTGCACACCATCAGCCGGGACACCTCCGCGGAGGCGTGGGCGGTGGCCGAGAAACTCCTGAGCGAACTGTCCCCGGCAGATGTCGAGGCGGCGACCCGGCTCAACGCCAAGTCGGAGTCGGAGGGTCAGCGCCGGATGACGGCGCTGCACGGCGGGCGGCTGGATCAACTGGAGATCTATCCCAACCTCTGGGCCGGCGTCGGACTGGTTCGCGGCGGTGCGGGCACGGCCCTGGTCGGCAGCCACGAAGAAGTCGCCAACCTGCTTGTCGAGTACTACTCCAGTGGCTTCGACGAGTTCATCCTGTCGGGCTACCCGCACCTGGAGGAGGCGTACTGGTTCGCCGAGGGTGTGCTGCCGATCCTGCGCGCCAAGGGCGTGGCGGACTAATGACTTCGGTGTGCGATTGTCCGGTTCTTTCCGCTGCCGACGCAGTTGCGACCGCACACCACCTCGCGGCCGACTTCAAAGTCGGGGCCGCCGAGCGTGATCGCAGGCGAGAGTTGCCGTTTGGTGAGATGGACCGGTTGTCGGCCAGCGGGCTGCTGGCGATCACCGTGCCCGCGCAGTACGGAGGAGCGGATCTCGCCCCCAGCGTGGTCACCGACGTCATCCGGATTCTTGCCACGGGGGATCCCAACATCGCTCAGATACCGCACAGCCATTTCGTCTATATCAATCTGCTGCGGCTTGCCGGCTCTCCCGATCAGTTGGCGCACTACTCAGCCAGCCTGCTCCGTGGGGCGCGCATCGCCAACGCGCAGGCCGAGCGCAACGGTCCAACTGCTGCCGCCGTCGCCACCACGCTCAGTCCGGATGGAGATCGCTTCCAGATCAACGGCGCCAAGTACTACTGCACGGGCTCAGTGTTCGCCGACATCTTGACCGTCCTGACCCGTCTCGACGATCCCGACGGCCACTCAGACCTTCCGGAGGGCCAGTACGTCGCATTGCTGCCCGCCGACACCCCGGGAGTACGGATCACCGACGACTGGGACGCTCTCGGTCAACGGACAACCGCCAGCGGGACAATCGTTTTCGAGAACGTGTCCGTCGACGCATGCCAGCTGATCGCACGGGCCTCTGCCGTCAACGCGCCCACCGGTTACGGTGCCTTCGCCCAGTTGATGCACGCGGCGATCGATCTCGGCATCGCCCGGGGCGCCCTCGACACCGCGGCAGCCTTCGCGCGGGAGCGCACCCGGCCGTGGTTCGAGGCCGGCGTCAGCCGGGCTATCGACGACCCGCTGCTGATCCAGCGATTTGGGGAGCTCGCGGTCACCGTGCGCGCGGCCGAAGCGGCATTCGCCGTAGCAGGACGGGCCCTCGACGCGGTGCTGGGCGCCGGGCCGGATGCCGACCGTGCCGCCGAGTCCTCACTGACCGTTGCCACCGCGAAGATCCTCGCCGATCGCGCCGGTAATGAGGTGTCCAGCGCGCTCTTCGAGGTCTGTGGGACCCGAAGCACCGCTGCCGACCTCAATCTTGGCCACTTCTGGCGCAATTCCCGCACCCACACCGTTCACGACCCGATCAGGTGGAAATACCAGCACATCGGCCGATCACTTCTGCACGGCACACCGCCGCCGTTGCACTCCGCGATCTGAGCCGGATGCGACGTGCTCAACCGGATTCCAAACACCTCCCATCACAGGTGGTGCAGCCTTCGGGATCTGCCTGGGCTGCAAGCTCTATCCCCTGGCTGCCAGGTTTCGGGCCGCCCGTGATCGCACCTAAGAACGTCGAGACGGGCCTGTTGGGCACGCTCTTGGCCATCTGCGCCGGAGTTGTCGCGCCCACGCCCACGGTGCATGCCGACACAGTGGCATATCTGGTCAACGTCACGGTTCGGCCCGGCTACAACTTCCCCGACGCCGCCACGGCGCTCGAATACGGCCGCGGCGTCTGCGAACTGGTCAGGAGCGGAATTCCCTTCCCTCGCATTGTTCGCGACGTCATGGCCGAATTCCACTCAGCCGACGAGTACCACGGCACGTACCTCATCAGTCAAGCGGTCAATGAGCTTTGCCCGGAACTGATGTGGCGGTTGCGCAACTCTGCAGCGCATTACACCGGTCCGGCGTCGTGATCCATCCAGCGGCGCGAATCGGAGCCGTGCTGGGCGCCACTGCGCTGTGGATCGCCACCGCCCCTGCTGCGGGTGCGGATAACACACGACTGAACAACGGTGTGGTCGCCAATGTCTACACGGTGCGCTACCGAGCCGGCTGCGCATCACCAGACATCAGGATGGATGCGACGCTCAACCTCGCCGCTCAACGGTACGCGCGCGACCTGGTAGTCCACCCCGAACTCGACGGTGAGATCGGCTCAGACGGATCGACCCCCCGAATCCGCGCTGCAACAGCGGGTTACCCCGGCACAGTCAGTCAGACCGTGGCGGTCAATGCGTCCCTGGCCATCAACAACCTTGATGTGATCACACAGTGGTACCAAGACCGCGTCGCGCTTCGGACAATGTCCGACTGCGCCAACACCGCGATCGGGGTGTGGTCGGAAAACAGTGTCGACCGCTCGGTGGTTGTCGCCGTCTACGGCCGGCCCGCGTAGCTCCGGCTCGACGAATCCCTAGGTGAGGCCGAGTTCCTCGGCCTAGGCACTCCAGTCGACGTCGAATTCAACCACCAACTGCGCGGGCACCGCCAGCGCCAACGGCGTGAAGCGACCGTCGACCTCGTCGCGTGCGACGCCGGTGATCACCCGGCCGCCGAAGCCGTCGGCCTCGCCGGGGACTTTGACCGTCAGCGTCACGCTCATCGAATCCGCATCGGGCGTAAGGAAGAACGACTCCCCCGGTTGCAGCGGTCCGCTGATCACTGATCCGTCTTCGCGGACCACCGTCGCACCGGCGGCGTCCAGCGCCGCCGAGGTGGTGGTCACCAGGCGCAGCGGTCCGACCACGCCGTGCGCGTCGACCACGGCATCGTCGGAGATCAGCGTCGGCGTGACGGCCGCCTCTCGGGCCGCCCTGGCGCCGGCGAGCAGGTATTGGTAGAGGTAGACGATCGGTTCGGCATTGCGGTATAGCGGTGCCCCGTGCAGGCGGAATGTCACGTCGTCGACGATCGCGTCACCCTCGACCACCACCCGGTAGTGCCGATAGCCGCCGCCGTGACGGCCGAAACGGCTGTGCAGGAACGTACTTCCCACACCGAGGGAACGGGTCACCTCTCCGCCGCCGGGGGCGACGGCGATGGACGACGCCGTGACGTCCTCCCACATCTGCCCGTCCACCGACTTCTGCAGCGACAGCGTCGCGCCGGTGAGCGTTGACACGGTGGCGGTGTAGCCCGCGAGTTGCCGGTCGCCGTCGAACTCAACGGTCACACCTACGGTGTCGCGGCTGGTTCGGATCGGCACGTTGAGGGCGAGGGTGTCGAGTTCGAGACCGTTGCTCAGAAACCAGATCGCGGCCTGGGTTCCCGCGATGGCCTCGTGCTCGCCGATGTTGCGTCCCCCAAGGGCGTAGCCGGCCGCACGCAGCCGAGCGCTGAGCACGGTGGTGGAGAGCATCGGGTAGGAGTTCCGCAGAATCCAGTCGACCTCGGCCTCATGCGCCCTGGCCTGCAGATGCGGTACCGCAGCCCAGGTGTCGGCCGCATAGCGCGAGGGGCGGGTCGGCGCGATCCCGGTGAAGTCCAGCGAGTACGCCTGGATGTTTGGATTGAGTCGGATGAGGTCGGTGCGGGCGGACGTGCCGTCGGCGAACACGATGGTGTCGACCGTGTGGGAGTACGTTCCGCCGCGGTACCGGGTCATCCGGGATAGGTCGACGCTGGGCGTCGGCTGGATGCGCCGCTGGGCGGCGATGCGCCCCGGGGCGGGAGCCCGCAACGGCAGCAAAGGCAGAGAGGACATCAGTTGATCTTTCGTCAGTCGCTGTGAGCAGCACAGACGGCGTCGTCTTCGAGACGGCGGGCTGAGCGCAGGAAACTACGGCGTCAGAAAATCAACAACAACAGAAGCACGGGACGAAGCAGCGCGTCGAGACAGAGCGCAGCGTTGCGTGCTGTTGCATGTGGCCCACCATACAAGATCGGCCGACCTGCACGGTATTTTCATCACAGGTGATTTAAATATCGCGCGGAGCCAACCGGCCCGCCACAATTGATCGACTCATCGATCAGACGGAGGACATACATGACGGCCGCGCAGAACGAATCGCAGGCACTCGGAGCACTTGCAGCACGGCAGTTGGCGAATGCCACCAAGACCGTCCCGCAACTGGACACCATCACGCCGCGGTTTCTGCTGCACCTGCTGAGCTGGGTCCCGGTCGAGGCCGGCATCTACCGCGTGAACCGGGTGGTGAATCCCGACCGCGTCGAGATCCACGCTGAGGTCGGCGGGGAGAACGTCGAAGACCCGCTGCCCCAGACCTATGTCGACTACCAGACCAGCCCGCGCGAACTGACCCTGCGGGCCATCACCACCCTGCTCGACGTGCACACCCGGGTGTCGGACCTCTACTCGAGCCCGCACGATCAGATCACCCAGCAGCTTCGCCTGACGGTCGAGACCATCAAGGAGCGTCAGGAGTCCGAGCTGATCAACAACCCCGAATACGGGCTGCTCTCCCAGGTGACCCCCGAGCAGACCATCTCCACACTGGCCGGCGCGCCCACGCCTGACGACCTCGACGCCCTGCTGACCAAGGTGTGGAAGACCCCCGCATTCTTCGTGACCCACCCGCTCGGTGTGGCCGCGTTCGGGCGCGAGTGCACCTACCGCGGTGTGCCGCCGGTGGTGGTGAATCTTTTTGGCGCGCAGTTCATCACCTGGCGCGGCATCCCGATCATCCCCAGCGACAAGGTGCCGGTGGAGAAGGGCAAGACCAAGTTCATCCTGGTGCGCACCGGCGAGGAGCGCCAGGGCGTGGTCGGCCTCTACCAGCCCGGCCTGGTCGGGGAGCAGGCGCCCGGGTTGTCGGTGCGCTTCACCGGCATCAACCGGTCCGGAATCGCCTCGTACCTGGTGACGCTCTACTCGTCGCTGGCGGTGCTCACCGACGACGCACTCGCCGTTCTCGATGGCGCAGCGGTCGACAACTACCACACCTACAAGTGAGCCAAGAACTTCCGATCAGCGAGGCCGAGCTGGCGGCGCTAGCCACCCAGCTCTTCGCCGCTGGCGGCAGACCCGGCAACGACAGCCCGCCGCAGTCGGTGCCGGTGGCCCCGCGGGGCTCAGCACCGGACGTCACCGCAGCCACGTCGTACAGCACCGCCGCACTGGATGTGCCGCCCGTCGGCGTTCCACCGGGCGCACTGCCGACATCGACGGGCGTCGTCGTTCCACAACCGGTGAGTCCCGGGCCGGATCCCATTCCGCCGCAGACCGTTCCGGTCGCACCGCGCGGCGAGATGCCGGACACCACAGCGCCGGCTTCGCTGGTCGGCGCCGGGGCGGGATTGGAGCCGCACGGCGAACCCACCGGCTACATCCCGGCGCCGGGCGGAACCGGCTATGTCCCGTCGTCGGACATTGCTCCCTACATCTCCAGCCCGAACCTGACTGCGCAGCAGACGAATCCGGCAATTCCCGGTGCCGACGATCCGCAGGCGGCGCTGTCGGCGGCCGCTGGATACGCGAGCGGCGCGCATTCGACGCCGGCGCTGGCGGATTTCGCAATCCCAGCCGGGATCGTCCCGACGGTTCCGGGGGTGCTGGCGAGCGCAGCACCGACGGTTCCGGCCGTTCCGTCAACGACGGCACCTTCCATTCCGGATTTCTCGATCGAGGTGCCGACGCTGGCACAGTTCGGCGCTCCGTCGGTGCCGTCCGCGCCGGCGGCACCGGTCACCGGCGACGAGGCGAACTATTACTTCACCTCAGCCCCATCCGGGCTCACCGGACCCGTTCCACAGCTACCGGATTCGCTCGAGATCTTCGACGTTCACCGGTTACGCGCGGATTTCCCGATCCTGCGCGAGACCGTCAACGGAAAGCCGCTGATCTGGTTTGACAACGCGGCCACCACGCAGAAGCCGCAGGCCGTCATCGACCGCATTTCGTACTTCTACGCCCACGAGAATTCCAATATTCATCGCGCCGCGCACGAGTTGGCCGCCCGCGCCACCGATGCCTATGAGGAGGCGCGTGACACCGTGCGCCGCTTCATCGGGGCGTCGAAGGACGAGAACATCATCTTCGTCCGTGGAACCACCGAGGCCATCAACCTGGTCGCGCACTCGTGGGGCTGCAAGAACCTCGAACCCGGCGACGAGATCGTCATCACCAACCTCGAGCACCACGCCAATATCGTTCCGTGGCAGATGGTCGCGAAGAGAACCGGAGCGGTCCTCAAGGTGGCCCCGGTTGACGACCGCGGCAACCTGCTACTTCAGGAATTCGAGGAACTCCTGGGTCCGAGGACGAAGATCGTTTCGGCGACCCAGGTGTCCAACGCTCTGGGCACCGTCACCCCGGTGGAGAAGATTGTCGAGATGGGTCACCGCTACGGCGCCCGGGTTCTCATCGACGGCGCGCAGTCCATTCCACACATCCCGGTCAACGTCAACGAGACCGGCGCGGATTTCTTCGTGTTCTCCGGGCACAAGATCTTCGGCCCCACCGGAATCGGCGTCCTCTACCTCACCGACGAAATGGTCGCCGAGACGCCGCCATGGCAGGGCGGCGGCAACATGATCGCCGACGTCACCATCGAGCGGTCGATCTTCCAGGGCCCGCCGAACAAGTACGAGGCCGGCACCGGCAACATCGCCGACGCCGTGGGCCTCGGTGAGGCTCTGCGCTACGTCGAGAAGGTCGGGGTCGAGCGGATCGCAGCCTACGAGCACGCCCTGCTGGAGTATGCGACCCCACGACTGGCCGCCATCCCCGGCGTCCGCATCATCGGCACCGCGGATGAGAAAGCCAGTGTGCTGTCCTTCGTCCTGGCCGGGCACGACCCGATCGACGTGGGTAAGGCGCTCAACGCCGAGGGCATCGCGGTGCGGGCCGGACATCACTGCGCACAGCCGATTCTGCGCCGGATGGGCGTGGAGACCACGGTGCGGCCATCGTTCGCCTTCTACAACACTTTCGACGAGATCGACGTGTTCCTCAATGCGGTGCGGCGGATAGCCGACGGCAGCACGTCCCTCTCGGGTTCACCCAACGTCGGTGACCGCCGCGGGTGCGCCGGCTGACGAACTGCTGAAAGGCGGGCCAATGAGCAGGATTGCCAACGACATCACCGAACTGACCGGCGGCACTCCCCTGGTCCGCCTTCGGCGGGTCACCGACTGCGCTGGAGCCGACGTGGTGGCGAAGTTGGAGTCGTTCAACCCGGCAGGCAGCGTGAAGGACCGTATCGGCGTCGCGATGATCGACGCGGCCGAGCAGGCCGGCCTGCTGGGACCCGACACAATCATTCTCGAACCGACCAGCGGCAACACCGGCATCGCACTGGCGATGGTGTGTGCGGCGCGCGGCTACAAGTGCGTTTTGACCATGCCTGAAACCATGAGCTTGGAGCGGCGGATCCTATTGCGCGCCTACGGCGCCGAGTTGGTCCTCACCCCCGGTTCGGAGGGAATGCCCGGCGCGATCGCCAAGGCCGAGGAACTCGCCAAGACCGACCAGCGGTACTTCGTCCCCCAGCAGTTCGAGAATCCGGCAAATCCGGCCGTGCACCGGGCGACCACCGCCGAGGAGATCTGGCGCGACACCGACGGAGCAGTCGACATCGTCGTCGCCGGCGTCGGCACCGGCGGAACCATCACCGGCGTCGGTGAAGTCATCAAGGAGCGCAAGCCGTCCGCGCGGTTCGTCGCCGTCGAACCGGCTGCCTCGCCAGTCCTCTCCGGTGGCCAGAAGGGCCCGCACCCGATCCAGGGCATCGGCGCGGGCTTCGTCCCGCCGGTGCTGGACACCGACGTGGTCGACGAGATCATCGGCGTCGGCAACGACGAATCCTTCGACATGGCACGGCGGTTGGCCAAGGAAGAGGGTCTGCTGGTGGGTATTTCCTCGGGTGCGGCGACGTGGGCCGCAGTCCAACTCGCCAAGCGCCCGGAAAACGCCGGGAAGCTGATCGTGGTGGTGCTGCCGAGTTTCGGCGAGCGCTACCTCAGCACCGCGCTGTTCGCCGGCCTGGCGGACTGAGCGTGCTGCCGGGAGTCCGCCACGACATACGCCGGGTGAGACAGGAGGATCCGGCCGCCCGGTCGACCTTGGAGATCGTGCTCTGCTACCCCGGCCTGCAGGCGGTCTGGGTCCACCGCATCAGCCACTGGTTGTGGCATCACAACGCCAAACTGCCGGCGCGATTTCTCGCCGAGTTGATGCGTAAGTGGACCGGCGTGGAGATCCATCCTGGCGCCGTACTGGGCCGCGGGGTGTTCATCGACCACGCCACCGGCGTGGTGATCGGCGAGACTGCCGAGGTCGGTGACGACGTCACCATCTATCACGGCGTGACCCTGGGCGGAACCAGCCTGGACCGGGTCAAGCGCCACCCCACAGTCGAGGACAACGTGGTCATCGGGGCAGGCGCAAAAGTGTTGGGCGCCATCACCATTGGGTCGGGCAGCCAGATCGGGGCCAATTCCGTCGTCGTCAAGTCGGTGCCGCCTGGGGCGGTGGTGGTCGGAGTGCCGGGTCAGACCGTCGACCGGAGCCGCCCAGACGCCATCACCAGCGCGTCCTCGATGCCCGACCCGTTGGGGGTCAGTCTCCACTCGCTGCTCACCCGGGTGGCCCGGTTGGAGACCCAGAGCGACACCCCGCAGACCGAGAGGGTGATCCGGGCTCCGGAGGCCGGCGTCTGGCACGGCGAGGACTTCTCGATCTAGCGCGGGGATCAACTCAGCCAGATTCAAAGGAGCCGGACGGATCTCTGCTGAGGCTGGACATTTGAATCATGTTGCAGTTCAAGGTGATTCTTCGCCTCGTCTCGCTGGCGACAGTCGAACGTGCGACGTTTCAACGACTGGTCACGAGGCCTGACGCGCAGATCGAGCAGACAATGATTCAGCCAATGGCCGCACCGATCTGCGGGCGCTGAAGGAGCAACAAGGTGGACTGGTCCGTAATCCGGGACAGTCTTCCTCTGTTCGCCAAAGCCTTCTGGACCACGCTGTGGCTGTCCGCTGTCGGGATCGCCCTTGCCGCTCTGGTCGGGCTACTCTGCGCCCTGATCCTATACTTCGAGATTCCGGTGCTGGGACGTCTGGCCTCGGCGTACGAGGAACTTTTCCGGAATACACCCCTGCTGATCCAGCTCTTCTTTCTCTACTACGCGCTGCCGACGTTGGGGATCAAGCTGTCCGCTGAGACGTGCGCCATCCTCGGACTGGGGCTGCTTGGCGGCGCATACATGGCGGGTGCGTTTCGCGGCGGATTCGGCGGCGTTCCGCGCATCCAGACGGAGTCGGCCCGCGCACTGGCGCTCTCCCGCCCGCAAATCGCACGCTATGTCGTTCTGCCGCAGGGCCTTACCTTGAGTGTCACCGCGTTCGCCGCGAACGCGATCTTCCTGGTGAAGGAAACCTCGATCTTCACCGCCATCGCGGTTCCGGAGCTCACCAACGAGGCCCGCGATCTGATCGGCATGTACTACCACACCGACGAATACCTGCTGATGCTCGTCATCGGCTACGCGATCATCCTCGTACCGATGTCGATCGGATTGACCTTCCTGGAACGGAGGGTCCGCAGTGGCGCTTTCGGGAATTGACGTCCTCTTCGAGGGAAACAACTTCAGCCGGTTGATGGGCGGCTTGTGGGTGTCGGTCAAGGTCTCGGCCTTGGCGTTGGCGATTGGCATACCCGCGGGTGTCGTCCTCGGCGCACTCAGAACAGTCCCCAACCGGGTTGTCGAGTGGGTTCTGAAGCTCTATCTCGAGTTCTTCCGGATTGTGCCGACCCTGGTGTTGCTCTTTCTCGCCTATTACATCCTTCCGCGGGAATTGGGCTTCCGGGTCGGCGGGGAGACGGTCGCGGTCGTCACGTTCGCGTTGTGGATCGCCGCTGAGATGAGCGACATCGTCAGAGGTGCGTTGATCTCGGTGCCGGTGTCGCAGGTCGAGGGTGCACGGGCGTTGGGCCTCGGCCGTTTTCAGCAGCTGCGATATGTCCAGATCCCCCAGTCGGTCAACCTGATGCTGCCGGCCACCATCAACCTGGCGACCCGCGTCATCAAGACGACCTCGCTGCTGTTGTTGATCAGCGTGGTCGATGTGGTGAACGTCGGCCAGCAGATCATGGAGTCCAACCGGCAGCAGCATCCCGATTCCGCTTTGTGGGTGTACAGCTTCATCTTCGTTCTGTACTTCCTCGCCTGCTATCCACTGGCTGCCGCGGCGAATCGACTGGAAGCCCGCGCGAAGGAGCGAATCCATGGCTGAAGCACTGGTCTCGGTGCACGATCTGCAGAAGTCCTACGGGGACCGCGCGATCCTCAAGGGCATCAGCTTCGACGTTCCCCCGGGCAGCGTGCAGGTGTTGTTGGGCCCGTCGGGCAGCGGGAAGTCCACCGTGATTCGGTGCCTCAACGGGCTGGAGACGTTTCAGTCCGGCGAGATCCTCTTCGACGGTCAGCCCGTCAAGCAGACGGAGAAGGACTGGCAGCGCCTGCGGAGCCGGATCGGGATGGTGTTCCAGAGCTACGACCTGTTCCCCAACCTGACGGTGGTCGAAAATATCCGGTTGGCGCCGACCCAGGTTCAGAAGCGGGATCGTGACGAGGTCGACCAGCATGCGACCGAACTTCTCGACCAGGTCGGAATGGCTGAGTATCGGGACAAGTACCCACGGCAACTGTCCGGCGGGCAGAAGCAACGAGTCGCGATCGTCAGGGCACTGGCAATGAAGCCTGACCTGATGCTGTTCGACGAGGTGACAGCGTCTCTCGACCCCGAAATGGTCCGCGGAGTCCTGGAGATCCTGCTCAAACTGGCGCGCGGCAATATGACGATGATCGTGGTGACTCACGAGATGGAATTCGCCAGGCGCGTGGCCGACACCGTTCTCTTCCTCGACGGCGGAACGATTCTCGAGGCGACGCCGAGTGAGGAATTCTTCACCAAGCCACGCAGCGAACGCGCGCAACGCTTCCTCGACAGCATGGCCCCCCTGTCTGACGAGGAATACCTGTCTGACGAACAAGACGAACCAGCAACCCCTTAATCGCATCAATCAATTCAAGGAGATCCACTATGATTCGCTTCCCCAGATCAGTGCTGGTGGCCGCTGTTTCGCTGCTGATGGTCATACTCGCGGCATGTTCCGGCGGCTCGAAGAACGTCGGTCCGACGGTCGAGGACATCAAGGCGGCCGGGAAGGTCCGGATCGCCGTATTCGGTGACCTCCCGCCCTACGGCTACGTCAAGAACGACGGCGCACGCGCCGGACTCGACGTCCGGATCGGTGAACAGCTGGCCTCGGATCTCGGGGTGACTCCGGAATGGACCCAGGTCAACGCCGACAGCCGAGTGGACGCGCTCAAGTCCGACAAGGTCGATCTGGTGCTGGCCAACTTCACCGTCACCGAGGACCGCAAGAATGTTGTGGACTTCGCCAACCCCTACATGAAGGTCTCCATCGGCGTCGCCTCTCCGACCGATGCACTCATCACTGACCCAGCCCAACTTAAGGGTAAGGAACTCGCCGTCACGAAGGGAACCACCGCCGAGGCCTTCTTCGCCAAGAGCTTTCCGGACGTCAAGCTGGTGAAGTTCGACTCCAAGACCCAACAGTTCCAGGCGTTCAAAGACCGCCGCGTCGCCGCTCTGGCCGATGATAACTCGTACTTGTTCGCGTGGACTAAGTCCAACCCCGGGTTCTCCGTTGGCATCAAGGAGATCGGTGAGCCCTCCTTCATCGCGCCGGCAGTGAAGAAGGGGGACTCCAATCTTCTCGACTGGGTCAATACCGAGATCACCAAACTGGTGAATGACGGCTTCCTGGACAAGGTTTACAACGAGGAGCTGAAACCGTTCTTCAGCGATGACATCAAGCCGTCGGACATTCTCATCGGGAAGTCGTCATAGCGGATCTCCGGTCTGCTTCCGCCCGGGATCGTCATCAGTGCACTGTGGGGTGTTCATCGACCACGCCACCGGCCTGGTGATCGGCGAGACTGCCGAGGTCGGTGACGACGTCACCATCTATCACCGTGACCCTGGGCGGAACCAGACTGGACCGGGTCAAGCGCCACCCCACCGTCGAAGACAACGTGGTTCGGGGCAGGAGCGACACCCCGCAGACTGAGCGAACCATCCGGGCTCCGGAAGCCGGCGTCTGGCACGGCGAGGATTTCTCGATCTAGCCCGCGGACTGCTGGTCGTAGAGCTCCGGCAGGAACGAGGCCAGATGGTTCATCTCCTGCGAGCAGTGCACGAGCAGCGCCCGGGCATCTGACTCGGTGAGTCCGGCGAACCGCTTGGCCGCGGCCATCGCCGGACGCAGGAGTGCGGCCTGCGCCGTGATGTTGGGACCGCCGACCCAGAATCGTGAGCGCATGACACTCCCGCCGGCCACGGCCGCGACGTGGTGGGCGAGGTAGCCGACATCGACGGGCAGGTCCACCAGACCGATACGGGCACACACCGCGGTCGCGTCCACTCCGCGGGCCACAGCCGCATCCACCAGCCCGAGTTCCTGCGGACGCCGGAACTGGATCGCGCCACGGATCATTGCGCTGCCGAGGTATTCATCGACTTCGGAGGTATACCCGACGTAGCGGGCGCGCCCAGTGCTGCCGGACGGGGGTTGGTCGGCCCACTGGGCGTGGACATGGGCCCGTGGATGCCAGAGTTTGTAGCGTTCGGGGCTGTCGCTGTGCCAGCCGAACCACCAGTCGATCATCGCCGGGGTCACGCCGGGCATCTCGGTGACGAGATTGACGTGGATTGCGCCGGCGGACGTGACGGTGAAGCCGTTCTGCACCTCGGCGTCGGCGATGGCGGCGATTGCTTGCGACATGGGCGGAAACAGCGCCTCGGCCATCGGACTGTTGGCCACCGCACGATACGCGGAGGCCGGAATGTCAGCCATGTCCGGATTCCAGAATCGGGCGTACGGCAGGGAGGCGAGTTCGCGGTCCGACCAACCGAGCCGGCGACCCGAAACAGGTTTGGGTGCAGGCAGTTTCATTCCGCTCCTATCCAGCGCTGGAAACGGCCCTCGGGATCATGCACAGCACGCAGCGCCTCGAGCCGGGACCGAGCAGCCTCGGAGATCCCGAGCGCGGGGCGTCCGGGATCGTCGGCGAACTGCACTCCAGTCGACAACGGCTCCATGGCTGCGGCGTTGTCGCGGGCCCATCGGGTGGTCGCCTCGCCGTCGCCGCCGTCGAACCACCCGCCGTAGAACGCCAGATAGGTTCGGTCCTCGACCGTGTACGCCATGTCGGGGGTGTCCGCCGGCGGCCCTGGTGAGCGCCAGTTGACGGCCCAATTCAGCCAGAGAAAGTGGGCGGGTGGCGCCGGCATGGTGTCGGCGATGCGCTGAATGTGTGGCAGCAGTTCGTCGGCGCCGGCATGCGTCCAGAGGTTGTCAGCCACCCAGTTGGCTTTCGGGTAGTGCTGCATCACACCCGAGTAGAGGGTTCTCATCGACGCACGCAGCAACGGCAGGCGTAACCGCGCCCCCTTCGGTCTGCTCGCCAGGAAGGCGGTGGCGGCCTTGGCTCCCGAGCGGGACTCGGCCATGACGGGAACGAGCAACTCGATGCGTACCGGCGAGTTGGCCGTCGTGGCCCGCATTGGCGGCGGGAACGAAGGGCTCCGCGAGATCGCGAACTGCATCTCGACTTCCGGCGCAACCTCCGGGCCCACCCGGTCCATCCAGCGGACCACGTCCTCGAGTCGCTCCACCGGATACTGGATCAGGGAAGTCCCGATGAATCCCGGCTTGGGGTGGACCCGCAGATGGAATCGCACCACCACTCCGAAGAAGTCCGGTCCCGAACCCCTTGCCGCCCAGAGCATCTCGGCGTTCTCGGTCTCGCTGGCATGGCGCAACTCACCGTCGGCGTCAACGTAGTCGATGGCGAGCACGTTCGAACACGCCATGCCGAACACCCGGCCGTTCCAGCCGAAGCCCCCTTGGAGCAGGTAACCACCGATACATACTCCGCGGCAGTGCCCCACCGGGAAGAACAACCCGAGCTTCATCAACTCCTCGAGCAGCACGCTGCCACCGATTCCGGGTTCGGCGGTGGCGGTCATCGCGGCCTTGTCGACCGAGAACGCCTGCAGACGCGAAACGTCGATCAGCACTCCGCCGTCCCGGACATGGTTGGCGGAGAAACTACGCCCACCGGAGCGCACACTCACCCGCTGTCCCGAGGCCTTCGCGGCCCGTACCGCCGACACGACGTCGTCGACGGACTCGGCCTGCACGATGCGGGCGGGGAAGCGATCAGGCACGTTGGTTCGCCACAGCGCATCGCGTCGCGCCGTCTCATAGCCGGCGTCGTCACGGGTCATGGTCCGGCCGGTCGCCGGCGTTGTCTGTGCCATCTTTCAGACCTCCTCGATCGCGGACAGCGGCAACGGCGCCCACCCGACGAAACCCTGCGGCGCATTGACCAGGCGCTGCGCCTTGCGCGTGCTGACGCCAAGCACGCCAAGCAGATAGGCCACGACCTCCGGGACCGCGTCGACCGGTAGACGGCCGCGGTGAATATCCAGACAGCTGCCCAGAATCACCCCCGCGTAGATCGTGCAGACCACCTCGAAATCCGACACCGTGAACGCACCGCTATCAATGCCTCGTTGGAGATCGCGGCGCAGATGGGCGCGCACACCGCCGCCGAAGCGGTCGGCCGGAAGCCCGGAGTCGAACAGCAGGCGCCCGAGGTCGGCTCGGTGCGCCAGCAGCATCAGCGTTTGCCTGGACGATCGGGCGACGACCTCGGCCTCGTCGGCGGCGCCCGCTGTCACAATTTCCAGGACACGGGCGTGCTCGGCGAGGATCAGGGCGCCGACGGCGTCGATCGCTTCGGGCAGGGAGTCGAAGTAGTTGTAGAAGGTGCCCTGCGACACTCCGGACCGGCTGACCACCTGCGGAACCGAGACGGCGGACACGGCCGGGTCGAGCAACAACTCCTGCAGCGCCGACAACAGAGCATCTCTGGTACGAGCTCGTTTCGTCGGCGCGGTAGCGATCACGAACCTAAGCCTGGGCCCGAATTGACGGTTTGTCAATTATTTGTTTGGGCACCCGGGAGACGATGGGGTCGATACTGGTGCCATGCGCAACGTCGCCGACGCCGTAGTCGCTGTCGCCGCGCAGACCTTCGCGTTGGGACTCCTCGCTGCCCCGACTGCCGTAGCCGCTCCGGAGTACCCGAAAGACACCCCTGACTGTGTCGACACCGAACTCGAATCCTGTTACCGGATCGACCAGATGGAGGTCTTCGCGACTGCCGGCGCGCGGATGGTGACCGACTACCTGACCCAGGTCGGCGTCACCACATCACTGCCCATGCTGAGTTTCATCCCATCGGGAGGCAGCGTCAGCAGCCAGTGCGTCGACGTCAACGGAGACGCCGGCCAAAACGACCGGTCCTTCGACTACTGCCTCACCGACAACACCGTGTACGTCGGGCAGAACACCCTCTGGGATTCCTACCGGCAGTATCGGTCACTGGGACCACTATCTGGACTCGCCCACGAATACGGGCACTTCTTCCAGTCGGTCATGCAGGTTCCGCTGCCGCGCAACCCGACCGACACCATCCCGAACGAGAACCAAGCCGATTGCTTCTCAGGCGCTTTCGTCGGATATCTCCGCGACCGCGGAGCGATCAACAACCCTGCGGACATCACGGGTGTCCCGCAGTACCTGACCGCGACGGCCTCCGTAGAAGCGCCCGGGCGTGACCACGGCACCGCCCGCGAACGCGTCGAGTCCTTCGAACTGGGCTATGCCGGTGGGCTGCCGGCATGCAGTGCGTTCTACCCCGCGTCGCCGCTCATCAGGTGACGATGCTCCGTTACCTGTAGTGTCGGGCTATCGGGGCAGGATTCAATCGGGGAATCGCTCACGTGGCAACACGAACGGGGAGTCGATTGCACACCAGGCCCACCGCATGACGTACTGCATCGGCGTTCTCCTCGACGAGGGAATCATTTTCGCCTCGGACTCGCGGACGAATGCCGGCATGGACAGCGTGGCCAAGTTCTGCAAAATGACGGTCTTCGAGCGACCCGGCGACCGCGTCATCGTGCTGCTCAGTTCGGGAAGCCTCGCCGGAACCCAGGCTGTCATCAGCATTCTGCAACAACGCTGCTCCGACGGCGACGCGCCGACCAACATCCTCGGTGCCCGAACGATGTTCGACGTCCTGGTTCTGGTGACCGATGCGATGCGTGAGATCGAGACTCGCGACGCCGACCATCTGGAGTCGTTCAACGCTTCGTTCATCGTCGGTGGGCAGATCGACGGTGAACCCATGCGGCTGTTCCGAACCTATGCCGAGGGAAACTTCATCGAGGCGGGGACGGACACTCACTTCTTTCAAACCGGTGAAACCAAGTACGGCAAGCCGATCCTCGACCGCGTGCTGAGCCGAAGCACGCCCCTTGCGGAAGCCACCAAGTGCGTTCTGGTGTCCTTCGATTCGACCATGCGCAGCAACCTTTCGGTGGGAATGCCCATCGATCTGGTGTGCTACGAAAAAGACAGTCTGAAAGTGCGGTTCCGCAGGCGCTTCGACGTCGGCGACCCGTATTTCACTGCCCTCAGCAACGACTGGAGCGAAGGTACGCGGGAGGTCTTCCGTGAGTTACCCGAGTTGAGCTGGTGACAGGTCCACAATGGACGCCTTCATCATCACCTGTGAACACGGCGGCAACCACATACCCACCCCCTACCGGCCGCTGTTCCGCGGACAACAGGCTCTGTTGGATTCCCACCGCGGGCACGACCCCGGCGCAATGGAGGTGGCCATCGGCCTCGCCGATGCATTCGATGCGCCGCTGGTGGCGTCGACGACCAGCCGGCTGCTGGTCGACCTCAACAGGTCGATTGGCCACCCGCAACTGTTCTCCCCGGTTGTTCGCCGCGCACCGACCGCTACCCGGGAACAGATCGTCGAACAGCATTACCGGCCCCACCGCAGGCAGGCCGAGGACCTGGTCGCCCGAGCGGTCGACCGCGGAGATCGCGCGATTCACATTGCCTCCCACAGCTTCACCCCCGAGTTGGCAGGACAGGTCCGCTGCGCCGACGTCGGTTTGCTCTACGACCCGAAGCGGTCGTCCGAAGCCGAACTATGCGCTCGGTGGAAACGTTCGATCACCGAACTCGCGCCCGAACTTCGGGTCCGCCGCAATTACCCATATGCCGGGAAGGCGGACGGCTTGACCTCGTCTCTCCGACAGCGGTTCGACGACCGCGACTACGCCGGTATCGAACTCGAGGTCAACCAGAGCATCGTCTCAGCCGGTGGTCGAGGCTGGAGTGCTCTGCGAAGCGTGCTGATGGACTCACTGCGGACGGCCATTTCTGATCCCCTTGCCCATCTGAGAGATACCGGAGAACAATGATGCGCATCAACGTGGGGTTCGAGATGATCTACGACTGCAAACAGCCCACCCCGATGATCTTCAACCTCAACGTGCACTTCACCAGGGTGTCCGACCTCATCGGCCGCGACGACTTGGTTTTCGATCCACCGGTTCCCGTCGACGCCTACCGCGATAGCTTCGGCAACTGGTGTACCCGCATCGTCGCGCCCAAGGGGCGTATCCGCGTCACCGCGAACGCCATTGTCAACGACACCGGACTGCCGGACACCATTGTCGCTGACGCACAACAGATTCCGGTTGAGAAGCTGCCCGTGGAGACGCTGGTCTACCTACTCGGCAGCCGGTATTGCGATACCGATCGGCTCTCCGACACCGCGTGGGAACTCTTCGAGCATGCCCCGAGCGGATGGGGCCGAGTGCAAGCGATCTGCGACTACGTCCACAACCATGTGACCTTCGGATACGAATACGCACAGTCGACACAGACCGCGTTGGAGACCTTCAACAAACGGACCGGAGTCTGCCGAGACTTCAACCACCTGGCCGTTGCCTTCTGCCGTTGCATGAACATCCCCGCCCGCTACTGCACCGGCTATCTCGGCGACATGGGAACACAGCCGCCGTATGGTCCGATGGACTTCGCCGCCTGGTTCGAGGTTTTCCTGGGCGGGCAATGGCACACGTTCGACGCCCGCAACAACATCCCCCGCATCGGAAGGGTCCTTATCGCGCGGGGACGCGACGCTGCCGACGTCGCCCTGAGCAACGCCTTCGGCGCCAACACATTGACAAGCTTCAAGGTATGGACCGACGAGTTACCTGCGGATTAGGCGCGAGCCACACCGGCCACCGAGTTCCGGTGTCGGAGCGACGATCGACTCAGCCAGATTCAAAAGGGATGAACCCCGATGTTCCCGTACTGGGACGCCTCGCATCCGGTGATGAGTAACTGTTCCGAAATGTCGTCTGCCATGAGCATGGGACCAGTTTGACCTGATTTTGCCAGGGTGATGGG
>CAZVST010000025.1:0-57795 GCA_964629725.1 uncultured Mycobacterium sp.
TCAGCCTGCATGACGGCGATGCCCGCCCGATCGCCAAGGGCCGCTTGGGCAAACCAGATACCGGCCTACTCGCCGACCGCAGACCGCTCAGCGGCAGCCGACTTTTTCAGGTCGAAGTAGCTAAGCTAACAGATGTTTCGGCGGCCTGGGCGGCACCCTCAGCCTGACTGACGCTGATCTGCTCGGGGCGCCACCTGTCCCCCAGGACGTGCGCTGGCGCAGCTCCTCTTCGATGTCGAGCGGCTCATCCGGAGTATCAGCGACAACACTCTGCTCGTCATCGTCGTCCCGCCACCTCACGCGCCGGCCACCTTCAAGCTATACACCCCACGAACACCACTGCCGGACTTCACAGTCAACCCAGACGGCAACCCCAACGCCGACGCCAGCCTTGCGAACTCCAACCGCGCCTGCCGCAATTCCACCAACGCAGGATGAGCCCGCGAACCCTGACTGGACTCCAACATCACCCCGTCGGCGTCAACGACCGCCCGCAACAAGTCGAGTTCGTCTGCGCACCTGCATAATTCGCGGAGTATCAGTTCCTCGTGCGGCTGGTCAAGGACAAGCGCCGCCAGAACTGCGTCGTGGAGCGCCTGCCCAGTAGGCCCCAAAGGGCTCTCAGAACGCTTCCGTGGCATCGAAGTCCTTCCGTAAGGGGTCATACGTTCACAATCAGGGGGAGCCATCGCCTTAGCCCCGAGGTGCCATTTCGCATGTCATAGGGGAAACCTGACCCTGAGTTCCTGGCCGCGCTGATTGAACAGAGGGCCGTCAGCACGGTTGGCGCAATTTCTACCCGTACGACGACCCGCCCGCGGACACCTGATTCAGCTGACGTTCGACAGGGAGTCCGGGCTTCGCTGCGGGCCTGCGCTGCGCCGGCCTCTGCCGCCCCGATCGACGCCCACAGCGCCGCCCCTGCCGCGACGATCGCCCCGCCGAGCGCCATTCCCCCCAGCACGTCGGTGAACGTGTGCGCATACGAGTAGAGCGCCAATAGGGCGACGATCACGACACCGGCGAGCACCAGGGCGGTCAAAATCGCCCTGCGCCTCCGGCTGCGTCGCGCGCCGAAGCACACCGCGGTCATGCCGAGCAGAGTGGCGCAGCCGTGACGTGGCCGGACGGAAACGAGTGGTGGTAATGCGCGGGATACATCGGCGCGATGTCGGCGATGCGGTCGACGGTGGCCTTGAGCGTCTGTTCGGCGATGACACCGATGCCGACACCACCGATGACCAGGAAGGCGGGTGCCAACGATCGCGTGCGGGCGGCCAGCACCGCGCCGCTGAGCACGCCGGCCGATGCGACGTGCAGGGGCCTGCCGAGGTAGCTAAACGCACCGGTGGAATCGACGTGCCACGACGGGCTCTGGTGAATGTCGAACCACGCCCAGACCGAGCGGTCCAGGGCCGTCAATGCTGCGGAATTGATGGTGAGCGCGAGAAGCAGCAGAACGGCGACCATCCCTGCCGACGTCCATCCAAACCGCCGGACACCCGTCGTTTAATTCACCAGTCTTGGCCAAGCACCATCATCGGACATCCCGACAACTTGCCAGGCCGGCACAGCGGACGCTTTGCCCAACCAACAGAATCGATTTACCAATACTCCGATGCCTCTGCAAAACCGCGACCACGTGGTCCGGGCACTGGCTGACAGTCGCCTGGGAACCACGACGGGGACCGTCGTCTGGAGTGCGCCTTTCCTGTCGATGACGTAAATTGCTACCCGTACCGGGGTCCGAGAATTTGTTCGAACCCTCCGAGAGGAACATCGTGAGCGACGTCGGCAACGTCCAGCAGAACGAAGATCGACAGACAGCCGTCCGACAGGCCGCGGAAGAACTCGCCACCCGCCTTAAGGCGCTTGCCGACACGTTGGCCCCGAACGCGATAACTCGCCGGGTGCCCTACGGTCCCGGCCGCCTCGGCAAGTATGCTCGCCAGCATTCTCCGGAGGGTTACGTTCTCGATGCGGTCAGTCTCAAAATCCTGCTGCCGGATGGTCGGCTGTGGAGTTACAGCCGCAATGAAGCAACACGCTTCCCCAAGGGCCGACTCTTCGACGCGCGCGTCGACTACCCCATGTTTTCAGGCGGACTAAGGTCCCTGAGCGGACGGGAATTCGTGTTTCTCGGCGCGGTGCTGGTCAAATATTCCTTCGGATGGGCGCCCATCGACGGTTCTGTCGGCGAATCGGATGCGGGCGGGCTTTGCGCCCTCTACGGCGAAGGTCCGGTGGTCCGCTGGGTTACCGCCGACGAAGCCTTCCGCGCTATCGCCGAATCCGCCATCGCGAAGCAGTAAAGCTCACCGCGTCCCGCCGCGACGGCCCCGTAGAGACTGCTTAGTCCTTGGCCCACAAGCAGTCTCCGGCGAGTTCGGTGTAGAAGAGCTTGGGCTTCATCTCGACCGACAGCGGCGCGCCCTGCTCCCCCTCGGTGAACTCGGGAGACGCCAGCACGCCAGCCTCGACCACGGTGGTCTGCGTGACCCGGCACCGGGTCCGGGGATCTTGCGGCGTCGCCGTCCACGGACCCGACTCAAGATTCGGGTTGCGCATACCCTGTCCGTGCAGGGTTATCGGCGGACCGTAACTGAGCCACCGGTCATTCGGCGGGAACGGCGTCTGTACGGGCGACCACGCGTAACCGGTGCCGGATTGCCCGCAGACGACATAGGTGGCGGCGCCGGGCAACAGCGTCATGGCGTCGGCCAGATCGGCTGAGCACGGCGAACCCGCCTGCGGCACAGCCGCATCGGGCTCGGCCACAGCCGCCGGCGCCAGCGCAGTCGAGCCGGCCAGCAGCACGCCCAGCAGAGTGCGGATCATCAGCGTCCCTCGCCCTCGTTCGTCATACCAACCTCGTGGGCATCAGCAGTACGTTGTAATCCCCCCACATCGACATGTTCCAGCAGATGTCCTGCCCTGTCGACCACGGGCCCATCATCGGGGCGTACAACCCGGGATGCGTGGTTAACCGATGATCGGCAGTCGGCGGCGCCGTGCCATCCGATCCAGCGTGGCCTGCATCAAGCGTCGGATGCGCCCGTCGACCTTCTCCGAATCCGGATCAGGCCCCCACTGGGCGATCACATCGATCGGATCGAGCACCTCGCAGACGATCTTCGACGGCAGCGGCATATTCACCGGCACCAGCACGCTGAGCCCGAACGGGAAGCCGAACGAGACCGGCAGGATGTCGGTGCGCAGCATTCGGCGCTCCCACTTATCCAGGCGCAGCAGCCGGGCCAGCCAGGTCCCCCGACTGAGGAACATCTGGGTCTCCTGGCCGCCGATCGACACCACCGGAACGATGGGCGCCCGGGCCGCCACCGCCGTCGCGACGTATCCGGTGTGCCCGTCGAAGTCGATGACGTTCTCAACCACGGTGGGCCGGTAGACCTCCATGTCCCCGCCCGGGAAGACCAGGACAGCGGTTTCGGTCGCCAGCGCTGCCGCGGCGTTGTCCGGATTGGCCCGGATGATTCCCAGGTGCGGCAGCAGATCGGCGGCCGGTCCGTGGAACATCGAGTCATGGCCGAGCACGTATAGCGGGCGCTCGTAGCCGAACCGCTGGTAGTAGTCCACCGCGAAGACGGCGAAGTCGGGGGTCGTCAAGCCGCCCGAGTGGTTGCCGACCAACAGACACCTGCCGGGCGGAATGCGCTCCAGCCCATGCACTTCCGAGCGGTGGTAGACCTTGACGATCGGCCGCAATAGGTCGACGACATGACGGGTCAGGCCCGCGTCCCACCGGCCCACCGGACTGTGCTGGGCCGGGGGATGCTCGTTGTCAGAGTGGCCCATGTCCACGCCCATCTCACCGGGATACGGCTGAGCCCCTGACGTTACCTGCTCTGCTAGCCGTACAGGCCGTCGATCTTGTCGTGGAAGTTGTCGACCACAACCTTCCGCTTGAGCTTGAGGCTCGGCGTCAGATCTCCCGCCTCCACCGTCAACTCGCGGTCGATGATGGAGAACTTCTTAACCTGCTCCCACCGGTTGAGGTGCTTGTTGAGTTCCTCGACATAGACGCCGACAGCACCTTCGGTCTTCGGGTCGCTGGCGATCTCACCGAAGGACTTGCCCTCCAACCCGTTCGCTGCCGCCCAATCCTTGAGGCCGTCGGCATCCAGGCTGACCAGCGCGACGCAGTAGGGCTTGCCCTCTCCGTAGACGATGATCTCGCTGGCGAACGGGCAGATGCCCTTGAACTGAGCCGAAATCGCCGAGGGCGCAACATATTTGCCCTGCGATGTCTTGAACATGTCCTTCTTGCGGTCGGTGATCCGTAGGAAGCCCTCGGCGTCGAGTTCACCGATGTCGCCGGTGTGGAACCAGCCGTCCGGCTCGATCGTCTCGGCGGTGGCCTCAGGCATGTTGTGGTAGCCCTGCATGATGCCGGGGCCGCGAAGCATGATCTCGCCGTCCCCGGCGATCTTGACCTCGGTCTGCGGCATCGTCCAGCCGACGGTGCCGAACCGGTAGGCACTAGGCCGGTTCAACGACGACGCGGCGGAGGTCTCGGTGAGCCCGTAGCCCTCCAGAACCACCACGCCGATGGCGTCGAACCACTGGGCGATGTCGCGGTCCAGCGCCGCCGAGCCCGAGATGAAGAACCGCAGCCGTCCGCCGAAGCGGTCGCGGATCTTGGACAGGACCAGCTTGTCGGCCAGCTTGTACTGCGCAGCCAGCAGCGGCGACACCGTCTCGCCGGCCTGCCGCACCCGCGACACGTGCACACCGACCCCGATGGCCCAATCGAACAGGGTCTTCTTGACCCCGCCCTCCTTGGCCATCATCTCGTTAATCCGGCCATGCACCTTCTCGAAGATTCGCGGCACCGCCCCCATGATCGTCGGCCGGATGATCGCGAGGTTTTCGACGATCTTGTCCACCCGGCCGTCGACGACGGTGGGGAACCCGATCACCAGCGGCAGCGCCAGCATCACCTTGCCGAAGGCGTGCGACAGTGGCAGCCACAGGTAGTTGAGGTCCTTGTCGGTCAGCACGCCGAGGGAGTCCATGGTGGCGGCGGTGTAGGTCCAGGACTCCTGCAACAGCCGCACACCCTTGGGCTTGCCGGTGGTCCCCGAGGTGTAGATCAATGTGGCCAACTGGTCGGGCCGGATGGCGTCGATGCGGTCATTAACGGTGTTCGGGGACTCGGCGAGCAGGTTGCGGCCGAGATCCTCGAGTTCGGCGAGCGTGATCACCCATTCGCCGTCGCCGTGACCGTCGATCACCACGACCTTCTCGACCTCGGGCAGATCGTCGCGGTGCGAGCGCAACTTGTCGACCTGGGTCTGGTCCTCGGCGATGACGATGCGACTGCCGGAGTTGGCGACGATGTAGGCGACGTCTTCGGCGTTAGTGGTCGGGTAGACCGTGGTGGTGGCTGCCCCGGCGGCCAGGATCGCGAAGTCGGCGATCACCCAGTCGTAGCGGGTGCCCGATGCCAGCGCAACTCGGTCCTCTGGCTGTATTCCCAGCCCGACCAGACCGGCGGCGATTTTTTCGACCCGGTCGCCGACCTGACGCCAGGTCACGCTGGCCCATGCGCCGTCCTTGGGAAAGCGGAACGCTTCGGTGTTCGGCGTGGCCGCAACGCGGTCGCGGAACATCTGCGGCACCGACGCCGCCCGGTTCTCGATCTTGCCAAGGTCGACGCGCTCTTCTGATCTATGCAGGCCTGCCATGTCCTGAGTCTATGAAACCCCCGGGTGGTCGGTGTGGAGGATCGCCAAAGACCGCCCCACGCAGGGATTCGGTGCCGGTCAGCGGAGTGGAATGGCCGCGATGTCAGGCCGTTGGACGTCGGCCGGTTCCCGATGTTCGGCCAGCCCGGCCAGACGCCAGGTGCCTTCGCGGTTACGCGGCCAGATCCCGGCAAGTTGAAGCCGGTTCGGAACGAGCGTCATCGCCACCAACGGCCACATCCCCGCCGAACGCAGGATCCTGGTGCCCGGCGCCGGCCAGTCGTCGTCCACGGCCCGGATCCGGCTGTTGCCCACCACCCACTGCGGGTAGGTCCAGCCGTCGGCCAGCACATCCCAGACCAGTCGGCGCGATGCGGCGATATCCCGCTCCACGGTCGTCGGCATCGACTCCGTCGATCACTCGTCCGTCTTGCGTGACGGGGTACCCAGGCGGGCTGGCGATCAACCCGCCGACGCTGCGTGCCACCATTTCGGCGATGGTCATCGCGGTGCGGACAGCAGGTGCGACGGACGCCGCCGAACTGGCCGCCGTTGCGGCCGAGACCTTTCCGTTGGCCTGCCCGCCCACCGCCGATGCCGCCGACATCCGCGCCGCCATCGACGCCAACCTGTCAGCAGCGCATTTCGCCGACTACCTCGCCGATCCGGACCGGTTGGTGCTGGCCGCCACCGACATCCGTCGAATCGTCGGCTACAGCATGCTGATTCGCGGAATCGGCGACGATCCCGACGTCGCGGAATCGGTACCGGACCGGCCGGCCGTCGAGTTGTCGAAGATGTACGTGCTGTCCAGCCACCATCGGACCGACGCGGCGGCGGCGCTCATGGAGCACGGGATCGACTGGGCGGCGCACTGCGGGGCGCTAACGGTGTGGCTCGGGGTGAACCGCAACAACGAACGCGCACAGCGCTTTTACCGCAAGCACGGATTCCGGGTCACCGGCACGCGGACCTTCCGCCTGGGATCGTCGGACGAAGCCGACTTCGTCATGGTGCGGATGCTCTAGACCCGATTGTCGCACTCCTCATCGCGGCTCCTTCGTCGCCGCTTGATCGTCGTGCGACTAGACCCGATTGTCGCACTCCTCATCGCGGCTCCTTCGTCGCCGCCGTGAGACTTAACCGCCGGCGTTTCCCAGCCGGGACAGTGCCAGCAGCCGGGAGGTGGCGCGCAGGTACTTCTTTCGGTATCCGCCGTCGAGCATCTCCGGGGAGAAGATGCTGTCGAGTTTGGCTCCGGACGCCAGCACCGGAATACCCGCGTCGTACAACCGGTCGGTCAGCGAAACCAGGCGCAGCGCGACGTTCTGGTCATCGAGTGGGTGAACCCCGGTGATGAAGACGCCCCCGACACCTTCGATGAGCGTCAGATACCGCGACGGGTGCATGGTCGCCAGATGCGCGCACAGCGCGTCGAAATCGTCCAGGGTGGCACCGGGGGTCCGCTCGGCGCGCTCACGGACGTCGTCGTCGGAGAGCGGCTCGGGGGCCGGCGGCAGCCCGCGATGCCGGTAGTCCGGCCCTTCGATCCGCACGGTGGTGAAAATGTTTGCCAGCGTGTTGATCTCGCGCAGAAAGTCCTGCGCCGCGAATCGGCCCTCACCGAGCTGCTCCGGAAGGGTGTTCGACGTGGCGGCCACCGAGACGCCCCGCTCGACGAGTTGGGACAGCATCCGCGAGACCAGCGTGGTGTTGCCCGGATCGTCGAGTTCGAACTCGTCGATGCACACCACGGTGTAGGCGCCGAGTAACTCGATGCATTCGGCGAACCCGAACACGCCCGCGAGCTGGGTGAGCTCACCGAAGGTGGCGAACGCCTTGGGGTGCTCGGCAGAGTCGGGCAGCCGCCAGTAGGCCGAGGCCAGCAGATGGGTTTTGCCGACGCCGAATCCGCCGTCGAGGTACAGGCCCACGCCGGGCAGCGCCTCCCGCTTGCCGAAGATTTTGCGGCGCCCGGCGCGGCGGCGGACCGCCTCGTCGCAGAAGCCCAGGCAGGCGCCCACCGCCGCCGCCTGGGTCGGTTCGGCGGGATCGGGGCGGTAGCTCTCGAAGCTCACGTCGGCGAAGGTGGGCGGGGGCACCAGTTGAGCGATCAGCCGCTGCGGCGAGACGGTGGGATGACGGTCCACCAGATGCCCGGGCATGCCGGAACTGTATCGACGTGCGCGGCGCCGACGTGGTGCAATCGTCGTCATGGACGCCGGTGGCAGTCCCGACCACACCGTGCGGTTCAGCCTGCTCGGCGGCGACACGCCGGTCGGCGATGACGATCTCGACCGCCTCTACGCCTACCCCGCCGCGGTGGGCCGGTGCGTGGTGCGGGGGAACATGATCGCGAGCCTGGACGGCGGTGCCACCATGGGCGGAACCTCGGGCGGTATGGGCGGTGCGGGTGACCGCCAGCTCTTCGCGCTGCAGCGCGAGCTGGCCGACGTCATCGTGGTGGGAGCCGGTACCGCCCGGGCGGAGAACTACGGCGGCGCCCGCATGACGGCGGCCCAGCGGCAGCGCCGAACGGCCCGCGGTCAGACCGAAGTTCCGCCGATCGCCCTGGTCACGCGATCGGGGGTGATCGAGCGCGCCCTCGGGGTACTGACCGCCAGCGAGGTCCGTCCGCTGGTGCTGACCTGCGCCGCCGCAGCGGCGGAAGCCCGCAGCCGGGTGGGCTCCGCCGCCGAAGTGCTGGACTGTTCGGGTGCCGACGCCGCGCAGGTGGACCTGGCCGCGGCGCTGCACCGACTGGCCGAGCGGGGACTGGTGCGGGTCCTCACCGAAGGCGGCCCGAGCCTGGTCGGCGCCTTCATCGCCGCACAGCTCGTCGACGAGATGTGCCTGACGACGGCGCCCCTGCTCGTCGGCGGCGCCGCGGTGCGCATCGCCGCCGGCGGGGATGCGGCGTCGACGGCGATGCGGCGTGCTCATGTGCTGACCGACGACGACGGCTACCTGTACAGCCGGTACGTGCGCGTCGGCTGACCGCGATCACCGGCGGGCGCGGTCGCTACTGTGGTGGGCATGCGTGGGCAGGGTCGGGCAGCGGCAGGGGTCGCGGTGGGCACCGTGGCCGTGACGTTGCTCACCGGCTGCGCTCCGTGGCTGGCCGCCAACCCGCGGTTCGCCACCGACTCGGCCAGCAACCCGGGCGCCGGCCCGGCCACCAGCGCCGCCCCCGGCGGCCCGCCGCCGATAGCCGTGCCCAAGAACGACCTGGTCTGGAAGGACTGCACCGCCAAAGGCTTCGGCGACGCCGGCGTGGCACCCACTCCGGGCGTGCAATTGGAGTGCGCCGACTACGAAGCCGATCTCGACCCGATCGCCGGGGCGACGGGCCATGTGACGATCGGGGTGATGCGGGCCCGCTCCGTGCAGACGCCGCCCGACGCCGGCCCCCTGGTGTTCAGCACAGGGTCGGACCTGCCGTCGTCGTTGCAGTTGCCGGTGTGGATCTCCAGGGCCGGCGTCGAGATCCTGGCGCAGCATCCCGTCGTCGCCGTCGACCGTCGGGGAATGGGGATGTCCAGCCCGATCAACTGCCGCGACGAATTCGACCGCCAGCAGATGCGAGAGCAGGCCCAGTTCGAGACCGGCGATGATCCGGTCGCCAATCTCGGCACGATCACCCGGACCGCGACCACGGGCTGCACCGACGCCATCGCGCCCGGCGATTCGTCCTACGACAGCGCCCGCGCGGCTGAGGATCTGGAGCGCCTGCGCAGCACGTGGGACGTGCCGGCACTCGCGCTGGTCGGCGTCGGCAACGGCGCCCAGATCGCGCTGGCCTATGCGGGCTCCCACCCCGAAAAAGTGGCGCGTCTGGTGCTGGACTCCCCCGTACCGCCGGGCGTTTCCGCTGAAGCCGCAGCTGAGGACCAGGTCAAGGGTCAGCAGGCGGCGCTGGACGCCTTCGCTGCGCAGTGCGTGGCCGTCAACTGTCCGCTCGGGCCGGACCCGAAGGGTGCGGTGGACCAATTGCTTGCCGCTGCCCGCAGCGGCAAGGGGCCGGGCGGCATGTCGGTGGCGGTGCTGGCCAACGCCATCGTCACCGCCCTCGGTTATCCCACCGGCGACCGCATCGCCAACGCCGACAAGCTCGCCAAGGCACTGGCCTCGGCCCGCGCGGGCGACACCAACCAGCTCAACAGCCTGGTCAACCAGGCCGAAGCCCTGCGCGGCACCGACGGCCAATTCGTCAATACCTGCAGCGACGCCCTGAACCGGCCCACCCCCGACCGGGTCCGCGAACTGGTGGTCGCGTGGGGCAAGACGTATCCGCAGTTCGGTACCGTCGCGGCCCTGAATCTGGTGAAGTGCCTGAACTGGCCCAGCGGCACGGCTCCCAAAGACCCCAAGGACCTGAAAGTCCACGTGCTGCTGCTGGGCGTCCAGAGCGATCCCATCGTCGGCAGCCAGGGGGTCCCCGCACTGGCGGCGACCGTCATCAACGCAGGCTCCAGCAGCAGGCGGGTGATGTGGCAGGGCACCGGCCACGGCGCCAGCATCTACGCGCCGTGCGCGCTGCCGCCGATCCGGGATTACCTCATCGACGGCTCTATTCCCCCGACCGACACCTTCTGCCCCGCCTGAGGGATGCGCTCGCCCAACCGGTGTACGGTGCCGTCGTGACCCGGATTGCTTCCCTGCCGTCCGCCTTGCGCAACGCCTTTCGGCCCCGCACCAGCCCACCGAGCACGCAGGACGTCGTCCGCACAGCGCTATGGCCGATCGCGATCATGTCGATCATCCACCGCAGCTATGTGCTGACCACCAACGGCTACATCACCGACGACTGGGCCCCGGTCTACTGGGCGCTGCGCCGTTTCCGCCACCACGAGCCGGTCTACACCGACGTCTTCGTCGAAGTCGATCCGCACTACCTGTACCCGCCCGGCGGCACTCTGCTGATGTCGCCGTTCGGCTACATCGAGAGCATCTTCGCCGCGCGGAACTGGTTCATCGTGCTCAACACGGTGGCGATCGTCCTCGCCTGCGTCCTTCTGGTACGGCTGTTCAAATTCACGCTCAGCTCCCCCGCGCTGCCGGCACTGCTCGCGGCCGCGTTCGTCACCGAATCGGTGACCAACACGCTGGTGTTCACCAACATCAACGGCTGCGTCCTGCTGTGCGAAGTTCTGTTCTTGCTCTGGCTTCTCGACGGCCGGCGCAGCCGGGAATGGCTGTCCGGCCTGGCGATCGGGCTGTCGCTGACCGTCAAACCCGTGCTCGCGCCGCTCCTGCTGATCCCACTGCTGAATCGGCAGTGGCGTGTCCTGGCCATGGCGGTGGGGGTGCCGTTGGCCCTGAACATCCTCGCCTGGCGGATGGTGGTCGACCGCCGCGCCTTCCTCAAAGGCACGATTCCCTACATCCTGTCCACCCGGGACTACTTCAACTCCTCGGTGCTCGGCAACGGCATCTACTACGGCCTGCCGATGTGGCTGATCACGCTGCTCCGACTGTTGTTCGTGGTGCTCGCGGCGGCCAGCCTGTGGCTGCTCTACCGCTACTACCGCCAGCGCGACACCTTCTACTGGGCGCTGACCTCATCGGGTGTGCTGCTGATCGCCTCCTGGCTGGTGCTGTCGCTGGCCCAGGGCTACTACTCGATGATGCTGTTCCCGTTCCTGATGACGGTGGTGCTGCCGAACTCGGTGATCCGCAACTGGCCGGCCTGGCTGGCGACCTACGGCTTCCTCACGCTGGATCGCTGGCTGATGTGGCGGTGGCCGACGACCGGACGCTTCCTGGAGTACATGAAGATCACCTACGGCTGGTCGCTGATGCTGATCGTCGTCTTCTGCGTGCTGTACTTCCGGTATCTGGACGCGAAGGCCGACGGCCGGCTCGCCGACGGCATCGACCCGCCCTGGATGGCGCGGGCCGCCCGGGAACGGCGCCTCGCACCCGCGTAGTCCGTGGTGGCGCCGCGGTCGCGGCAGGCATTACCGTGAACTGATGGACCAGCGGCCCGCACTGCAGCTCAGCGACGACCAATGGCGTCAGCGTCTGACGCCCGCGGAATACAACGTGCTGCGCCAGGCCGGCACCGAGCGTCCGTTCACCGGCGAGTACACCGACACCAAGGCGCCCGGGGTCTACGAATGCCGGGCGTGCGGGGCCGAATTGTTCCGCAGCACAGAAAAATTCGAGTCGCACTGCGGCTGGCCCTCGTTCTTCGACCCGGCCCGCTCCGAGGCGGTGATTCTGCGGGCGGACGACTCGCTGGGCACGCACCGTGTCGAGGTGCTGTGCGCCAACTGCCACAGCCATCTCGGACACGTGTTCTCCGGCGAGGGCTACCCCACTCCCACCGACCAGCGCTACTGCATCAACTCGATTTCACTGCGACTGGCTCCCCAAGAGTGAGCGCCTCGCGGCTGTTCACGGCAGCCTGGTGACCAACTCCTCGACGCTGACGCGCGGCCCGGTGTAAAACGGGATCTCCTCGCGGACGTGCAGACGCGCCTCGGTGGCGCGCAGGTCGCGCATCAGGTCGACGATCCGGTGCAGTTCGGGGGCCTCGAACGCCAGAATCCATTCGTAGTCGCCGAGCGCGAACGCCGGCACCGTGTTGGCCCGGACGTCCTTGTAGCCGCGCGCAGCCATGCCGTGGTCGGCCAGCATCTTGCGGCGCTGCTCGTCGGGCAGCAGGTACCACTCCAACGACCGGACGAACGGGTAGACGCAGACGTAGTTGCCCGGCTCCTCACCCGCCAGGAACGCCGGGACGTGGCTCTTGTTGAACTCGGCCGGGCGGTGCAGCGCCACGCTGCTCCACACCGGAGTACAGGCCCGGCCCAGCGCGGTGGTGCGTCGGAAGTCGCTGTACAGCTGCTGCAGCGCCTCGACCCGCTCGGCATGGGTCCAGATCATGAAGTCGGCGTCCGCCCGCATGCCGGCCACGTCGTAGAGACCGCGGACCACCACCCCGTTGTCCTCCTGCTGTTTGAGGAAGGTGGCGGTCTCGTCGGTCACCGCCGCCCGCGACTCCTCGTCGTAGCCCAGCACGCCGGGGCGCACCGCGAACGAAGAGAACATCACGTAGCGGACGGTGGCGTTGAGTGCGTCGTAGTCCAGTCGCGCCATGGCGTCCATCGTGCCACGCCGCGGATCGTTCAGGCGTCGGGTCTCAGGCCGTAGCCGCCACGACGGACTCCGCGGCGCGTCCGGCCGCCACCAGGCACGCCGGGACCCCGACGCCGTCGAGGAAGTTGCCCGCCACCGCGACCGCGGGCGGCAGCCCGGCGCGGATCTGAGTGGCGAGCGCGCCGTGGCCGGGGCCGTACTGGGGCAGCGCGTCGATCCAGCGGTGCACCATGACCTCGACGGGTTCAACGGCGATGCCGAACACGGCGGCCAGATCCTCCAGCGCCCAGGCCAGCAACTGCTCGTCGGCGACGGTGCGAGCCACGTCGTCGCCGAACCGGCCGAACGACAAGCGCAGCAGTTCCGCCTCGCCGCGGCGGCCCCACTTACGGGTGGACAGCGTGATCGCCTTGGTGTGCAACGCTTCTCCAGTCGCGACCAGCACACCCGACTGCGGCGGGAACGGCGTGCCGGCCGGCACCGCCATCGCCAGCACCACCGCGGACGCCACCGGGATGCGCCCTACAACAGCAGCGGCACGCGGTGCGATGTCGTCCAGCAGCGCCGCGGTCTGCGGGGCCGGCAGAGCCACCACCACACCGTCGGCCCGCCAGCTCTGGCCGTTGGCGTCGGCCACGGTCCAGCCGTTGACGTCGGCGAACATGTGGTCCACCGCGGTCGGCACCCACCTAATCGCGCTGCGGGTGATGAGTTCGTCCACCATCACCCGGTAGCCGCCGTCGATGGCGGCGAACACGGGGCCGCCCGTGGTGCCCGACGTCGCCCGGCCGACGGCGGCGGTCAGACTGCCCGCACCGGCGTCCAAGGCGGCGGCCACCATCGGGACCGCCGATCGGATTCCGATCGTCCGCGCCGAACCGGCGTACACCCCGGACAGCATCGGATCGACCGACCGGGTGACCACCTGCTCGCCGAATCGTTGGGCCACCAGGTCTCCGACCGAGGGATCATCGCCCGGCTGCCACGGCAGGGGCTGGTCGGGTTCGGCGGCGACCCTGGTAAGCGTCTCCTCGTCCACCAGGCCCCGCAGCGATTCGGCCGAGCCCGGAATGCCGTTGACGGCGCCGGGCGGCAGCGGGTGCAGCCGGCCCTGGCTGTAGATGGTGGGCCGCACCCCGGTGGGAGTGATGAGGCGGTCGGCGAGACCCAGTTCGCGCAGCAGCGCCGGCACCTCGGGACGGCGGGCGACGAACGCCTCGGCCCCGATGTCCATCGGCTGGCCGCCCATCGTCTCGGTGCGCACCACGCCGCCGAGCCGGTCGGCCGGGTCGAACAGCATGATCTGGGCGTCCGGGCCGGCGGCGGCGCGGATCCGGTAGGCAGCGACCAGACCGGAAATGCCGCCCCCTACTACCGCAAAATTGCGGGCTCCGCCCGCGGTGGCATATGTGCGGCTCACAGCGAATGCACCAGCGCCACGAGGTCAGTCAGCACCCCCGGATCGGTCTTCGGCAACACGCCGTGCCCGAGGTTGAAGATGTGCCCGATCGCCCCGGCGTCGACCGCCAGGCGCCCGTCGTCGACGACGTCGCGCGCGACCTTCTCGACCACCGGCCAGCCGGCCAGCAGGACCACCGGGTCGAGATTGCCCTGCAGGGCCTTGCCCGGCTCCATACGGGCGGCGGCGTCGGCCAGCGAGGTCCGCCAGTCCACCCCCACCACCGTGGCGCCGGCCTGCCCCATCGCCTCGAGCAGCTCCCCGGTGTTGACGCCGAAGTGCGTCATCGGCACATCGAAATCGGCCAGGGCCGCGAACACCCGCGTGCTGTGCGGCAGCACATAGTTGCGGTAGTCGGCCAGCGACAACGTGCCCGCCCAGGAATCGAACAGCTGGATGGCGTCCACCCCGGCATCGAGTTGCACCCGCAGGAAATCGATGGTCAGGTCGGCCAGCGCTTCCATCAGCGCATGCCAGGTCGACGGCTCGGCGAACATCATCGTCTTGGTACGTTCGTGCAGCTTGCTGGGGCCGCCCTCGATCAGATACGACGCCAGGGTGAAGGGCGCGCCGGCGAAGCCGATCAACGGGACGTCACCGAGCGCGTCGACGAGCAGGCCGACCCCGTCCTGCACGGCGCTGACCCGCTCCAGCCGAAGGCCTCCCAGTGCCGCCACGTCGGATGCGGTGCGCACCGGGCTGCCGATCACCGGACCCACGTCGGGAACGATGTCGAGGTCCACCCCCGCCGCGCGCAGCGGAACGACGATGTCGGAGAACAGGATCGCGGCATCAACACCGTGCCGGCGCACCGGTTGCAGGGTGATCTCGCAGATCAGCTCCGGGTCGAAGCAGGCCTCCATCATGGTGTTCTTGGCGCGCAACGCCCGGTACTCGGGCAGAGATCGGCCGGCCTGCCGCATGAACCAGACCGGTATGCGGCTCGGCTTGCGGCCCGTTGCGGCGGCCAGATAGGGCGCCTCGGGCAGGTGGCGACGGGTACTCATCGCAGACATCGTGCCACGCTCGACGGTCGGGACCGGTTGGCATACCGAACCTGCGCGGCGCGCCTGACTGCGGCCGCTGCCGGATGGGGCTACCGTCGATTGAGTGACCGATGCGGAGCCGACGCCGTTCCGTGAGGGCGTTGCGTCGATGAACGCCGCGAAGGTCAGGCCTGAGATCGAGTTGGGTCCGATCCGCCCGCCTCAGCGCCTGGCTCCGTACAGCTATGCACTCGGTGCGGAGGTTCGCCGGGCTGAGCTCGGCGCGGAGTCGTCGGAGGGCGACGCTTTCGGCCGACTGATCCTGCTGCACGATCCGGAGGGCGCCGACGCGTGGGACGGCACCATGCGCCTGGTCGCCTACATCCAGGCCGACCTCGATCCGCATGAGGCGGTCGATCCGCTGTTGCCCGAGGTGGCCTGGAGCTGGCTGGTCGACGCCCTGGCCGATCGCTCCGAGCACGTCACCGCGCTGGGCGGGACCGTGACTGCCACGACGTCGGTGCGCTACGGCGACATCTCCGGACCGCCGCGCGCCCACCAGTTGGAGTTGCGGGCGTCGTGGACGGCCACCACTCCGGCGCTGGGCACCCACGTGCAGGCGTTCTGCGAGGTGCTTGAGCACGCGGCGGGCCTGCCGCCGGTGGGCGTCACCGATCTGAGCTCCCGTTCCCGCGCCTGACATGCCGCACGACGACAACGACTCCCTCTTCGACTCCCCCGTCGCTGACCCGAGGCCCGAGGGGCCGCCGCCGGCGCCCCTGCTGTGTCCGACTGGCGGGGTGCCCGAGGTTTCGGTCGCCGCCGACGAAATAGCTTCGGCCGCAGAGACTTTGGCCCGTGGCACCGGCCCCTTCGCCGTCGACGCCGAACGGGCGTCTGGCTTCCGGTACTCCAACCGGGCCTACCTGATCCAGATCCGCCGCAGCGGGGCCGGGACGGTGCTGATCGACCCGGTCAACCACGGCGGCAGCCCGATCGACGTGCTCAAGCCGGTCGCCGAGGTGCTCGCCGAGGACGAGTGGATCCTGCACGCCGCCGATCAGGATCTGCCCTGCCTGGCCGAGGTGGGCCTGCGACCCCCCGCCCTCTATGACACCGAACTGGCCAGCCGGCTGGCCGGCTTCGACCGAGTCAATCTCGCAGCGATGGTGGAGCGCCTTCTGGGCCTGGGCCTGGCCAAGGGCCACGGAGCGGCGGACTGGTCCAAACGGCCGCTGCCGGACGCATGGCTGAACTACGCCGCACTCGACGTCGAGGTGCTCATCGAATTACGCGCAGCGATCGCCGACGTGCTGGCCGAGCAGGACAAAGCTTCCTGGGCCGCAGAAGAATTCGAATATCTGCGACTCGCGGAAAGCACCCCGACGCGGCGGGACCGCTGGCGCCGCACCTCGGGCCTCCACAAGATCCGCACCCGTCAGGGATTGGCCGCGGCGCGCGAATTGTGGACCGCGCGGGACCGCATCGCGCGCAGCCGCGACATCGCGCCCGGACGGATCCTGCCGGATGCGGCGATCATCTCCGCAGCGGTCGCCGACCCCAAAACCGTCGAGGAACTCCTCGCCCTTCCGGTCTTCGGCGGCTCCAAGCAGCGCCGCGGCGCTCAAGTCTGGCTCGACGCCCTCGCTGCCGCCCGCACCACCGATGACGCGCCGGAGATCTCGGAGTCACTCAACGGCCCGCCGCCGCCGGTGCGGTGGGCCAAGCGCAAACCGGAGGCCGCGCTGCGCTTGGAGGCGGCCCGCTCGGCGCTGGCCGAACTGTCCGCGCGGGTCAGCGTGCCGGCCGAGAACCTACTGTCCCCGGAGTTGGTGCGACGGTTGTGCTGGGACTGGCAGGACACCGCCGATGCCGCCGCGGCGGTGGACGTATACCTGCGCGACGGGGGTGCGCGGGCGTGGCAACGCAGCCTCGTCGTCCCCGCGCTGGCGCCGGCCCTGACGCCGCGGGATTAACCCAGTCGGCCGTGCTGCTGGGCCGCCGAGTCATCGCGCACCGCGAGGGCGGCCACCCAGCCGGTGATCTGACGGGCCAGGTTCTGCTCGGTCAGGCCGACCTCGTCGAGCACCTCACTGCGCGCGGCATGGTCGAGGAACCGTTGCGGCACGCCGACATCCCGGCAGGGAACGTCGATGTCGGCGTGCCGCAGCGCCGCCGAGACCGCCGAACCCACCCCGCCGTGCACACCGTTGTCCTCGATGGTCACCACCAGCTTGTGTTCCTGCGCGATCGGGCCGAGGCCCTCGGGAACCGGGATCACCCAGCGGGGGTCGACCACGGTCACCCCGATGCCCTGATTGCGCAACCGGTCGGCCACCTTGATCGCCATCGCCGCGAACGATCCGACCGCGACCAGCAACACATCGGGGCCGAGTTCGGCGGCCGGGCGGACCAAGACGTCAATGCCTTCGATCCGCTCCAGCGCCCGAATGTCTTCGCCTACATCACCTTTCGGGAAACGCAGTGCGGTCGGACCGTCGTCGACCTGCAGCGCCTCGCCGAGTTCCTCGCGCAACCGAGCGCCGTCGCGCGGGGCCGCCACCCGGATGCCGGGCACGATGTTCAGGACCGACAAATCCCACATACCGTTGTGGCTGGCACCGTCGTTGCCGGTGATCCCGGCCCGGTCCAGGACGATCGTCACCGGAAGCTTGTGCAGCGCGACGTCCATCAGCACCTGGTCAAAGGCGCGGTTGAGGAACGTCGAGTAGATCGCTACCACCGGGTGCAATCCGCCCATCGCAAGCCCGGCCGCCGAGGTCATGGCGTGCTGCTCGGCGATGCCGACGTCGAAGAGCCGGTCCGGGTAACGCTCGCCGAAGGCCGCCAGGCCGGTCGGTCCCGGCATCGCGGCGGTGATGGCGACGATGTCACGCCGCGCCTTGGCGTAGGCGATCAGCGCGTCGGAGAACACCGACGTCCACCCGGGGGCGGCGATCTTGGTGGCCAGGCCGGTTTCCGGGTCGATGATGCCGCAGGCGTGCATCTGCTCGGCCTCGTCGTTCTCGGCCGGTGCGTAACCCATCCCCTTGCGGGTGACCACGTGCACGATCACCGGCCGGTTGTAGCCGCGGGCGTGGCGCAGGGCGGTCTCCACCGCGTGCTCGTCGTGCCCGTCGATCGGCCCGACGTACTTCAGCCCGAGATCGGTGAACATCGCCTGCGGCGAGACGGCGTCCTTGAGACCGGCCTTCACACTGTGCATGGCCTGGAAACAGACTTCGCCGATCACCGGGATGGCCCGCACCGCGCTGCGACCCCGCTCCAGCATGCGCTCGTAGGCCGGTTGCAGGCGTAGGCCCGCCAGGTGCTCGGCCAGACCGCCGATGGTGGGCGCATAGCTGCGTCCGTTGTCGTTGACGACGATCACCAGGGGCCGCTTAGCCGCGGCGATGTTGTTGAGCGCCTCCCAGCACATGCCGCCTGTCAGCGCGCCGTCGCCGACGACGGCGACGACGCGCCGGTCGCGCTGGTCGCTCAGTTCGAAGGCTTTGGACAGGCCGTCGGCATAGGACAGCGCCGCCGAGGCGTGACTGGACTCGACCCAGTCGTGCTCGCTCTCGGCGCGGGAGGGATAGCCCGACAGGCCGCCCTTGGACCGGAGCGTGTCGAAACCGGCGCTGCGACCGGTCAGCATCTTGTGCACGTAGGCCTGGTGGCCGGTGTCGAAGATGATCGGGTCGTTGGGCGAGTTGAAGACGCGGTGCAGCGCCAGGGTGAGCTCGACCACGCCGAGGTTGGGCCCCAGGTGGCCGCCGGTGGCGGCGACCTTGTGGACCAGGAACTGCCGGATCTCGGCCGCCAGTTCGGTCAGCTGATCCTCGGACAGCCGCTGCAGATCAGCGGGGCCGCGGACCTGTTCAAGCATTGGGCCAGTCTACGCACCCCGCCCGGAGACTTCCTGGTACACATCGGGCACTCCGTCGTGGTCTTCGTCGGCCGTCTCCAACTCGAACACCGCCCGGTAATGCCGGTTGCGGGCCCGCAGCACGATGGCGGCTAGGAATGCGGCCAGCAAAGATCCGGTGAGCACCGCCACCTTCACGACGGCCTGGCGCGGAGAGTCGGCGTCGTACGCCAATTCGCCGATCAGCAGCGAAACGGTGAACCCGATACCGGCCAACAGCGAGACCCCGAAGACGTCGATCCAGCGCAATGACGAGTCCAGGCTGGCGCGGGTCACCGCCGCGATCAGCCGGGTGGTTCCGAACACCCCCACCGTCTTGCCGACCACCAGGCCCCCCACGATGCCCAGTGCGATCGGGTCGCGCAGGGCTGTCACCAATCCGTCATAGCCCCCGAAGGTCACCCCGGCGGCGAAAAACGCGAAGACCGGCACCGCGAAACCGGCCGACACCGGACGCACCAGATGCTCGAAATACTCGGCCAGACCCATCCCCGAGTGGCCCGCGTCGCGTTCGTTGCGCAGCACCGGCACGGTGAACCCGAGCAGCACCCCGGCGACGGTGGCGTGCACCCCGGACTCGTGCACCAACGACCAGGTGACCATCGCCAGCGGAATCAATATCCATGGCGAGCGCACCCGCCGTTGCACCAGCACGGCGAACACCCCCAGCGGAATCAGCGCCAGCAGCAGCGCGGGCAGGTTGATCTTGGCGGTGTAGAACACCGCGATCACGGTGATCGCCAGCAGATCGTCGACCACAGCCAGGGTGAGCAGGAAGGTCCGCAGCGCCCCGGGCAGGTGGGTGGAGATCACCGCCAGCACGGCGACGGCGAAGGCGATGTCGGTGGCCGTCGGGGTGGCCCAGCCGCGTGCCGCGCCGTCGCCGGCACCGGCGGTGAAAGCGACGAAGATCAGCGCCGGCACCACCATGCCGCCGACCGCGGCGGCGATGGGCAGCGCCGCCCGGCTGGGGTCGCGCAGGTCGCCGGCGACGAACTCACGCTTGAGTTCCAGGCCGACGACGAAGAAGAAGATGGCCAGCAGCCCGTCGGCCGCCCACGATCCCAGCGACAGATTCAGATGTAGGCCGTAGTCGTCGCTGCCGACGCGCAACTTGGTGAGCGCGGTGTACGACGTCCGCCACGGCGAGTTGGCCCAGACCAGCGCAATCGTGGCTGCGGCCAGCAGAATCGCACCGCCGACCGTCTCCTTGTGCAGGATGTGGATGACTCGGCGGGTCTCCGACCATGAGCCGCGGCTGAGCAGAGTGTCGGGCATGAGAGAAACCTACAAGGAATCGCTCAGCGGGTGAGCAGCGCGAAACACTCCACGTGGTGGGTCAGCGGGAAGGCGTCGTACACCCGGATGTTTTCGACGCGGTAACCGCCGGCCCGGTACAGGCCGATGTCGCGGGCGAATGCGGCAGCCTCACAACCGATGTGAATCACCTTCCCGACCCCGGCTCGGGCCACCAGGTCGACCACCTCCCGTCCGGCGCCGGCTCGCGGCGGATCCAGCACGGCGACGTCGGCGCCACGGGACTGGCCGGACAGGAATCGCCGGACCGACTCCGACACCACCCGCACCGGCAAGCCGGCGAGCGCATCCTTCGCCGCCATCGACGCACCGCGCGCGGTATCCACCGTGAGCACCCGGCCGCCGTCGCCGACCACGTCGGCCAGCGCCGCCGCGAACAGACCCGCCCCGCCGTAGAGGTCCCAGGCCAGCCGCGGCCGGGATCCGGCCAGCCACTGCCCCACCAGCGCGCTGTACTCCGCGGCGGCATCGCGATGCGATTGCCAGAACGCGGTCAGCGGAAGCCGCCACACCCGATCGCCCACGCGCTGAACGGTTCTCGGCTCGCCTTCCACCGTGGAGACATGGCGACTGGTCGCGTCGTGGCGGTTCCGGCCTGCGCTGCGCACGTGCCGACGACCGTCATCGTCGAGCACGACGTGCAGCCGGTCACCGGGGCGCCAGCGCGGCCCCTCGATTCCGTCGAGCATCCCGACGGGCAACTGCCCGCAGCGCAGATCGGTCACCAGTTCGTCGCTGTGGTGGCGGTGCAGGCCGGCTCGGCCGTCCTCGCCCACGTCGAACTGGACTCTGGTGCGCCACCCCGTCGGCGCTCCGGCACCCACCGGCTCGGCCACGCCCTTCCACGGGTAATCCCCCAGGCGCCCAAGCTGATTGGCCACCACCGAACCCTTGAGCGCCCGGGCCGCCTGCGGATCGACGAACGCCAGGTCGCAGCATCCCGCCCCGTCCACACCGGCCACCGGGCACAGCGACTCGACGCGGTCCGGCGAGGCCCGCAGCACCTCCACCGCGTCGGCGTGCCAGAAGGAACCGCGTTGCGACGTCACCCGAGCCAGCACCTGCTCGCCGGGCAGCGCATATCGAACGAACACCACCCGGCCCTCGTGGCGCGCGACGCAACTTCCGCCGTTGGCCGGTTCGCCGGCGTCGAGCACCAGTTCGACCGGCGCAGCCTCTGTCACTCCACAAAGCCCCGTCTGACGTCGCCCGGAGCGCTCTGATCTTCGATCTGGCTCACCTTGATGGACGACTGCAATTGCCAGGGAACCGAAGTCATCATCACGTTGGGAATGAACAGCAGCCGGGTCTTGAGCCGCAGCGCGCTCTGGTTGTGCAGCAGATGCTCCCACCAGTGGCCGACCACGTACTCCGGAATGAAGACGGTGACGACGGTGCGGGGCGATTCCTTGCTGATCCGCTTGATGTAATTGACGACCGGGCCCGTGATCTCCCGGTACGGGGACGCGACGGTCTTCAACGGCACGTTGATGTCACTGTTCTCCCACTCGGCATTCAGCTTCCGGGTCTCGTCGTCGTCGACACTGACGGTGAGCGCCTCGAGGACGTCCGGCCTGGTCGCCCGGGCATAGGCCAGGGCCCGCAACGTCGGAAGCTGCAGGTTGGAGACCAGCACCACCGCGTGGTTGCGGCTGGGCAGGACGATCTCGCCGCGCTCATCCTCGTCGGGAGTCAGTTCCAGCGACACCCTGCTGTAGTGCCGGTTGATCCCCTTCATCAGCAGGAAGAGGCCGCCCATGGCGAGGATCGCGATCCACGCGCCGGCCAGGAACTTCGTCACCAGCACGATGAGCAGCACGGCGCCGGTGGCGATGAACCCGATGGTGTTGATGATCCGGGCCCGCACCATCTTGCGGCGCTCCGCGGGATCCTCCTCGGTGCGCAGCAGACGGGTCCAGTGCCGCACCATGCCGATCTGGCTGAGGGTGAACGAGATGAACACCCCGACGATGTAGAGCTGGATCAGGTGGGTGACCTCGGCGTTGAAGGCCACGACGAACGCGATCGCCGCCAGAGCCAGGAATACGATGCCGTTGGAGAAGGCCAGCCGGTCGCCGCGGGTATGCAGCTGCCGGGGCAGATAACGGTCCTGGGCCAGGATCGAGCCCAGAACGGGGAATCCGTTGAACGCCGTATTGGCGGCCAGCACCAGGATCAGGGCGGTGACGCCGGTGATCAGGTAGAGCCCGAGCGGGAAGTCGTGAAAGACGCTCTCGGCCAACTGGGCGACCAACGTCTTCTGGTGGTAGTCCGGGGGCGCGCCGATCAGCTGTTCTTCGGGACGCTCGGCCATCTTCACCCCGGTGTCGTTGGCCAGCACGATCATGCCCATGAACATGGCGACCGCCAGCCCACCGAGCAGCGCCAGGGTGGTCGCAGCGTTGCGCGACTTGGGCTTACGGAACGCCGGGACGCCATTGCTGATCGCCTCCACACCGGTCAGCGCCGCACAGCCGGACGAGAACGCCCGGGCCACCAGGAAGACCATGGCGAATCCCATGATGTCGCCGTGCTCGGACTGCAATTCGAACCCGGCGGATTCCGCCCGCAAGTCATGGCCCAGCACATGGATCTGGAAGAAGCCCCAGGCGATCATCAGGAACATCCCGACGATGAAGGCGTAGGTCGGAATGGCGAACGCGGTGCCGGACTCCCGGATGCCGCGCAGGTTGATCGACGTCAGCAGCACGATGGCGGTCACCGCGAAGAGCACCTTGTGCTGGGCGATGAACGGCACCGCTGAGCCGATGTTGGACATCGCCGAGGCCATCGACACGGCCACCGTGAGCACGTAATCCACCAGCAGCGCGCTGGCCACCGTCAGCCCCGCAGTGGGTCCCAGGTTGGTGGTCACCACCTCGTAGTCGCCGCCGCCGGACGGGTAGGCGTAGACGTTCTGCCGGTAGGACGCGACGACCACGAGCATGACGAAGGCGACAGCCACACCGATCCAGGGCGCCATGGTGTATGCGGACAGGCCGGCGACGGAGAGCACGAGGAAGATCTCCTCGGGGGCGTACGCGACCGACGACATCGCGTCGGAGGCGAACACCGGCAGGGCGATGCGCTTGGGCAGCAGGGTGTGGGCCAGCTTGTCGCTGCGGAACGGTTGCCCGATGAGCATGCGGCGCAGACCGGTGGAAAGCTTGGACACGAGTGCCAAGGGTAAGCCTTCTGCGCGATCGCGGTAGCGTTCCCCGTACCGCTTCGGCCACTGGTGGCCGGGCGCCGACAGCCGAAAGGACCTAGAGGTGCGGGTAGTGGTGATGGGCTGCGGCCGGGTCGGCGCCGCACTGGCCGAAGCTCTGTCGCGGCTGGGGCATGAGGTGTCGATCATCGACCGCGACGCCAACGCGTTCCATCGGCTCTCCCCCGAATTCACCGGGGAGCAGATCCTGGGCCTGGGTTTCGACCGGGAAGTGTTGCTGCGAGCCGGAATTGAGCGCGCCGACGCGTTCGCCGCGGTGTCCTCCGGGGACAACTCCAACATCATTTCAGCCCGGGTCGCCCGGGAGATGTTCGGAGTGCACCGCGTGGTGGCGCGGATCTACGACGCCAAACGCGCCGCGGTCTACGAGCGTCTCGGCATCCCAACGATCGCCACCGTGCCGTGGACGACCGACCGGCTGTTGAACACGCTGACCCACGAGGCCGAGACGGCGCGGTGGCGCGATCCCACCGGGACTGTCGCAGTGGCCGAAGCCCCGTTGCACGAGGGCTGGGTCGGACTTCGGATTACCGACCTCGAGGAGGCCACCGGTGCCCGGGCGGCCTTTCTCATCCGGTTCGGTACCGGCCTGCTGCCCGAGCCCCGCACCGTGGTGCAGGCCGGGGACCAGGTGTACCTCGCGGCGGTGTCCGGAAATGTCGGCGAAGCGCTGGCCATCGCCGCCCAGCCGCCCGCGGAAGGAGTCGGGGAATGAAAGTCGCCATCGCCGGTGCGGGTGCGGTCGGGCGGTCCATCGCCCGCGAGCTGGTGGAGAACCAGCATGAGGTGAGCCTCATCGAGCGCAACCCCGGCCACTTCGACGTCGACGCGATTCCGACCGCCCAGTGGATCTTCGGCGATGCCTGTGAGTTGAGCCTGCTCGAAGCGATGCACTTGGAAGAGTTCGATGTGGTGATCGCCGCGACGGGCGACGACAAGGCCAACGTGGTGCTCTCGCTGCTGGCGAAGACGGAGTTCGCCGCGCCGCGGGTGGTGGCCCGCGTCAACGACCCGCGCAACGAATGGCTCTTCGACAACGCCTGGGGTGTCGACGTCGCGGTGTCGACTCCTCGGATGCTGGCCTCGCTGGTCGAAGAGGCGTTCGCCATCGGCGATGTCGTACGCCTCATGGAGTTCCGCAAAGGCAACGCGAACCTGGTGGAGGTCACCCTTCCCGACGACACACCGTGGGGTGGCCGGCCGGTCCGCAAACTCGAATTGCCGCGCGACGTCGCACTGGTGACGATTCTGCGCGGCCAGCGCGTCATCGTTCCCGAACCCGATCAGCCCCTCGAAGGCGGCGACGAACTGCTGTTCGTTGCCTCACCCGATGTGGAGGTCGACCTGCGGCGTCTGCTCGCCGAGGGCGGGTAGCGGTCTCAGTCGGCCACCGGTGTGTGGTCCACGCTGGTGGGCCAGCACTGTGTCGCCTGGGCTGCGCGTTCGGCGTGCAGCGCCCGCTGTGCGGTGCGGATCGCCAGGTAGGTGACGAATGCTCCGACCGCGGCCAGGGGCCAGCCCATGGCTATCCGGGCCACCCCGAGCCAGCCGGTGCGGTCGGCGTCGTAGAGGTGGTGCTGTACGGCGAAGCGGGCGCCGAAGACCGCCACCCAGATCAGGGTGGCGGCGTCGAAGGCCAGCACCGCCTTGCGCGACCGTCGCCAGGCGCGGTCATGGCCGTTGACCCAACTCCAGATGTAGCCGACGATCGGCCGACGAATCAGCACCGACGCCCCGAACACCACCGCCCAGATCAGCGACGTCCAGATGCCCAGCAGGAAGTACCCCTTCGATGCCCCGACCAGCCAGGCGATCAGTGCACTGAAGCCCACGCCGACGAACCCGGCGAAAGCCGGTTGAACGGAATCGCGCCGGGCCAGGCGCCACACCAGAATGGCCGCGGCGACGCCGAGTGCGGCCAGGATCGCCGGCATCAGACCGAAAGCGGTGTTCACCGGCACCAGCACCGCCACCGGCAGCGCCGAGTAGATCAGGCCCGAGACACCGCCCATCTGGCGCAGCATCGCCTGCGCGGGCGTGGGTTTTTCGTCGGGAGCCGACGTGACGGACTCGTTGGGGTCGACGGCCGTCAACGCTGAATCTCGTAGTGCGGGTTGTAAATTGCTTTGTTTCCGTTGTCCAGCATGCCGAGCCGGCCGTGCACGCGCAGGGTTCGCCCGCACTCGATTCCGGGGATCCGGCGCTGTCCCAGCCACACCAGCATCACGGTGTCGGTGCCGTCGAAGAGCTCGGCGCGAACCCCGCCCACGCAGCCCTTGGCGTTGGTCTCGACGCTGCGCAACCTGCCGACCATGGTGACCTCCTGGCCGCGGCGGCAGTCGATCGCACGGTGGGCGCCGGTGTTGGTGGCCTCGCCGGTGAGTTCCTCAGCCTCGCGGACTTCGGGGCTCTCGGTCAGCCGCCGGGTCATCCGCTTTACAAAACCTTCGGCCGTTGCCATGGTCGCTCCTGGAGTTGCGATGAGACTGCCCCAGTTACGGTAGACCTGTTGGTTCCGCTACGCCACGAGCATTCCCCGAAATCTGTCCGGGATGGGCTCGGGCACGATCATGGAGTGGAAATCAGCGTTGCGGGCATGACGATGGTCCTCCTGCCCGGTACCGGCTCGGATGACGACTATCTGCGGCGCGCCCTGGCCGGACCGCTGGAGCAGGCCGGTGCGCGGGTGGTCAATGTCACTCCCGAGCCACAGCGGCTGGTAGCCGGCTATCTGGACGCGCTGGACGGCGCCCTGCCAGCGGCCCATGACCGCATCGCGGTCGGCGGGGTCTCGATCGGCGCCGCCGTGGCCGCCCGCTGGGCCCTGTCCCATCAGGACCGCGTGGCCGCGGTGCTGGCGGTGCTGCCGGCCTGGACCGGAGCTCCCGGCGACGCCCCGGCGTCGCTGTCGGCGCGGCACACCGCCGCGACGCTGCGCCGCGACGGACTGGAGGCCACCACGGCGGCGATGCGGTCGTCGAGCCCCGGGTGGCTGGCCGACGAGCTGGGCCGGTCCTGGCGGCGGCAGTGGCCGGCGTTGCCCGACGCGATGGACGAGGCGGCAGCCTATGTGGCGCCCAGCGCCGATGAACTGCGCGGACTGCACGTTCCGCTGGCGGTCATCGGGGCGGCCGACGACGCGATCCACCCCGTCGGCGTCGCCGCGGACTGGGCGTCGTGGGCGCCCCGTTCGGCGCTGCGCACTATACGGCTGGCGGAGTTCGGGCCGTGTCCGCCGCTGCTGGGAGCAGCTTGCGTCGACGCCCTGCAGGCGATCGGCGAGGACGGCGCAGCGACGTCCTGAATCAGCCGCCAGTGCTGGTGCTGCGCAACTGCTGCATCGCCGAACCGGAGGCATTGAGCCGCTCCTGCTGCTGCTGCGCCTGCTGCTGAGCCAGATACGCCTGCTGGGCGGCGAGCATCGCCTGTTGCTGTTGCGCCTGCTGGAGGGCGGCGGCCCGCAGCTGTTCGGCCAGTTCCTCGGGCAGCTGCACAGGCAGTGGGGTACGCACCGGCAGCGGGGTATCGCCGCGGCGAACCACCGTGTCCGCCAAGGCCTGTCGCGCTTCGGCCACCAGGGCGGGCATCGACTGCGGCACGCTATTGACCACACAGCGGATCATCCAGCGGAAGCCGTCCACCCCGATGAAGCGCACCGCGCCGGCGCCGGTGCCGACCACTTCGCGGCCCCACGGGCCGTCTTCGATGGAGACCGCGGCGTTGTCGTTGCGCAGGGCCTCGGCCAGTTCGGCGGCCACCTCACGCCACAGACCGGGCGACTTCGGAGCCGCATACGCGGCGATGGTGAACCGGCCGTTGGGCGTCACCACCCAGATCGCGGTCGGAACGCCGGTCTGGTTGAACTCGACCTGGATCTGGCCGCCCGGCGGCATCGGGATCAGCACCGACCCCAGATCGAGGCGAGCCAAGGTCGCCTGCTCGGGGGTGTCGAAGTCCTCGATGTCGAACGGGCCGTCGATGTCGTTGGCATCCCAGCCGACCGATTCCGCGGGGTACTCCTCGTACTGGACATACTCCTCGGTGACCGTCTCGTCGACGATCTCCTCAGGGGCCGCCGCGCCGTCTTGGTCGTGTTTACGTCTGCCGAATGCCATCACAAACTCGCATGTCCGCCGGAGGAACCGTGGCCGCCCTGGCCGCGGGTAGTGTCAGCCAGCCCGGCCTCGTCGAATGACGACACCTCGACCAGTTCTGGTAGCTCGACCCGCTGGAGGACCAGCTGAGCGATGCGATCGCCGCGCTTGATGACGATCGGTGTGTCGGGGTCGAGATTGATCAGTGCCACCTTGACCTCGCCGCGGTAACCCGCGTCGATGGTGCCCGGGCTGTTGACGATGGAAAGGCCCACCCGCGCAGCAAGGCCCGATCGCGGGTGAACCAGGCCGACCATGCCATGCGGGATTGCCACGGCGATGCCGGTGGAAACCAGGGCCCGCCGTCCCGGTGCCAGCTCGACGTCCTGCGAGCTGTAGAGGTCCACCCCCGCGTCGCCGTCGTGGGCGCGGGCGGGCAGGGGAAGGTCGCGGTCCAGACGAACTACCGCGAGACTGGTCGGCACGAGCGCAAAGACTACCCTTGACCGCGTGTCTGGTTCGCAGGTCGCCACGCAAAATTTGCAGTATCGGGAGCGGCTGTGGGTGCCGTGGTGGTGGTGGCCGATCGGGCTCGGGCTGGCCGCCTTGCTGGCGACCGAGGTCAACATGGGCGTGCGCAATCTCCCCGACTGGTTGCCCTATGCGGTGCTCGCCGTCGTGGCGGTGGGTGTGCTGCTGTGGCTGGGCCGGGTCGAGGTCAAAGTGACCGGCGACGACGTCGAACTCTGGGCCGGGCAGGCCCATCTGCCCGCATCAGTGGTCAGCCGTTCCGCCGTCGTGCCCCGCAGCGCGAAGTCCGCCGCGCTGGGCCGCCAGCTCGACCCCGCCGCCTTCGTGCTGCATCGCAATTGGGTGGGGCCGATGGTGCTGGTCGTCCTCGACGACCCGGACGACCCGACCCCGTACTGGTTGATCAGCAGCCGTCATCCCGACCGCGTGCTGGCAGCGCTGCGCGGCTGACCGCCGCGATCAGGCCGCACCCGCGGCACCGCCGCGTCAGGCCGCGCAGTCGGTGCAGATCATCTCGCCGTTCTTCTCACTGGCGAGCCGGCTGCGGTGATGCACCAGGAAACAGCTGGAGCAGGTGAACTCGTCGGCCTGCTTGGGAATGACCCGGACCGACAACTCCTCGCCGGACAGGTCCGCCCCGGGCAGCTCGAAGTTTTCGGCCGATTCCGATTCGTCGACGTCGACGACGGCGGACTGCGCTTCGTTGCGCCGCGCCGTCAATTCCTCGAGCGAATCCTCCGACACCTCGTCGGTCTCGGTACGCCGTGGGGCGTCGTAGTCGGTAGCCATCGTCCCTCTCCCCGTCGTCGTAACCTCAGCAACGCTTTGTATCAGCGACGAACGCATGTGCCAAACGATTCGTGCCCGCACGGCATGGTATTGGGTTGTGATTTGCGTCACATCCAGCGCCGGAGCCGGTCGAAAGGCTATCCGATGACGCCGCTCGCGCCTAGCCGGCCGGTTGCATCTACAGTGCACACGTGGTCGCTGACATCACGCAAGGCTCCCCCGTCGACAAGAACGGTCAGCCGTTCCGCAGGCGTAACTATCGACCGGGAATCATCGCGGCCGCCGTCCTGGCCGTTCTGACGGCGCTGTCGTGGGCGTTCGTATTGACCCGGCCGGTCGACGTCGCCGAGGCGTCGGCATGCAACGCCCCGCCGACACCCACCGATCCGGCGGCCCCCAAGCTGGGCGACCTGGTCGGCCGTACGGCGCTGATCAATATCGCTCCGGCCAAACTCGCCGACACCAAAATCCGCGTTCTCAACGCGAGCGGACAGGGCGGTCAGGCCGGTGAGGTGGCCGGCGCCCTGCGCGACCTGGGTTTCGCTGCGCCGACGGCGGCCAACGACCCGATCTACGCAGCAACCAGACTGACCTGTCAGGGTCAGATCCGGTTCGGAAAGAGCGGCCGCCCCGGCGCGGCGTCGGCGTGGCTGGTGGCGCCCTGCGTCGAGTTGTATCAGGACGACCGCAAGGACGATTCGGTCGACGTGGTGATCGGTACCGATTTCACTTCACTGAACAACAGCGACGACATCGCCGCAGTCCTCAGCGGACTGCGCCCCGGCGCGAACGAGCCTGCCGATCCGGCATTGATCACCAAGATCCACAATGGCAGCTGCTGATCAGTCGAGCGGCCCCAGGGCACCGAGGCGGTCCAGCACCGCGGTGAGTTGCGCGGCCACCCCGGGGGCCGCAGCGATGAGCAGCGGCGCCCCCGCCCAGGCCTGGTGATCTGGGTTGCCGGGCAGCACGAGCACCGCACCCGCCTCGGCGGCGATCAGCGCCGCGGCCGCCCAGTCCCACACGCTCAGCCCGTGTTCGTAGTGGGCGTCGAGGCGTCCCGCGGCGACCATGCACAGATCAAGTGCCGCCGAGCCGATCCGGCGCACGTCGCGCACCTCGGGCAGAATCCGCGCGAGCAGCGCGGCCTGAACAGCCCGGCGCGCAGGGTCGTAACCGAATCCGGTTCCAACCAACGCCAGGGAGAGATCAGCGATGTCGTTGCAATGCAGGCGCCGACGGCCGGCGGGGGTCGCGACGTGAGCGCCACGCCCCAGCGCCGCCGAGTAGATGTCCCCGCTGACGACATCGGCCACCGCGCCGGCGACCGATACGCCGTCGATCTGCGCGGCCAGCGACACCGCATACGCCGGGATTCCGTAGACGAAATTCACCGTGCCGTCGATGGGGTCAACCACCCACCGCACCTCTCCTTCGCCGGGCGCAGCGCCGCCACCCTCCTCCCCGAGGATCGACTCACCCGGTCGCAGTTCGGCGAGTCGATCCCGAACCAGCCGCTCGGTCTCGGTATCGGCGACCGTGACCGGATCGGTCGGGCTGCTCTTCGTGCGCAACGCCGATCGATCGGCGTGACCCAATGCGTCGACCAACTGCCGGCGCCGGGCACGGACGAACTTGGCCGCTTCGGCGACCAGCCTCTCGGCCACGTCACGCAGTTCGTCGGCCAGTTCATCGTTCACATCGCTATCGCAGCACAATCCGCGCGGCATCGGCGGTCAATACCCTCGTAGGAGGTTCCCCAGCCAACTAAAGTCGTTCCGATACCGCCATGCCGCATCACTGGGAGGACCCAATGACCTCGACCGGACGCCAAGCCCTCGGGGTCGACGTAGGTGGCAGCGGAGTGAAGGGCGGCGTCGTCGACCTCGACACCGGCCTGCTCGTCGGAGACCGGTTCCGGGTCCAGACCCCCCAACCGGCCACACCCGAAGCGGTCGCTGCGGCAGTCGCCGAGGTTGTGCACCACTTCAACTGGTCCGGCCCGCTCGGCGTGTGTTATCCGGGAGTCGTGGTCGACGGGGTTGTGCGCACCGCGGCCAACGTCGACGAGTCCTGGATCGGTCGCAATGCCGAGGAGATCTACAGCGCGGCATTGGGCGGTCATACCGTCACGGTGCTCAACGACGCCGATGCGGCCGCACTGGCTGAGCACCGCTTCGGCGCCGGCCGCAACCAGAACGGGACCGTCCTGTTGCTGACCTTCGGCACCGGCATCGGCTCGGCGGTCATCCATCACGGACTCCTGTTGCCCAACACCGAGTTCGGCCATATCGAGGTGGACGGCAAGGAGGCGGAGCACCGAGCCGCTTCCTCGGTCATGGAACGTCGCGGCTGGAGCTACCGGAAGTGGTCCAAGCAGGTCACCAAGGTCCTCGTCGCCATCGAGAACGCAATCTGCCCGGACCTGATCATCGTCGGCGGCGGTATCAGCAAGAAGGCCGACAAGTGGATCCCCCTCCTGAAGAACCGCACGCCGGTGGTGGCGGCCGAGTTGCTCAACACGGCGGGGATCGTGGGTGCCGCGATGGCCGCCGCCGAGGAGGCGGCGCAGGGCTGATCTGACTGCGCGACAGCAGGTGACGTGGCCGGTTCGCGGGCGCACGGTCCTGCACATGGCCGCCGTATCGCTACAATGGGTCGCGGCGGTCGCTCACCCCGAGGGCGAGGATCCATACAGATCATGCCGTTATTCCCGATAGCTGACAGTTTCCGGTGGAGCGCGCTCGCGCCCGCCGGACGTTCGCAGGACTGAAAGGCTGTACGTGGCAGCGACCAAGGCAAGCCAGGCCACCGCGAAGCCCGCCAAGCGCACCGCCGCGGCGGCCGCCGAGGACGCGAACAGTTCGGCGCCGGCGGCCGACGCGAAGTCCACGCCCGCCCGCTCCGGCCGCAGCCTGCTGGCCCGGGTGGCCGCGAAGGCCGCCGGCAAGCCGGCCAACCCGAAACCCGAAGCGACCACCGAACCCGACGTCGACGTGCCGGACAGCACGGCCACGCCGGCAAAGGCGACGAAGACCACCGCGGCAGCCAAGAAGGCGGCCAAGGCGGCGCCCGCGAAGGCCGCCAAAGCCGCACCGGCCAAGGCGGCGCCCGCGAAGGCCGCCAAAGCCGCACCGGCCAAGGCGGCTCCCGCGAAGGCCGCCAAAGCCGCACCGGCCAAGGCGGCACCCGACGCCGACGCCAAGCCCACCCGAAGCCGGGCGAAGAAAGCCGTGGCTCCCGCAGACACTGCGGACGTTGACAGCGACGTTGTCACTGTCGAGGTCGAGGTGGACTTGGCCGTCGAGCCGGATCTCGACGTCACCGACGACCTCGAACTCGGAGACCTCGATGCGGTCGCCGTTGAGGAGGACGACGAAGACGTCGTCGAGACGGCTGAGGCCGAGGTCGCCGAGGGTTCAGCCACACCCGCCGCCGACGACGAGGCCGCGCAGGACGAGGACGTCACCGAGCCGACCGACAAAGAGAAGGCCTCCGGCGACTTCGTCTGGGACGAAGAGGAATCCGAGGCGTTGCGGCAGGCCCGCAAGGACGCCGAACTGACGGCGTCGGCCGACTCTGTTCGCGCGTACCTCAAGCAGATCGGCAAAGTCGCTCTACTCAACGCGGAGGAAGAAGTCGAACTGGCGAAGCGGATCGAGGCCGGTCTCTACGCGACGCAGAAACTCGCCGAGATAGCCGATCGCGGCGAAAAGCTTCCCGTCCAGCAGCGCCGCGACATGCAATGGATCTGCCGCGACGGCGAGCGCGCGAAAAACCATCTGCTGGAAGCGAATCTGCGTCTGGTGGTGTCCTTGGCCAAGCGCTACACCGGTCGCGGCATGGCCTTCCTGGATCTCATTCAGGAAGGCAACCTCGGCCTGATCCGCGCGGTCGAGAAGTTCGACTACACCAAGGGCTACAAGTTCTCCACATACGCCACCTGGTGGATCAGACAGGCCATCACCCGCGCGATGGCCGACCAGGCCCGGACGATCCGCATCCCGGTGCACATGGTGGAGGTCATCAATAAGCTCGGACGCATCCAGCGTGAGTTGCTCCAGGATCTGGGCCGCGAGGCGACTCCGGAGGAGCTCGCCAAGGAAATGGACATCACGCCCGAGAAGGTGCTTGAAATCCAGCAGTACGCGCGGGAACCGATCTCGCTCGATCAGACGATCGGCGACGAGGGCGACAGCCAGCTGGGCGATTTCATCGAGGACTCCGAGGCCGTCGTGGCCGTCGACGCGGTGTCGTTCACCCTGCTCCAGGATCAGTTGCAATCCGTCCTGGAAACGCTGTCCGAACGCGAAGCCGGCGTGGTCAGGCTCCGCTTCGGGCTCACTGACGGCCAGCCCCGCACCCTTGACGAGATCGGCCAGGTCTACGGAGTCACGCGCGAGCGGATCCGCCAGATCGAGTCGAAGACCATGTCCAAGTTGCGCCACCCGAGCCGCTCACAGGTGCTGCGCGACTACCTGGACTGAGCCGCGATCGACAGCGGTGCAGCTGCTTGCCCTCCGCGCCTCACGCCCATCTTTCGGGCCAGGCCGGGTCTGGTCATCGTCACGCCGATGGCGTGCCGAGCGTCCCCCGCCCCATCAGCGGTGGACAGCCATGAACTCGATGCGCATTGAAGCGGTCACGAGCCGGCGAGCACGTGGCAAAAAGCGGCAGTTTGCATAATTTCCTGTGAGAAAACTCAGTTCGCTCTCAGTTTTCTTCGTTCCATGGGGTACAAAGTCCTCAAACACCCGAGCACTTAGACCTTAAAGTTATTTCGTAATCAAATTGATAGCAACTGTTCAGCGCCCCCTTCCGTGACTCGACCCGTGCATCGTTGACGAGCCGGATGGTGTCTAAAAGCTGCATTAGCTGCGGTTTTATAGGCCGATACCCACAGAGGCAGCAAATAAGCATCGGAAATTACTAGTTGAACCCCCGGTTTCCGGGCCCTTACGCTCACATTGTCGGGTTTTTGCGAGGGGAACGGGTTTTACCGTGAAAAGATTCACAGGTTCATTTGGGCTTGCCGCAGGTGTAATGGCGACCGCCACAGCAATCGGGTTCGGTTCAGCGGCACCGTCAGTGGCCGCAAACCAGGCTCTGATGCTTAATGGGATCGGCACCGGGGCCCTGCCCGACCTGGTGATGTCGACCGTGTTGGGCGGAATGTTCAGCACTTATGAGCGCACGAACGTCGCGTGGCCGATGCAGGCCCTGCCGATCACCGGCGCGGACAGCAAGACCCTGACCGACTCCGTCAGCGAGGGCGTCACCAGCCTCGATGCGGCAATCGGGAATGCCCTCACCAAGATCGGGCCGAACGAGCATGTGACGGTGGTGGGCCTGTCGGCCGGTTCCCTGGTGGCCGACGACGAACTCCGCAAGCTGCTCACCAGCGCCAACGCCCCCGACAAGAGCAAGCTGACCTTCGTCGTGGTCGCCGATTCCAGCCGAATTCCGATCAACGACAACCGTCTTGACCCGATCGTGGGTTACCAGTACCGGCCGCCGGTACAGACCAAGTACGACACCCTCGTCGTGGCCGCCGAATACGACGGGTTCGCCGACTTTCCGGACCGGCCGTGGAACGTCGTGGCTGTCGTCAACGCGATCGCCGGTGAGATCATGACGCACGTTCCGAGCATGTTCACCGACCTTTCGACTGTTCAGGCTCAAAACATCACCGTCACGACGAACTCCCTGGGCGGGGTCACGACGCGGTACTTCGTGCCGGCCGCGTATCTACCTCTCGTCCAGTTGTTCCCCTTCCTCGCTTCGCAAGAATCAGCCCTGAGGAAAGTCGTCGAAGCCGGCTATGCGCGTAATGACAGCAAGCCAGCGGGCGCGGCCGCGGCGGTAGCCGCGCCCAGCGCCGTCAGCCCGACCCCGGCCACCGTGACGAACGTGGCCCCGGTCACCGTGGCGGCCCCGGTTTCGCCGGCAGCTGAAGCCGTCTCCGCCACCCCGGTGAGCAAGACGCAGGCGCCAAGACCTGCAGCGGCCATCCCGGCCGACCCGACTGGCGGGTCGAGCGCGCCAGCCCTGACGCCGCCAACCGGCCGGGCCTCCACGCAAGACAACACTGAGGCACCGCATCCGTCTGCGCACCGGGGGCCCGCCGCCCGGTCGGACGACACCCGGTCGCAGACTGCCAAGCCCGCAGCGGCAGCACGGACCGCCAGCCGGCGATCCGCGTAGACGGGATGACCCGGGCATCCGCTCGGCACATCTGGAAGGGGAAGTGACATGCGAAAAATGGTGCGCGCGATGGGTATCGGCCTCGCGGCCGCAGGTGTGGCGCTGTCGGCCGCAGCAGGCGCTCAAGCCGCGAATGTTGCACTGATGGTGAACGGCATGGGTGCCGGCGAACTGCCCGACCTTGCCATGGCCAACATCCTCGGCGGCATGTTCGGCAGCTATCAGCGCCAGAACGTGTCGTGGCCGCAGCAGGCCCGGCTTGTCGGCGGCACCGAGGGTATGACCCTCGACCAGTCAATCACTGTGGGGGCCAACAACCTTGACGCCGCCCTGCAGACCGCCCTCAAGCAACTCGAGCCCGGAGAGCACGTCACCATCGTCGGGTTGTCGGCCGGCGCACTGGTCGCCGACGAGGAACTGCGGCGACTGTCATTGAGTGCGACCGCTCCCGCCAAGAGCCAACTCGATTTCGTCGTCGTCGCCGACTCGAGCCGCATTTACTTCAACAAGAACCGGTACGACGCTCTCCTCAACTACACCTACCGGCCTCCCGTGAAAAGCAAGTACAACACCAAAGCGGTCACCGGCCAGTACGACGGATACGCCGACTTCCCGGATCGCCCGTGGAATCTCCTGGCCGTCCAGAACGCGATCGTCGGGGCGCAACTCGTCCACGTTCCTTCGATGCTGACGAACCTGAGCAATGTCCCGGCGACGAACGTCACAACGACCGTCAATTCCCAAGGTGGAGTGACGACGAGTTATCTGGTGCCGACGCCGACACTACCGCTCGTGGTGGTCAACCCATGGCTGAAGTCGCAAGAGGCCGCACTGCGCAAGCAGATCGACGCCGCCTACTTCCGCAACGATCCCAAGGTGATCGCCGCCGCGACGACGGTCGCCGCGCCGGTGCCGCCGCCGCCGGCAGTGAGCTCTCTCGTCGTCCCGGTGGCTGACGTGCCGGCCGCCGCAGCGCCGGTGGCCGACGCGCAACCGGTCGTCACTGCCGCGCACAGGGCGGCAAGCCGGGCGGCGCACTCCGGCGACGTCAAGCCCGCGGCCGCGACCCGCGGCGCGTCAGCAAGGCGGTAGGCCGCCGCGCCAACCGTCTTTCGCACATCGCGCACCTACCGGGGTGATCACCCGACGAGTGATCACTCTTCGATGGGCAGCGGTTCGAGCCGAATGAGGTTGCCCCGCGGCGCCTTGGTGTCCAGACCAATCAGCGGCGTGCCGTCGGCAAGGATGGCCAGCCCCTCCGCATTTTCCGGGCTGCCGGCGATCCGCCACATCGCCGTCGGCTCCAGCGTGCCACCCGCCGGCTCAAGGACATCGGGCATGCGGGCGATCGCACTGCCCTGATCCGAGACCAGGTACAACCGCCCGTCGGGCCCGACTGCGGCATCACTGATGTCGGGCATCGCTTCCTGCATGCCGTCACCGAGCCACCACGTCGCAAGCACGGTCAGCCGCGCATCCCCGGCGGCCGGCGGCGTGGGCCGGCCTCCCCGGCGCCACCCGACCGGAGTGTCCCCCGGCGGGCCGAACTCCAGGATCGCCGGCGGATCCTTCTCCTTGACGACCAGCAGGTGACCGCGCTCGGTCAGCAGCAGCGACTCGCCACGGGAGGACCGGTCGCCCAGCCACCCCTGCCGCAGCCGATGTCCCTCCGGCACGTCGAGCAGAAACGTCCCGGTCAGCGTCGGCCCGGACAGGTCGATCTGCAGCACACGGGCGGGCTGCTCCTGCAGCACCAGGACGGTCTGCTCGCCGGTGATCGCCAATGCCTCGAATTGGATGCCGCCCTGGGGGAGGTCCAGACCGGCAAGATCGATTCCCTCCCACCGCAGCGGCCATGGTTCCAGCTCGGCGGTAAAGATCACCGGGTCGTGGTCGCCGACAGCCAGGAGTCGCTGACCGGTCGAGGCCAGGCCGGAAACCTCGCGCAATGGGACGTCGGCGACATCGCGGACTTTCAGCTTTGGCGACTTCTTCCCCACCGCAGCAGCCTAAATCCACCCGGCCCCATTCGCTCAGGACTTACCCAACCTGCGCCAGCGGTGCGAAACGACCGTCGGGTTCGGGCCGGTAGGGCTGTACATCGACCACCGCGGAGACCGGCAGCACCCCGTAGAGGTGTGGGAACAGCATCGACTCCGGGTCGGTGGGCACGCCGGGCTCCCACCGCAGCGGAGCCGTCAGCCCCGCCGGGTCGACATGGAGGACCACCAGGTCGGTGCGGCCGCCGAACAGCCGGTTCGCCGGCAGATGAACCTGCCATGGCGCCGACAGGTGGACGAAGCCAACGTCGCTCAGCGACTCCGGACGCACCTCGCCGGCACGCCGCGCGTCTTCCCAATCCCCCGCGCCGCACAGGTGGACGAGCATGGTCTCCATGGGCACCACGATGCCTGAAGTCGCTCAGAACGTGAGACACGACACATCATTGCGACCGGGGAACAAGCGCCGTGACAGGAACGTCTGACACAGTAGAGATACCCCCGGTTTCGGCGGGATCAATGAGCACCTACGGAGGAGCCCATGAACGCAACGCTGACCAGTCCGGAACTGACCAGGGCTCATCGCTGCGACCGCTGCGGGGCCGCTGCCCGCGTCAAGGCGACGCTCCCCTCAGGTGCCGAACTGCTCTTCTGCCAGCACCACGCCAAAGAGCACCAGGCCAAACTGATCGAACTCGAGGCGGTCATCGAAGTGAGCCAGGCCGACGGCTGATTTCCCGATCGGTGCGGCGGTAGCGCGGTCCACCGGGAATCCCTACAGGACATGAGCGACCGCCCACCGCCCAACCCCTCCCGCCACCATGTGTGGCGTCTGGTGAAACGCACGGTGTCCAAAAGCTGGGACGACTCGATTTTCTCGGAGTCGGCTCAGGCCGGTTTCTGGTCGGTGCTGTCGCTGCCGCCGCTGCTGCTCGGACTGCTGGGCAGTCTGGCCTACGTTGCACCGCTGTTCGGACCGGACACTCTGCCGACCATTCAGCGCCAGCTGATCAGCACCTCGAGCAGTTTCTTCTCGAAGAACATCGTCACTGAGATCATCGAGCCGACCGTCCAGGACATCGCCTCCGGCGCGCGCGGAGAGGTGGTTTCCCTGGGCTTCGTGATCAGCTTGTGGGCCGGATCGTCGGCCGTCTCGGCCTATGTCGATTCGGTCGTGGAGGCGCACGGCCAGACACCGTTGCGGCATCCGGTGCGGCAACGGTTCTTCGCGCTCGGCCTCTACGTCGTGGGACTGCTGTGCGTCATCGCCGCGGCCCCGCTGCTGGCCCTGGGTCCCCGGACGATCGGCGCGCACATTCCGCAGAGTTGGGAGAATGTCCTGCGGTTCGGGTACTACCCCATGCTGGCCGTCGGCCTGGTCGTCGTGGTGACGATTCTCTACCGCGTCTCGTTGCCCGCTCCCCTGCCGACCCACCGTCTGGTGTGGGGTGCGGTACTGGCCACCGCCGTCTTCGTGGTGGCGACCGCGGGTTTGCGGGTCTACCTGCAGTACATCACCCGCACCGGCTACACCTACGGGGCACTTGCGACACCGATCGCGTTCCTGCTGTTCACGTTCTTTCTCGGCTTCGCCATCATGATGGGCGCCGAACTGAACGCGGCCATCGAGGAGGAATGGCCGGCGCCCGAACCCCACTGGCGGCAATGGCGGGCGCGCCGGCGGACCGGCAACACAACATCAACCGCCGACGAGCGTGCAGCGGGCCAGGAGTCGCAACCCGCGACAGTCAGCTCTTCTTGAGCGTCGCGTAGATCCGCTTGCAGTCCGGGCACACCGGCGACCCCGGCTTGGCGGCCTTGGTCACGGGAAAAACTTCGCCACACAGCGCCACGACATGAGTGCCCATGACGGCGCTCTCGGCGATCTTGTCCTTCTTGACGTAGTGGAAGTGCTTTGGCCGGTCGCTGTCGGACCCGTCGTCGACGCGTTCGTCGCTCTCGGTGCGTTCGATCGTATCGGTCTTCATGGAAGTCATTCTGCCCGCAGGATCCCGATCGCGGTAAGACAGTCGTCACAAAAAGCCCCTCGTTTGGACGACCGCCGTTGTGGAACAGTAATGACATGGCGCCTGAGCTGGATTTCGACGACGAGGGCCGGCCGGTGCTCATCACCCGGGCGGAATACTCCTACGAGGAACAGCACCGGGCCCGGGTCCGCAAGTACCTCAAGATCATGTTCTGGCGCATCCCCGCCTTCCTGGCGGCGGCCGTCGCTTACGGCATCTGGCACAACGGCCTTGTCTCCCTGGCGATTCTTGCCGCGTCCATCCCACTGCCGTGGATGGCGGTCCTGATCGCCAACGACCGGCCGCCCAGACGCGCCGAGGAACCGCGCCGCTACCCCGACGCCCCACAGCGCACCGCGCTGTTCCCGCACGCCGAACACCGCGCACTGGAAGCGGGCATCACTCATACCACGCAGCCACATTCCGCCCCGCTGGGCGAAGAACGCGCCTACTGACCGGACCTTTCCGGCCATTCTCAGCACATTCTTAGACCGGCGTCGCATTTACCCAGTTCAGAGCGTGTGAGATCGCTGCCGGGCGGGAACTCTGCGCACCAGTCGACCGTTGGACATTTCGACAGTCGGAGCCGATCAGGAGGCACCTAATGGCAAACGCAACCACCACCCGGTTTGACAGCGATCTTGATGCGCAGAGTCCCGCCGCCGACCTTGTGCGCGTGTATCTCAACGGAATCGGTAAGACCGCCTTGCTCTCCGCCGAGGACGAAGTGGAGTTGGCCAAACGCATCGAGGCGGGCCTCTACGCCCAGCACCTGCTGGAGACGCGGAAACGCCTGAGCGACAGCCGCAAACGCGACCTGATGGTCGTGGTGCGCGACGGCCAAGCCGCGCGCCGGCACCTCCTGGAAGCCAACCTGCGTCTGGTGGTTTCGCTGGCCAAGCGTTACACGGGACGCGGCATGCCACTGCTGGATCTCATCCAGGAAGGCAACCTGGGCCTGATCCGCGCGATGGAAAAGTTCGACTACACAAAGGGATTCAAGTTCTCCACCTACGCGACCTGGTGGATCCGGCAGGCCATCACTCGCGGGATGGCCGACCAGAGCCGGACGATCCGGCTGCCCGTGCATCTGGTGGAGCAGGTCAACAAACTGGCGCGGATCAAGCGCGAGTTGCACCAGCAGCTGGGACGCGAAGCCACCGACGAGGAACTCGCCGAGGAGTCGGGCATCCCCGTGGAGAAGATCACCGACCTGCTCGCGCACAGCCGCGATCCGGTCAGCCTGGACATGCCGGTCGGCACCGACGAAGAAGCCCCGCTCGGCGACTTCATCGAGGATGCCGAAGCGATGTCGGCCGAGAACGCGGTGATCGCCGAGTTGCTGCACACCGACATCCGGCATGTGCTCGCGACGCTCGACGAACGCGAACAGCAGGTGATCCGGCTTCGATTCGGTCTCGACGACGGCCAACCGCGCACCCTCGATCAGATCGGCAAGCTGTTCGGGTTGTCGCGCGAGCGCGTCCGCCAGATCGAACGTGAAGTGATGACCAAACTGCGCAACGGCGAGCGGGCCGAGAAACTGCGTTCCTACGCCAGCTGACCACCAGCCAACAACCCCGAGCGTGCCCGCCGGATCCTCCCGGCGGGCACACTGCTTTCACGACGTCGCACCCCTCGCGCCCGACCTGTTACCGCAGCTGGGAAGTAGACTCGTCGAGCGACGGAGGGTGCCCTAATGAACGATCTGGTCGATACCACCGAGATGTACCTGCGCACCATCTACGACCTCGAAGAGGAGGGGGTGGTGCCGCTGCGGGCCCGCATCGCCGAGCGACTGGAGCAGAGCGGCCCGACGGTGAGCCAGACAGTGTCGCGGATGGAGCGCGACGGTCTGCTCCATGTGGCCGGCGATCGGCACTTGGAGTTGACCGCCAAGGGGCGGCGGCTGGCGATCGCGGTGATGCGCAAACACCGGCTGGCCGAGCGTCTGCTGGTCGACGTGATCGGGCTGCCCTGGGAGGAAGTGCATGCCGAGGCCTGCCGGTGGGAGCACGTGATGAGCGAGCAGGTGGAACGCCGGCTGGTCAAGATGCTCGACAACCCCACGGTGTCCCCGTTCGGCAATCCCATCCCCGGCCTGGCGCTGCTGGGGCTTGAAGAGTCCGCCGGCAATGCCGCCGACCGCGACCTGGTGCGTTTGACCGAGCTTCCGGCGGGCGACTCGGTGGCCGTCGTCGTACGTCAGCTGACCGAACACGTTCAGGGCGACGCCGCCCTGATCGGTCGGCTCAAGGAAGCCGGGGTGGTGCCCAATGCCCGGGTGCTCGTCCAGACCAACCCGGACGGCGATGTCACCATCATGGTCGGCGGCCACGAGAACGTCGAGCTGCCGCACGAGATGGCCCACGCCGTCAGGGTGGAGAAGGTCTAGACCGCCGTCAGGGTGGAGAAGGTCTAAACCGCCCGGCCGAAGCTGCGCCGCGGCGGCAGCCGAACCCCAAGCCGCTTGGCCAGCCGGTAGCCCGTGCCGGTCAGTTCCCGGATCTGCTCGGGACGCATCCCGGACTGCAGGGCCGTGTCGAGCATCCCGGCCATCCGATGGTCCGGGTCGCTGCGCAGAGCAGCCTCCAGCGAAATGCCGGCTAAGGGACCGTCGCCTCGCGCGTACGCCGAGAAAGCCAGCAGGACAAGCGCTTCCACCCGCCAGGGGTCTGGGAGGCAACGCGCCAGCACGCTCCACAGCGCCTCGGCGGCCGCGGCGTCGACACCGACCGCAAGCGCGTACAGGGTGTCTCGCACTGCCACGTCGGTCAGCCCGCAAGCCAACTCGGCGAGCTCGGCGTCACTGGGCTCCTCGCCTGCGGAGACGCGGGCCGCGACCTCAAGAGCCTTTTCGACATCACGGCGTCCGCGCCCGTCCGGGTCCGCCTGCCACTGGGCCTGACGGGTCGCCGAGTGAGCCCGGATCGGGTCGATCAGTCGCCGCGAGCGGACCGGATCAGCGATCGCGATGACGGCGTGCAGGTCGGCGCGGCGCCCGTAGAGTCGCCGGCCGTCGAGGACGGCGGCGGCGGCCATCGGCGATGCCATCGGATCCTCCACGGGTCCCCCGGCTCCGCAACCGTCGACACAGTGCCAGCTGCCGCCGGACTCGACCCGGTCGACCACGTGCGCGCCGTACAGGCCGACACCGTTGCGGTCCAGTTCCACGCGCAGGGCGTCGCACAGTTCCTGATGATCGGCGCTGCACATGGGGCACAACGCGCCGTCGGCATCGACGATCACCGCCACCACGTCGTCGGCTCCCGACGTTGCGGCGAGTTCGGCAAGCCGGTGCAGATTGTCGGCCAGGTCCGCCGAGAGGTCGGCGCGCATGACCGCACCCATGTGTCCTTCCTCAAGGGCTACCAGCACCAGGGATTTCTCCGGGACGAACCCCAGGACTGCGGGCAGCGCGGCGATCAGCGCGCCGGGACGGGCGAAGCGGAATTCGGGATGGTGTGTGGTCATGCGCCGACGGTGTCAGCGCACCCTGTCAGAACAACCGTCATGCCGCCCGACCGGGACGCAACTTGTGCACGAAATGGCGTCTGTTGATGAGATGGTGGACGATTGGAGATCAGCGAGCCCCGGCCGGGAAGGAGAACGGCCGCCCGAGCGTTATGAAACGTTGATGGAGCGAGGAGGCAACATGGCTGACGAGCAAGGCCACAACGACCACATGTACGAACTCGAATTCCCGGCCCCGCAACTGGCGTCGTGCGACGGCCGAGGGCCGGTTCTCATTCACGCCCTCGAGGGCTTCTCCGACGCCGGCCACGCCGTCCGGCTGGCCGCACAGCACCTGAAGGATTCGCTGGAGAGCGAATTGGTGGCGTCGTTTGCCATCGACGACCTGTTGGACTATCGCTCCCGTCGGCCGCTGATGACCTTCAAGACCGACCATTTCACCGACTATGACGACCCTGAGCTCAATCTCTACGCGTTGCGCGACAGCACGGGCGCCCCGTTTCTGCTGCTGGCCGGGATGGAACCGGACCTGCAATGGGAGCGGTTCGTCACCGCGGTCCGGTTGCTCGCCGAGCGGCTGGGCGTGCGCCGCACTATCGGGCTGGGCGCCATCCCGATGGCCGTCCCGCATACCCGGCCGGTGACGATGACGGCGCACTCGACCAATCGCGACCTCATCGCCGGGCACCAGCCCTGGGTGGGCGAGGTGCAGGTGCCCAGCAGCGCATCCAATCTCCTCGAGTTCCGGATGGCTCAGCACGGGCACGAGTCCGTGGGATACACGGTCCACGTTCCGCACTACCTGGCCCAGACCGACTATCCGGCCGCGGCAGAGGCGTTGCTGGAGCAGGTCGCCGAGTCGGGGTCGCTGCAGTTTCCGCTCGCGGCACTCACCGAGGCTGCCGCGGCGGTGCGCAGCAAGATCGACGAACAGGTCGAAGCCTCGGCTGAAGTGGCCCAGGTGGTCGGAGCCCTGGAGAACCAGTACGACGCTTTCGTGTCGGCACAGGAGAACCGGTCGCTGCTGGCGCGCGACGAAGACCTGCCCAGCGGCGACGAACTCGGGGCCGAGTTCGAGCGGTTCCTCGCCGAGCACGCCGACGACTACAAGGGTGACGCCGCCGGCGGCCCTGAGGACTGATCGGGGCCGCCGCGCACGGCGTAACCTCGGGGGCATGGGCATCGAAGTCACCGTTCTTCGGGTGTTCACCGACGCCGACGGGAATTTCGGCAACCCGCTGGGGGTGGTCGACGCTGCGACCGCACCCGCACCGCAGCGACAGGCCATCGCAGCCGAATTGGGTTACAGCGAAACGGTATTCATCGACCTTCCCGCTGCGGGTTCCACAACGGCGCATGCCCGGATCTTCACTCCGGCGATCGAATTGCCCTTCGCCGGTCACCCCACGGTGGGAGCGGCGTGGTGGCTGCGCGAACGCGGGACTCCGCTTCGCGGCCTGCAGGTTCCGGCCGGGATCCTCGCGGTCCGGTACTCCGGCGACCTGACCGCCGTGGTGGCGCGCGCTGACTGGGGCCCGGAGTTCGCCGTCCACGATATGTCGTCGGTGGATCAGGTCCTGGCCGCCGAACCCGCCGATTATGCCGACGACGCCTATCACTACCTGTGGGCGTGGGTCGACCGCGACCGCGGCCACATCCGGTCTCGGATGTTCGCCAAAGAAGTCGGCGTGCCCGAGGACGAGGCGACCGGTTCGGCCGCGGTCCGCATGACTGAGCACCTCAGCCGGGATCTGACCATCACCCAGGGGAAGGGCTCGCAAATCTTCACCACGTGGAGCCCCGACGGCTGGGTCGTGGTGGCCGGACGAGTGGTCGACGACGGAGTTCGGCACCTCCCGTAACCCCGGCGGCCCACGTCACCGGCCGCTCAGCGCGCGGTGCCGACCTCCCGGTGGGCGCGCAGTGCTTCGATCTCACGCTCGAAGTCCTCGGCGGAGGAAAACGATCGATACACCGACGCGAAACGCAGATAGGCGACCTCGTCGAGTTCCCGGAGCGGTCCGAGGATGGCGAGGCCCACTTCGTTGCTGGGCACCTCAGCCGAACCACCGGCGCGGATACTGTCCTCCACCTGCTGGGCCAGGAGGTTGAGGGCGTCGTCGTCCACGTGGCGGCCCTGACAGGCGCGCCGCACACCACGCACGACCTTTTCCCGGCTGAACGGTTCGGTGACACCGCTGCGCTTCACCACGGCGAGGACGGCGGTCTCGACCGTCGTGAACCGGCGGCCGCATTCCGGACAGGATCGCCGACGCCGGATCGCCTGACCTTCGTCGGTCTCTCGCGAATCGACAACCCGCGAATCGGGGTGGCGACAGAAAGGACAGTGCATAACTGCTCCCTCGCTCTTGCCGCACACCATCTGCGACGACAGCGAGCCTACCGGTGTCGCGCCCGCCGACGCCATCAGGCGGGGCCGAAGGCCATCATGCGCCCACAGGTGAGTTCGGCACGTCAGCCGAGGGGTGCGATCAGGGTCTGACCGGCGTCGACGGCCACCGAATCAAGGTCGTTGAGCTCCCGGATGCGACTGACGACCTGCTCGACGGGAGCGTCCGGCGCGACCCGTCCGGCAAGGTGCTGGAGGGTTTCACCGGCCTGCACCTGGACCACCGCCAGCCGGTCGGGGGACGTCGGTGGCGCAGCCGCCCGGCCGCCACTGACGTGGGCCAGCGATCCCAGCCACAGCGTGATCAGGGCAGCGATACCGGCGAGGGTCACCGTGACCGCAGTGCTCACCGGGCGCCGGTGATGCGGCGCCTGCGACCGGGTGGCGCCGGTGCCCCGGTACTTCAGCGGCGCAATGCCGGGCCGGAGGGGAGCCGTGCCGGGCCGGGCCGGAGCCGGACGGTAGGGCCGGACCTGCCCACGGGCGCGGACCGGTAAACGCGCCGGCCGCGCACAGCCGGCATTCCAACCGATCAGTTGTCGTTCGTCCAGAACCGTCATGTTCCGATCCTTTCGCCGGTCTTCGCTCTAGTGTTCGAAAGATTACTCGACCGTGTGTTCGATATAGAACATTTGATCGAGCGTGTCCAACGATAGAACGCAGCACCGACAATCTCGCCGGGGCCGATGTGCTGCAGAAAGTTCGGCGACACGTCGAACACATGTTTGATAAACGAATCGATCACGGTTACATTCGCCCGCATGAGCGATTCCACGCAGAAGCCGGGCACCTCCGTCGGCGCAGCCGGCCTGACCGAGCGCCAGCGCACCATCCTGCAGGTGATTCGCGCGTCGGTCACCACCCGCGGCTACCCGCCGAGCATCCGTGAGATCGGCGATGCAGTAGGGCTCACCTCGACGTCGTCGGTCGCCCATCAACTGCGCACGCTGGAACGGAAGGGCTATCTGCGGCGGGATCCGAATCGTCCCCGTGCCGTCGACGTTCGCGGTATCGACGACAGTGCGGCCCCCGTCGTCACCGACGCGGCGGGTTCGGACGCTCTCCCCGAACCCACCTATGTCCCGGTTCTCGGCCGCATTGCGGCCGGCGGGCCGATCCTAGCGGAGCAAGCCGTCGAGGACGTCTTCCCGCTACCCCGGGAGCTGGTCGGTGACGGAGCGCTGTTTCTGCTGAAGGTCGTCGGCGAATCCATGGTCGACGCGGCGATCTGCGACGGCGACTGGGTCGTGGTTCGGCAGCAGAACGTCGCCGACAACGGCGATATCGTCGCTGCGATGATCGACGGCGAAGCCACCGTCAAGACCTTCAAGCGGACCGCCGGGCAGGTCTGGCTTATGCCTCACAACCCGTCCTTCGACCCGATCCCCGGCAACGATGCTGTCGTGCTGGGCAAGGTCGTCACAGTGATCCGGAGGATCTAGCCTCCCGGGGAACGGCGCCCGGCAGCGGTCTACTCGGGCGCCCTGACGAATCCGTTGGCCTGGGCCAGTTCTTCGCTGGCGAACCAGACCTCGGGGATGGTGTTGTCGTAGAGCACCGAATCGGGGGTGTAGTACAGCCCGGAGTGCGTGTTGCCCTTGATGACGTAACCCTCAGGGGCCTGGAACGGATCGGCCAGCGGCAGGTGGATCGCCGGACGCCACGGATCCTCGTCAGCCGCGGCATTCGCGGAATCCGACGTCGTCAGCTCGGACGGATTCTCCTCGATCACGTCGTCGGTCAGGGCCGCCTCTGATTCAGCCACCGCGTGGCGGCGCCGGGGCCGGCTCATCTCATCGAGCTCAAGACGCCACGCGGCCGGAGAACCAGCCTCGCCCGCCGAGTGCCGGCCGCCACCACGCACTCCGGTGGCGCCGAAAAGTTCATCCGTCGCCGCCTCGGCCGCGCGAGGCGCCTCGAATTCCCAGGGCGTTTCAGGCGCGCGGTACTCGGGGTATTCAGGTGACTCGACCTGGGTGGGAATTCGGGTCGGAGCGGTGTCGATCCGGTCCTCGTCAGCATCGAAGTCCGACTCGGGGACCTCTCGGGCCGGCGGCGACCACACGCCCAAGTCCCTCGTGTCGTCATCGTCGTAGCGGATCTCGTCATGCTTGATGCGGGTGCCGGGCCAGTAATCGTCATCGGCGCGCGAAAGGTACCGGTCGTTCTCGACGACCTCGCGCCGCGTCGCCGACCGGCGCTGCGCCATGACTGCCAGCGCTCCCAGCAAGGCCAGCAGCGGCAGAAGGGCCAGCCACCACCAGTTCCACCCGCTCTCGCCGTTCTTGCCGTCCGAGGAGGACGCCGGCGCCTGCGCTACGGCGTCGGGCAACTCCAACCCCGACAGCGACGCGGCGAGGTCGCCGGGCTTGGAGCTGAACTGCTTGGATGCGTTGTTCCAGGAAAGCTCTCCGCCGCTGAACGTCTGGGTCACCGTGTCGCCCTTGACCGTCTGCGGCTCGGTCGGTACGCCCAGCGGCCCGGTGGCACCGCCCAATTTGGCCCACGCGGCATTGATCGCACCGCGCACGACGACGGCCCCGGTGTCCGGGGTCCAGAAGATCACCGGCTTATCCGGTGCGCTGAAGAAATTGACCCTGCTGTTAGGCACACCGCCGTCGACCTCAGCACCCGTCGGATAGCCCAGATCGCCCGTCGGGCCGCCGAGGGACTCATACTTCGACAGGATCGCTCCGGTCACCGCGTGGGCTCCGGTCTGCGGCGAGAAGAAGATCTTGCCGCCGGCGTAGCCCTGGGCGGCGCCGTCGGTACCCACCGGCGTCTGGGCGCCCTGGCGCGCACCCAACGGACCGCCCAGTCCGCCGCTGCCACGCCAGGCCAGATTGATCAGCGTGGTCGGATCCAGCGGAACTTCCAGGCCGGCGAGTTGCTCGGCCAGGGCAGGCGGATCGGTGGTGAATGTATTGGAAACCCGATTCCACGCCACCTCGCCGCCGGTGAACTTCTGCCGCACCAGGTCGCCGTCGTAGCGTTCGTCCTCGGTCGGCACACCGAGTTCGCCGGAGGAGCCTCCGAGCTTGTCCCAGGCGGCGTTGATGGCACCGCGCACCGCCCACGCGCCGGTATCAGGGGTCCAGAAGATCGCCGGTTTGTCACTGGCCCCGAATGTGGTGCCGCGGCTCTTGGGGCCGATCCTGCCGGCGGCCTCGTCGCTGTTGGGGAAGCCGAGGTCGCTGTCGGCCGGGCCGCCCAGCGACTCGTACTTGTCGAGGATGGCGCCATAGATCAGGTGCGCCCCGGTCTCCGGGGAGTAGAAGATCTTGCCGTCGCTGAACTTCTGTCCGTACCCGTCGCCCACCTGATAGACATCGCCATCGCGACCGCCGACCGCGGAATTGGAGCCCCCGGCCGCATCCCAGGCCTGGTTGATGGCGTCCGCCGCGTCGCTCTCCGGACTGGCCACCGCCGAGGGCACCACCAGCGCCGCCGCGGCCGCCGTCGCCGCGATGCCCAACGTCAACCGACCCATGGTCCTGGTGAACCGACTACTTACCCGCGCCATGCGTCGCCCTTCCGCGTTCGGACAACATGCCCTTCGACTGCAACTTAAGACTTAAGGTCGCACATATCCGAGAAAGCGTGACACGACACGCGGGGATTTGCCGATTCGGGTATCCGAATCGAGATAAAACCTGGACGCAAAAGAAATGAGCCTGTGTCCTTTTTTGGCTTCTCAGACACCCAGACTGCGGCCGATGATTTCCTTCATGATTTCGGTGGTGCCACCGTAAATCGTCTGCACACGAGCGTCGAGGAAGGCCCGGGCCACGTTGTATTCCCGCATGTAGCCGTAGCCACCGTGCAACTGCAGGCAGCGATCCACCAGCTTGACCTGCGCTTCGGTGGTCCACCACTTCGCCATCGCGGCCTGATCGGCGGTGAGCTTGTCTTCCAGATGCAGCCGGATGAATTCGTCGGTCAGGATGCGCACCGCGGTGGCCTCGGTGGCCAATTCGGCGAGCAGGAATCGGCTGTTCTGGAAGGACCCGATCGGTTTGCCGAACGCTTTGCGTTCCTTGACGTATTGCAGCGTTTCGTCGAGCACGGCTTCCATTGCGGCGGCTGCCATGATCGCGATGGACAGCCGCTCCTGCGGCAGGTTCTGCATGAGGTAGATGAAGCCCATGCCCTCTTCGCCGATGAGGTTCTCGACCGGAACCTTCACGTCGGTGAAGGACAGTTCGGCGGTGTCCTGGGCGTCAAGACCCACCTTGTCCAGGTGACGGCCGCGCTCGAAGCCGGGCATGCCGCGCTCGACGCCGAGCAGCGAGAAGCCCTGGGCACCCTTCTCCGGATTGGTCTGGGCCACCACGATCACCAGGTCGGCGTTGATGCCGTTGGTGATGAAGGTCTTCGACCCGTTGAGGATGTAGTGGTCGCCTTCCTTGACCGCCTTGGTCTTGATGCCCTGCAGATCGCTGCCGGTGCCCGGCTCGGTCATCGCGATGGCGGTGATCATCTCGCCGGTGCAGAACTGCGGCAGCCAGCGCGCTTTCTGCTCGTCGTTGGTCTGATGCAGTAGATACGGGGCGATGACGTCGTTGTGCAGCGAGAAGCCCAGGCCGCTGTAGCGGCCGACAACGACCTCCTCGCAGACGATGGTGTTGTAGCGGAAGTCGGGGTTGCCGCCGCCGCCGTACTCCTCCGGCACGGCCATACCCAGGAACCCCTGCTTGCCGGCTTCCAGCCAGACCCCGCGGTCGACGATCTTGTCCTTCTCCCACTGATCGTGGTGGGGGGCGACATGCTTGGCCAGGAAGCCCCGAAAAGACTCCCGGAACAATTCGTGGTCCGGCTCGAACAGGGTGCGGGTGTACTTGACGGCGTTGCCCATGGAAGACCTCCGGGGAAGGGGTGAGGAACTGTCAACGAGGATAACCAACCGGATGGTTGGTTGCCTAACCGCGACTCTGACTAGGCGGTGGCGTATTGAGCAATGGCGGCGGCGAGCGCGGCCGGAACCCGGGCTTTGAGCCGCGTGCCGTCTTCGGTGTGCTCGGTGGCGTCGATACGACCTTCGCCGTGCAGTCGGGCGACGAGATCGCCCCGGGTGTAGGGAATGGTCACGTCGACGGCGACCTCGCGTGGTTCCACCAGCTCGCCCAGCCGGGTGCGCAGCCGGTCCAGACCTTCGCCGGTGTGCGCCGAGACGAAGACCGCGCCGGGCAGCGCGCGACGCAACTGGGTCAGCATCACCTCGGGGGCGGCGTCAATCTTGTTGACGACCAACAACTCTGGCGCCGGCGCAGCGTGATGTTCAGCCTGCACCTCGCCGATGACTTGGCGCACCGCCTCGATTTGGGCCAGCGGGTTGACGTCGGAACCGTCGACGACGTGGACCAGCAAGTCGGCGTCGACCACCTCTTCGAGGGTGGAGCGGAACGCCTCCACCAGCTGGGTGGGCAGGTGGCGGACGAACCCGACGGTATCGGTGAGGACGACCGGGCGCCCGTCATCGAATTCACCACGTCGGGTCGTCGGTTCCAGAGTGGCGAACAGCGCGTTCTGCACCAGGACACCGGCCCCGGTCAGGGCGTTGAGCAGGCTTGACTTGCCGGCGTTGGTGTAGCCGACGATGGCGATGGACGGCACCTCGCTGCCGCGGCGCTGGCTGCGCTGGGTGTCACGGACCTGCTTCATGTCCTTGATCTCGCGCCGCAGCCGCGACATCCGCTCCCGGATACGGCGGCGATCGGTCTCGATCTTGGTCTCACCCGGACCCCGCGTGCCGACGCCACCGCTGCTGCCGCCGGCCCGACCGCCGGCCTGGCGCGACATCGACTCGCCCCAGCCGCGCAGCCGGGGCAGCATGTACTGCATTTGCGCCAGTTCCACCTGGGCTTTGCCCTCCCTGCTGGTGGCGTGCTGGGCGAAGATGTCCAGGATCAGCGCGGTACGGTCGACAACCTTGACCTTGACGATCTTCTCCAGGGCGTTGAGCTGGGCGGGGCTGAGTTCGCCGTCGCAGATGACGGTGTCGGCGCCGGTGGACAGAACGATCTGACGCAGTTCCTGGGCCTTGCCCGACCCGATGTAAGTGGCCGGATCCGGCTTGTCGCGGCGCTGGATCATGCCCTCGAGAACCTCCGAGCCCGCGGTCTCGGCCAGCGCCGCGAGTTCGGCCAGGCTGGCGTCGGCGTCAGCGGAGGTTCCCTCCATCCAGACGCCCACCAGCACGACACGTTCCAGCCGAAGTTGCCGGTACTCGACCTCGGTGACGTCGGCGAGTTCGGTCGACAGACCGGCCACGCGGCGCAGCGCGGCGCGGTCTTCAAGGGCCAGTTCGCCGAGAGTGGGCTCGGCGCCGGGTGCGGTCAGATCAGGATCGGTCATGTACCTCGATGGTGTCACGCCCGTACAACGTCACGCACCTCAATATCGTCCCGCCCCGCGCGGGTCAGCAGTTCTCGGCCCACCAGGCCTGCGACAACTCGCCGTGGGCCACGAGAATCGACGGTCCGCGCAGATAACTGGTCGCCGCGGTGATCTCGACGGCGACCTCTCCGCCGGGAATCCGCACCCGTAGCGATCCGGTGGCGGCATCCTGGTCGGCCAGGGCGGCGACGGCCGCCGCCACCGTCCCCGTGCCGCAGGAACGGGTCTCCCCCACACCGCGTTCATGGACCCGCATCGACACCGCACCATCGCGCGCCGGGGTGAGTACCTCAACGTTGACGCCGTCTGGAAACTGGGCGCGGTCGAATCCGACCGCGGCGGCGACGTCCAGTGCGGCCAGTTCAGACTCGGTCAGACCGGGAACCAGGCAGGCCAGGTGCGGGTTGCCGACGTCCACCGCCAGCCCGGTCAGCTGCCGGCCGCCGACCGTCGCCGCTCCGGTGCCGAAGGTGTCGGCCTTGCCCATCTCCACCGTCACCTCGGCGCGATAACTGTCGGCCCGGTGGACGACGACGGGCCGCGGGCCGGCCAGCGTGGCCACCACGAACTCATCGCGGTCCTCCAGACCGCTGGCGCGCAGATAGTGGGCGAACACCCGGACGCCGTTGCCGCACATCTGGGCCACCGAACCGTCGGCATTGCGGTAGTCCATGTACCAATCGCCGTCGGCCACTCCGCCCGGGAGACGATCGAGCACCCCGGCCGACACAGCGCCTCCCGCGGTGATGACGCGCAGCACGCCGTCGGCACCCAGCCCGCGCTGCCGGTCGCACAGCGCGGTGATCACCGGCACCGTCAGGTCCAGTTGCGCCTCGACGTCGGGCAGCACCACGAAGTCGTTCTGGGTGCCGTGTCCTTTCGCGAAAACAAGGGGGCCGAACATCACAAACTTCAGGATACGTGTCGCCAGTGCTCAACCGCGGCGTCTGCCAGGCCAGCCGCGGCACTGTCGAGCCAGTGGATCCGGTGGTCGCGACGGAACCAGGATCGCTGCCGGCGCACGTAGCGGCGGGTGCCGACGAACGTCAGTTCCCGGGCCCGGCCGACGTCAGCGGCGCCGCCGCCGGCATCGATCGCCTCGAGCACTTGTGCGTATCCGAGCGCACAGGACGCGGTGACGCCGTTACGCAGTCCGCGGGCCAGCAGATCGCGCACCTCGTCGACCAGTCCGGTCTCGAACATGGTGTCGGTCCTGATCGCCAACCGTTGATCGAGAATCGCCGTAGCGCAATCCAATCCGATGATAGCGGTGTCCCACCGGGGTGGTTTGGCGATGTCGGGAGCCGAAGCCGCGAAGGGCTGCCCGGTCAACTCGACCACCTCCAACGCCCGTACGATGCGGCGGCCGTCGCTGGGCAGGATCGCGGCGGCGGCGGCGGGATCCCGACGGGCCAGTTCGGCGTGCAGCCCAGAGACCCCGACCTCGGCGAGCCGGTCCTCCCATCGAGCCCGCACCGCCGGGTCGGTCGCCGGGAAGGACCAATCGTCCAGCAACGACTGCAGATACAGCATCGAGCCGCCGACGATGACGGGCACCGCGCCGCGCCCCACGATGGCCTCGACGTCGGCGACCGCGGCCTGCTGATAGCGCGCGACGGTGGCGGTGTCGGTGACGTCAAGGACGTCGAGTTGGTGATGTAGGACGCCGAGGCGCTGTGCCACAGGAACTTTCGCCGTTCCGATGTCCATTCCGCGGTACTGCTGCATGGCATCGGCGTTGACGATTTCGCCGTCGAGTCGATCGGCAAGCTCCAGGGCCAGCTGTGACTTGCCGGTCCCGGTGGGTCCGATCACGGCGATCGGCCTCAATGGCGAGCCCTCACGGTGTCCAGGTGCCGACGAAATAGCCGACACCGTACGGTGCCCCGCAGGCCAACTGCACGGCGGCGGCAGGCCGTGGAGCCAGACCGGCGAGCACCTGGTAGGCAACTCGTCCGAGGATGCCCTCGGGCAGGTGGATGAGCGCCCCGGTGTCACCGGTGGCCAACGCGCTGTCGAGTGCGGTCTGGACCGCTTCGGACTGCGGGTCGTAACCTCCGGGTGCCGCCGGGGTGAGGTTGTTGGCGCCGTCGGCGATTACGAGGACACCGACCGGCTCGGGGTCGGCGTCGATCTGCGTGCGCAGGTCCCGGCCGCGGGCCACCGCGGTCTCGGCGTCCAGTTCCGCCGGGTACACCCGGACCTGCACGCGGGCGCGCGGATTGACTTGGGAACGAAGCCATCCCGCCATCAGCGCACACAGCGGCAGATCGGTGGTCTGCCGCGGTGCCTGATCGCTGAGTGCGACCGGCAGGTCGACGCCGTACCCGGCGAAGGTGCCCCGGGTATCTGGCTCGATGATCTGATGGGCTGGTCCGACGCACTCCGCGATCCAGCGGTCGGGCAACGTCGCGGCGGCGGCGCGCGCGGCCTCGGTCAGCTCGGCGACCTCCGCGGCCGCCGCGCCGCCCAGCGCCGGGATCAGGACCGGAGCCGCCGGGGTCAGTGCGATTGCCGCCAACACGCTGACCACGCTAGCCCGACCGGGTCCGGCGCCGCCTCGTCGCCCGGGTGAGCAGCCAACGCGGCGCCGGGGGCAGACTCGGCCTCCGCTGCGGTGCGGGCCAGCGCCACCGTGGCGGCCACCATGGCGGTGGCCGCGATGATCAACAGCGCCCACAACCCCTGCCCAAGCCGCTCGACCACGCCTTAGTGAGGACGACGAAGACGCCCCACAGCGTCCCCGACACCACCCCGAGCAGCACCGCGGCAGCGGGTTTGCCGGCCAGCATCCGGGCCCCGACGACACAGAGGACCAGCGCCGGACCGAGCACCGCGATGACGCCGGTCCACACCTCCAGCCCCGCCCGAGAGTGACCCGACCACTGCGCCCGGGTGACCGGGCGCCCGCCGAGTCGGGCGTTGATGGCAGGGCGAACAGCAGCGAGGTCACCAGCAGCGCTTGCACCAGCAGCACCGAGCTCAGGCCCAGAGCGGCTGCTTGCAGGCCGAAACCCAGCCCGGCGACCAGACTGCCGATCCACCATTGCCGGTCTTTGAGCAGCCGGGTGAACAGTTCCAGGTGGCCCACGGGTTCGTCGGTGATGTCGTGGGCGCTTCGCTGATGGATCACTTCCCCGATGGCGATGAAGAACGCCGCACCCAGAGCCAACAGTGCGGCGATGTCAGCCTTGGCCATCACGGACACTCCTCTCGCACTTGGTCGCCAGACTGCCCGCCACCCGGCGGGGCAGCACGTGTGCCACCCAACCCGCGCCCATTCGATCGGTGAACTGGTTCAATACCGAAGTGGCCGGGCGCGTGCGCGGGGCCATCATGCAACGGCGCCGCCTCGCGCGGCAGGGGCGCGGGTAGCACCGCGCGGAGGGTAGGTGAGGCCATGACGAGCGACGAGACCCAGACCGACCAGTCCGACACCGGCTCTGTCGGCGAGGCATCCGTCCCGCCCAGGCCCGGGCCACGACCGGGAGCACCCCGGCCGGTCCCCCGACCGCCTGCCGCCACGCACGCGCCGGCGGTCCCGGCCAGCGACCCGCGCCGGTTCGGCAGGGTCGCCGACGACGGCACCGTCTACCTGATCACGGGTTCGGGTGAGCGGGTGGTGGGCTCCTGGCAGGCCGGCGAACCCGATGCCGCGTTCGCCCACTTCGGCCGGCGCTTCGATGATCTGGCGACCGAGGTCAGCCTGATGGAGACCCGGCTGGCATCGGGCACCGGGGACGCCCGCAAGATCAAGGCCGCGGCCGCCGCGCTGGCCGAAACGCTCGCTACCGCACATGTTCTCGGTGACGTCGACGCCTTGGCGGCGCGGCTGGCCGCGATCGCCGACCACGCCGACGAGACCGCTGCCGCCGAACGCGTCCGTCGTGAGGAGCATCGAGCAGCTCAGACCGCCCGCAAAGCGGCACTGGCCGTCGAGGCGGAGGAACTCGCCGCCAATGCGACGCAGTGGAAGTCGGCCGGTGACCGGATGCGCGCCATCCTCGACGAGTGGCGGACCATCACCGGCCTGGACCGCAAGACCGACGATGCGCTGTGGAAGCGCTACTCGGCAGCCCGGGATTCCTTCAACCGCCGCCGCGGCGCCCATTTCGCCGAACTCGACCGGGAACGCGCCGGCGCGCGGGAGGCCAAGGAACGGCTCTGCGGGCGGGCCGAGGAGCTCTCTAAGTCCACCGACTGGGCCCCCACCGCGAACACGTTCCGGGATCTGCTCACCGAATGGAAGTCGATCGCCCGGGCCTCCAAGGAGACCGACGACGTCCTCTGGCAGCGCTTCAAAGCAGCCCAGGACCGTTTCTTCGCCGCCCGCAACGCGGTCAACGCCGAACGCGAATCTGAGTTTCAGGCCAACGGCGAGGCGAAGAAGAAGCTGCTCGCCGAGGCTGAGAAGATCGACGTGTCCAATCTGAAGGCCGCGCTGACCGCACTGCGCGTGATCACCGACAAGTGGGACGCGATCGGCAAGGCGCCGCGGGACACCTCCGCCGAACTGGAACGCCGGCTTCGGCTGGTGGAGAAAAAGATCCGCGACGCCGCCGACGCCGGCCGCATCGATCCCGAAGCGCAGGCGCGCGCCGAGCAGTTCCGCGCTCGCGCTGAGCAGTTCGAGCGGCAGGCGGAGAAAGCCGCGGCCGCCGGGCGCGACAAAGAGGTTGCGGAGGCCCGCGCTAATGCCGCCCAGTGGCACGATTGGGCTCAGGCCGCAGCACAGGCCTTGACCAAGAAGCGTTGAGCCTCTGAAATGAGGGCCTTTCGAGTTCGGTGAACCAGATTGGGAAACATGCTCGACCTCGGTTACCTCGCCAAGCTGGCCGACGCGCATCAGTCAGCACTGTCCGCGCCCGTCAGGTCATTTCAGCTCAAGTCGTAAACGTTCCGGCCTCGGCCGGAGGTCGCGATGATGGGAGTGGTCAACCTCTCGCGTGATTCCATCGGGAGAGTGTGGTCGTGAGTGTCGAAGCCGCGGTGCGACGCGGCTTACGTCTTGCGGCCGAAGGAGCACGCCTCGGTGACGTGGGAGCCGAATCCACCTTGCTGCAAGCCAGTCGGACTGATGCCGACGAGCAGAACCGACGGCTGCTACCGGTTGTCGAACAGCTCTCTGCAGCAGGCGTATTGGTGTCGGTCGAGACGTATCAACCGGCGGTCACCGAAGCGTGTCTCGACGCCGGTGCAGCGGTGGTCAATCTGACGGCCGGACGAAACACCGACGTGTTCTACCGGATGGCCGCCGAACACCAGGCCGGGATCATCATTTGCCACGTACATGACGCTGACAACGTCCGGGACGTCGGCGACTTCCAACGTACGGCAGAGCCGTGCCCGCGTTGTACGAATACTTCAGCCGGCAGGTCGACGCTGCCGGAGGAGCTGGTTGCGAGCGGATCTGGATCGATCCGGGCCCGGGCTTCTACTACCGGAACCTGCAAGACAGCGCCGAGCGGGTCCGCCACCAGATCGAGACCTTCCTCAACAGCTTCCGGTTGAGAACTCTGGGTTGGCCGGTATGCCACGCACTATGCCTTCGAGTACTTCGAGGAAGAAGTGCGTTGTGCTGAGTCATTTTTCGCCGTACTGCTGCTCACTCACGAGGTCGCCAGGGTCAGCGGAGTCGTGGAGACGATGCGGGTCATGTCGCCATGACAGTGGCTCTGATCACTGGCGCCGGGCGCGGATCAGGGGCCTCGCTGGCGGCTGACCTGGCCGCGCAGGGCATGACCGTCGCGCTTCATTACAACGAGAGCCGGTCCGGAGCTGAAGAAACCTCTCAATCCATCCGCGACATGGGCGGAGCGGCCCAAGCCTTTCCGGGCGATCTGACCAAGGATCACGGCGCGCGGCGGATGGTCGCCGACGTCGCAGAACGTTTCGGCCGAATTGATCTGCTCATCAACAACTCCGGGTCGTATCAGGAGACTCGAGGGCTCGAGCTGACGGAATCCGAATGGTTCCAGGGTTTGAACACCACAGTGACTGCGGCTATTTCCCGTACCCGATGAAGATCTGGGTCAACGGCCACGAGTGGGCCAAACGCCAAGCCACCAAGGCCGGCATCGGGTCTACCGAGCTGTCCAACGGGTTCGCCACGTGCACTGATCCTGATGGGTTGCAGGCG
>CAZVST010000026.1:0-55755 GCA_964629725.1 uncultured Mycobacterium sp.
CACAAAATCCCACCGGTGACCCTGCAACAATTCCGACCCCATGTCCGGAGTCCTGGACAATGCACTCGATACAAACAGCTCACGATATGCATATTGAATTCGATGCGCCAGCGAGGTTGATAAATCACTCGTGCAAACCCAACCTGGGCGTCTCCGATAACTTGTATGGTGGATACGATTTTGTCGCGCTTTGCCCGATCAATGCTGGCGAGGAACTTACGTTTGACTATGCCACCACGGAATACGAAAGCATAGCGGTACCAGACTGTAAATGCGGCACCGAGAATTGCCGTGGAGCCAGCCTTGGCTACAGCAATCTATCGCAGGAACAACGTAGTCGTTTGACCAAAATTGCCGGATATCTTTCTGGCTATTCGCCCGACGTCCACCTCGTGACGGGTTCCGATCCCGGCTGATGGAACGACTTTGGGGTGAATCGATCCACACGTGAATACGCGGCTTCATCCAAGGCTGAGGCGGAACCGAGGCGGTACATCGACTTCAGTTGAAAGAATTCGTCGAGCCCCTCCGGCCCCAGTTCCCGGCCGATCCCGCTCGCCTTGACGCCGCCGAAGGGCGCGTTCATGTCCAACTGGTAATCGTTGATGCCGACGGTTCCGGTCCGGATCTCGCGCGCCACTTCGGTGGCCCGGTCGACGTCGGTGGACCACACCGTCCCGGCCAAACCGAATTCACTGTCGTTGGCCAGAGCGATCGCCTGCTCGTCGCTGCCGTAGGGAATGACGGCCAGCACCGGACCGAAGATCTCCTCCTGAGCGATCCGCGCGGAGTTGTCGACGTCGGCGAAGACGGTCGGTTCGACGAACCAGCCGCGCGGCTGGTCGTCCGGAACATCGCCGCCCACAACGAGTCTCGCGCCGCTGCTCTTGCCCTCGGCGATGTAGCCCAGCACCCGATCGCGTTGGCGGGCGCTGACCACCGGGCCGATGTCGGTCGCCATGTCGAGCGGGTTGCCGACGTTCAGCCCGCCGACCAGTTCGGCCAGCGCATCGACCACCTCGCCGTAGCGCGACCGCGGGGCGAGGATCCGCGACCCCAAAAAACACGTCTGGCCGTTGTTGATCAACGACACAGACTTCAGGCCCTTCACCGTGGCATCCAGATCGGCGTCATCGAGGATGATCGCGGCCGATTTGCCGCCCAATTCCAGGGTCACCGGGCGTAGCAGCCGTCCGCAAATCTCGCCGATGATCCGGCCGGTCGCGGTGGAGCCGGTGAAGCTCACCTTGTCCACACCGGGATGCGACACCAGGTGCGCCCCGGCCTGCGAGCCGCCGGGCACCACGTTCAGCACACCCGCCGGCAGCCCCGCCTCAGCGGCGGCCTCGGCGAAAACCAAAGCATCCAAGGCGGTTTCGGGCGACGCCTTCAGCACGACGGTGCATCCCGCGGCCAGCGCCGGGGCGAGTTTGAACGCGGCCAGCGCCTGCGGATAGTTCCACGGCACGATCGCGGCGACCACACCGACCGGCTCGCGGCGCACGATGGTGTGCCCGGTCAGGCTCGGCCGGATCTCCTCGATCGGCGTCTCGGTGATCAGCTTGGCGTAGTAGCCGAGCAGCGCGGCCGGGAACAGCCCGTTTGCGCTGCGGGACAACCGCATCGGCATACCGTTCTCGCGGCTGACCAATTCGTTGGTGCTTGCGGCGCGCTGATGCAGCGCGGCGGCGAACGCGGTCAGCAGCTTGGCCCGGTGATCCGGCGAGGACGACCGCCACTCCGGCAGCGCCGCCCGCGCGGCGGCCACCGCCGCGTCGATATCGGCTTCGGTGGCGCTGGCTCCGTCACCCAGCAGTTCACCGGTGGCAGCTTCCAACACCGGTTCGGCCTTGTCGGCGACCAGGAATTCGCCGTCGATGAACAACTGCGGCTTCGTCGGGGTCGGCTTCGTGGGTGTCGCCTTCGTCGGTGTCATAGGGGCACTCCTTCTCGATCCTGCGCGGCGAACATCACTCCTGCGTCGATCAACTCCTGCGTCCGCTGATCAGTCATCCCCAGCACATCGCGGCAGACCTGGCGGGTGTCTGCGCCAGGCAGCGGCGCGGGGCGCTGTGGGGACGGCGGGATGTTGCGGAACCGGGCCGGGCCCGTCTCGGCGGGCAGCGGAACGTCGAACAGTGGGTGAGTCATGTCGGTCAGCACGTTTCGCAGGCGCAACTGCGGGTGGTCGTAGACCTCATCGGGCCGGTACATCGGCCCCGCCGCCACCCCCGCGGACTGCAGCCGCTCGGCCACCTCCTGCGGGGTGTGCTGCGCCGCCCAGTCCGCCAGCGTCATACCTTCGGTCACTACGGCGACCACCCGCCGGTCGGCATCGGAGCCGATCGACACCACACACCACTCGTCGTCGCCGTCGCAGGCCAGCACCAGATGCTCAGCCGCGTCGTGCACGACCTGCGCGGCCGCGCCGGGGCCCGCAGCTTCGGCAGCGAGCATGACGAACCGGGTGTCGAGTTGGTTGATCCCCGATTCGGCCTGCGAGACGTGGATCCGCGCTCCGCTGCCGGTCCGCTGACGGCGCACCAGCGCGGCCAGTGCGCCGATGGCGGTAATCCGGCCGACCACATGGTCGGGAAAGATCGTCGTGGCGTCGTAGAATGGATGGCGCGCCGCGGGATTGGGCACATCGGAGGCCCACAGGCTGGTGACGCCGGTCGCGGCGCGCACCAGCGGGCCGTAACCCATCCGGGTGCTCCACGGACCCTCGTCGCCGAAGGCGCTGCTCTCCGCCAGCACGATCCCGGGGTTCAACGCACGCAGCCGGTCGTAGGAGAAGCCCAGCGCGGGAAGGGTTCCCGGCTTAAAGTTCGCGAACACCGCGTCCGAACGCGCGACCAGTTCGGCGAACACCTCGGCACCGTCGGGGCTGCGCAGATCCAATCCGACCCCGAGGTGGTTGCGGTGGGCGCGGGCGAAGGAATCCCCGATCGCCTGATGCTCGCGCTTCTGCCGCAGGCCGTCGGGGTAGGCCGCACTCTCGATCTTGAGCACCTCGGCACCGACGTCGCCGAACAGCCGGCTCAACTCACCTCCGGCCACGATGATCCCGAGGTCGACGACGCGGATTCCCGTCAGCGGCAGAGCGCCGACCGGACCGACGGGTTCGGGATCGAATCGGGCTGTGCGCCAGAGGGTCTCATCAACGCCGATGGACGGTGCGGGGCTTCGGAAGCCGGCCCGGCCGCCGTTCACCGACCAATAGCCGACCGGGACGCGCGCGGAGACCCCCGGCGCGAGCTCGGTGTCGGTCAGCGCCCCTACCGCCACCAGGTGATCGGAGTGCAGCGCCTCCGACGGTGTCAACACGGCGGCGATGGGCACTCCGTAGCTCTGCCCCTCGGCCACCAGTTCGTCGCGGGTGCGGTCGGCGAACATCGCGCCGATCAGGGCGCCGAGTTCGCCGAAAGCCTGGGCGCGGGCGCCCAGGGTGTCGAACCGCGGATCCTGGAAATGCTCGGGTTCGCCCAGCCAGGCCCGCATGCCGCGCCACTGGCGCGGCGACATCACGCAGATCCGGACGAAACCGTCCCGGCAGGCGAAGATCGGGTAGAGGTCCTGGTTGCGGGGCCGGCCGCGCCAGCGCTCACCGGCCTTGCGCGCCGTGGCGGCCTGCCCCTGCGTCCCGAAGGGCGGATCCAGAGCTGTCACGACCGCGTCGAACCGGGAAAAGTCGATGTAATCACCTGCGCCGCAACGCAACCGGTTGACGTACGCCACCAGTAGCGCCCACGCGGCCTGAACCGCCGCCGTCGCCGACGCGATGCCGTCCGGCGGCAGGACCGGGATGCCGACGGCCGGCCCGGACCGCGACAGCGCGGTGCACATGGCGTAGAGCACCGGGTCGGTCGCCCGCCACGAGGCGTACGGTCCGGTGCTGCCGAAGTCGGTGACGTCCATGGTGACCAGATGCGAGAAGCGGTCCGCGAGTTCCTCGCAGGAGGTGCCGTAGGCGAACGCCCGTCCCGGCTGCCCGCTGTCGACGACGACGTCGGCCGACGCGGCCAGATCGACCAACCCCTGCCGGTCCCCCCCCACGGCCGGGTCGAGCACGGTGGCGCGCTTGTTGGCGTTGTGCAGGGCGAAGGGAATGCTGACGCCGTCGAGCGTGGGCGGCTGTGTGCGGGCGGCATTGCCGCCGGGCCGCTCGACCTTGAGCACCTCGGCGCCGAGATCGGCCAGCAACCGGGTGACCGCGTCGGCGTCGCCGTCGCAGAGGTCCAGCACCCGCATCCCCGCCAGCAGTGGCTCGTTCTCGCTCAACGCCCGCGCCTTCCGTCGTACCGGCGCCGAGCTTATCGGGTGGCTTTGGACCTGTTTGCGCTCACCGCTGCGCGGATGAGTCGCCCAGGGCCGCCTCGTCGAGGCTCTCGCCCTCCCGGATGTCGACGGCGCGCCGGGGGTTGCCCTCATGGCTGGCGTTGAACAGGCCGTGCGGATCCGGCAGCGACAACCACCCCGGCACCCCAAGCCGTCGTCCTCTTTCGTTGCCCGTCAGCGCTTTTGTTCCCGGTCGTCACGTGGGCTACACGACATCGGCAAGTGCCATTCTCGCAGGTAAGATGGGGAGACCATGTCTGACAACAGCGCCGTCGCGACCCATCCTCACCCCGCGGTGGCACAACTGGCGGCGCTGCATCATTTGCGGGTCCACGTCGATATCGGAATCGTCGTCGTGGCGCTGGCGATCACCAACGTGGTCGCGCACTTCTCGTCGCCCTGGGCCAGCATCATGATGGTGCCGGCTGCGGCGGTCGGGTTGCTGATGCTTGTGCGTGCCCGCGGATTGGGCTGGGCGGAGCTCGGCCTGGGCCGGGACCACTGGAGGTCCGGTGCGCGGTATGCCGTCGCGGCGATCGCCCTGGTGTCCGCGGTCATCGCGGTCGGTGCGCTGCTGCCCTGGACCCGGCCGATGTTCCTCAACGACCGCTACGCCACGCTGTCCGGAGCGGTGCTGGCTTCCATGGTTATCATCCCGCTGCAGACGGTCATCCCCGAGGAACTGGCATTCCGGGGCGTCCTGCACGGCGCACTCGACCGGGCTTGGGGCTTCCGCGGTGTCGCCGCCGCCGGTTCGATGCTTTTCGGGCTGTGGCACATCGCCAGCTCGCTGGGCCTGACCGCCGGCAACGTCGGCTTCACCCGGGTGCTGGGCGGCGGGGTCGTCGGCATGATCGCCGGTGTCGTCGGTGCGGTACTTGCCACCGCAGCCGCCGGGTTCGTCTTCACCTGGCTGCGCCGGCGCAGCGGAAGCCTGATCGCCCCCATCGCGCTGCACTGGTCACTCAACGGTGTGGGCGCCCTGGCGGCAGCCCTGGTCTGGCACCTCTCCAGCTAAACGAGCAGCACGGCCGCCCCGGCGATCCTGCCGTCGACGAGGTCGGTCAGCGCGCGCTCGGCCTGGTCCAACGGATACTGCGGCGTCGTCACCGCAATCCGGTGCCGACCGGCGAAGTCCAGGAAATCCCGGGCGTCTGCCCGGGTGTTGGAGGTGACCGACCGGATCTGCCGCTCCTGAAACAAGTGGCGCTGGTAGTTGAGCGCCGGGATGTCGCTGAGGTGGATGCCCGCGATGGCCAGCGTGCCGCCCCGGTCCAACGCCTCACACGCCGGCAGCACCAGATCCCCGACCGGGGCGAACAGGATCGCGGCGTCGAGTTTCACCGGCGGCGGGTCGGCCGCGCCTTGAGCGGAGGCCGCGCCGAGGGCACGCGCCAGTTCGCGGGCGTCCGCCCCTCGGGTCATCACATGCACTTCGGCGCCCTGAGCCAGCGCCACCTGCGCGGTGATGTGAGCGCTACCGCCGAAGCCATACAACCCCAGCCGCCCGCCCGGAGGAAGGTCCGCCCGCAGCAGTGAGCGGTAGCCGATGATGCCGGCGCACAGCAGCGGGGCCAGCTCGCTGTCGGAGTAGCCCGGCGGCAACCGGTGGGCGAAATCGGCGGGAACGGTGGCGAAGTCGGCGTAGCCGCCGTCGGCGTCCCAGCCGGTGTAGCGGGACTCCGGGCACAGGTTCTCGTCGCCGCGCAGGCAGAACCGGCAACGGCCACAGGTGTGGCGCAGCCACGCGATGCCGACCCGGTCGCCCACCGAGAAACCCTCGGCGCCGGGACCCAGCGCCACCACCTCGCCGACGACCTCGTGCCCCGGCGTCACCCCGGGGCGGTGCACCGCGAGATCCCCCTCGGCGACATGCAGATCCGTGCGGCACACCCCGCAGGCCAGGACTGCGACCAGCAGTTCACCGGCCGACGGCTCCGGCATCGGGACATCGGTGTCCAGATCCAGTGGGTGGCTGTGCATGGGACCCGGGCGGCGCACCCGCCAGGCCCGCATTGTGGTGGTCATGAGTCCATCGTGGCCCTCATCAGACAGCGTTCAGCGCCGACCCCGCCCGGGGCCGGCGCTGAACGATGGTGTGAAAAGCCGATCCGGGTTAGGAGCGGCTGCGGACTTTGCCGACCACCCACAGCAGGATGCACGCTCCCAGGACCGCGGTGAACAGCGTGAAGAAGAAGCCGCCACCAGCGGTGTTCACGAAGAAACTGAGCAGGAAACCGCCGATCAGGGCGCCGATCACGCCGATCACGATGTTCATCAGCAAACCGTCGCCGCTGCCGCGGACGATCTTGCCGGCGATCCAGCCGGCCAGCGCGCCGATGATGATGTATCCGATCCAGCCGACGCTGGTCGTCGTCGACGACCGGGCGAGAAACTCAGTAGCAGCCACGATGTTCATACCGGAACTCCTTGGTTCAGCGGCCGGCTCGACTCCGGCCTGTCCCACGAAAGTACCGCCGACGGATAACAAACCGCCCGTTGAATCGGGCACAAATAATGGCGTGCGCGACGCTCAGGTACCCGGAGTCATCCCCGGCACCGGTGTCGTCACCGGAACCGGCACCCCGACCGCCGCAGCGCCCGGTGCCGAGCCCGACGGCCCCTGTGGCGCAGCTGGCGCGTTCGGGTCCGCAGGCGGAGCCGCCGGAGGCGGCGGCGGGGTGAACGGGCGGATGGAGTTGGCCAGGTTCTTGGCGGCGGCGACGTCGATCGAGTCCTTAGAGGTTCCCAACCACACGACGAACCAGCGGCCGGCGCTACGCGCCGCGCCGTCGCCCACCACACCGGCCCAGATCTGCCCGTTCGGCTTGGCGGCGTCGGTGAACTTCACGTCGTAGGACGCGGCGTAACCGGGCATGTCGCCGGCCTGCAGTGGCGTGGTCGCCTGGTTGATGCGGGTACCGGGGAACGGCATGAAGAACTCGCCCATGTCGGAGGCGAGGCGGACCGCGGCCTTGGTGTTGTCCTGCTCGGCCCCGGCGAACAGCTTCATATCCAGCCGGCCGAGCAGGATGCTGGTGTCGTTGGCGGTGGTGGCCTGCTGCCCGGGCAATGGCGCCGGTCCGGTCGGCTTGAGCAGCAGCGCCTGGCCGTAGCTCAGCCGGGACGCGTCGGCGACCTCCCAGCCGGCCGGCAGCACGTAGCTGAAGCCACCTGCAGCGTTCTCGATACGGGCCGGATCGGCGGCGGGCGCCGGCGCCGGCGCGTTCGGGTCAGCCGGACCCGGGGCGGGTCCCGGCGGCGGAGGCGCATTGGGGTCCGCCGGCGGCGGCGGAGGCGCATTGGGGTCCGCCGGTGGCGGCGGCGGTGCCGGCGACGCCGGGGGCGGCGGGGCGTTCGGATCAGCGGGAGGCGGCGGAGGTGCCGGAGACGCGGGAGCCGCAGCTGGAGCAGGTGCGGGCGATGCCGGAGGTGCCGGAGGCGCGTTCGGATCGGCCGGCGGCGGCGCCGGGGCGGCGGGTGCCGGGGCGACGGTGCTCGGCGCAGGAGGCGGCGGTGGCACCGGATCGGCCGTGGCCTTCGTCGGCAGGGCGATGGTGACGGCGGTGGCGCCGGCGAGAGCGGCGGCGGCCAATGCGGTCAGCACGCGCGGGCGTGGAGTCGGGTCCGACTGCGTCATGGCGAAAAACCTACCGTGTTACCTCCGTGACGCAAGTTCCGTGGTCGCTGTGTCGGGATCGGACTGCCCGCGGACTCAACGACCGGTGCGGCTTGTCCCGTGGATGGCGATCTCCTGCGCTTTCACCGAGAACCACACCCGGTCGGCGACACCGAGCCGGAGATCGGCGACCGCCTCGGGGGTGACGTCCGCCGCAATTCCAGCCGTCTGGTCGGCCACGGCGGAGCTGCGTACCCGGACCACACCGCCCACCATCTCCAAGGCGGTGATCTGCACGAAGACACTGTTGCGCGGGCTGCCGTGGGGCCTCTCGCGGTAGACGGCGACCGACGCCGGGGCGAACACGGCGACCGCATCGGCGCCCGTCTCCAGCGGCTCGGCGGCTTGGCCGTACCAGGTGTGCCCGCCGGCACGCAGCACACCGGGACCGTCGGCCACACCGGCCACGGCATTCACCCCCGCGATGCGCGCTCCGAACCGGCTTCGCGGAGCGGCCAGCACGTCGGCGACCGCACCGATCTCGGCGATGCGGCCGTCCTCGATCACCGCGACCCGGTCCGCCAGGCCGAGAACGTCCAGCAGGTCGTGGGTGATCAGCAACACCGCGCGGCCGTCACGGGATAACACCGAGCGCAATTGAGCCCGCGTCGCCGCCGCCGCGGTGACATCCAGGCCGGCCAGCGGCTCGTCGAGGACCAGCACATCCGGGTCGGCCGCCAGCGCCCGGGCCAGCGCAACCCGCTGGGCCTCACCTCCCGACAACTCCCCCGGCCGGCGGCCGGACAGTTCGGCCGCGCCCACCCGCTCCAGCCAGCCCAATGCCCGCTGCCGCCCCGCCGCCCCACGGCCGGCCCCGAACAGCACGTTGCCCAGCGCCGTCATATGCGGAAACAGGAGCGGATCCTGCGACAGCAGACCCACCCGGCGATCATGAACCGGCACGAAGACTCCGCGGGCGGTGTCGGTCAACGTCCGCTCACCCACTCGGACCGTCGCCGGATCGCCCCACACCAGTCCCGCGACAACTGCCGCCGTCGTCGACTTCCCGGCGCCGTTGGGGCCCAGCAGCGCCAGCACCTCGCCAGCAAGCACGGTGAACGACACATCCACTCCGCGTCCACTGACGGCGGCGGCAACGTAGAGATCAGCCATCGGAACCCGTTGGGGCGCTCCAGCCGGCGATGCGCCGCGCGCCCAGCGCCACGACGACGGCCGCGGCCACTGCGATCAGCAGCATCGACAGCACCACCGCCGCGTCCGGATCGGCCTCCCGCTGCAGATAGATCTCCAGCGGGAGGGTTCGCGTCACCCCCGGCCGCGACCCGGCGAAGGTCAGGGTGGCGCCGAACTCCCCAAGCGCGCGCGCGAACGCCAGCACCGCACCGGATAGCAGGCCGGGTGCCAGCAGTGGCAGGGTCACCCGCCAGAACACCACGGCGGGCCGTGCCCCCAGAGTCGCGGCCACCACGTCGTACCGACGCCCAGCAGTACGGGCGGCGCCCTCCAGGGCGAAGACCAGGAACGGCAGCGAGACGAACGTCTGCGCCAACACCACCGCCGTCGTGGTGAACGCCAGTCGCACCCCGCAGGCCTGGAGGTAATGCCCAAGCAGGCCCAGCCGGCCGAAGACGTAGAGCAGGGCGAGCCCGCCGACGACCGGCGGAAGCACCAACGGCAGCAGGATCAGCGGACGCACGAGGCGCGTCAGCCGCCCGCCGTGGCGGGCGAGAACCAAAGCCAGCGGAACGCCGAGAAGCAGGCACAGCAGCGTGCTCATCGTCGCGGTGCGCAGACTGAGCAGCAGCGCCGTTCGCGACGGCGGGCTGCCCACCAGCGCCCCGAACCGGGTCCAGTCGACCTGAACAGCCATGGCCCCCAACGGCAGGACGACGAAAAGCGCCCCGGCGCCGGCCGGCAGGTACACCCACCTGGGCAGCGCTGCGGCGGACAGCCTCATCCGCTCACCCTAGGATGCGTCATCCCATTGACCCCGTCGAGTAGCGTTCCGGCTGAAAGTCTTTTTTGGGAGAGGTTTCGATGGACGTGTTGGTGACCGGCGCCGACACGGAACTCGGGCGCGTCGTCGCTGAACAGTTCCACCGCGCCGGCGATCGCGTGGTGCTGGTGGGTGCGGACGCCGACGCACTGGACGTCGTCGCCCGGGACCTGCAGGCCGACGCCGTCGTCTGCGACACTGCTGACCCGGCGAGTCTGGCGCATGCCCGGGCCGGCTTCCCGTACGACCTCGACGCCGTCGTCGTCGTCGCCGTCTCGGTACCGGAGTGGATCGGCGGGGACCCGCGGGCGTTCACCCTGACCGATACCGCGGTGGTGTGGCGCTCGGCGTTCGACCGCACCGTCGTCTCCGCGGTGCTCACAGTGCAGGCCGTCAGTGATCACCTGTGCTCCGGCGGGTCCATCGTGTCGGTAATGCCGGTCGGAGCCGGCGCCGAATCCGGGCCGGACCTGGCGGCCAAAGCGGCGTTGTCCACCTGGACCGCCGCGCAGGCCGACCACTTCGGCGCTCGGGGAATCACCATCAACGCGGTGGCATCCGGGCGGCCCGTCCAACCTGGGTACGAAGGTCTCAACGCCCATCCGCCGTCGGCTGCGGCTGAAATCGCCCGTCTCGCAGTGTTTCTGGCGACGCCGGCCGCGCGGCACATCACCGGCCAGACCCTGCACGTCGGCCGGGGAGCCGCCGTCTCCTACCGCTGAACTGGTTACTGTCGGATCGTGACGATCCGAATGGCTCTGCAGATCCCGAATTTCTCCTACGGCACCCCGGTCTCCGAACTGTTCCCGACCGTGATCGCCCAGGCTCGGGAGGCTGACGCCGCCGGGTTCGACGCCGTCTTCGTGATGGACCACTTCTACCAACTGCCGATGCTCGGCACCCCCGAGCAGCCCATGCTGGAGGCCTACACCGCCCTCGGCGCCCTTGCCACGGCCACCGAGAACGTTCAGCTGGGCACCCTGGTCACCGGCAACACCTACCGAAATCCGACCCTGCTGGCCAAGATCATCACCACACTCGACGTCGTCAGCCAGGGACGGGCGGTGCTCGGCATCGGGACCGGCTGGTTCGAGCTCGAGCACACCCAGCTCGGCTACGAATTCGGAACGTTCACCGAGCGGTTCGCCAAACTCAAGGAGGCACTGCAGATCCTGATTCCGATGATTACCGGCAGGCCGGTCACCTTCCAGGGCAAGTACTACCGCACCGAGGGCGCCTTCGCGGTGCCGCGCATGCGCGATCACATCCCGTTGATGATCGGCGGCCGCGGGGAGAAAAAGACGTTCGGCCTGGCCGCCCGGTATTTCGACCATCTCAACTTGATCGCCGCGTTCGACGAACTGCCGGGCAAGGTCGACGCCCTGCTCCGTCGCTGCGCCGAAGCCGACCGCGATCCAGCGACGCTGGAGACCAGCGTGCTGCTGACCGCGATCCCCGATCCCAAGGTCAGCGAGGACACCCTGCCCGAAGCGCTGCGCGGCCGGATGGTTGTCGGGACTCCCGATCGGATCGCGGAGACGATCCAGCGCAGAGTTGTGGACGTCGGCATCGACGGGGTGATTGTGAATATGCCGTCTTACGTGCCCGGGTCGATCGCCGCCGTCGGCGCTGCACTGCGCCCTGTCGTTGGACGCTGATGTCGCGCGACACCGCGTAGAGGTTGGCTAAGGTAGACCTCACTGTCGTGGGCTAACTCAGGAGCGAAGATGACTCATCCCGGCGCTACTCCGTCGGATAAGCACAAGATCGTGATCATCGGCTCGGGCTTCGGTGGCCTCAATGCCGCCAAGAAGCTCAAGCGAGCGGACGTCGACATCAAGATGATCGCCAAGACGACCCACCACCTGTTCCAGCCGCTGCTCTACCAGGTGGCGACCGGCATCATCTCCGAGGGCGAGATCGCCCCGTTGACCCGGGTGATCCTGCGCAAGCAGAAGAACTGCCAGGTGCTGCTCGGCGAGGTGACCGAGATCGACCTGACCAACAAGACCGTCGACTCAGTGCTGTTAGGCCACAGCTATCGCACGCCTTACGACTCGCTGATCGTGGCTGCCGGGGCGGGCCAGTCCTACTTCGGCAACGACCAGTTCGCCGAGTGGGCTCCGGGTATGAAGACCATCGACGACGCCCTGGAGTTGCGTGGCCGCATCCTGGGCGCCTTCGAGCAGGCCGAACGCTCCAGCGATCCGGAGCGCCGGGCCAAACTATTGACCTTCGTGGTGGTCGGTGCCGGCCCGACCGGCGTCGAAATGGCCGGGCAGATCGCGGAATTGGCCGACCACACCCTCAAAGGCGCGTTCCGGCACATCGACTCCACCAAGGCTCGGGTGATCCTGCTCGACGCCGCGCCAGCCGTGCTGCCGCCGATGGGCAAGAAACTGGGCCTCCAGGCCGCCGCCCGGCTGGAAAAGCTCGGTGTGGAGATCCAACTCGGGGCGATGGTCACCAACGTCGACCGCAACGGGATCAACGTCAAGCACGGCGACGGAACTGAAGCGCGCATCGAGTGCCAGACCAAGGTGTGGTCGGCGGGTGTGGCGGCCAGCCCACTGGGCAAGATGGTCGCCGACCAGGCCGGCGCCGAGGTGGACCGGGCCGGCCGGGTCAAGGTGCTGCCCGATCTGACCCTGCCCGGCCATCCGGAGGTCTTCGTCGTCGGCGACCTGGCCTTCGTCGAGGGCGTACCCGGACAGGCGCAAGGCGCCATCCAGGGTGCTCGCTACGCCGCGAAGCTGATCAATGCCGAATTGAAGGGAGCGAACCCCGCGTTCCGGGAGCCGTTCAAGTACTTCGACAAGGGCTCCATGGCCACGGTGTCGCGGTATTCGGCCGTGGTCCAGGTCGGAAAACTTGAGTTCGGCGGGTTCATCGGCTGGCTGTCGTGGTTGTTCCTGCACCTGATCTACCTCGTGGGCTTCCGCGCCCGGCTGACCACGGCGCTGTCGTGGATCGGCACGTTCATCGGCAGCCAGCGCGGTCAGCTCACCATCACCGAGCAGCAGGCGTACGCTCGTACCAGAATCGAGCAACTTGAGGAGATTGTCGAGAGCGTCGAGGAACCCCAGATCGCCGCGTCCTGACGTCGCGGGGCGGGTCCCCGCTTTGACCATCGCCCGGCTCAAATAGCATGGCGATCGAGCACCTTCGAGCAGTTCGAGGCAAGGGGACACCATGACAGCGGCACGTCGATCGACAGTTCGTGCGGCGCTCGCTGCGCTCGGCGCCGGGGCCATGATCGTCGGCTCCGCGGCTCTGGCCCAGGGCTTCGGCTCGTTAGACCTGGCCCAGGGCTTCGGCCCGATTGGCCTGGCCCAGGCCGACGACCTTCCTCCCGGATGCACGTCCGCCGACATGACCGGCGTCATGTCGGGTGTCTCCGCGGCGATGGCGAGCTACCTGTACACCCATCCCGATGTGAACACTTTCTTCACCGGCCTGCAGGGCCAGCCCAAGCAGGCGGTCCGCGACCAGACTGAGGCCTACCTCAACGCCAACCCCGACGTTCGCGCTGATCTGGAGGCCATCCGGCAGCCGTCCCGCGACTTCCGCTCCCGCTGCAATCTGCCCCAGCGCGGGCTGATCCTGGCCGACAGCCTCTAGCCGGGGCGCGGCCGCGTGTGCGTGCCCGACCGGTCGCTGCGATGGTGAGGCCCAAGGACGTCGTCTACCGTCTGCTGCGGCGCCTGCCGACCCGGATGCTTTCGCTGCGCACGATCGTCATCACGGCGGCGCTTTCGGTGGTGATCTTGGTACTCACGTTGGGGACCTGGGTGTGGCTCGGTGTGACCAACGACCAGTACAGCCAGTTGGACCGGCGCCTTGATTCGGTCAGCAGCCTCGGTGACTTCAGCACCCTGCTGACGAGCGCGCCGGCGCCCGGGTCGTCGAGTCCCGACGGCAATCTGGTGCGGACGGTTCGGGTTGGTCCCGACGAAGTCACCACGTCGGTTCCCACCGACATCGTGCTGCCCAAACTCGCCGACGGCTACGCCAACACCACCATCAACGGGGTCGAGTACCGGGTGCGCACCTTCTCGGTGGCCGGCGCCTCGATCGCACTCGGCGCTCCGGTGGCCGAGACCCAGCGGCGAATCGCCGAACTGCACTGGCGGGTGCTGGGAATCTGCGGCGGCGTCATCGTCGGCACCGTCGTGGTCGGTTGGTTCTTCTCATTGATCATGATCGACCCCTTCCGGCTGCTGGCCCAGCAGGCCAGGGCCATCAATGCCCAGTCCAAGCCCGAGGAGGTCCAGGTCCGCGGGGTCAGCGAGGCGGTCGAGATCGGCGAGGCCGTCGAGGGCATGCTCGCCCGCATCGGCGACGAACAGGCCAAAACCCGGGCCGCCCTGGAGGCGGCGCGGGACTTCGCCGCGGTCGCGTCGCACGAACTGCGCACCCCATTGACCGCGATGCGCACCAACCTCGAAGTCCTTTCGACCCTCGATCTGGGCGCGGAGCAGCGCGACGAGGTCATCGGCGACACCATGCGCACCCAGAGCCGGATCGAGGCGACGCTCACCGCGCTGGAGCGGCTGGCGCAGGGCCAACTGACGACGGCCGACGACTTCGTCCCATTTGACATCACCGAACTGCTCGACCGGGCCGCGCACGACGCCGAACGCGTCTACCCGCAGTTGCGCGTCGGGCTGGTGCCCTCCCCTGCGGTCCTGATGGTCGGCATGCCGGTGGGTCTGCGGTTGGTGATCGACAACGCGATCGCCAACGCGGTGCGGCACGGCGGTGCCACCGAGGTGCGCCTGGCGGTGAGCAGCCTGCGCGGACTCGTGCAGATCACTGTCGACGACAACGGCCGAGGTGTGCCCGAATCCGAACGCGCGGCAGTGTTCGAACGGTTCTCCCGCGGGTCGACGGCCTCGCACTCGGGTTCCGGACTGGGGCTGGCGCTGGTCGCGCAGCAGGCCGAATTGCACGGTGGCACAGCGGAATTGGACAAAGGTCCGCTCGGCGGTGCGCGGTTGACCCTGCAGCTGGCCGGCCACCCGCGCTAGACCGGATTGTCCGCTAGACCGGACTAGGAAACCAGTTCCAGGTTCTGCAGCCGCACGTGACCGCGGGCGATCACCCGGTCACCCTCGTCGCGGATGGTCACCAGCCACAGTTGCTGGCGCCGGCCCCGGTGCACCGGTTCGGAGGCCGCATACACCGTGCCCTCGGTGACCGCGCGCAGGAAGTCGGTGTTGTTGTTGACCCCGACGACGTTGCCGCCTCCGTTGGCCGACAGCCAGACGTAGGCCGAGACGCTGGCCAGCGACTCGACAACCGAACACCAGACGCCGCCGTGCACGATGCCCATCGGCTGTCGCAGGGTCGGCTTCACAGTCAGTTCCGCCTTCACTCCGTCCGTCGTCACCTCGGTGTAAACCAGCCCGATCTCGGCGTCGAAGGGGGCGGAGAGTTCGGGCGGTGCGGAGTCGGCCACGGATTCAGTGTCTACACCGCCGGACGCGCCGCCGCGCCCGCGGGTGGAATCTTTGACGCCTGCGGAACTTTTTGTTTCCCCACTGAGTTGATCGGTGAACAGGGGGGTACGACGTTCGGTAGTACCGGGGTAGCCTGGACAGATATGAAGGTGGGGACATGGCCAAACTGACCGGCCTCGGGGATCTTGAGCGCGCGGTCATGGACCATCTCTGGGGGGCCGGGGAATCTCAGACGGTGCGTCAGGTCCACGAGGCCCTGTGCGAGCGCCGCGAGTTGGCCTACACGACCGTGATGACCGTCCTGCAACGGCTGGCCCGCAAGAACCTGGTCAAGCAGATCCGTGACGACCGCGCCCACCGGTACGCCCCCACACACGGTCGGGACGAACTCGTTGCCGGCCTGATGGTCGACGCGCTGTCGCAGGCCCACGACTCCGGAGACCGGCACGCGGCGCTGGTCCACTTCGTCGAACGCGTGGGCGCCGACGAGGCCGACGCGCTGCGCCGGGCGCTTGCGGACTTGGAGACTAAGCACCGCTGAGCCCGGCCGGGGAAAAATCACCCGGATCTGCTGGCGGGCGGCCCACCCCTGGGGGAGACTGTCAGGCGTGTCGGCCCTGGTGTTCACCTTCCTCGCGCTGGCGTTGGTGGGGCCGGTTCCGGCCCTGCTGGCGCGGGCCGCGTGGCCGACGCGTGCGCCCCGGGCCGCCGTGGTGCTGTGGCAATCGATCGCGCTGGCTGCCGTGCTGTCGGCGTTCAGCGCCGGTCTGGCCCTCGCGGCGCGGCTGTTCTCCCCTGGCCCGGACGAATTCGCGGCGCTGGGCGCCCCGATGTGGATCAGCGCGGTTCTGGTATTCGGGGTGACCCTGGTGATCGGCGCCCGCCTGATGATCGCTGTGGTGCAGGTGGGGATCGGCACCCGTCGTCGCCGTGCGCACCACCGGACGGTGGTCGATCTGCTGGGTGCGCGCGAACTCGGCGGGGTCCGGGTGCTGGACGTGGCCGAGCCGCTGGCGTACTGCCTGCCGGGTGTGCGCAGCCGCGTCGTGCTCAGCCGGGGCACCTTGTCCGCTCTGACCGACCCGGAACTGGCTGCCATTCTGCGCCACGAGCGGGCGCACCTGCGCGCCCGGCACGACCTGGTGCTGGAGGCGTTCACCGCGGTGCACACCGCGTTCCCGCGGTTCGTCCGCTCCGGCAGTGCGTTGAGCGCGGTGCGTCTGCTCGTCGAACTGCTCGCCGACGACGCCGCGGTTCGCGGCGGTGGCCGGCGCCCGCTGGCGCGCGCCCTGGTGACCTGCGCCTGTGGCCCAACCCCTGCAGGGGCGCTGGCCGCCGGCGGGCTGAGCATCGTGGTCCGGGTGCGCCGGCTCTCGGGTCCGCCGAACAGCCGGCTGCTGTCGTCGTCGGCCTACCTCGCCGCGGCCGCGATCCTGGTCGTCCCGACGGTCGCTGTCGCACTGCCGTGGCTGACCGACCTCCGTCATCTCTGGACCACGTTCTAGACCTGGACATCTATTCCATCCGACCGAAAGGCGATACATGAGTTCGACGCAGAAGGCGACCGCGCAAATCGGAGTCACCGGGCTGGCGGTGATGGGTTCCAACATCGCGCGGAACTTCGCCCGGCACGGTTACACCGTCGCCCTGCACAACCGAACGGTGGCCAAGACCGATGCGCTGCTGGCCGAGCACGGTTCGGTGGGCAAGTTCGTCCGCTCGGAGAGCATCGCGGAGTTCCTGGACGCATTGGAGAAGCCGCGTCGGGTGCTCATCATGGTCAAGGCCGGCGAGGCCACCGACGCGGTGATCAACGAACTGGCCGACGCGATGGAGCCCGGCGACATCATCATCGACGGCGGCAACGCCCTCTACACCGACACCATCCGCCGGGAGAAGGCGATGGCCGAACGCGGCCTGCACTTCGTCGGCGCCGGCATCTCCGGCGGCGAGGAAGGCGCCCTCAACGGTCCCTCGATCATGCCGGGCGGCCCGGCCGAATCGTATGAGTCGCTGGGCCCGATGCTGGAGGAGATCTCCGCACACGTCGACGGGGTGCCCTGCTGCACCCACATCGGCCCGGACGGTGCCGGCCACTTCGTCAAGATGGTGCACAACGGCATCGAGTACTCCGACATGCAACTCATCGCCGAGGCCTACCAGTTGCTGCGCGACGGCTTGGGCCTGACCGCGTCGCAGATCGCCGACGTCTTCACCGAATGGAACTCCGGCGACCTGGACAGCTTCCTGGTGGAGATCACCGCCGAGGTGCTCCGGCAGGTCGACGCCAAGACCGGCAAGCCGCTGGTGGACGTCATCGTCGACGAGGCCGAACAGAAGGGCACCGGCCGCTGGACCGTCAAGTCGGCACTCGACCTCGGCGTCCCGGTGACCGGCATCGCCGAAGCGGTGTTCGCCCGCGCGCTGTCGGGTTCGGTGCCGCAACGCCGGGCCGCCACCGGTCTAGCCTCCGGTCATCTCGGCGAACGCCCCACCGACGCAAAGCAATTCATCGAAGACGTGCGGCAGGCACTGTATGCCTCGAAGATTATCGCCTACGCGCAGGGCTTCAACCAGATCCAGGCCGGTTCGGACGAATACCACTGGGGCGTCACCCCGGGTGACCTCGCCACCATCTGGCGCGGCGGCTGCATCATCCGGGCGAAATTCCTCAACCGCATCAAAGACGCGTTCGACGCCGATCCCGCACTGCCCAGCCTGGTCGTAGCGCCGTACTTCCGCAGCGCGATCGAATCGGCCATCGACGGCTGGCGCCGGGTCGTGGTCACCGCCACCGAACTGGGCATCCCGATTCCGGGGTTCTCCTCCGCGCTGTCCTACTACGACGGACTTCGCGCGGAACGCCTGCCCGCGGCGCTGATCCAGGGCCAGCGCGATTTCTTCGGCGCCCACACCTACGGCCGCATCGACGCCGACCCGGCCGCCCGATTCCACACGCTGTGGAGCGGCGACCACAGCGAGGTGCAGGTCTGAGGCTCTGACCTGCGGAATTCACCGGATCGCAAAACTGCACTCTTCTCGTTGAAACATCCCGGTGACACACTTCCCGCCATGACAGACCTCGTCGACGCCAACGCCAGTGTCCCCCACGAGTCCAGCCGGACGGCACTGTCCGCTGACGGGCTGCGTCGGGCGGTCAGCGACCATCTGCTGTGCTCCATCGCGCGCCCACAGGCCGCGTTGAACGCCGAGCATTACTACCGGGCGCTGTCGCTGGCGGTCCGCGACCGCATGCAGCAGCGCTGGATGGCCACCACCCAGGACTGGCTCGATCAGCCGCACAAGGTGACCTGCTACCTGTCCGCCGAATTTCTGATGGGTCCGCAACTGGGCAACAACCTGCTCAATCTCGGTATCGAACAACAGGCCCGCCAGGCGATGGCCGAACTCGGACAGGACCTCGACGTGGTGCTGGCCTGCGAGGAGGAGCCCGGACTCGGCAACGGCGGCCTGGGCCGTCTGGCGGCGTGCTACCTCGACTCCATGGCCACCCTGGAACGGCCCTCGATCGGGTACGGAATCCGCTACGAATACGGCATCTTCGATCAGGAGATCCAGAACGGCTGGCAGGTCGAGAAGACCGACAACTGGCTGGACAGCGGAAACCCGTGGGAAATCGACAAGCCCGACGCCAACTACATCGTCAACTGGGGCGGCTCCACCGAGCACAGCGAGGATCTGGCCGGCCACCAACGGGTGCGCTGGATCCCCGACCAGATGATCAAGGGGGTCTCCTACGACACCCCCATCCAGGGCTACGGCGTCAAAAACTGCAACACCCTCACGTTGTGGAGCGCCCGCCCGGTCGAATCCTTCGCCCTCGCGGCGTTCAACACCGGGGATTTCTACAAGGCCGTCGAAGACGAAGTCGTGGCCGAGAAGGTCTCCAAGATCCTCTACCCCAATGACGAACCGGAGGTCGGCAAGCGGCTGCGGCTGCAGCAGCAGTACTTCTTCGTCAGCTGCTCGTTGCAGGACATCCTGAACATTCATCTCCAGCGGGTGGGGCTGCCGCTGTCAGCGCTGCCGGACAAGTGGGCCATCCAGCTCAACGACACCCACCCCTCGATCGCCGTCGCCGAATTGATGCGGCTGCTGATCGACGAACACCACCTCGGCTGGGATGAAGCCTGGGCGATCACCGTGCCGACCTTCGGCTACACCAACCACACCCTGCTGCCCGAAGCGCTGGAGACCTGGCCGCTGAAAATCTTCGCCGAATCGCTGCCCCGGCACGCCGAGATCATCTTCCAGATCAACGAACGCTTCCTCGACGAGGTGCGGGCACGATTCCCCGGCGACGAGGACCGGGTGGCGCGGATGTCGCTCATCGGCGAGGGCGACGGCAAGTGCGTGCGGATGGCCCACCTGGCCACCGTGGGGAGCCACGCCGTCAACGGCGTCGCCGCTCTGCACTCGGAGTTGCTGAAAGCCAGCGTGCTGAAGGACTTTTACGAGATGTGGCCGGAGAGGTTCGGCAACGTCACCAACGGTGTGACGCCGCGCCGCTTCGTCGCGCTGTCCAACCCGGGTCTGCGGGAGTTGTTCGACGACACCATCGGCGACGGCTGGCTGACCGACCTCGGCGAGTTGCGCCGACTGGAGGCCTACGCCGACGACCCCGCATTCCGTCAGCGCTGGCGAGAAGTCAAGCGGGCCAACAAACGTCGGCTCTCGGAGTACGTGCACTCCAGTACCGGCATCGAACTCGACCCCTCCTGGCTGTTCGACATCCAGGTCAAGCGGATCCACGAGTACAAGCGCCAGCACCTCAACGCGCTGCACATCATCACGCTGTACAACCGGCTCAAGAAGAACCCGGGCATGACGTTCGCGCCGCGCGCATTCCTGTTCGGCGGCAAGGCCGCACCGGGTTACTTCATGGCCAAGCGCATGATCCGGCTGATCACCGCGGTCGGGGCGACGGTGAACAACGATCCGGACGTCAACCGGTTCATGAAGGTGGTGTTCCTGCCGAACTTCAACGTCCAGAACGCTCATCTGATCTACCCCGCCGCCAACCTTTCCGAGCAGATCTCCACCGCCGGTAAGGAGGCGTCCGGGACGGGAAACATGAAGTTCATGATCAACGGCGCCCTCACCATCGGAACTCTGGACGGTGCGAATGTGGAGATCCGCGAGGAAGCCGGGGCGGAGAACTTCTTCCTCTTCGGGATGACCGTCGACGAGGTAGAGGCGCTCTGGGCGCAGGGCTACCGGCCCGCCACCTGCATCGAACGGGATTCGGAACTGGCCGAGGCGCTGGAATTGATCGCCGATGGGACGTTCACCCACGGCGACACCGACGTGCTGCGACCGGTGCTGGACAACCTGGTCCACCACGATCCTTTTATGGTGCTGGCCGACTACCGGTCCTACGTGGACTGCCAGGCCCGGGTCAGCGCGGCGTGGCGCGATCCGGACACCTGGTCGCACATGTCGATCCTGAACACCGCTCGCAGTGGCAAGTTCTCCTCGGACCGGGCCATCGCCGAGTACTGCGACGAGATCTGGAACGTGCCGCCCATGTCGGTACAACTGGACTGAGCAGGGCCCCTAGTCTGATCGGGTGCGTTTTCTTGACGGCCACCGTCCCGCCTACGACCTGACCTACAACGACGTCTTCGTCGTCCCCAACCGATCCGACGTCACCTCCCGGTTCGATGTGGACCTGTCGACCGGGGACGGGACCGGCACAACGATCCCGGTGGTGGTGGCCAACATGACCGCCGTCGCGGGGCGCCGGATGGCCGAGACGGTCGCCCGTCGCGGGGGCATCGTCGTCCTGCCCCAGGATCTGCCGATCGAGGTTGTCGAGCAGACGGTGGATTTCATCAAGAGCCGCGACCTGGTGGCCGACACCCCGGTGACACTGACGCCGGAGGACTCGGTGTCCGACGCCGTTGCGCTGATCCACAAGCGCGCGCACGGCGCCGCTGTGGTGATCGACGGGGGCCGTCCGGTCGGGTTGGTCACCGAGGCCGCCACCAGCGGGGTGGACCGTTTCGCGCGGGTGCGTGACGTCGCGACCACGGACTTTGTCACCGCCCCACTGCACACCGACCCGCGCCAGGTGTTCGAACTGCTGGAGCACGCCCCCATCGGCGTAGCGGTCCTCACCGCTGCCGACGGCTCCCTCGGCGGGGTGCTGACCCGCACCGGTGCAGTCCGAGCCGGCATCTACTCCCCCGCGGTCGACGCCCAGGGACGGCTGCGAATCGCCGCGGCCGTCGGCATCAACGGCGATGTGCCGGCCAAGGCGAGCGCACTGGCACAGGCCGGCGTCGACGTCCTGGTCATCGACACCGCGCACGGCCACCAGGCAAAGATGCTCGACGCCATCAAATCCGTCGCCGCCCTCGACCTGGGCATCCCGCTGGCCGCCGGCAACGTCGTCTCCGCCGACGGCACTCGCGATCTGATCGGCGGAGGCGCCTCGATCGTCAAGGTGGGCGTCGGTCCGGGAGCCATGTGCACCACCCGGATGATGACCGGCGTGGGACGGCCACAGTTCTCCGCGGTACTCGAATGCGCTTCGGCGGCAACAGAACTCGGCGGCCACGTCTGGGCCGACGGCGGTGTGCGCCATCCGCGTGACGTCGCGTTGGCACTGGCCGCCGGCGCCTCCAACGTGATGATCGGCTCCTGGTTCGCCGGCACCTACGAGTCGCCGGGCGACCTGTTGTTCGACCGCGACGGCCGGCCCTACAAGGAGAGCTACGGCATGGCCTCCAAGCGGGCGGTGGCCGCCCGCACGGCCGGCGACAGCAGCTTCGACCGGGCCCGCAAAGCGCTGTTCGAGGAGGGCATCTCCACGTCCCGGATGGCGCTGGACCCGGCCCGCGGCGGGGTCGAGGACCTGATCGACCACATCACCTCCGGGGTGCGCAGCACGTGCACCTACGTCGGGGCGCGCACGCTGGCCGAACTGCACGAACGGGTGGTCCTGGGCGTGCAGTCGGCCGCCGGTTTCGCCGAAGGTCACCCGCTGCCGACCGGTTGGTGAGCCGCGCGGGCTACCATGAAGCTCGAATTGTCCGAGCCGAAGGGAACCGCAGTGCCGCAGGCGCCAAGCCCGGCCGCGCTTGTGACGGAGACTGAGTGAGCGTTCTCTCCGTTGTCCTGAGTCTGCTCGCTTTCGCGCTGCTGACGTTGGGCACCGCGGTCTTCGTGGCCGCGGAGTTCTCGCTGACCGCACTGGAGCGCAGCACCGTCGACGCCAACGCGCGAACCGGTGGCCCGCGCGACCGCATGGTCCAGCGGGCGCACCGCACGCTGTCCTTTCAGCTCTCCGGCGCTCAGGTCGGGATCTCGATCACCACGCTGATCACCGGCTACCTGGCCGAACCGGTGATCGCGCGACTGCTGGCGCCGTTGCTCTCGGCCAGCGGGGTGCCAGACAGCTGGCTGGAGACCACCGCCCTGATCCTGTCGCTGCTCATCGCCACCTCGGTGTCGATGGTGTTCGGTGAGTTGGTCGCGCAGTACCTCGCGATCGCAGTGCCGTTGCCGACCGCCCGGCTGGTGTCCGGCCCGCAGGTGCTGTTCTCGGCCCTGTTCACACCGTTGATCCGGATCACCAACGGGGTCGCCAACTGGGTGCTCAAGAAGCTGGGCATCGAACCTGCCGACGAACTCCGGTCGGCCCGCTCGCCGCAGGAACTGGTGTCGCTGGTGCGCACCTCGGCCCGTCAGGGTTCGCTGGATCAGCCCACCGCCGACCTGGTGGACCGGTCCCTGCAGTTCGGTGCGCGTACTGCCGAGGACTTCATGACCCCGCGCTCGAAGGTGGAATCCCTGGAGGCCGACGACACCGTCGCCGACCTGCTGGAGATGGTGCGCACCACGGGACATTCCCGGTTCCCGGTGACCAGGGGCGATCTCGACGAGACCATCGGCGTGGTCCACCTCAAGCAGGTCTTCAAGATCCCACATGCCGACCGGGTAGGCACCCGGCTGGATCGGCTGGCACAGCCCGTGCCCGTCGTCCCCTCGACCCTCGACGGCGACGCGCTGATGCAGCAGATTCTGCGCACCGGTCTGCAGACCGCTCTGGTCGCCGACGAATACGGCGGCATCGCCGGCATGATCACCGTCGAGGACCTCATCGAGGAGATCGTCGGCGACATCCAGGACGAACATGATGCCCTCAATCTAGAGGTGGTGAGAATCACCGGCGGACACCGGGTTTCGGGACTCCTGCGGATCGACGAAGTCGCCGACAAGACCGGCTTCCGCGCCCCCGAGGGTGACTACGAGACCATCGGCGGTCTGGTCATGCAGACCCTGGGCCGCATCCCGGCCGAGGGCGACGCACTGGAGTTGCGCGCCTTCGACCCCGACGCCCCGGTCAACGACCAGCCGCGCTGGCAGGCGAGGGTGGCCCGGATGGACGGCCGTCGGGTGGACCTGCTCGACCTGGTCAAGATGGCCGCACCGGATAGCGCGGAGCTGACTGATGAGTGACCTGCTGGCATTAGTTCTCACGGTGCTGCTGATCGCGGCCAACGCATTCTTCGTCGGCGCCGAGTTCGCGCTGATCTCGGCCCGGCGCGACCGCCTGGAAGCCTTGGCCGAGCAGGGCAAGCGCAGCGCGATCACCGTCATCCGGGCCGGGGAGAACCTGGCGGTCATGCTGGCCGGGGCCCAGCTGGGCATCACCGTGGGTTCGATCGTGCTCGGCCGGGTCGGCGAACCGGCGATCGCCCACCTGCTCGCCCCGGTCTTCGACCTGCTGGGGGTGCCCGACGCCCTGCTGCACACGGTCAGTTTCGTCGTGGCCATCACCACCGTGGTGATCCTGCACGTTCTTCTCGGTGAGATGGTGCCCAAGAACATCGCGCTGGCCGGCCCGGAGAAGGTGGCGATGCTGCTGGTGCCGCCGTACCTGCTGTGGGTCAAGGCAACCCGTCCGATCATCGCCGTCTACGACTGGTGCGCCAAGACCGTCGTGCGGGCGCTCGGCGTGGAACCGAAGAACGAGCTGGAGAACGCCGTGTCGATGGTGGAACTCGCCGAGATGATCGCCGAATCCCGCTCGGAAGGTCTGCTGGACCTCGAGGAACACACCCGGCTGTCCCGCGCCCTGCAGATCCGCCACCGGACGGCCAGCGACGTCGCGGTGCCGCTGGACCGGATCTGGACCGTACCGGCTGCCGCGGCGGGCACCGGGCCCAGCGTGGCCGACATCGAGCAGGCGCTGGCCCGCACCGGGTTCTCGCGGTTCCCGGTCGTCGACGCCGGCGGACGATTCATCGGCTTCGTTCACATCAAGGACGTCCTCGACCTGGTCGATCACCCCGGCGCCGTGGTCAGCGCCGGCGCGGTGCGCTACTTGCCGCGGCTGTCGGCGACGATGCCGCTGCCCGACGCGCTGTCGCGGCTGCGGGCCAGCAACAGCCACCAGGCGCTGCTGACCGGCGACGACGGCGCGGTCTGCGGAATGGTGACGCTCGAGGACCTGGTCGAAGACCTCGTCGGAACGGTCCTTGACGGCACGCACCGTGGCTGACGTGGCTGAGCGGATTCTCGCCCCCGTGGCGACGCCGCGAATTCTGGACCCAGCCGAGTGGACGGCCCGCGCCGAGGACCATCGCAGCAGGGTCGACGCCTTCACCGCGGCGCACCGGGCCCGCGCCCACACCGGCGAACGGCACCCAGTGTGGGACTTCCTGTTCACCTACTACAGCCTTCGGCCCCGGCAGCTGCGGGTGTGGCATCCCGGCTACGGCACCGTACTGTCCGGCCCGGCGGCAAACCGGTATCTGACCCGCGCCGGCTATCAGGAGACGGCCGACGGGGTGACGGTGAGCCGCGACCACCTGCAGTCCCGCCTTGACACCGTGCGGTTCGTCGCGGCCCTACTGCGCTCGACGGCCGCCCGGGCGCCCCGGTTCGGCTGCTTCGGCATGCACGAATGGGCGATGGTCTACCACGCCGGGGAGGTCCGCCACAGCGGGGTACCGCTGCGGCTGGGCGCGGCCGGAACCGACGCCGTCGTCGAGTCGATGCCGTTGCGCTGCAGCCACTTCGACGCCTTCCGCTTCTTCACCGAACCGGCTGCGGCCCGCAACGAAGGCCGTCCCACCCGGGAAGCGCAGAGCCAGTGGGAGCAGCCGGGATGCCTGCACGCGAACATGGACTTGTACAAGTGGTGCTACAAGCTCGGACCGCTGGTCGACTCCGGCCTGCTGCTGGCCTGCCTGGAACTGGCTGCCCGGGCCCGCGCCCTGGACATGCAGGCCAGCCCGTACGACCTGGGCGGATTCGGGTTTGAGCCGGTGGCTGTGGAGGAACCCGCCGGCCGTGCCGAGTACGTCCGGCGCCAGGGGCTGATCGCCCGGCAGGCCGCACCGCTGCGTGCCGCCCTGGCGAAGCGCTGCGAAGAACTGTTGGACGGCCATCTGGACGGCCACGCGGCGCTGGTCGCACCCGGCGTGCCGTCGGAGCGCCGACCGACGACCGATAAGATCAACTGACTTTCCCTCAGGGAGGAACAATGACGAACCGGGTGGTCGTGGGCAATCTGCGGGTCGCAGAGCCGCTGTACGACTTCATCACCAACGAGGCACTGCCGGGCACGGGCATCGATCCCGCGACGTTCTGGTCGGGGGTCGACAAGGTCGTCGCCGACCTCACCCCGCGCAACGACGAACTGCTGGCCCGCCGTGACGACCTGCAGGCCCAGATCGACAGGTGGCACCGCCAGCGCGTCATCGGCGGGTTCGAACCCGGCGACTACCGCCAGTTCCTGACCGAGATCGGATATCTGCAGCCCGAACCGGACGACTTCACCATCACCACCTCGGGTGTGGACCCGGAGATCACCTCGACGGCCGGTCCTCAGCTGGTGGTGCCGATCCTCAATGCCCGCTTCGCGCTCAACGCCGCCAACGCCCGGTGGGGTTCGCTCTACGACGCGCTGTACGGCACCGACGTCATCAGCGAGGAAGGCGGTGCGGCGAAGGTCGCCGAGGACGGCCGGGCTTACAACACCGTTCGCGGCGACAAGGTGATCGCCTACGCACGGCGATTCCTCGACGAGGCGGTTCCGCTGGTGGACGCCAGCTACCGCGATGTCGCCCGGTTCTTGGTCAGCGACGGCAGCCTCGAGGTGGTGCTCGGCAACGACGACGTGACGGGTCTGGCCGATCCCGCCCAGTTCGCCGGGTACACCGGCGACCCGGCGTCACCGACGTCGATCCTGCTGGTCAATCACGGCCTGCACATCGAGATCGAGATCGACCGCCATTCCCCCATCGGATCCGGCGACAAGGCCGGCATCAAGGATGTGGTGCTGGAGTCGGCGATCACCACCATCATGGACTTCGAGGACTCCGTCGCCGCCGTCGACGCCGGGGACAAGGTGCTCGGCTACCGAAACTGGCTGGGGCTCAACAACGGTGATCTTGCCGAGGCGGTCAGCAAGGGCGGCAAAACCTTCACCCGGGTGCTCAACGGCGACCGCACCTACACCGCACCGGACGGTTCGCAACTGACTCTGCCCGGACGCAGCCTGCTGTTCGTCCGCAATGTCGGTCACCTGATGACCAACGACGCGATCGTCTTCGGTGAGGGTCCTGAGGAGGGCCGCGAGGTCTACGAAGGCATTCAGGACGCGCTGTTCACCAGCCTGATCGCCCTGCACGGCCTGGGCGGGCAGAACAGCCGCACCGGCTCGATCTACATCGTCAAGCCCAAGATGCACGGCCCCGACGAGGTGGCCTACACCTGCGAGCTGTTCAGCCGGGTGGAGGACGTGCTCGGCCTGCCGGCCAACACCATCAAGGTCGGCATCATGGACGAAGAGCGTCGTACGACGCTCAACTTGAAGGCCTGCGTCAAAGCCGCCGCCGACCGGGTGGTGTTCATCAACACCGGCTTCCTGGACCGCACCGGCGACGAGATCCACACCTCGATGGAGGCCGGCCCGATGATCCGCAAGGGCGTGATGAAGACCCAGCCGTGGATCCTGGCCTACGAGGACCAGAACGTCGACGTCGGCCTGGCCACCGGGTTCTCCGGGCGCGCCCAGATCGGCAAGGGCATGTGGGCGATGACCGATCTGATGGCCGGCATGGTCGAGCAGAAGATCGGCCAGCCGCGCGCCGGCGCCACCACCGCCTGGGTGCCCTCGCCCACCGCGGCCACCCTGCACGCCATGCACTACCACTACGTCGACGTCTACGCGGTGCACCGCGAACTGGCGGGGAAGCGGCGCGCGACGCTGGACGCGCTGCTGACGATTCCGCTGGCAGGCAGTGCCCTGACCTGGACTCCGGAGGAGATCCACGAGGAGGTCGACAACAACTGCCAGTCGATCCTGGGCTACGTGGTGCGCTGGATCGACGCCGGTGTGGGCTGCTCCAAGGTGCCCGACATCCACGACGTCGCCCTCATGGAGGACCGTGCGACCCTGCGGATCTCGAGCCAGCTGCTGGCCAACTGGCTGCACCACGGGGTCATCACCGAAGAAGACGTCAAGACCAGCCTGCGCCGGATGGCCGCCGTGGTCGACGAACAGAACGCCGGCGACCCGTCCTACCGCCCGATGGCGCCGGACCCCGAGGGCAGCATCGCCTTCCAGGCCGCGCAGGAGCTCATCCTGTCCGGGGCGTCGCAGCCCAGCGGCTACACCGAACCGATCCTGCACCGCCGCCGCCGCGAGTTGAAGGCCAGCCTCGGCCTGTAGGCACGGAACAGGGCACTACACAGGAAAGAGGACCAGGACGCCGATGGGCAGGCACAGCTACCCGGGAGAAGGACCGGCGGAGCCCGACGACGGCAATCCCCCTTCGGGCAGGTTCTCCCGTCCGTCCTCCGGACGGATACCGCGAGCCGACAGCGGCTGGCAGGGCCGCCGGCGCCGGGACGACGGCGGGCGTCGCGAGGTCAGCCGGGGTGTCGTCGTCGCGTTGGCCGCTGTGGTCCTGCTGGTCGGGGCGATCATCCTGTGGCGGTTCTTCGGGCACGTACTCTCCCAGCGGTCCACCGACGCGGCCGAACAGTGCCTCAGCGGTACCGACACCGTGGCGGTGGCGGCCGACCCGTCAATCGCCGACGCCGTGGCGCCGTTCGCCGAATCGTTCAACGCGGAGGCCGATCCGGTCGGCGACAAATGTGTGAAAGTCGTTGTCACCCCTGCTGATCCGGAACCGGTTCTGCGAGGATTGAGCGGCTCGTGGCCCGCCGAACTCGGGCCGCAGCCGGCACTGTGGCTGCCCGCCAGCTCGATCCAGTCCGCACGGCTGCAGGCCGCCGTCGGCAAGCAGGTGGTCAGCGACGATCGCTCTCTGGTCAGCTCACCGGTGGTGCTGGCGGCCCGGCCGCCGGTGAAAGCCGGACTGGCGCAGGACGGCTGGGCGGCCCTGCCGGGCCGGCAGAACGATCCCACCGCGGCACTGCGGCTGGCCGTGCCGGCGGTCGGCGCCGCCGACGCCAACTATCTGGCGGCCGAGGCCATCGCCACCACCTCCGCCCCGCCGGACACCCCGCCGACCGCCGGGCTCGGTGCGGTCTCCGCTCTGATGGCCGGTCAGCCGAAGCTGCCGGCCAATACCGCCCAGGCGGCCTGGGACGCGCTGGTGGCTCCCGGCGATCTGGCGGCGGCGCCGGTGCACGCCGTCGTCATCACCGAACAACAGTTGTTCGCCCGCGCTGCCGGCTTGGAGAACGCCCGCGACAAGGTGGCCGAGTGGTTGCCCGGCGGTCCGGCCGCCGTGGCCGACTACCCCACCGTCCTGTTGTCCGGATCGTGGCTGAGTAAAGAGCAGGTCGCCGCGGCGAGTGAGTTCGCCCGGTTCATGCGCAAGCCCGAGCAACTCGCCGAACTGGCCAAGGCCGGCTTCCGGGTGCCCGATACCGACCGGCCGTCCAGCGACGTCGTGGATTTCCCTGACCTGGGTGCGCCGCTTCCCCTCGGCGACGGGGTGATGCGCACTGCGCTGGCCGCCGCCGTGGCGCCAGCTGTCGAGGCCACCACCACGGTGATGCTCAACCAGAACCTGACCAGTGTCACCGGTCCGCTGAAGGATCGGCTGGCGGCCCTGCCGACGACCGCGGCGGTGGGACTGTGGACCTTTGACGGGGTCGCCGGCAGCACCGCGGTGCCGTTGGGCCCGCTGTCGGCGGATCTCGGTGGCCAGCCTCGCTCGGCGGCACTGACGTCGGTCCTCGACGGTCTGTCCCCGGCGGGCGGCGGCGGCGGTAAATCGTTCACCACGCTGCGCCTGGTGTACGACGATGCGTTGGCGAATTTTCGCTCAGGGCAACCGAATTCGGTTCTGGTGATCACCGGCGGCGGGCACAACGACCGTTCCCTCGACGGCGCGGGCCTGCAGGACTACGTAAAGTCCGCCGTCGACCGCGCCCGCCCGGTGGCGATCAATGTGATCGACGTCGGCGATGATCCCGACCGGGCCGACTGGGAGGCGGTGGTCCGGCTCTCCGGCGGCAGCTACCAGAGCGTGCCGCCGGACTCGCCCGCCTTGATGGCGGCGATCGCCAGCGCGATCAACTGATCGGGCGCTGAGTTACTCCAGCAGTTGCAGCGCCATCGCCGTGAACTGGTCGGGAACCTCGATTTGCGGGTAATGGCCGATGCCGGGGAGTTCGACGACGGCGGCCTGCGGGCGCAGCTCCCGAAGACCTGCCAGCACCTCCGTGGTCGCCACCGGATCGTCGACAGCCCACAGGAAGGCCAGCGGTTTGGGCCAGTCCCGCACCGCCCCGTGCCAACGACCGGCGAACTCCACACGCTCGTTGAGATAGGCACACAACAGGTGCAGGATCCGCTGACCGTCGTCGCGGGCCAGCAGCGCCCACTGTGCGCTGCCCTCGTCGGCGGAGAGCGGATGCGCCGCACTGAACAGCTTGGCGAACCCGCCCAGAAAGCCCCGCTGTGTCGTCAACCGGGAAAGCAGCGGACCCAGCGGTCCGCGCAGAACCTTCTGACTCGGGCGCAGGCTAGCCCGATCGATGATCACGCTGCCGTTGGTGAGCACCCCGCGCCGCAGGTCGAACGACAATTCACCGGCCAGGTCCCGGGCGAGTAGTTCGGTGGCCACCGAGGTGCCCATGTCGTGGGCGATGAGCACCACCGGTCCGTCGACGGATCTACGCACGACCTGCTCGACGATGTCGGCCTGCTCCATCAGGCTGTAGCGATGCGGCCGCGGCTTGTCCGACAGGCCGAATCCGAGGAAGTCCAGAGTCAGCCAGGGTCGGTCGCCGAGGCGCGCGACGACGTCGCGGAAGTCATAGGAGCTCGATGGGAACCCGTGCAGCAGCAGCACGGTGGGACCGGCCCCGTCGGACTCGCCGGCCGCAAGGGAGGACCGCACGAACACCCGTCCGGCCATGGTGTCCACCAGCCGACCGCCGTCGCGCCACCGGCGGACGGACTCCGGCAGGGTGGTCACCTACCCGCCAGCCGCATCGGGTGTCACGCGAACGCCTCCACCGGCGGGCAGGAGCACACCAGGTTGCGGTCGCCGTACGCGCCGTCGATCCGTCGCACCGGCGGCCACACCTTGGGGCGGAAGCCCTTGCCCAGCGGGTAGGCGGCCTGCTCGCGGGTGTACGGGTGGTCCCACTGCTCGACCAGCAGACATTCGGCGGTGTGTGGGGCGTTGCGCAGCGGGTTGTCTTCCACCGACCATTGTCCCGAACCCACCTTGTCGATCTCGGCGCGGATTGCGATCATCGCCTCGCAGAACGCGTCCACCTCGGCCAGGCTCTCGCTTTCGGTCGGCTCTACCATCAGTGTCCCGGCTACCGGAAAGCTCATGGTGGGCGCATGGAAACCGTAGTCCGCCAACCGTTTTGCCACATCGTCGACGGTGACGCCGGTGGCCTTGGTGATCGGCCGAAGATCCAGGATGCACTCGTGGGCGACCATGCCGTTCTCACCGGTGTAAAGCACCGGGTAGTACTCGTCGAGGCGCCGCGCGATGTAGTTAGCCGACGCGATCGCGACCAGCGAGGCCTCGCGCAGACCCGCCGCACCCATCATCCGGATGTAGGCCCAGGTGATCGGCAGGATCGACGCCGAACCGTAGGGCGCCGCGGAGACGACGTGGCCGCGCGGCAGTTCCGGTGCCAGCGGATGGCCGGGCAGATAGGCGGCCAGGTGCTCGCGCACCGCCACCGGACCCACCCCGGGACCGCCACCGCCGTGCGGGATGCAGAACGTCTTGTGCAGATTGAGATGGCTGACGTCCCCGCCGAACTTGCCCGGTCGTGCCAGGCCGACCAGCGCGTTGAGGTTGGCGCCGTCGACGTAGACCTGGCCTCCGGCGTCGTGGACCGCGGCGCAGATCTCGGCGATGTCGTGCTCGTAGACACCGTGGGTGGAGGGGTAGGTGATCATCAGCGCGGACAGCGAATCGGCGTGCTCGGCCACCTTGGCGCGCAGGTCGTCGAGGTCGACGTCGCCGTTCTCCCGGCAGCCCACCACGACGACGCGCATGCCCACCATGGCGGCCGAGGCCGCGTTGGTGCCGTGTGCGCTCGACGGGATCAGGCAGACGTCGCGATGCTTCTCGCCGCGGGCGGCGTGATAGGCGTGGATGGCCAGCAGGCCGGCGTATTCGCCCTGCGATCCGGCGTTGGGCTGCAACGAGATTGCGTCGTAGCCGGTGATCCCGGTCAGCCACTGCTGCAGATCGGCGATCATCCGCCGCAGGCCCGCCGCGTCGTCGGCGGGGGCGAACGGATGCTGCCGCCCGAACTCCGGCCAGGTGATGGACTCCATCTCGGCGGCCGCGTTGAGCTTCATCGTGCACGACCCCAGCGGGATCATAGTGCGGTCCAGCGCGAGGTCCTTGTCGGCCAGCGACCGCAGGTAGCGCATCATCGCCGTCTCGGTGCGGTAGGAGGTGAACGCCGGATGGGTGAGGAATCCGGTGGCGCGGCCTTCGAGTTGGGGTCCGGTGTAGTCGCCGGCCGGCTTCGCGGCGGAGTCCGATGTCGCCGCCGGGGCGGCTCCGGAGTCCGATGTCGCCGCCGGGGCGGCTCCGAACGCCTCGAGGACCAGCGCGACGTGCGCATCGGTGGTGGCCTCGTCGCAGGACACCGAGACGTGGTCGGCGTCGGGACGCCAGATGTTGATGCCGCGCTTACGGGCGGCGTCCTGGATCTCGGTCGCCCGGCCGGGAACGTGCGCCAGCACGGTGTCGAAGAACGTGTCGTGCACCACGTCAACGCCGGCCGCCGCCAATCCGGCGGCCACCTCGCCGGCATGGCCGTGCACCCGGCGGGCGATCGCGGTCACACCGTCGGCGCCGTGATAGCTGGCGTACATCGCCGCCATCACCGCCAGCAGCACCTGTGCGGTGCAGATGTTGCTCGTCGCCTTGTCCCGGCGGATGTGCTGCTCACGGGTCTGCAGCGACAAACGGTAGGCCGGCGACCCATCCGCATCAACGGAGACCCCTACCAGCCGGCCGGGCAGCTGACGGGCGTGCTTGGTGTGCACTGCCAGGTAGCCGGCGTGCGGGCCGCCGAATCCCATCGGCACGCCGAATCGCTGCGAGGTGCCGTAGGCCACATCGGCCCCGATCTCACCGGGTGGCGCGATGACGGTCAGCGCCAGCAGGTCGGCGCCGAGGGCCACCAGGGCCCCGCGCTCGTGGGCCTGCTCCACCAGCTTCGACCAGTCGGTCACCCGGCCGCTGGCGCCGGGCACCTGCGCGATCACTCCGAAGAACTCGCCGTCGGGCAGACCGGTGTGCAGGTCGGCGGTGACGATCTCGATACCCAGCGGCTCGGCGCGGGTGGCCAGCAGCGCTGCGGTCTGGGGGAAGAGATCCGAGTCGACGGCCAGCCGGTGCGACGATCCGCGCGAGGCACGGTGCATCAGCGTCATCGCTTCGGCCGCGGCGGTCGCCTCATCGAGCATCGAGGCGTTGGCCAAGTCCAGCCCGGTGAGGTCGGCGATCATGGTCTGGAAGTTCAGCAGTGCCTCCAGCCGGCCCTGGCTGATCTCCGGCTGGTACGGGGTGTAGGCGGTGTACCAGGCCGGGTTCTCCAGGATGTTGCGCAACAGCACCGGCGGGGTGAGCGTGTCGTAGTAGCCCTGCCCGATCATCGACACCGCAATGGTGTTGGCATCGGCCAACTCTCGCAATTCCGCCAGTGCCTGGTGCTCTGAGGCCGCCGCCGGCAGGCACTCCAGGCCCGGTGCTGCACCGGAGTCGCCGAGGGCGTCGAGGATTCCGGCCGGCAGCGCTTTGGCGGCCAGTTCATCGAGGGACGCCACCCCGATGACACCCAGCATGGTCGACAGGGCGTCGGCATCGGGTCCGATGTGACGGGAAGCGAACGCGGGATCGGACACGGCATCTCCGATGGGATTGGACACAGGCATCTCCTGACTCGGGGCGGGTACGCGCGCCGTCGAACAGGCGCGGGTACATCCTCTCCCTCTGTCGTCGGTGCCTGAGAGATTCAGCCAGTGCGGGCATCGGCAAAAAAGATGCGCCGCGCCGGCCTTTCCCCATGGGCGGGTGACGCCACCGACGTCACCGCTTTCCAGAGGCATCGCGGCCACGAGCGGTCCGGGGGCCTGAGAGGTTGACGGAGAGGTGTTGCTCCTTCGGCGCCCATGGCTGGCTGCCACGGAACTCTCCCGCGCGCGGTCGATGCGCCCCCGAGTCTAGCCCGAAGCCGCCACAGACTGCTCAGTCAGTCGCATTCCTCATCGGGGCGGCTCCTTCGTCGCCGCCGATCGTCATGCGACGGGATTCAGCCGATCTTGCGGTCGCGGCTCTTGCGCCGGGAGGCCAGTTCGTCCTCCGGTGTCGCGATGGATTCGCCGCCGTCGGCGCGCTCGCCGGGGAACTCGGCGATGGTGCCGGTGAGTTCGCGCATCGCACCGCTGACGGCGATGCCGAACACGCCTTGGCCGCCCTGCAGGAGGTCGACGACCTCTTCGGCGGAGGTGCACTCATACACGGTGGTGCCGTCGGAGAAGAGCGTGATGTTGGCCAGGTCCGCAACGCCGCGCTGGCGCAAATGGTCGACCGCGACCCGGATGTTGTGCAGCGAGATTCCGGTGTCGAGCAGTCGCTTGACGATCTTGAGAACGAGGATGTCTTTGAACGAGTACAGCCGCTGGCTTCCGGAGCCGGCGGCGCCGCGAATCGAGGGCACCACGAGCGAGGTCCGAGCCCAGTAATCGAGCTGGCGATAGGTGATCCCGGCGATCTGACAGGCGCTGGGCCCGCGGTAGCCGACCAGTTCGTCAGGCACCGAATCGTCCGGGAACAGGCCGCCCTGCACGGGCGGGGCGACCGCCGTGATGGTGGGAGCTGATTCTTCGAAACGGGCCTTGGGGACAGCGAATTCGAGCTGCTCTTGACGTGGCTCGTCGCCCACGGTGTTTCCTCTCGCCGTTCCGTCGCCCGCCGACGGCGTCGTGCTCTCAAGTGGTTCGAGCATACGCCTACCGGCCAGGCTCAGGAGGTTCAGCCGCAACCTTGCGTCGTCCCGAAGTATGCAGTCGTCAGGCGGCCGGATCGGTCAGCGATTGGCGTGTCGGCACGCCGATGTCCGAGATGAGACTGATCCGTAATCTCGACGGCCGCGGCGATCCGGAACGGTTGGGTCAGCCGGCTTTGAAGTCGTCGGGCGAGATGCTGTCGAGGAATTCCTTGAACTTCTCGACCTCGTCCTCACGCACGGCGCCGGCGGGTTCGTCGTCGCTCTCGTCGGGGATCAGCAGGCCCGCTACGTCGAGCACGGGCTCTTCGACGTAAATGGGCACCCCCATCCGCAACGCGATGGCCACCGAGTCCGACGGCCGGGCCGATACCCGCACTTCGTGATCGAAGACTAGGTCGGCGTAGAACGTGCCCTCCTGCAGATCGACGATCCGCACTTCCTTCAGTGAACGTCCAAGGGCGCCGATGACGTCGCGGAACAGGTCGTGGGTCAACGGCCGGACCGGCTCGACGCCCTGCTGCTCCAGGATGATCGCGTTGGCCTCGGTCTGACCGATCCAGATAGGCAGATAGCGGTCCCCGGCCGTCTCACGAAGCAGCAATACCGGCTGATTGGCGGGTTGCTCAACTCTAATCCCCACCACTCGAACCTCAGCCATGCGCGGACCTCCGCCGATCGCGAGAACAGTCAGAGCAGAGTCTAGTCCTCACCGGTCCAGTACGTCGCGCACCGCCGACTTGATCAAGGACGTATGCAGCGTGATCGCCAGAGCGGCGACCTCGCGGGCCAGGTCGTCGGCGCGGTCGCGCGCACCGGTGCGTCCGGCCTTGCCCACCGGACCGGCGATCTGGGCGATGAGGTCGGACTGCCGGTCGGCGGCCGAGCGGAACGCCCGCAGATGGCGGGGTTCGACGCCGTACTCCGACAGCGCCGCCGCACACTGGGCGATGAGCACCGAGTGCTCGTCGAAGAATCCGCCCGGGCCGGTGGTGATAATCCCGGCGCGGCACAGCGCGGTGATCAGCTCGTCGCCCACGCCTGAGCGGGCCCGCAGATCCTCCCGGCTCAGCCGTACCGGCGTGGGGGTGCCCACCCCGTCCTCGCGTCCGGCGTCGTGGCCGGGGCCCGGCGGAACCAGCCGCAGCGCCGGGTGCCCGGGGAGTTCGCCGTCGGGCTGTGCGTCGAGTTGGGCTTTGATGACCTTCAGCGGCAGATACTGGTCACGCTGGGCGGTCAGGATGAACCGCAGGCGGGCACAGTCGAACGCGGTGAACCGGCGGTAGCCCGACGGGCTGCGCTCCGGGGTGACCAGACCTTCGGACTCCAGGAAACGGATCTTGGAGATGGTCACGTCCGGGAAGTCGGGCCGCAGCAGTTCGAGTACCGCTCCGATGGACATCCCGGCCGGCGCTGGACTTCCCGGAGCGGTCACGAGCTGCCGGGACCAGCCAGTCCGCTGGACCGGGGGCCGGTCAGGAACACCAGCCGGAACTTGCCGATCTGGACCTCGTCACCGTTGGCGAGGGTGGCCGAGTCGACCGGTTCGCGGTTGACGTAGGTGCCGTTGAGGCTGCCGACGTCGACCACCTGGAACTCCCCGCCGTCGGAACGGAACTCCGCGTGCCGGCGACTGACCGTCACGTCGTCGAGGAAGATGTCGGAATCCGGATGGCGACCCGCCGACGTGGTCGGCTGGTCGAGCAGGAAGCGGGAGCCGGCGTTCGGGCCGCGCTTGACCACCAGGAGCGCCGAACCCAGCGGCAGACCCTCGACCCCGGATACCGCCGTCTCGCCGGCGGGGGCGGCCGGGGCGTCGAGATCGTTGAGGAAGTCCGCGCGGAAGACCGAGGTCGTCTCCACGGTGACCTCCCCGGAGGTCTCGTCCTTCTCCGTCACCCGAAACTCCTTACTGGCTGCCGATGATTCGCAACACTTGATTCGACCGTACCGGTCGCCGCCCATCGGTGTACCCCTCACCGCGGGATCAACCCGTCAGGCAGGCACCCCAACAACGGAACCCTAGCAACTGCGTGACCTAGTTCACCGTCTGGCTGTAGCTGTCGGCGTCGAGCAGAGCCGCCCAGCCCGCATCGAGTCTGGTTGCGTCCGTGCTCAGTTCCAGCAGCCAACCCTCGCCGTACGGGTCGGAGTTGATCAGCGCCGGGTTGCCCTCCAGAGCGCCGTTGACCGCGACGACGGTGGCCGAGACCGGGGCGTAGAGGTCCGACACCGACTTGGTGGACTCCACCTCGCCGAAGGACTCACCTGCGGTCACCTCGGCGCCGACCTCGGGCAACTGCACGTAGACGACGTCGCCGAGGGAGGACTGCGCGAAGTCGGTGATACCGACCCGGACGGTGTCGTCGCCGGCGCGGCGGACCCACTCGTGCTCGGCGGTGTATCGCAGGTCGGCGGGAATGTCGCTCACGGTGCTCCTCGGTTGTGATGGCGGGTTGCTCGTCACGGACGCCGATCAGCGTATTGGCACCGGTTTCGGTGCCGCAAGCGCGCCCGTCAGACCCGCGTGGCGGGCAGGTCTCGGACGACCATCCGAACCTGCAGCAGATACAGCACCGCCGACCACAGGTACATGTATGTGCCCCAGATGACGAACGCCCAGCCGACCGCCGCGACCGCGCCACTCCAGCCGAAGTCGCAGTGCCCCAGCAGAATCAGCGGGAAGCCGGACATCAGCGCGAAGGTCGCGCCCTTACCGATGTAGGTGACCGGCAACGCCGTCACGCCGCGGGACCGCACCACCGGCAACGTCGCAGCGAGCACGGCGTCGCGCCCGAGGAGCAGGGCCACCAGCCACCACGGGACCATGCCGGCCAGCGCCATGCCCAGCGGCACGGTGACCATGTAGACGCGGTCGACTAGCGGGTCGAGCAGCTCCCCGAGCCGGGAGGATTGGTTGGCCACCAGCCGGGCGATTTTGCCGTCTGCCCAGTCGGAGATCCCGCTGAACATCAGGATCCCGGTCGCCCACCCGTAGGCGTGCCGGGCCAGCAGCAGGTAGAGAAAGATCGGGACCAGGACCAGCCGGATGGCGCTAAGGATGTTGGGGATTGTGAGCACCCGGCCGTGTGCGGTCAGCGGAACACCCCGGGCAGACTCAGCGCCGAGAGTGAATCGTCGCGCATCGGGTTGTCGTGGACCATGTAGGTCCACGTCGACGTCGGACGGGCCAGGCGCGACAAATCGAGGCCGATTTCGTCCTCCAGGACGTTGGAGGTCTCGAACGTCTGCTGGGACGCTTCGATGGAGTCGGCGGCCAGATTGCTGAAGGCGTCGACCGCCAGCCGGTGGAACTCGTCGAGCGGGTTCTGGTTGCCCAGTGCCCTCAGGTGGATGCTCTCCCGGATATCGGAGAGATAGGCCAGATGGTCGGCCCAGCCGCGGTCGAGGTGATAGAGCATGATGCTGCGGCAGATGCGGTCCATGGTGGCTTCGGCGGCCTCGTCGTCGCCCGCCCCGTCGGCGACAAACGTCGCGGCAAGCTCCTCGTACCGCTCCGGAGCCAGTTCCCGCAGCTCCTCGCTGGCGGAAGGCGTGCTGAGCAGGGTGTTGCGCCGCTCGACGATGATGGACCTCTGCTGGGCGATCAGCTGGTTGTAGCGCCAGGTGTTGGCGTGCACGTCGAGCAGACGTCCCTCGGCCACCCGCTGGGCGTGGTCGATCAGCGCGTTGGCCTTGGGGCTGGTGATCCGGCCGGTCTCGTCGCACTCCATCGGCAGCTTCGGGTTCTCCAGGTGGGCGACGACGACGTCGTCCTCCCAGCTGGAGAAGAACACCGACGACCCGGGGTCACCTTGGCGGCCGGACCGGCCGCGCAACTGATTGTCGAGCCGTTCGGTGCGGTGCCGTCCGGTGCCGATCACATGCAGGCCACCGAGTTCGGCCACCTCCCGCTTCTGCGGTGAGTCGTCGGAGGCGTCGGAGCCGCCGAGGCGGATGTCGGTGCCGCGGCCGGCCATCTGGGTGGACACCGTGACCGCGTCGCGCTTGCCGGCCTCGGCGATCACCAGGGCCTCCTCCTCGTCGTTCTTCGCGTTGAGGACGACGGCGGGCACACCGCGGCGAAGCAGCCGCGCGTGCAGGTCTTCGGATTCGGCGACGTCCTGGGTGCCGACCAGGATGGGCTGACCGGTGGCATGCACCTCGATGATGTGATCGATGATGGCGTCGTTCTTGGCGCCGGCGCTGATGTAGATCCGGTCCGGTTCGTCGGCGCGCACCGTCGGGGTGTTCGGCGGGATGGGCGAGACGCCGAGCTTGTAGAACTGCCGCAGCTGCTCGCCGGCGGCCAGCGCGGTGCCGGTCATGCCGCACACCGTCGGATACCGGTTGATCAGCGCCTGGACTGTGATGGTGTCGAGCACCTCGCCGGTCTCGGTGGTCTCGATGCCTTCCTTGACCTCGACGGCGGCCTGCAGGCCGTCCGGCCAGCGCTGCAGTGCCGCGATGCGGCCGCGGGAGGCGTTGATCAGCTGGACCGCGCCGTCGCGCACGATGTAATGTACGTCGCGCTGCAGCAGGACGTGAGCGTGCAGGGCGACGTTGACCTCGGTCAGGGTGGTGCCGACGTGCTCCTCGGAGTACAGGTCGATACCGCCGAGGGCCTTCTCGACCTTCTGCGCACCGGCCTCGGTGAGGTGGACGTTGCGGCTGTCGGCGTCGGTGGCGTAGTCCTCCCCCGGGTTGAGCTCGCCGACGAGGCGGACGATCTCCAGCTTCGGGGTCTCGCGGTGGGTGGTGCCGGCCAGCACCAGCGGCACCAGTGCTTCGTCGACGAGGACCGAGTCGGCCTCGTCGATCAGCGCCACGTCGGGGTTCGGCGAGACCAGACCGGCGACGTCGGTGACCAGTTGGTCGCGCAGGACGTCGAAGCCGATCTCGTTGACCGAGGCGTAGGTGACGTTGCACCGGTAGGCGGCCCGGCGTTCCTCGCGGGTCGAGTCGGCGGTGATCCAGCCGACGGTCAGGCCCATCGCCTCGATGACCGGTCCCATCCATTCGGCGTCGCGGCGGGCCAGGTAGTCGTTGATGGTCACCACGTGCACGTTGCGGCCGGCCAGCGCGTAGCCGGCCGCGGCGATCGCGCCGGAGAGCGTCTTGCCTTCGCCGGTCGCCATCTCGATCACGTCGCCGGCCATCATCCGCAGTGCGCCGAGCAGCTGAACATCAAAGGGGCGCAAGCCGATTGCGCGTTCGGCGGCCTCCCGGGCAATAGCCAGGAACTGCGGCATGTCGGGTGACTGGGCAAGGCCTTCCAGGTTGAGCAGCTGCGCCGCCCTGGCCAGCTGCTCGTCGTCGAGGCCCTGGGCCTTGGCGTCGAACTCGCGCGACGCATCGACCTCGGCCATCGACTGCGCCTTGACCTTGTCGGTCGACGCGCCGAGCATCCGCCAGAAGCTACGGCTGATGCGGCCCTGGCCGGTCCCGCTGGATTTGGGTGTCTGTGCAGAGCTTCGTGCCACGGCTCAACGGTACCGCCCGCACCTCAGGCCAGATTGGATCGCCGCGGGTAGGCCACGGTCGGGTCGGTCAGGGTGTTGACGACCGCCGGCACCCCGCCGTCGAACGCCCGGCGCAGCGCCGGCTGCAGTTCGGCCGGGGTGCTGACCAGTTCGCCGTGCCCGCCCAGGGCGCGCACCACCTCGTCGTAGCGGGTTCCCGGACGAAGATCGGCGACCACGGAGTAGCCGTAGAGCATCTCCATCGGATGCTTCTCCAGCGCCCAGATCCCGTTGTTGCCGACCACCGACACCACATGCACGCCGTGGCGCACCAGGGTGTCCCATTCCATCCCGGAGAACCCGAACGCGCCGTCGCCCTGCAGCAGCACCACCTGCCGGTCCGGCCGGGCCAGCTTGGCGGCCAGCGCGTACCCGGGACCGGAACCCAGGCAGCCGAACGGGCCGCTGTCCAGCCACGCGCCCGGGACGTAGCTGTCGATCACCCGCCCGGCGTAGGAGCCGAAGTCACCGGCGTCGATGACGACGATGGCGTCCCGGTCCAGCAGCGGCAGCAACTCGGCATAGACCCGCATCGGGTGCAGCGGCGTGCGGTCGTCGGCCAACTCGGCCGCCTCAGCGGCGCGGGCCTGGGTCTCGATGGTCCGCAGCTGCCCGATCCATTCCTCGTGGTCAGTCGTGCCCGCCGACGCCAGCGCCGTCAGGGTGGCCGGCAGGTCGCCGTAGAGTCCGGCGGCCACCGGACGCGGGTGCTGGCGATCCGGTTCACGCCGGTCGGCCACGATCAGCTCGGTGCGGGGCCCGAACACAGCGCCGAAGCCGAGCCGGAAGTCCATCGGGACGCCGATCACCAGGGCGACGTCGGCTCCGGACAGCGCCGCTGACCGGGCCCGCGAGAACGCCAGATCTCGATCGGCGCCGACGATGCCGCGCGCCATTCCGTTGGCCAGTACCGGGATGCGCAGTTGCTCGGCCAGGTGCAGCAGTTCGTTCTCGGCGTGGCCCCACCACACGTTGGTGCCGGCCATGATCACCGGCCGCTGCGCCGAGGACAGCAGCGCCACCGCCCGGTCCAGCTGGTCGCCATCGGGCAGGAGGGCCGCGGGTGGTTCGGTGAGTGCGCCGGGTTCGCCGCGGTCGGTCGCCGCACCGAACACGTGGTCCATCGGGAAATCGACGAACGCCACCCCGGAGGGCACCCCGACGGCGGCCCGCAGCGCGTCGTCCACCCGGTCGCCGACGGCGGCGGCTGATTCTGCGGTGACGGCGTACCGGCACAGCGGGGCCACGAACGGCACGTGGTCGATCTCCTGCAGCGAGCCCATTCCCCAGCGCAGCGCCGGGGCGCGACCGCCGAGCACCACCATCGGCGACTGGTTCTGCTGCGCGGCGGCCATCGCGCTCATGCCGTTGGTGACGCCGGGTCCGGCGGTCAGCGCCACGACTCCCGGCACCCGGGTGACCTTCGACCAGCCCTCGGCGGCGAAGGCCGCGGTCTGCTCGTGCCGGGTGTCGATGAGCCGGATGCCCTCGGCGCGACAGCCGTCGTAAATGGAGAACAGGTGCCCACCGGAGAGGGTGAACATGGTGTTGATGCCACTGGCGCTTAGGCGCCGGGCGATCAGCCTGCCGGCGTGCGCGGTGTCCTCCATGCGCCTGAGACTAGCCAGGTTGGTGCGCTGCCGATCACTGCTGGGGTAGCTTCGCCGGGACACCCCTTGCAGTGAGGAACGACGTTGGAGCCGTACGAACCGTCCATGGACTGGGGACATGAAATCGTCCCCTCACTCCTCTGGATCCTTCGGGCCTGGGCCATCGCTGCCGTGGTTGCTGCGCTTGTGCTGTTTCTGCTCACCAGATTCACCGTGTGGGGGCGGCAGTTCTGGCGGATCACCGGCGACTACTTCAGGGGCCGTGAGTCGGTGCAGGTCTGGATCTGGCTGGCCGTGTTACTCCTTTCGGTGATGATCTCGGTCCGCCTCGACGTCCTGCTCAGCTACTTCAGCAACGATATGTACTCCGCATTGCAGACCGCCTTCCAGGCGTTCGGTGCCAAAGAGGACGGGATGCGCGGCGACGCCATACACGGCTTCTGGGTGGCGCTAGGCACCTTCGGGATCCTGGCCACGATCTACGTCAGCCGGTATCTGATTGACATCTACCTGACCCAGCGATTCATCATCCGGTGGCGCACCTGGCTCACCTACCGGGTGACCTCCGACTGGCTGAGCGATCGTGCCTACTATCGGGCCCGGTTCTGCGATACCAATACCGATAACCCCGACCAGCGCATCCAGCAGGACGTCGACATCTTCACCACCGGCTACGGGACCACCCCCAATCAGCCCACCATCGGTACCGGTTCGACGCTGCCCTTCGGCGCGATCTCGTCGGTCTGCAAAGTCGTTGCCTTCGTTCCGATCCTGTGGGGACTGTCCGGACCGGTGACGCTATTGGGGGTGACGCTGCCGCGGGCGTTGTTCTGGGTGGCGTTGGGCTACATCGTGCTGGCCACCGCGGTGGCGTTCTGGATCGGGCGGCCGCTGATCCGGCTCAATTTCCGCAACGAACGCACCAACGCGGCGTTCCGCTATGCGCTGGTGCGTCTTCGCGACGCCGCCGAAGCGGTGGGTTTCTACCGTGGCGAGCGCACCGAGCGCGGCATCCTGCGCACCCGGTACGACAAGATCATCGAGAACTACCGGGCTTTCGTGCGGCGGAGTCTCGCGTTCACCGGCTGGAACCTGTCGATGAGCCAGGTCCTGACACCGTTGCCGTGGGCCGTCCAGGCACCGCGCCTCTTCCGGGGGGAGATCGACCTCGGTGACGTCACTCAGTCCGCCAGCGCGTTCTCCAGCATCAGCGACGGACTGTCGTTCTTCCGCAACGCCTACGACCAGTTCGCCGCCTATCGAGCGTCGATCATCCGTCTGCATGGTCTGGTGGAGGCCAACGCCGCTGCCCGGGAACTGCCAAGCCTGGATACCTTGCCTAGCAGCGACGGGTCGGTGGAGTTGACCCGCGTCGAAGTGCGGACGCCGGACGGCAGCCAGTTGCTCGACCCGCTGACCATGCGGCTCGAACCGGGCGACTCGCTGGTGGTGACCGGGCGATCAGGTGCCGGTAAGACGACGCTGCTGCGCAGCATCGCCGAGATGTGGCCCTACGCCTCGGGCACGGTCCGCCGCCCCGACGACGGCCACGACACGATGTTCCTTTCCCAGTTACCCTATGTGCCGCTCGGGGATCTGCGCACCGTGGTGTCCTACCCCAGCGCCTCCGGGGAGCTCTCCGACGAACTGCTGGATCAGACGCTGGCCAAGGTGTCGTTGAAACACCTGACCTGCCGTCTCAATGACGACGAGGACTGGGCCAAGGTGCTCTCGCCCGGCGAACAACAGCGGGTCGCATTCGCCCGGATCCTGCTGACCCGGCCCAAGGTAGTGTTCCTCGACGAAGCCACCTCGGCGCTCGACGAGGGCCTGGAGTACGCGGTCTACGACCTGCTCCGCACCGAGTTGCCGGACACCATCGTGGTGAGCGTCAGCCACCGGCCCAGTATCGACCGCTACCACAAGCAGCATCTCGAACTGCTCGGTGCGGGCGAGTGGCGGCTGGGCGAGGTGCGTGCCCACGGCGACGAACCGGCCCCCGTCTGAGCGGTTTGCTGCAATGCTGAGCCGGTCGGCAATCTCACCGGAGGTCAATGCCCGTGGAGTTGTTCAAGCCCTCGCTGGATTGGGCCAATGAGATTCCGCAATCATTGCTGTGGACGGGCAAGGCCTGGCTGATCACCGCGGTCGTCACCGTGATCGTTCTGGTTTTGCTGGCCCGCTACACCACCTGGGGCCGGCAGTTCTGGAGGGTCACCGGCGACTACTTCCGCGGCCGCCGCAGTGTGGAGGTGTGGGGCTGGCTCGGCGTGCTGTTGTTCCTGACCCTGATCACCGTCCGTCTCAACGTTCTGCTCAGCTATCAGGCCAACGACCTGTATTCGTCGCTGCAGGTCGCCTTCGAGGGAGCCGGTGCCGACAACGCCGAGGTCCGCGACTCCGGGGTGCACGGATTCTGGGCCGCCATCATCACCTTCGGCCTCATCGCAGCGATTTACGTCGCCCGCCAGATGCTCGACATCTATCTGACGCAGCGGTTCATCATCCGCTGGCGGGTGTGGTTGACCGACCGGCTGACCGGTGACTGGCTCGACGACGAGTCGTTCTATCGCGGCCGGTTCCTCGACAATCCGATCGACAACCCCGACCAGCGCATTCAGCTCGACATCGACGCCTTCACCGGCAGCACCGGGACCGGCCAGAACACCCCCACCGTCGGCACGACGACGACCTTGCTGTTCGGCGCCATCAACGCGATGGTGTCGGTGGTGGCTTTCACGCCCATCCTGTGGAATCTGTCCGGACCGCTGAGCATTCTTGGGTTCACGCTGAATCACGCGCTGTTCTGGATCGCACTGGTCTACGTATTCGCCACCACCGTGGTCGCTTTCTGGATCGGCCGGCCGCTGATCCGGTTCAGCTTCCGCAACGAGCTGACCAACGCCGCGTTCCGCTATGCGCTGGTGCGGATGCGGGATTCCGCCGAGTCGATCAGCTTCTACCACGGCGAGGACGCCGAAAAGTCCATTCTGCGAACACGATTCGCCGCCGTCATCGCCAACTACCGCGGCTTCGTGGTGCGCACCCTGGCCCTGCTCGGCTGGAACCAGTCGATCAACCAGATCATCAACCCGCTGCCCCTGGTGGTGCAGGCGCAGCGGCTTTTCCAGGGCCAGATCACCTTTGGCGACGTGACCCAGTCGGCGAGTGCCTTCAGCAGCGTGCACGACTCGCTGTCGTTCTTCCGCGCGGTCTACGACTCCTTCGCCGCCTACCGCGCCACCATCATCCGACTCGACGGCCTGGTGGCCGCGAACGAACAGACCCGGGAACTACCGCGCCTGCGGGTGGAGCGAAGCCCCGACGGCGCAATGGAACTGCGGGACATCGACGTTCGCAATCCGGAAGGTGCGACACTGCTCGATGGGCTCGACCTTCGGCTTGAGCCGGGCGAGTCGATGGTCATCACCGGTCGTTCGGGTTCCGGGAAGACGACGCTGTTGCGCAGCCTGGCCCAGTTATGGCCCTTCACCACCGGCACGCTCCGCCGGCCGGGAGAAGACCGCAACGTGATGTTCCTGTCCCAGGTTCCCTACCTGCCCCTCGGCGACCTACGGGCGGTGCTGACCTACCCCGAGTCCGAGTGCGACATTCCCGACGAGCAACTCCTGGCCGCCCTCGACGACGTCGCCCTCGGTCACCTGAGCGGCCGCCTCAACGAGGCGCAGGACTGGGCCAAGGTGCTTTGTCCCGGCGAACAGCAGCGGATCGCGTTCGCACGGGTGCTACTGCACAAGCCTGCGGTGATCTTTCTCGACGAGTCCACCTCGTCGTTGGACGAGGGCAACGAGTACGCGTTGTACCGGTTGGTGCGCACCAGGATCCCCGACACCATCATGATTTCGATCGCCCACCGCGCGACCGTTAGACAGCACCACACCCATCACCTGGAACTGCTCGGCGGCGGCGGATGGGAATTTCAGCGCCAAGCCGACACTGTCCCGGTCTAGACGGCCCGGGTGACCGTCTAGACCGCCTTCACACCCGCGGCGGCGTGAGCACCGGCGCGGCGGCCGAAGAAGGATCCCGATCCCAGCTGCGTTCCGCTGGAATAACCCTTGCCGTCCTGGGCGAGCGTCGACGCGCACGCGCCGGCTGCGTAGAGCCCCGGGATCGCGGTGCCGTCGTCGCGCAGCACCCGGCCGTCGACGTCGGTCGCCAGGCCGCCCACGGTGAAGCCGGAGTACATCGCCTTGCCGAGCGACAGGTCGAACGCCGCCCATGGTCCGTTGTCCTGCGGCGCGAGGAATTCCGGTTGCTTGTGGAAGTCCGGGTCCTCGCCCCGGGCGGCGTGCTCGTTGTACCGGTTCAGGGTCGCGACTAGATTGCCGGCCGGGATACCGAGCGCGGATTCCATCTCCTCGACCGTCTCCCAGCCGTCGATGAACTGGATCAGCGGAAACTCCGGACGTTGCAGGTGGGCCTCGTCGACGATGAGGAAGGCGGCGCTGTCGGGCTGGTCCATCACGAAACCTGAAGTGCGGGAATGGTAGGAGTCCTCGGCGACGAAGCGGTCGCCGAGTTTGTTGACGATGATCCCGGTCAGCAGGACCGCCGGCGGATACACCGGTGCGGTGATGAAGGCCTGATCCATGTGCTTGGTGGCCGCGCCCGCCGACACGCCCATCCGGATGCCCAGACCGTCGTCGTAGCTATTGCCCAGCACGAACGGCTTCTCGGCCAGTTCCGGCGTGTACGCGGTGACCATATCGGAGTTCATCACGAACCCGCCGGCCGCGATCACCACCGCCGGCGCGCGCACGGTCCCGGTTTCGCCGAAGTGTTTCCACCGCACTCCGGCGACGGCGCGGTCGTCGAGCACCAGATTGGTCGCGCCGGTCTCGTAGCGGATCTCGACACCGAGTTCGGCGGCCCGTTTGAGCAGCAGGTCGACCACCATGGCCGCACCTCGGGTATCCCCGGGCACCGGCACCTTGTGCCCACGCGGAGCGGGAACGGCGAGATCCTTGTAGGGCCAGACCTTCTCGTTGCCGGTGTACATCAGGCCCTCGGTGCCCGGCTGGATAACGGCCTTCTGCGGGTAATAGCTGCGTTCGAAGTGCACGCCGAGGTCCTCGAGCCAGTCGAAGTGTTCGACACTGCCCTCGCAGTAGGCGCGGATCTTGTCGTGCTCGGGTTCCCGGGACATCGCGACGAGGTATTTGCACATCTCCTCGACGCTGTCGGGGTGCCCGGTGGCCTGCTGCACCGCGGTGCCGCCGCCGAGGTAGAAGTGGCCACCGGCCATCGCGGTGGTGCCGCCCGCCGCGCCGGCGCGTTCGAGTACCCGCACCCGGGCGCCGCCGGCCGCGGCGGTGACAGCCGCGCATCCCCCGGCGATGCCGAATCCGATCACGACGACGTCGACGTCGTCGGACCAATCGGTCACCGTGGCCGCGTCGATCGTGGCGGGAATGTCCAAGCCGCTCATTGGGTCGACAATATCGCCGGTGCGCCCGGCTGGCGAGAACGTGTTCTAGTTCGGTGGCGTCAGCCAATGACGGCGGCGTTGACGACGGTCGCCCCCGCGCCACCGTCCTCGCGCACCTGCTGGCCGGTGGCCTGCCAGGACACCGCCGCGGGCAACTGCCCCCAGGTGCTGTTGAAGAGGCCGACCAGAACCGCGGCGCCGTTGCCGGCCACGGTGTAGACCGGGCCGCCGGAGTCGCCCTTCTGGCTGACCACGCCGTTGGTCATGGTGAACCAGCCGTTGTTGACCCGCTCAACGGTGCCGCAGCTTTCGCCGCTCACCACACCGAAGTGGCAAATCGGCTGACCAGCGGCCAGTGGCGGGGCCGCGTCGGCGGACAGTCGGCGGCCGCCCGGCAGCGCGGTGCTGACGGTGACGTCGCCGGCCAGGGCGATGGTCTCGTAGTCGGAGATCACTTCGTCGGTGCGCACGACCGTGCCGTTGGGAGTGTTGTCCCGGGAGGTGCCCACCACGCCGATGAAGCGACCGTCGCGGTCGGTGACCGCGCCGTTGCCGCGGCAGTGCCCCGCGGAATACCCGGTGCGGGTCACGGCGTCGACGAACCCAAGGGTGCAGACCGTGGTGCCCTGGCGGATCTCCATTCCGGGGAAGACCTCTACCCGCCCGCCGGCGGAAGCGCCGGGAGCCAGCGAGCCCAGGGCGGCCGCAGCCACACCGGCAACGACGAGGGATCGCAGAAAAGCGGCCACCTTACACCTCGATCGGTCGGCGGCCCGTCAACGACACGGCCGCAATAGCAAGACTTCTGTTGTATCGGCATCGAGAGCCGATCGTTACCGAATTGCTATTGCGGCCGCGTGGTCGTGGCTGTCAGCAGGTCAAACAGCTCAGGGGATGGTGATGACCTGGCCGACCTCGATGTGATCGGGGTTGGCGATGTTGTTCAACTGAGCCAGTTCGGTGTAGCGGTTGCCGTCGCCGAGGTACTGCTTGGCGATGTTGAACAGCGTGTCGCCCGCGACCACGGTGTGCGTCGTCTTCTCCACGGCCACCGGAGCGAACTCGGGCGCCGGTGCCTCGACCGGCGGCGGCGGGGGCGCGTCGGTCTCGGTGCCCGACGACCAAGCGGCGCCGTCGCCCGCGTACAGCACGACGTTGCGGTCGTCCTGTACAACCAGCTTGACGTCCTTCTTGCCCTTGGTGTCGCTGTGCCAGATCGGCTTGTCGCCGGCATAGATGACGAAGTTGCCGTCCTCCTGGACTGCGGCACGGTCGGCGCCCTGGTTGTTGGTGCCGGTCGCCCACACGGCCTCACCGCGAGTCGCCAGGACCAGGTTGCCGTCCTCCTGCAGCGTCAGGGTGTAGGCGCCGTTGCTGGAAGTGAGCGAGGCGCCCTTGCCCAGCTGCTGTCCTGCATTGAGTGTGTCTCCCACGAGTGTTCTAACCTCCTCTAGGCCGCCCACGGTGCGGGCGGGCGTCCGCGAGCCTACTGGAAACTCAGGAGTCGAAACCGAGCCCAAACCGGTCCAGGGTCCGCAGCAGCGCGTTTCGGCGCCCGCCATGGCGGTCGGCGCGTTCCAGCGACCACCGCGTGGCCTGGATACCGGCGCTGGCCACTGGCTCCGGTGGGAACGGCAACGGCTTGCGGCGGACCATTTCCAGTTCGGTGCGCTCGGTGCGCTGCCCGTCGAGCAGGTCCAGGCACACGTCGGCGGCGAACCTGGCCGCGCCGACACCCAGGCCGGTGAATCCGTTGACATAGGCGATGCGCCCCTTACGTGCCAGCCCCCAGTGCGCACAGAACCTGGTGTTGGTGTCGATCGGGCCCGACCAGCGGTGGCTGAACCGGACGTCGGACAGTTGCGGGAAGGTGATGAAGAAGTGCCGCGCGATCTTTCGGAATGACGACGGCCTGTCTTCCCGACGGGGATCGAGCCGACGGCCGTAGTAGTAAGCCGCGTCGTAGCCACCCCACAGGATCCGGTTGTCAGCCGAGAGTCGGTAGTAGTGGAACTGATTGCCGGTGTCGGCGATGCCTTCGCGTCCGCCCCAGCCGATGCGGTTCAGTTGGGCATCGGTCAGTGGTTCGGTGGCCAGCACGTAATCGTAGACGGGCACGGTATGCAGCCGGTTGCGGCGCAGCAGGCTGGGAAAAACGTTGGTAGCCAACACAACCCGCTTCGCCTTGATCGGGCCCACCAGCGTGTCGGTGATAATCCGGGAGCGGTCACGCGTTACCGATCTGGCCAGCGTGCCCTCATAGATCTGCACACCTTTTTCCGCGCAGGCCCGACCCAGCTCGTAGACCAGGCGGGCCGGGTTGACGATTGCGCACGTCCCCGCGGAAAACAATCCCGCCAGGTACGTCGGTGAATCCACTTGGGCCCGAACCTGTTCGGCGTCGAGGAATATGCCCTCGCCTTCGTCGGCCGCATCGCGGAGCCACTGGACCTGGTGCGGTTCGACCGCCACCTCCAGCATTCCGCTGCGCCGCCAGTCGACATTCATGCCGTAGGTCTCGATATCGGCCTGCATGCCGTTGAGGTTGTCCAGACCAAGGCGCTCGAGTTCGTCGAATTCGTCCGGCCACCGGGTCTTTCCGTTTTCCGCGCCGTGAGTCAGGCTGGCCTCGACAAATCCGCCGTTGCGGCCTGATGCGGCCCAGCCCAATCGCTCTCCTTCGATCAGCGCGATTGTCGCTTCAGGGTTGCGTTCGGCGGCGTGCAACGCCGCCCACAGTCCGGTGTACCCACCGCCCACCACCAGCAGATCGCAGCTGAGCGGTCCGGCCAACCGCGGAAATTGCGGCCGCTCCCCCGACACCGCGGGGTCGAGCCACATCGAACCGAACACCGCCGGCGCCAGGGCCGCGCTGATCACAGCATTGTCAACATGCCCATCGAAAACTGTTTGCACAGCCTGTGATACTGCCAGATGTCACCTGGCGAAGCGGGTCAAAACCGGCCCGACGACCGCCAGGATGAAGACGTACGGGGTGGCAACCGGGCTGAGCGTCGCCACACTCGCCCCGGCCAGGCCGATGATCACCAGTGAGAACTCGCCGCGCGCGATGAGGGCCGTTCCGGCCCGCCGCTGACCGGCCTTCGCCGCACCCTCCCGGCGAGCTGCATAGGCACCGGTGATGACTTTGGTGGCGGCGGTGACGGCGGCCAGGCCGAGCGCGAACGGCAACATCGGCAACAGGTCGGCCGGGGCGACGGTCAGCCCGATGGAGACGAAGAACACTGCCGCGAACAGGTCCCGCAGCGGGATCAGCACGGTCCGGGCGCGGTCGGCGACCGGACCGGTCAGGGTCAGGCCGACCAGAAACGCGCCCACCGCCGCCGAGGCGTGCACATGCTCCGCGACCGCGGCCACGATCAACGTGAGCCCGAGGACCCGCAGCAGCAGTTGCTCGTCCTCCGGATGGCCGAGCACCCGTCCGACGTGGTGGCCCCACCGGAACGACACCAGGAAGGCCAGGCCGAGTGCGGCGAGTGCCACGGCGGTCCACAACACCGCCTCGCCCACGGTCCCGCCGGAGGCGAGCACCGTCAGCACCGGCAGGTAGGCGGCCATCGCGAAATCCTCAAGCACCAGAACGGACAGCACCGCCGGAGTCTCCCGGTTGCCCAACCGGTTCAAGTCGCCGAGCAGCCGGGCGATCACCCCGGACGACGAGATGTAGGTGATGCCGGCCATCGCCACGATCCCCACGACATCCAGACCCAGCAGCACGCCGGCCACCGCACCGGGGACGGCGTTGAGCACCAGATCGACGGCGGCCGAGGGCAAATGGCGACGCAGCGACTCGGAGAACTCCCCCACCGAGAACTCCAGGCCGAGGGTGAGCAGCAGCAGCACCACCCCGATCGACGCACCGGTCTCGACGAATTCGGCTGCCGCGGTCACCGGGGCGACGCCGCCGGTGCCCAGGAACAGTCCGGTCAGCAGATACAACGGGATGGGTGAGAGCCCGTAGCGCCGTGCCGCCGAACCCAGGATGGTGAGGACCACGAGGATGGCACCGAGCTCGAAGAGCAGCGGTGCCGAAACAGCCATGACTCAGCCCTGGTCGACGAGCTGCCGGACCGCGGCGATTCCGTCGTCCGTCCCTATCACCACCAGGACATCGCCTGCCCGCAGCCGTTCCTCGGGTCCCGGCGAGGCCAGCACCTCCTCGCCCCGGACGATCGCCACGATCGACGCTCCGGTGCGGGTCCGCGCCCGGGTGTCGCCCAGCGGCCGTCCGTCGTAGCGGGATCCGGCGGTCAGCATCACCTGGCCGGCGGACAGGCCCGGAACCTCTTTGGTCAGGTCGGCGTAGCCCTCGACCATCCGCGGTGCGCCGAGGATCTGGGCCAGCGCGTCGGCTTCCCGCTCGGTCAGCCGGAACACCCGCTGCGCGCTGTCGGGGTCATCCGGCAGGGCGCAGACGAACACCTCGAAGTCCCCGCCCCGGCGGACGATCACCGCGATCCGCTGGCCGTCGCGGTTCTGGAACTCGTAGCGCAGTCCCACCCCGGGCAGCCGCGTTTCGTGGACGTCCATTCCCGTCAGCTTGCCGCAGTCGCCCGAGTGGCCGGCACAGGCCCGGACCGGGATGGTTGCCATCCGGGCGGGCCGAAGACGTAGCCCAGCTTGTCGCGCCAGCGGGTGGCTGAGCGGACGTCGCGGACGATCGACACGTATTCGTGGGTCTCCAGCGACCAGATGTTGAACGTGTTCACCGGCTTGGTGAGCCCGTAGTGCGGCCGGAACAGTTCAGGCTGGAAGGTGCCGAACAACCGGTCCCAGATGATCAGGATGCCGCCAAAGTTGCGATCGAGGTACTCCGGATCCATACCGTGGTGCACCCGGTGGTGTGAGGGCGTGTTGAAGACGAACTCGATGGGCCGCGGCAGCCTGCCGATGCGCTCGGTGTGAATCCAGAACTGGTAGACCAGGCTGATCGAGAAGCTGGTGAACACCATCCACGGCGGAACGCCCAACAGTGGCAACGGCATCCACATGATCAGCTCGCCGCTGTTGTTCCACTTCTGCCGCAGGGCGGTGGCGAAGTTGAAATACCGGCTGGAATGGTGCGCCTGGTGGGTCGCCCAGATGATCCGCACCCGGTGCGCGATGCGATGGTAGGCGTAGAACAGAACGTCGACACCGACGATCGCGATCACCCACGTGTACCAGTGGCGCGCCGACAGGTGCCACGGCGCGACGTACGCGTACAGCCAGGCGTAGCCCAGGAGCCCCAGGAACTTCCAGGCGCCCATGGTGAACACCGAGACCAGACCCATCGATATCGATGCGCGAGCATCGGGGCTGAAGTACGACCCGACGGCCGGCCGATCCGGCTCGGTCTGTTCGAGTTTGCGCGCGGCCGTCCACTCGACGGCCAGCAGGATGAGAAAGAACGGGACGGCAAACAGCACCGGGTCGCGCATCGGCGGCGGCAGCACCGACAGCACAGCAGCGAGACGATCCACCCTTGCCCACCTCCGGGGACCGAGTTTAATCCGGCGGTACCTGATGAGGGGCGGACCCCGGTGGCGCGGATCTCCGACGCCGATCGCAGCGACCAAGCAAGATGGTCGGCATGGCTGAACCGTGGTTGACCGCAGTAGCCGACCGGTTGGGGGTGGCGTGCGCCTACCACGACTGGACGGGGAACTTTGTGACCGTACAACGCGAGACGGTGGTGGCCGTGCTTGGCGCACTCGGTGTCCGCGCGGACACCGAAGAAGACTGCGCCGCTTCGCTTTCCGAACTGGACCGAGCGCACTGGTCGCGGGCGCTGCCGCCGACGATCATGGCGCGCTCCGGCACCGAGGTGTCGTTCTGGGTGCACGTTACGCACGGGGATCCCGCACATGTTTGGGTCCGCTTGGAGGACGGCACCGTCCGGACCGGCATCCGACAGGCCCACAACTTCACCCCTCCTTTCGACCTGGGTGGCCGGCTGATCGGCGAGGCGACGTTCGTCCTACCGGCCGACCTCCCGCTCGGCTATCACCGGGTTCACCTGCGCTCCGGTGAGCTCGAGTTCGACACCGCGCTGATCGTGACGCCGGCCTGGCTCGGGCTGCCGGCCCGGATGGGGGCACGCCGGGCCTGGGGCCTGGCCACCCAGCTCTACAGCGTCCGCTCCAAGGGCTCATGGGGCTTCGGCGACCTCGCCGACCTCGCCGACCTCGCGGTGTGGGCCGGCGCCCGGCACGGGGCGGACTATGTGCTGGTCAACCCCTTGCATGCCGCCGCGCCGACCGCCCCGATGGAGCCGTCGCCCTATCTGCCGACCTCCCGGCGTTTCGTCAACCCGCTCTATCTGCGGGTTGAGGCGATCCCCGAGTTCGGCTGGCTGGCCAAGCGCGACGGGGTGCACAGCCGCCGCAAGAGGGTGCAGTCCCGTTCGCTGCGGTCGGGAACCATTGACCGCGACGCGGTGTGGAAGGCCAAGCGCAGAGCCCTCGAGTCGGTCTACCGGGTTCCCCGCTCGGCGGGCCGGGAGCTGGCGTTCACGGCGTTCTGCCAGCGTGAGGGCACCGCGCTGGACGATTTCGCGACCTGGTGCGCGCTGGCCGAGAAGAATGGGGGCGACTGGCGGACATGGCCCAAAGGTCTCCAGCACCCGGCCAACCCCGAGGTTGCCGAGTTCGCCGCGCGGCACCAGCGCGCAGTGGACTTCCACCGCTGGATGCAGTGGCAACTCGACGACCAACTGGCCGCCGCTCAGTCCCAGGCCCTGCGGGCCGGCATGTCGCTGGGCGTCATGGCGGACCTCGCGGTCGGAGTGCACCCCAGCGGGGCCGACGCGTGGTCGCTGCAGGAAGTGCTCGCCCTCGGCGTCACCGTCGGCGCCCCGCCGGACGAGTTCAACCAGCTCGGCCAGGACTGGTCACAGCCGCCCTGGCGGCCGGACCGCCTCGAAGAGCTTGGCTACCAACCGTTTCGGGCCCTCATCTCCGCGATCCTGCGGCACGCCGGTGGCGTGCGGATCGACCACGTCATCGGGCTCTTCCGGCTGTGGTGGATCCCCCAGGGGGCGCCGCCGACCCAGGGCACCTACGTCCGGTACAACCATGACGCGATGATCGGCATCATCGCCCTGGAAGCCCATCGCGCCGGTGCGGTGGTGGTCGGAGAAGACCTCGGCACCGTCGAGCCGTGGGCGCGGGATTATCTGCGCGAGCGCGGCATCCTGGGGACGTCAATCCTGTGGTTCGAGGTGGATTCCTACAACCGCGGGCCGCTGGCCGCCGAGCACTGGCGGGAGCTGTGCCTGTCCTCGGTCACCACCCACGACCTGCCGCCCACCCCGGGGTATCTCGACGGCGAGCACGTCCGCATCCGCGGCGAACTCGGACTGCTCACCCGCCCGGCCGACGAGGAGATGGCCGACGACCAGGCTTGGCAGGAGGCCTGGTTCGCCGAACTGCGCCGCGCCGGGCTGCTCGGGGCCGAGGCCGACGAACAGGACGTGACGCTGGCGCTGTACCGCTACCTGGGCCGCACCCGATCCCGACTGCTGGCACTGGCGCTCACCGACGCGGTCGGCGAGCATCGCACCCAGAACCAGCCGGGGACCACCGACGAGTACCCAAACTGGCGGGTCCCGTTGGCCGGCCCCGGGGGCGCCCCGATGCTGCTGGAGGACGTCTTCACCGATCCTCGCGCCGCGCTGCTGTGCGATGCGCTGCGGACGGCGACGGCCGGCGAATCACGCTGAGCGGTGCCGGTTCTCAGCGCCGGGCTGCTGCTGCATCGCTGGGCCGGCGACGCTCCCGAGGTGCTGATCGGCCATCCCGGCGGTCCGTTCTGGGCGCGCAAGGACGACGGGACCTGGTCGATTCCCAAGGGCGAGTACGACGCGCACGAGGATCCGTGGGAGGCCGCGCGACGCGAGTTCGCCGAGGAACTCGGCTGTCCCGCCCCTGACGGTGAGCCCCGCGATCTGGGGACGGCCAGGCAGCCCAGCGGCAAGGTTCTGACCGTGTTCGCGGTGGCCGCAGACTTTGACATCAGTGCGTTCCGGAGCAACACCTTCGAACTGGAGTGGCCGAAAGGCTCTGGGCAGCTTAGACATTTCCCGGAGTTGGACAAAGTCGCCTGGCTGCCGGTCGCCGACGCGCACACCAAACTGCTCAAAGGTCAGCGGGTGTTCCTGAACCGGTTGTTCGACGAGATCGCCGGCTAGGTCGGAGGATCGGGCCCGGTCGATACAGACTTAGGGCACGCGCAGTAATTAGTTAGGTTTTCCTGTTTGGTTGGCTCACACTT
>CAZVST010000027.1:0-54820 GCA_964629725.1 uncultured Mycobacterium sp.
TTCCCCCAAGAACATCCTGGGATTGAGCGTGTCCAACACATGGGGTCAAGTCCCATCATCTGTAGCGCTCGTTCGTGGCTTTCGCGGTCGCGCTGGCCGTCGCGATAGTCGATTTTGCCTTGCTCGCGATTGCGTACCAGTTCGATGTAGCCGTGGATCGCGTATTCCAACCGATACCAGTGGTCGGGCGGTTGCGATAGGTGGCCCGGCGAATTACTTCGCCGCCGACCACAGAATGTCCCGCTCGGTGGACAACCGGGCCTCCGTGGCGCGTAACGCCTTGTTCTCAGCCCGCAGCCGGGCCAGCTAGTGCTCAGCAGTCTCGATGCCATGGGCCAGCTGCACCGCCGCCATGGGTTTGCGGTGCCGGATCGGCACCCCGGCGACCTTGCACCAAGCCGACAGCGTCGCCTCGCTGACACCGAGCTCGGCGGCGATCACCGTGATCGTCGCACCCTCGGTGTCCCGGTACAGCGCGACCGCGTCACGCTTGAACTCGTCTGGATAGTTTTTCCTTGCCATCGCGTTGGATCATCTCGCTTCCCCCAGGAACATCCTGGGATTGAGCGTGTCCAACACATGGGGTCAAGTCCCTTCAAACTCCGACTACACCCTCAATCATGAAGAGCCGGGAAACGCCGTGAACGCCAGCGGATCGGCGCGGGCCGCTTCCAAGTGATCGGCGACTTTCGGCAGCTTATCGGCTAGGGCGTCGATAACCCGATCATATTGGGCGGCAACGGATTCGGCGTCGGTCTCGTTACAACGTCTCATCCACGTTAGAAGAGAGATGGATCAGATCGCCGACATGATTCTCAGAATCACGGGTCGCCTCCGATAATACCGTTTGGAGTTGTGACAGAAGGGAATCAATACGCGATGACTCAAAGACATCCGTCCGAAACGTTACCGTTCCGTCGATTCCGGCCGGTTTTCCATCATCGGTCCAGGATTCACCCAGCATTACCACTAGATCCATCGTCGCGGGGGCGGTCGAGTCGACCTCGATCGGCGTCACCTCAAGGTCGCCTAAGCGCAGCGCACTTCCGGAAATGACTCCTTGGTCGACGACGTCCTGCCAAGCAAATTCTAGCTGAATCAGAGGATGATGACTTAGCGAAGGCGTTACATTCAGACATTTGCAGACGACATCAAATGGTACGTCCTGATGCTCAAATGCAGCCAGTGTCCGCTGGCGCACCTGGGATATTAATTCCGCGAATGTGACACCGTTATCGACCGTGACACGTAAGACCAGCAGGTTGGTGAAGTCTCCGATCAAGTCCTCGAGTGCGGTGTCGTTCCGTCCAGAGGTTGTGATGCCGAACGCGATGTCGGTGCTGTCACATACCCGCGACAACAGTATCGCTAGCCCGGCCGCGATGAGCATGAAGGGTGTCGCATCGTGTTCGAGTGCCACCCGGGCAATCGACTGCTGAAGCCCCGCCGGCCACCTCACCGCGATGCTGTCGCTGCGCTGATCGGCAACCTCCGGGAAGGCTCGATCGGTGGGTAACGCCAACCGTTGCGGCATACCTTCCAGTGCCTGCTGCCAGTATCCGACTTGCGTGGCTATCGTGCTGGTGGGATCCGTCGGATCGCCGAGGAACTTCCGGTGCCACAATACGTAATCGGCGTATTGAAGCGGCAGGGCGGTCCAGCCAGGTGAATGTCCGTCGCAGCGGCTGACGTAGGCGAGTTGAATATCGCGAAATAACAGTTCAAGTGACCAGCCATCACACGCGCTATGGTGGACAACTAGCAATAACACGTGGTCCTGGTCGGCAGCTTTAAATAGCCGGACTTGCAGTGGTATGTCTTTCGCAAGATTGAATCGATGGCTCGCGGCGGTGTTGATTGCGTCCCTCAAGCGAACGGCGGACCACATATGTGCGTCCACGATGTGCCACCCAAAGTCGACCTGCTCCGTTGGCAACACCACTTGTGACAGGCCTTCTGCATCGTGGACTATTACGGTACGGAGTACTTCATGGCGAGCGACGATGTCGGCGATCGCGGTATGCAATGATTCGGTATCGAGGTCGCCTACCAGTCGTAGCCCAATGTGGATGTTGTACCTGCCGCTTGAGATGCCATTCAGCTGGTCAACGTACGGCATATACCAATAGTCATAATCAGACAACAAGGGTATGCGGTCTGGCCGCGGCAGCGAAGTCAGTTCAGAATGCACATTCTGGCCGCTTGCCGCTCGGATCCAGGTGGCCAGGGTTGCGACGGTGGGCATTTCGAAAATCGCCCGGATTGGAACTTCGATCCCCATTGTGGCGCGTATTTGCGCCACAAGGCGGGTCGCGGATAAGGAATGTCCACCGAGGTCAAAGAATCGATCGTCAATGCCGACGCTTTCTAATCCCAGCGCGTTGGCGAATAGGTCGGCTAGGATCTGTTCATGCCGGTCCCGCGCAGTGCGTTTCGCCCCGATTGCAAACTCTGGAGCCGGCAACGCCCGCCTATCGACTTTGCCGTTTACCGTCAATGGGAACGATGCCACAATCATCACCGCGGCTGGCACCATGTAATCGGGCAATTTCTCGGCCACATATCGACGCAATTCCGCGGAAAGTTCAACCTCATTGGCGGTGCGGCTTGCCGGAGCATGCTGGTCCTCGAGCTCTCGCGATGATTCGAGCACGACATAGCCAACCAAAAGTTCTTCCCTCACACCATCAACCGAGCTAGCGATGTGGACATTTACGACGGCTTGTCGAACCTGAGGGTGTGTTGCCAACACCTCGGCGACTTCACCGCATTCGATGCGGTACCCCCGGATCTTCACCTGCTCGTCGGCACGACCGATATAGATGAGCTGGCCGTCGGCACCCCAGCGCACAAGGTCGCCGGTCCGATACATCCGTGCTCCTTCGCTACCGAACGGGCAAGCCACAAACCGCGACGCCGTCATCCCAGGCCGACGCCAGTAGCCGCATCCCACCCGCGGCCCTGCCACGTAGAGCTCACCTACGACACCAGTTGGCGCAAACCGCAGCCACTCATCCAGCACCAGCAACGCGGAACCCGCCGCCGGTAAACCGATGGGAACCGCTGCCGAGTCGGCCGATAATGCACTTGTTGAAGCGTAAACCGTGCATTCGGTGGGACCGTAGACGTTGATCATTACTCGTCCTTCGACGCCCCAGCGGTCCACCAAATCAGCCGGGCATGGTTCCCCACCGACAGCGACAATCAATGACTCCAGCCCCTGCGGCGAGATCCTTGCCAGGCCAGATGGGGTGTAAGTAAGGACATCGACGTGTTGGGACACGAGTAAGGCGTGGAGGTCGGCCGGTTCACGTGTGATCGCCTCAGGCACCACCACAAGCTGCCCGCCATGGGCCAGGGCGCCCCATATCTCCCACGCCGCGAAATCGAAACCATAGGAGAGCACCTGCGTCCAAACCTGCCCCGGTTCGGGCCTGAATCCGGCGAACGAGTCGAACAACAGGGCAAAGTTGCTGTGAGTTATGGCCACGCCCTTGGGGGTACCGGTTGTGCCAGAGGTGTAGAGGACGTAGGCGATGCTGTCCAGTTCCGGCGGCGGCAGTTGAGCGTCCTGCTGGGCTTGGATCACTGGGTCATCTACGTCAATCACCGCCACGTCGTATCGCTGCAGCCGTGATCGCAGATGAGCCATAGTCAACACAGCCGCCGGCGAAGCATCATCGATGATGAACGCGATGCGAGCATCAGGATTTGCCGGATCGATCGGCAGATACGCCGCCCCTGTCTTGAGCACCGCCAACATCGCGATAATGGCTTGTGCTGAGCGCTCGAACAGCAGGCCGACCACATCACCGGGCCCAGTTCCTCGCCTTAGGAGATAATTGGCCAGTCGGTTGGTGGCTTCATCGAGCTGGCGGTATGTCAACGATAGGGATCCACACACCAAAGCCACGTTTGCAGGTGTTCGGGCAACTTGAACAGACCACAATCCCACAAGCGAAACTGGTTGCGGGACTCCGGAAATTGGTGACAGTGCTTTTACGTTGCCCAGTTCAGCCAATCGCGTGCGCTCGGCGACTTCTAACAGCTCAATCGAGGACAATCGCTGCAGCGGATCTTGACTGATCGCCTCCAGAATCCGCAGGTAGTACGTGGCGAAGCGCTCGACGGTACTCCGGTCGAAAAGGTCGTTGGCGTCCTTGACGACGCCGGGCAGCGGTTGTGGGTGTCCAGGGATGACGGGCGGCTCGGCGAACTCGACGGAAAGATCAAACATTGCGGCTTCTGCCGGAGTGGGCAGTGGTTGGACGCTAACGCCGGGAAAGAACAGCGCAGGCACGGGATTGTTGTCAAGCGCCAACATGACCTGGAACAGCGGGTGATAGGCACCTGAACGAACTGGGTTGGTCAGTTCAACGACCCTCTGGAAGGGGGCGTCCTGGTTCTCATAGCCCGCCAGCGCCTTCATCCGGACCTGACTGAGGAGCTCGTCTACGAGCGGGTCACCGCAGGTGTTAACCCTCAGTACCCAGGTGTTGACGAAGAACCCAACCAGATCATCCAATCCGGCATCAGTCCGGCCGGCGATCGGCACCCCGATCATCACGTCGACGCCGGCACCCAGCTTGTGCATCAGAATGGCTAGCGCTGCCTGCAATACGATCGATGTTGTTGTCCCCGACTGCCGGGCCCGCCACGCAATCCGCTCCCGCAACTCCGCAGGGATGGTGAGTGGAACTCGCTGGCCACGAAATGATTGCCGCGAGGGGCGAGGACGGTCGAAGGGCAACACAACTTGTTCTGGAGCGCCTTCCAATTCGCGCTGCCAATAGCCCAATTGCTTGGACAGAACGCTGTCGCTGTCTGTCTCACTGCCCATCATGTCGTTCTGCCACAGTGTGTAGTCGGCGTACTGCACCGGAAGCGGCGCCCAGTCTGGGGCCAGCCCGCTCAGGCGCGCCGTGTAAGCGGTAGCCAGGTCACCGACCAGCGGTGACCCACCATCGGCTGCGATGTGGTGTACCAGCAGCACCAACACATGCTCGTCGCCGGCCACCCGAAACAATTCCGCACGCACGGGGACCTCGGCAGCCAAATCGAAGCAATAGCCCATTGCCGCGGTCGTCTCGGCGGTGACGCTTCCGGGCGCGACGTCGCGTTCGACCACCACCATGTCTACAGCCTCGGCCGGCACGATCTGCTGGTAAGGCACGCCATCCGCCTCTGCGAAAATCGTGCGTAAACTCTCGTGGCGCGCCACCACATCACCGATCGCGGCATCCAGGGCTGCAGTGTTTAACGCACCGACCAGCCGTAGGACCCATGCGATGTTGTATGTCGCCGAGGGACCCTCAAACTTGTAGGAAAACCACAATCGGGACTGGGCGAACGACAATGGCACCCGTTCTGGCCGCACGCGGGCCATCAACGGGGCCTGCACCCGCCCCCCACCATGACGGCGAAGCCAGTTCGCCAGACCCGCGACACTCGGTGTATCAAAAACCGCCCGTATTGGGACTTCGACCCCCAGTTCGGCGCGGATCCGGGCGACCAGCCGTGTCGCCGTTAACGAGTGCCCGCCGAGGTCGAAGAGCCGGTCGTCGATCCCAACTTGCGGCAGTCCCAAGACACTAGCGAACAGCGCGGCCAATGCCTTTTCTTGGTGGTCTCGGGGCTTTCGGTGCCCCACCTGGCTTGAAAATTCCGGAGCCGGCAGCGCCCGACTGTCGAGTTTGCCGTTGACAGTCAAGGGCAATGACTCCAATACCGAGATTGCCGCCGGCACCATGTAGTCGGGCAACATCTCACCGGCGAATCGCCGCAATTCCAAGGACAATGCGGCACGCTGTTCGGACCCATCGGAAAGCCCGGCGCCGTCGCCGACGGCGCCGGGTTCAATGACGACGTAACCGACCAACCGGGTATCACCGTGATCATCAATGGCATCACTGCGGTGGGCGGTGACGGCAGCTTGTCGGACTCGCGGGTGGCTTGACAAAATGGCGGCTACTTCGCCGGGTTCAACCCGGAACCCGCGGATCTTGACCTGGCTGTCAGCCCGGCCCATGTGCATCAACTGTCCGTCTGTGGTCCAGCGCACCAGGTCACCAGTGCGATACATGCGCGTGCCGGTCCCGCCGAATGGGCAGGCGACAAATCGCGACGCCGTCAACGAGCTGCGGCGCCAATACCCGCAGGCCACTGCATCACCGGCCACATACAGCTCGCCGATCACCCCGGTCGGCACTTGGCGTAACCACTCATCCAGCACAAAGAACGCCGTCGCCGCGATCGGCGACCCGACTGACAACGAGGCCCCCGGCCGCAGCGGAGGGCTCATGGCCACTCGCATCGGAGTCTCGGTTTGGCCATAGGACTGGATCAACGTCCGCCGACCGACAGCCCAGCGGCGCACCAACTCGGGCGGACAAGCCTCCCCGCCGACGATCAACGACACGTGCTCCAAATCTCGCGGTGAGAGCACTGCAGCAGCAGACGGCGTCAAAGAAAGCACATCCACGTTGTGGTCGAGGAGGAACTGATGCAACGCGGGCGGCGAGTAGGCCACTGATTCCGGCACCACGACCAGCCGCGCGCCATTAAGCAACGCCCCCCAAATCTCGCCTACCGAGGAATCGAAACTATAGGAGTGCCACTGAGTCCGCGTCTTAGCTCCACCGAAAGATACGGTGTTCGAGGCGAACATTCGACTGATGTTGCAGTGTGTCACCGCGACGCCCTTCGGGGTACCCGTTGACCCCGAGGTGTAGAGGATGTAGGCGAGGTCGGCCCCGTCGGGGCAAGGAAAGGAACCCACCCAGTTGGAGTCGGTCACTGGGTCGTGCACGTCAATGACGGCGACGGAATAGTTTTCCATCCGTGCGCGCAGGCTAGCCGTGGTCAGCACCGCCACTGGTCGGACGTCTTCGATCATGAACGTGATCCGCCCGTCCGGATACGCGGGGTCGATCGGCAGATACGCTGCCCCAGTCTTGAGGACAGCTAAGATCGCGGTGATCGCGGCACAGGAGCGCTCGAACATCAGCGCCACCACTTCGCCGAGAGTTGCTCCCGCTCCAGCGAGCCTTCCGGCCAGCCTGTTCGCGGCCTCGTCCAACTCGCGGTATGTCAGTGAGCCATCATGGGCGTCCACGGCCATTAACGTCGGCGTGCGGGCAACTTGCACGTCCCACAATGCCACGATCGAACCCGAGTCCAAGCCCGCGGTGCACGCCGCCCGATTGCCCCACGCCGCCAGGCGGCGGCGTTCTACGCCATCGAGCAGGTCCACCGTGGACGTTCGCCGCTGCGGATCAGCGACCAACATCCCCAAGATTCGCAGATATTGTTCGACGAACCTCTCCGCCGTGCGGCGGTCGAACAAATCGGCGGAGTATCCAATGCTCCCAGCCAGCAATCGGGGTTGACCGTCAACCTGCGTCTCCGTGAGGTTGATCGACAGGTCGAATTTCGCGGTCTCGGTCGACGGCATGGGAAGGACCTGAACGCTCAGCCCGCAAAAGTCAAAATCAGGTATCGGAGTGTTGTTAAACACAAACCACACCTGAAACAACGGATTGTACGCAGTTGTGCGGGACGGATTCAGTAACTCCACCACCCGTTCGAACGGGACGTCCTGGTTGTCGTAGGCATTCAAGGCCTTGGTTCGCACTTGTCCGAGCAGTTCGCCAACGCTCGGATCTCCCGAAAGATCGACCCGCAATACCCAGTTGTTGACGAAAAAACCTATGACACCATGCAGTGCCGCGTCGGTGCGCCCAGCGATCGGCACCCCGATCATGACGTCATCACCGGCACCCAACTCGTGCAGCAAAACCGCCAATCCTGTCTGCAACGCCATTGACAGGGTCGCCCCTGCCCCGTGAGCCCATGCCTCGAGGCATTCCCTCAGTTCCGCGTCAATGGCAAAATCAACCGCTCCGCCGCGGAATGACCGTTGCGTCAGACGGGGCCGATCCGAGGGCAGCACTGTGTGCTCGGGCGCACCTGCCAGCTCTCGTTTCCAGTAAGCCAATTGCTTGGAAAGCACGCTGCCCGGGTCCTCGCCGTTCCCCAGTATCTCGTGCTGCCACAAGGCGTAGTCCGCATACTGCACGGACAGCGGCGCCCACGCCGGACCGCGCCCGTCGCAGCGCGCCGTGTACGCGTGGGCCAAATCCCTCAGCAACGGAGCCAACGAAGCACCATCCGAAGCAATGTGGTGTACCAGCAACATCAGCACATGCTCACTGGCGGAGATCCTCAGCAGCTCTGCCCGAATGGGAATCTCACGGGCTAGGTCGAACGGGTAGCTCGCAGCTTCCTCAGCCGCCGCGTCCAACCCGCTCGGCGGCACTTCGCGAATTTTGACCGGCACCTCAGCCGCATCGGCGGACAAGACCCGCTGATACGGAACTCCGTCAGAGTCGACGAATAGCGTTCGCAAGCTTTCGTGGCGAGTAACCACATCACCGATTGCCGCGATCAACGCCGCGGCGTTTAGCCGGCCGCTCAGCCGTAACATCCATGGGATGTTGTAGGTTGCTGCCGGCCCCTGGTACTTGTCGGCGAACCACAGCCTGGTCTGGGCGAAGGACAATGGCACCCGCTCGGGCCTTAGCTGTCTGACCAACGCCGCTCGCGTCGACACCCCGCCATGGGAGGCGAGCCACTCTGCCAGCCCGGCCACCGTCGGGGCCTCGAACACCACCCGAATCGGGACCTCGACCCCTAACTCGGCTCGAATGCAGGCAACCAGCCGGGTCGCCGACAACGAATGCCCACCGAGATCAAAGAAGTCGTCGTCAATTCCCACCGACGACACCCTCAGCACCTCTGCGAACAAGGCGGCCACCACGTGCTCGCGTCGATCGCGCGGCGCGCGGTAGTCCACGGCACTGACAAAGTGCGGTGCCGGCAACGCCCGCCGATCTACCTTGCCGTTGACCGTCAACGGCAACGAATCCAACACCATGATCGCCGCCGGCACCATGAATTCCGGCAACCGTTGGCTGACAAACCGGCGTAACTGAGCAACCAACTCCCCCGCCGGGATAGCTGCGCTATCGGTGCCCGAATCGGCTTGTGGTGCCCCTCCGAGCACCACATAACCAACCAAACATGTGCCGGCTACCGGGTCGACGCCATCGCCGGTATAGGCAGTAACCACCGCCTGGGCCACCCGCGGATGGGCTGCCAGCACCGCCGCGACCTCACCGCACTCGATGCGATAGCCACGAATCTTGACCTGTTGATCAGCACGACCGACATACGCCAGCTGTCCATCGGCACCCCAGTGCACCAAATCCCCGGTTCGATACATTCGCCCACCGAAACCCCCGAATGGGCACGCAACGAACCGGGAAGCCGTCAACCCCGCACGACGCCAATACCCATACCCCACCCCCGAACCGGCCACATACAACTCACCCACCACACCGGCCGGCACTCGCTGCAGCCACTCATCCAAAACAAACAACGCCGCCCCAGCCACCGGCAAACCGATCGGCACAACCACCGAACCCGGGGTCAAGCATCTGCTCAGGGTGGTGTACCACGTCTCAGTGGGACCGTAGGCATTAATCATGACGCGGTCGGCGTCAGCCCAGCGGTCGACCAACTCGGGTTGGCAAGATTCGCCTGCGACGATCAGGGTGACCGACTCCAAACCATGGGCCGGCAACACCGCCGCAATAGCCGGCGTCACGTTCAAGACATTGACATCCTCGGCAAGGAGCAGTCGCCGAAACTCCATTGGTGAGCGGGTTATCGCCTCGGGCACGACTACCAGACGCCCGCCATGAAGGAGCGGACCCAGTATCTCCCACACCGAGACGTCGAACGCGATTGAATGACACTGCGCCCACACCTGGCCGGTGACCGGGGTGAAGCTGTCGCGGCATGATGTGAACACTTGAGTAATGTTGCGGTGGTTCATCGCGACACCTTTGGGGGTTCCTGTAGTCCCGGAGGTGTAGATGATGTAGGAGACGTTGTTTGGGTCGGGATGCGGCAAGGAGTGGGGCGAATAGGAGTGGATGGTCGCGTCGTCGGTATCGATGACCACGACGTCGTAATGGTCTATTCGTTGGCGCAGTTTGCTGTTCGTCAGAACCGCTGCGGGGGTAGCGTCATTGAGCATGAAGCCAATCCGCGAATCAGGAAGTGCTGGATCGATGGGCAGATACGCTGCGCCGGTGTTGAGTACCGCAATAATCGCGGCGATCGCTTCGGCGGAGCGCTCGAACAACAGTCCCACCACGTCGCCGGCGCCGACGTTTCGCTTGGCTAATAGGTGAGCCAGTCGATTTGCCTGCTGATGAAGTTGACGATATGTCAAACGGACGGTGCCAGACACTAGCGCCGTGGCCTCTGGTGTGCGCGACACTTGTTGGTTCCACAGCTGTACTACTGACACCGGGGCAGCTGCCGAGCTGGTCAACGATGCCTGGTTGCCCCATTGCGCCAAGCGGGCACGTTCATTCTTGTCGAGAAGATCGATAGACGACAGCAGTTGCGACGGACTATCGGCGATCACGCTTAGGATTCGCACGTAGTACTTGGCGAACCTCGCCGCGGTGCCATGGTCGAACAGGTCTGTGGCGTATACGACCCTCCCGAGCAACGGTTGTGCCCGCCCATCTACCCGTGGCTGTTCGGTGAACTCGATCGAGAGATCAAATTTGGCGGTATCGACTGGCGGGAGTAACGACTCGACACGTAAACCGGGGAAGTTTGAGCCGGTCAGCGGATTGTTGTCGAAGGCGAGCATCACCTGAAACAGCGGGTGATAAGCGTTGGACCGTGTCGGTCTGAGCAACTCGACTAGCCTTTCGAACGGCACCTCTTGGTTGTCATAGGCGGTCAATGCCTTGGTGCGAACCTGTTCGAGCAGCGCACTGACACTGGGGTCACCGCTGGTGTTGACCCGCAACACCCACGTGTTGACGAAAAACCCGACCAGATCATCCAATCCGGCGTCGGTGCGCCCAGCGATCGGCACCCCGATCATGACGTCATCACCGGCGCCCAACTTGTGCAGATGGACCGCCAGTCCTGTTTGCAAGGCCATTGACAGCGTCGCCCCAGCCTCGTGCGCCCTTATTTGGATCCGCTCGACCAGACTGGCCTCGATAGTGAACTCCACCACAGCTCCTCGAAACGACCGCTGAGTTGGGCGGGGCCGATCAAACGGCAATGCGATTTGCTCAGGAGCCCCCGCCAACTCGGTATGCCAGTGCGCCAGCTGCTGTGCCACGAGACTGCCAGGGGCGTCGCAGCGGCCCAGTACCTCGTGCTGCCACAGGGTGTAATCGGCGTATTGCACTGCCAATGGCGGCCAATCCGGCTCATGCCCGCCGCACCGCGCTGCATAGGCATTCGCCAGATCGCGCTCCAGCGGCGAAGCGCCATCTGCAGCGATGTGGTGCACCACCAACACCAACACGTGCTCGACCGGCGATAGCACGAATAACTCGGCCCGCACCGGGATTTCGATGGCCAGGTCGAACCGATAGCCCGCGGATTGGGCCACTGCCGCGGCTACGCCTTGCTGTGTTACCTCACGCACCGTTACCACCACATCGGCGGCGTCAACGGTCAAGATCTGCTGCCACGGCACCCCATCGGCCTCGGCGTATACCGTACGTAAACTCTCGTGGCGGGCCACCACATCGCCGACCGCCGCCACCAACGCCGCGGTATCCAGCTCCCCGGTCAAGCGCAGCGACCACACGAGGTTGTACGTCGCTGAAGGGCCTTCAAGTCTGTGGAGGAACCATAGCCTGGTCTGGGCGAAGGACAATGGCACCCGCTCGGGCCGTAGCTGTCTGACCAACGCCGCTCGCGTCGACACCCCGCCATGGGAGGCGAGCCACTCTGCCAGCCCGGCCACCGTCGGGGCCTCGAACACCACCCGAATCGGGACCTCGACCCCTAACTCGGCTCGAATGCAGGCAACCAGCCGGGTCGCCGACAACGAATGCCCACCGAGATCAAAGAAGTCGTCGTCAATTCCCACCGACGACACCCTCAGCACCTCTGCGAACAAGGCGGCCACCACGTGCTCGCGTCGATCGCGCGGCGCGCGGTAGTCCACGGCACTGACAAAGTGCGGTGCCGGCAACGCCCGCCGATCTACCTTGCCGTTGACCGTCAACGGCAACGAATCCAACACCATGATCGCCGCCGGCACCATGAATTCCGGCAACCGTTGGCTGACAAACCGGCGTAACTGAGCAACCAACTCCCCCGCCGGGATAGCTGCGCTATCGGTGCCCGAATCGGCTTGTGGTGCCCCTCCGAGCACCACATAACCAACCAAACATGTGCCGGCTACCGGGTCGACGCCATCGCCGGTATAGGCAGTAACCACCGCCTGGGCCACCCGCGGATGGGCTGCCAGCACCGCCGCGACCTCACCGCACTCGATGCGATAGCCACGAATCTTGACCTGTTGATCAGCACGACCGACATACGCCAGCTGTCCATCGGCACCCCAGTGCACCAAATCCCCGGTTCGATACATTCGCCCACCGAAACCCCCGAATGGGCACGCAACGAACCGGGAAGCCGTCAACCCCGCACGACGCCAATACCCATACCCCACCCCCGAACCGGCCACATACAACTCACCCACCACACCGGCCGGCACTCGCTGCAGCCACTCATCCAAAACAAACAACGCCGCCCCAGCCACCGGCAAACCGATCGGCACAACCACCGAACCCGGGGTCAACGGCGAACTTACCGACGCATACATCATCGTTTCAGTAGGACCGTAGGCATTAATCATCACTTGCCCACCAGTAGTCCAGCGATCGACCAATTCGGCCGGACAGGCCTCCCCGCAAACCACCAGCACCACCGACTCCAAGCCCTGCACCGGCAACACCGCCGCAGCAGAAGGAGTCAGGGTCAACACCTCAACGTGCTCAGCTGCCAAGAGCTCACCGAAAGCCACCGGCGAGCGGGCAACCCACTCCGATACCACCACCAACCGGCCACCATGCAGCCATGCGGCCCACATCTCCCACACCGACAAATCAAAGCCATAGGAATGAACCTGGGCAACAACCTGGCCAACATTCGCCGTGGACAGAATCGGTGACGGAAAGAGCTGAGCGATCTTGCGGTGGCTGAATGCGACCCCTTTAGGGGTACCAGTCGTGCCCGAGGTGTAAATGATGTACGCGACATCGTCGACACCCACCGTTGGCAACGAACGCACCGGATATGCGCTAATCACCGGATCGTTTACATCGACGACAGCTACGCCATAGCCGTCCGCCCGCCAACGCAGGCAAGCAGTGGTCAGCACCAACACCGGCGCTGAATCCTCAATCATGAACGCAATGCGCCCATCCGGATAGCTCACGTCTAATGGCAAATACGCCGCGCCGGCCTTCAGCGCCGCCAAAATCGCGATAAGTGCCTCGGCCGAACGCCCAAACAACACCCCCACCACATCACCAATACCCACCCCCTGATCGGCAAGCAGGTAAGCCAGCCGACTAGCCGCCTCATCCAGCTGCCGATACGTCAACCCGACGTTCCCGCACACCACCGCCACCCCATCCGGGGTACGACCTACCTGCGCATTCCACAACCCGACAGCCGACAACTCGCCAACATCGATGCCCAACCGATCAACATCCCCCACGATGACTACTCACTCACCCACGACATCCGAAACGGGCAAAACCCGCGCCGGTCGGCGTGTGCATGATCACCTGGCCCGGGTATCACGTGACGGTCATTCAAGACATGGTCATCATGAGCGGTGGGTTCAATCTTTCGGACAGGCGCCGGGAAGTCACTACGCAGGACGGGTTTCCGGGGCCAGTGTCCGTAGATCCCGTTCGGACGGTCCGCTTCCGCCGTTTCCAGCGGCTCTGAATCCCAGGGCGAAGGGGCGATCTCATCCGCGAGCGACCACGTGGCGGGTCGTGCTGAATAACCCCGAGGCTCACCAGAGGCCGATCCAGCATCGCATGCTCCTGCGTTGGAACGGCGCACAATAGAAATGCCGACTTGCCGAGCAGCACGTCGTGATGACGATGATTGAAGTACGACATTCGTAGAGTGTGTCAAGAAAATTGACGGGAAAATGGAATTTGTCAGGGATCAGGGACTTGACCCCATGTGTTGGACACGCTCAATCCCAGGATGTTCCTGGGGGAAGCGAGATGATCCAACGCGATGGCAAGGAAAAACTATCCAGACGAGTTCAAGCGTGACGCGGTCGCGCTGTACCGGGACACCGAGGGTGCGACGATCACGGTGATCGCCGCCGAGCTCGGTGTCAGCGAGGCGACGCTGTCGGCTTGGTGCAAGGTCGCCGGAGTGCCGATCCGGCACCGCAAACCCATGGCGGCGGTGGTGGATTCGATCAGTCCTTGGGACAGGCCGTGATCGAGGGCGGCGTACGTGGGAAGTGCAGATGTAGCCCGGACGATCAGCGGAGCTTTCGCCAGACGTGGCTTTGGGCGTGGCTCACCATGTCGGCTCTGACATAACAGTCGTCGATCTCCAGCTCCAGGGCGCGGACATAGCCCTTGGACGTCAGAAGGGCATTGATGGCCGTCTTCGCTGCGAAGTTGTTGTGCTCCACGGTGAGCACCTTGAATGAGTAGTCATCGAAGGGGAACGAACGGAGAATCTCCAATTCCGAACCTTCGGTGTCCAGGCTCCAGTAGTCGATGACCGACGGGGCGTGAAATTCCCGCAATATGGAACCGCTTGTGCTTGATTATGTAAACGAAACCGGCGCAACTGCCGGTCCCTCTAGCGTGGTTCGACCCTTAGGAGGCCTCTGAACAAGGGTGAATTCTGGGGCGGGAGGAGCGCCGACAAGGCCGTCTTTGCGGCGTGAGTCGGGCTCTGCCAGCGCGTTAAGATGCCGCCGTGACACTGCACGCCGCCGAGTATCTCGCCGCCGGGGTGGCCGCGGTCCTGCTCGGCGGAGCGTTGGTCTACCTGCTCGGGTCGTTCTTCCTGATGGCCTCGCACGTCGACCCCCGGCCCGGTCAGCGCCACATCCGCGCCATGCTGCGCGAGTTGTACTACGTGCTGATCACCCAGCCGCTGATCCCGTTCTACTTCTTCATTGGTCGCCGATTCGGCCGCGGCGAGGGCCTTCCGGTCGTCTTCGTGCACGGCTACTTCCAGAACCGCGCCGACTTCTGGTGGCTGGCAAAGCAATTCCGCGCAGCGGGCAAAGGACCGCTGTACGGATTCAACTATCCGTGGTTCGACTCCGTGGACCGCAACGTTCCCCGGCTGGACCGATTCGTCGAGCGCGTCTGCGTCGAAACCGGTTCGGACAACGTGGCTCTCGTGGCGCATTCGCTGGGCGGTCTGGTGTGCCTGGAGTACGCCTACTCCCCCAGCGGCCGGGGCCACGTCTCGCACTGCATCACGGTTGGCACGCCGCACGGCGGAGTGAAGTGGAAAGGGCCCATCCTCGGCAAGGTCGCCCACGAACTGCGCGAGGGCGGCACGTTCACGATCGAACGAAGGGAGCGTGAGGTGACGATCCCCACGATGAGTGTGTTCTCCACACACGACAACATCGTGCACCCGCCGTCGACCAGTGAACTGTCGGCTCGCGGCGGCATCGATGTGGCCGTCGACGGGCTGGGGCACCTGTCGTTGCTGTATTCACCTCAGGTGGCGCGTGTGCTGATCGACTTCATCGACGAGGTCGACGGGCCTTTTTGACCTGGCCGATCCTCAGAGCCCGGTGCGCCCCCGTGACCGGGGTTCGGCATGCGGTTCCACCTGGATGGGCGCGTTCGTTCGCTCGGCCCAGGCGCCGTAGGAAGCCGACAGCGGCCCGGCGCTGAACCCGTGCGCAAAAACGCTGAGAAGCACGGTCACCGACAGCGGCCCGGCTACATCTCTGATGAACGGCGAGTCCGGTCCCAGCTCTTCCAAGGCCAGGAGTCCGAAGACGATGGTGGCCAGGCCCCGCGGACCGAACCACCCCAGGAACGCGACCGTGGGCGGGCGGAAGCCGCTGCCCAGCATGGCCAGCGCCACCGGGACCATCCGCAGCACGGTCAACGCGAGCACCCCGATCACCAGCCACTGCCAGCGCAATCCGTACTCGAAGACGCGCAGCAGCAGGCCGCCGAAGAGGAACCACACCGGGAAACCCAGCAGATCGGCCGAGGTCTCGATCAGATCAGCGCTCTCGTGTTCCTCTGCCAGGGTCGCCGAGGCCGCGCCGAACACCAGGCCACCGACGAACGCGGCGATGAACGCATTGGCCCCGATGAGTTCGGCGGCCCCGAACAGCAGCGCGGGCAGCATCAGCATCGCGACCTGACGGCCACGCCGTCCGCTCAGATGACGGCGGCGCGACCAATCCATCGCCCAGGCCATCGCCACACCGAGCAGCACTGAGCAGGCGAGCGCGAGAAGCACTGACACCACACCGATGCCCAACAGCCCCGGAATCGGCGCGTCCTCGCGCTCGGCCAGCACGCCGAGTGCCACCAGAACGATAGGCGTCGCCAAGCCGTCGTTGAGGCCGCTTTCGACGTTCAAACCGCGTCGCACCCGCAGCGGAACAGTCGGGTTGAGCACCGTCGGGGCACCCAGGCCGGCATCGGTGGGCGTGATCGCGGCCGCGATCACCAACGCACCCGCCCAGCCCAGGTCGGGCAGCAGGGGCCGGGCCACCAGATAGGTGGCCAGCAGTGCCAGCGGAAACCCGATGAGCAGCAGCCGCGCCGCGATGCCAGGGTCGTGGCGCAGCTGGGACAACCGGACCGTAGAGGCGTCATGGAACAGGATGATCACCAGCGTGATCTCGGCGATGGAGTGCACGAAGTCGGCGTTGATCTCGAGCGACCCTGTGGAGAAGACGAGCATGCCGGCGAGGATGCTGAGCATCGGCGCGGTGACATTGGCGAACGTCAGACGACGGGCGGTCAGCGCGTAGCAGAACACCAGAGCCGACATGACTGTGATGGCTTCGCCGCTCATCGGCCCGTCCCGCCCACGCCGGACCTCCCATCCACCGGTTCAACCAGTGTAGGAACGATGCCGCACCCGCCGGACCGATAGCGCCGACAATCGTTGCTGCGCCGGTCCTTTCGCTTCATGCCGCGACTATCATGCAGGAGTCCGGCACGCAGCGGCCGGTGGGCAGACCGAAGGAGCGGTACAGGTGGGCGATCCGCGTCAGATCAAGATGGTGCTGGACGAGAGCGAAATGCCGACGCACTGGTACAACATCGTCGCCGACCTGCCCTCTCCGCCACCGCCGCACCTGCACCCGGCCACCCGGCAGCCACTTGTGCCGGATGATCTCGCCGCGCTGTTCCCGATGGGCCTCATCGAGCAAGAGGCCTCCACCGAACGCTGGATCGAGATCCCGCAGGGCGTCCGCGACATCTACCGGCTGTGGCGGCCGTCGCCGTTCTTCCGGGCGCGGCGACTCGAAGCGGCTCTGGAAACGCCCGCCCGCATCTACTACAAGTACGAGGGCGCATCTCCGGTCGGCAGCCACAAGACGAATTCTGCTGTCGCACAGGCGTATTACAACAAGATCGCCGGACGCACCCGGCTCACCACCGAGACCGGCGCCGGCCAGTGGGGTTCGGCGCTGGCGTTCGCCTGTCAGGTTTTCGGGCTGCAGTGCGACATCTGGCAGGTGCGCGCGAGCTACGAGGGCAAGCCCTACCGGCACTATCTGATGGAGACGTTCGGGGCCAGCGCGGTGCCCAGTCCGTCGGATCTGACCGAGGCGGGTCGTGCGCTTGCGCAGCAGTATCCGGGCACCACCGGATCGCTGGGAATGGCGATCAGCGAGGCTGTCGAGGCCGCGGCGAAAGATCCCAACGCCAGCTACTCGCTGGGTTCGGTGCTCAACCACGTCGCCCTGCACCAGACGGTGATCGGCCAGGAAGCGCTCAAACAACTCACCATGTTCGGTGAAGGTCCGGCCGACTACGTCTTCGGCTGCGCCGGTGGCGGCTCCAACCTCGCCGGCCTGAGCTTCCCGTTCCTGCGCGAAAACCTCGAAGGCCGCGCGAACACCATCATCGTGGCCTGCGAGCCCACCGCCGCACCGTCGCTGACCGGGGGCGAATACAAGTACGACTTCGGCGACACCGCGCACCTGACCCCGTTGCTCAAGATGTACTCCCTGGGCGCAGACTTCATTCCCGCTCCGGTGCATGCCGGAGGCCTGCGCTATCACGGCATGTCGCCCCTGGTCAGCCACTGCTACGCCGAGGGGTTGATCACCGCGATTGCGGTCAAGCAGCGTGAGGCGTTCGAAGCCGGCGTGCTGTTCGCGCGGACCGAGGGTATCGTGCCGGCGTCGGAGTCCAATCACGCCATCGCTGGGGCGATCCGTCAGGCGCGCCAGGCCGCCGCCGACGGCGATTCACCGGTGATCGTGATCGGCGTATCGGGGTCGGGTCAGCTCGATCTGCCTGCCTACGCCGAATACCTGTCCGGGACGATGGCCGACAGCTGACGAGCCCCGAATTGACCCACCTGGCAAACTGGGAGGGTGTATAAGCGTCTGACGGCCCTGGCGGCCACCCTGCTGATCGGGGGATTCGCCGCCACTCCCGCCTCCGCTGAGCCGCTCGATCCCCCCGGCGTCATGACTTTCGGCGGGGTGCAACGGACCTATGTGCTGCACGTCCCGCCGGGGCCGCCGAACTCCCTGGTGATCAACCTCCACGGGGCCGGCATGAACGGGGGCCAGCAGGCCGCACTCACCGACTACAACTCGGTGGCCGACCGCTACGGGTTCGTCGTCGCCTACCCCGACGGCATCGACACCACCTGGGCCGATGGCCGCGGGGCGTCGCTTCCGGACCGCCAGGGTGTAGACGACGTCGGCTTCCTGGCCGCCCTGATCGGCCAACTGACCCGCGACTTGGGCATCCCGGCCGGACACGTGTTCGTGACGGGCATGTCCGCCGGCGGCTTCATGGCCAACCGGCTGGTGTGCGAGCGCGCCGATCTGGTGACGGCCATCGCCCCGGTGGCCGGGACGCTCGGATCCGCCATGCCCTGCTCGCCGTCGCGGCCGGTCTCGGTGATGGCGGTGCACGGCACCGCCGATCCGGTGGTTCCGTTCGACGGCGGGGTGATGAACGGCCGCGGCGGCACCAGCGACATCGTGTCGGCTCAGGCACTGGCCGAGCGGTGGCGCGAACTGGACCGCTGCCCCGGCCCACTGGTCGCCGACCCGGCCGCCACCGGCGAGATCCAGCAGATGACCGCGGCGGGCTGCGCCGGCAACACCGAGGTAACCCTGGTCCGGATCAACGGTGGCGGCCACACCTGGCCGGCGGGCCGATTCTCGCTGCCGACCGACGTGGTGGGCCCCACCAGTTTCGCGATCGACGCCTCAGCAGCCAGCGCCCAGTTCTTCGCTTCCCGGATCAGCTGACCGCGCCGATCCGGCCGGATGCCGGGTCGAGACGGACGGTGACGGTCGTGGGCAACCTCGGGTCTGCGGCCATCGGCTCACCGGGCTTGCGCTCCAGAAACCGGTAGACGAAAGCCCCATCGCTGAAGGACACATCCTGAGGCTTGATCCGGTCACCGAGGGGCAGCGCGTTGGTGGCGTGGAACGATCCGCCGTCGTTGACGGCCGGTGCCGTCCCGCCGTCGTTGACGGCCAACACCGCGTAGTAGAAGGTGCCGCTGCCGCCGGGGTCATTCGCGAGGAGCAGCGCCGCATCGGGTTTTCCGTCGCCGTTGGCGTCGCCGCTGGTCGGGTCGCCCACGACACGCAACGTGTTCTCGGCCGCCGAGCCCGGCGCGGCCGGCACCTCGGCGACCCCGTCCTTGAGGGTGAAACTCTGGTTGTCGATAGCGACGGTCAGATTCTTCACCGCTGTCGAATCGACTTGCGCGGCTTGATGATTCATTGCCGGGCGCATGGTGAAGAGCAGCAGCGCAAGGGCGGCGGCAGCCGCGACGATCAACCAGAGGAACAACCGCTTAGTCACGGTGGGCCGTTCAGATGCCATGGGCAGGCAGCATAGCGGCGGACCGGCGATCAGCAGAGCGGCGGGAAGCCTCCGGTGTGGTCTGCCTGCTGCATTGCGGTGACGAGCGCCTTTGCCTCGTCTTCGGTGTAAGCCCTCGACGTCAACATGGAGATGTCGAGTTCCGCGGACACGCCGTGCGTGTCGTTGACGCAGGCCACTGCGCCGTCGCTGAGGACTCGCTGCGCATCCAGATAACCGAAACCGTTGCTGAACAGGTAGTTCAAGAACGGCTGCTGAAGCTGGCCGGTGTTCTGCAGATCGTTGATCGTTCCGTCGGCGTGTGCCGGTGCCGCACCCAACAACCCCGCTACGCCGACAGCGGTTACCACCAAGGTTTTCCCCCGGAGCACGAACGCTCGCATGACGCCTAACGATACAGAGGCGATGCCCTGGCAAGCAGCCTTACGACGGACCCTGCGCGACCGGCCGGCCCTCGCCACTCCACTGCGACCACGAACCGGGGAACAGCGCCGCGTCGATTCCCACGACAGTTAGAGCAGCCAGGACCACTGACGCAGTGACCCCGGAACCGCAGTAGACCCCGGTCGACCCGGCGGCACCGGCCTCTTCTGCCAGCGCCGCAAGTTCCGCGTCGGGCCGGAATCGCCCGTCCCCGTCGAGCAGCGACACGCTGGGCAGGTTGCGCGCCCCGGGAACGTGGCCGGCGACTGGGTCCACGGGTTCCACCTCGCCGCGGTAGCGCTCGGGGGCGCGGGCGTCGAGGACCGTCGACACCGCGCCGGCGGACACCTGATCGGCCGTCAGCACCGGACATCCCCCGGCGTACAGATCGTCATGCGCGACAGTGACGTCTCCCGCCGGCGGCTGCACCGGACCGGACTGCAGCGCGCCGCCGGCCGCCGTCCACGCCGCCAGCCCGCCGTCGAGAATGCGCACGCCCGGGATACCCGTAGCGGACAGCACCCACCAGGCGCGGGCGGAACCCGCGCGGTTCCAGTCGTCGTAGACCACGATGGGCTGACCCGAGCGGACACCCGACCGTCGGGCGGTGGCCTGCAACGCCGCGCCGGTGGGCAGCGGGTGACGGCCGCGTCCAGACCGCGAGTGGTCGCTGAGATCGTCGTCCAGGGAGACGTAGACCGCGCCGGGAAGGTGGCCGGCGAGGTAGGCGTCCAAGCCGTCGGGCCGGTCCAGCCGCCAGCGCACATCGAGAATCGCCGGAGGCCGGGTTCCGGCCAGTTCGGCCATCAGCTGCTCGGCGGTGATCAGCACCGCGTCCCGATTGCTCACGGCTGCAGGGGAATTGGGGTCAGATGCTCGGTGAACCACCGCCGGGCCAGCACGGCGACCTGCTCGAGCGTGCCGGGCTCCTCGAACAGATGCGTGGCGCCGTCGACGACAGCCACCTCGCACTCGCCCGGGATCTGTGCGGCGGCCTGGCGGTTGAGGTCGAGGACGACGTCGTCGCGGCTGCCGACGATCAGCAGCGTCGGGGCGCTTACCAACGCGAGGGCATCCCCGGCGAGGTCCGGCCGGCCGCCGCGGGAGACCACCGCGAAGACGTCCACCTGCGGGTCGGCCGCCGCTCGCAGGGCCGCGCCGGCGCCGGTGCTGGCTCCGAAGTAGCCAACGGGCAGACCGGCGGCATCCTGGGCAGTCCGCAGCCAGCGCGTCACGTCCACCAATCTTGCTGCCAGCAGATCGATATCGAACACGTTGGCCCGATCGCGCTCCTCGGCGTCGGTGAGCAGATCGAACAGCAGAGTTCCCAAGCCGGAGGTCTGCAGCACCTCGGCGACGAAGCGATTGCGCGGACTGTGCCGGCTGCTGCCGCTGCCGTGGGCGAACACCACGGTGCCCCGGGGCTGCCGGGGAATGGTCAGCCGACCCATGACGGTGGCCCCGGCGGACTCCACCGCGACGTCGTCGTCGCGCAGAAAGCCTTCGCTCATGGCCTGATTCTGCCCTCGTTGCGCTGCCTCTGCTCCGGACTGCTGAAGTCGATCTGAGCCGCGGGATTGGCGATCGCGGTCACCATCGCGGTCCCGAACGGCCCGTGGTCGTCGAACAGGGTCGCGGCGCCGACCGCGATGCCTTGCGAGCACCAGTGCGAATCCGCCTGAACCCCGACGTAGTCTCCGGCCGGCAGACGCGACATGCCGACCGTCAGATCGCCGTTGATGTAGCCGATTCCACGGGTGCCGAGGTTGGTCACCAGACTGGTCGCCTCAGCCGCGACGACCGTCCGCACGAATGGACTGACCTGCTCCCCCACGACCACATCGAGCGTGCGGTGGTAGACGCGCTTACGCGCGGTGTTCTGATGCTCTGCACTCGACGGGGTCCACTCCTCGCCGTCACTGCCGACCATGTACACCGGTCCGGACACCCCGACCGGGGCCGGGAACGAGTCCTCGACGACCCATTCCTGTCCGGGCGGCGCCTCGGACTGCCGGTAGGACACCATCGTCGCCCGCGCGACGACGATTCCGCCCTGCAGCACATCGCATTCCGCGTTGCGGATACGCCGACCGTCGCGGACCAGCCGGGTGCGCACCTCGGTGGGAACCCAGTGGGCCGCCCGGAAGAGATCCGCGGTCAGCCGGGCGGGAAGGAAGCCGTCGACGCCGAAGTCGAGCTCCAGGCAACGTGCGGCGAGGCCGACGACGGCCGGGCCGTTGAGCGAATCGTTTCCCCACCGGCTCAAGGCCCACTCCGTCGGATGGAAGTGGCCGGCCGAGTCCAGGAAGAAGAAATGGTCGATGGGCCTGAGCACCCCGGCATCCTCGCACAGTCGGTTTGCCGACATAATCAACCAGGGGTCGCCTACCGAAGGGATGCGCGGTGTCGGATGTCGAGGCGTCCGGCGACCGTGCTGATCACGGTGAGCGCAACCCATGGGTTCTCGTCGCGACCATGTGCATGGTGGCGCTGACCGTCGCGGTGTTGCAGACCGGCGTGGTGCCGGTGCTCGGCGTGATGGCCCGTCAGTTGGACGTGTCCAATGTCGATGTGAGTTGGGCGGTCACCGCCAACCTTCTCGCCGCCGCGGCCAGCACCCCCCTGCTCGGGCGGCTCGCGGATCTGAACGTCAAGAAGCGGGTGCTGCTCGCGGTGTTGTTCATCGTGCTGGCCGGGTCGGTGCTCGGTGCGATGACGTCGTCGCTGCCGTTGCTCATCGCGGCTCGGGTGCTGCAGGGCGCCTCGTTCGCGCTCTACCCGATCGGCGTATCCATCCTGCGGGAGGAATTACCGGCCGATCGGCTGATGACGGCGATGGCGGTGCTGTCGGCCGTGCTGGGTTTCGGCGGCGGGGTGGGCCTGGTGATCACCGGGCTGCTGATGCGCGGCGACCCCAGCTATCACCGGGTGTTCTGGTTCACCGCGGCATTCCTGGTGGCTGTCATCGCCGCGGTGCTGGCCGTGGTTCCGCGCCGCCCGGCGTCGACGTCGGGAACGGTGGATTGGGTGGGAGCCGCCGGGCTGGCGGCCGGGTTGTCACCCCTGCTGCTGGCCATCACGCAGGGCAACGTGTGGGGCTGGACCGATCCGCGCACCGTCGGTGCGGCGACACTCGGGGCGGTGGTCCTGGCGTTGTGGTGGTGGTGGGAAGGCCGCTGCGCGCAGCCGCTGGTGTCGATCGGCATGCTCACCCGCCGGTCGCTACTGCTGACGAACGTGGCAACCGTCGCCGTGGGGATGGGTCTGTACTTCGGCTTTCTCGGTCTGACCGGGTTTGTCCAGGCGTCCAAGGAGACCGGCTACGGCTTCGGCGCCTCAGTGCTGGAGGCGAGTGCGGTGTACCTCTTTCCGGGAGCGCTCGCCGGGTTCGCCACCGCCCTGATCAGTGGCCGCTATATCGACCGCTATGGCGCGCGCACGGTGATGGTGATCGGAACCGTCACCGGCATACCGGGTTTCGCGATGCTGGCGGCGGCTCACTCGACCACCGCTCAGATGATCGCCGGCATCATTCTGGTGAACGTCTACATCAGCCTGGCCTACGGGGCGTTGCCGGCCCTGGTCATCGGGGAGGTCGAACCCGGCGAGACCGGGGTGGCCACCAGCATCAACGCTATCGCCCGGACAGTCGGGGGTTCGCTCGCGGCGGCGCTGGCGGCGGTGCTGCTCAGCCATCACGGTCCGGAAGGCTTCCCTCTGGAAATGAGTTACACCGTGATTTTCGGGCTCGGCGCGCTGACCGCGGCGATGGCCATGCTGCTCATCATCGCGAGCCGACCGCGGCTGCGCGAGTTGGAAACCATCGACGACTTCACCAGTTCCCGTGCGATGAACCACGAGTGGGGCTAACCGAGTCGACGATGCCGCCGAGGGCATTTCAACGCGACGACGATTGGCCCAGGCGGGGCTGGTAGTCGGCGGCCTCGGCCTCAGCGGCGAGCAGCGCGCCCAACTCGCCTTCCTGCTGTGCAACGAAAACACCGACGACCTGTCGGCACAATTCCGGCACGCTCACCCCGCGCGCATCGGCGATGCGTTTGAGCCCGACCACCGTTGAAGTCGTGACATGAAACTGCACAGCGAACTGACCGCAGGAACCATCCTCGGGCGGCAACCCTGGCCCCACGATGACAGGACCGTCGATGGCGTACTCGCTAGCCTCGACATCCCGGCTCGTCTGAGCGACCTCGTTACGACTTAGCGGGCTGTCGGTCCAGCTATCCGGCTCCTGGCACTCGTCGTCGCTGAGGTAATCCATTCCGCCCACGCTAGACCCCTCGGCCCCACCGATGGTCTCGCTCCTCCCCCGCCTCGTGCCTCCAGTCAGGGCGCCAGCGACTCGTCGACAGCGCTGCCCTCTCCCACCTCGGGTTCGAGCACGCTCAACACTCGCGCGCGTCGTTCGTCGATCGCCCGGCCGAATTCCTGCAGCAGCTTCGGGTTGTGCTGCATCACCTTCTCGATGGCGTCCCGGTCGACCTTGATCAGGGTGACCTCGTCGAGCGCGAACGACGAACCGGTCACAGGGTGCCGGATCAGCATCGAATGTCCTAAGTAGGAGCCCTCCTCCAGGGTGCCGACCTCGGCGCGGGACCCATCCGGCGCGTCAGCGGTCAGCAGCACGGTTCCGGACATGATGAACGACATCGCGTCGGGCACAACGCCGTCCTCCTGGACGAGTTCGCCGGATCCGTATCGTTCGATCACGGCGTGCGGAACCATCGCGCGCTGCTGCTCACTGCTCAGCCGCAGCGTGGGAGCGACCACGGTCTTGATCGCCGCGGCCACCAGATCGGGATCGGTGAACCCGTCGTCCGCCTCGTCGAGGTGCAACCCGTCACGCCTGGCGGCGTACCAGATCCACCGTCGGAAGGTGGCCTCGGCGTCGCCGTCGTCGGCTGGTGAGCGCAGCGGAATCTTGGTGCGGTACTTCAGATCTCCGATCGGGATGGCCGTCGGTGTGAGATCGGGGTGGCACTGCGGCAGCTGGGCGGCGACGCGCCTGAGCATCCCGCAGACCTGATCCGGACGGTCCTCCACCGCGAAGACGTTGACGACCCTGATCGCATGCTGGTCGGCCGGCCTGCTCAGGTTGGTGAATGTTGCTCCGGCGAGGACGGAGTTCGGAGTGATCTCAAGTCCTTTCGAGGTTTCCAGGTGCACCGCCCGCCAGTTCACCTCGACCACCCGGCCGGTTGCTTTATCGGTCTCGATCCAGTCGCCGAGGCCGAACGGCTGCTCGAACAACATCAGCAGTCCGGAGATGATCTGACCGACCGAATTCTGCAGGGTCAGACCGATGACGATCGATCCGATGCCGAGCGCGGTGAACAGGCCGCCGACGTTCGCGCCCCAGATATAGGAGAAGATCAGCCCGGCACCGACCGCGATGAGAGCAAAGCGCATGACGTCCAGGAAGATCGCGGGTACCCGATGCCGCCAGCTGCCGTCGGGCGCGGAAGCGAACACCGAGTTCCGCACGCCCGACAACAGCAGCATGAGGACGCCGATCGCTACCAGCGTCCCGACGATGCGCACGGGTGCGGAGTGCGCGGACATCCCGGTGGCGCCGACCATCGCCATCAGCAGGGCGCCGAGCGGCACCAAGATGTTGCGCAGCAAGCTGACCGGGCCGATCAGGTTGCTGCCCCGGCGGCGCAGGCTCTGCTGCCACTCGGTCAGCACGATCAACGCCAGCGGCAGTCCGACGACGACCCCCACCGCCCAGTAGAGCCACGAGTCGCCTAGGAACGACTTCATGAAAGCGGCTCCATCACACGCCAGACCGTCACTTGGGTTCCGTCTGCGGCGACGGTGCCCGCCGCGGTGAATGTCATGGTTTCAGCGAGCGCGTCGTATACCCGGGAGGTTACGTAGATGCCCGGCTCGGGCATTCCGTTCTTCATGCGGTGCGCCAGGTTGACTGCCGTTCCCCACATGTCGAAGACCGGAGACGGCTCACCGATCAGACCGCTGCTGACGGTGCCGGTGTCGATCCCGGCGCGCAGACTGAGATCCAGCGAGGCCTCGTTGTTGAATCGTTCGATGATCCGCTGACACTCCAGGGCGAAGTCGACGGCTCTGCGGATGTTGTCCAGCCGGGGAACGATGAGCCCGCAGCTGCCGAGGTAGCCGTTGCGGACCGGGCGCACCCGCTCGACGTCGAATTCCTTTGCAGCCGCGTCGATCTGGCGACTCAGCTCACTGGATAGCGCCAGCGAATCAGTCGAATCCATTTGCGCCTGAAGACGATCCAGACCGGCGATGTCGGCGTAGATGACCGTGACGTTGGGGTGTTCCCGCGCGGTGATCTCCTGGCCGGTGCGCACCTTGTCGGCGATCGCCGGCGGCATCAACGATCCCAACAGTCGCCGGATCTCGCTGCGATGCTCCTTGAGCAAGTCATCCTTCACCGAGAGGCTGCGGCTCATCTCGTTGAACATGCCGGTCAGTTCGCCGATTTCGTCGCGGGTCCGCACGGGGATCGCGACCCGGTAGTCCCCGGCGCTGATCCGCTGGACACCGGCTTCCAGTCGCCGGATGGGTCGCAGGAACACCTGAGCCAGGATCACCGCCAGCAGGCACACCAGGAAGATGATGCCGGTGGTCGCCAGCACGACGATGCGGGTGAACGTCGACTCGCGGGCGAAGGCCTCCTTCGTGTCGATCTTGGCGACCAACGACCAGTGCAGGTCGGCGGCACCGCCCACCGGCGCGTAGGCCTGGATTGTCTCGCGACCGAGATAGTCGGTCGCGACAAGAACCCCGGAATACCCCTTCTGAGCCTCCCGGTGCGCCTCGGGGCGCACCGGCTGAATCAGCGTCGTGCCGCCTTGGCGGATCGCGATGTCAGGAAGATCGGGAGGCGTGCCGGCATCGATCACCAACTGGCGGTACTTCTCTGGGTCCTCGAGGAAAATCCGCGAATCCGAGCGCATCAGGAAGTCGGGCCCGGCGAGAATCGTTTCGCCGGTTTCCCCCATGCCGGCTTGCTCCCACTTCTTGTCGAACGTCATCAGCTTATTGACTTTAGTGATCGGAAACTGAAACGCCAGAACACCTTCCGGCTTCCCTGTGGGCGGAATGGGAGCGACCATCCATGCGGTGGGCGACATCTCGGCGGGCTGATAGAACTCGAAATCGGTGAACACCACTCGGTCGGCCTTGTTGCTCGACATCGCCTGCTGATAGGCCTCACGCAACTTCGACGAACGGTAGGGACCGGCCAGGATGTTGGTACCCAGATCGGTGTTCTTGTACGCGCTATAAACCACATTGCCGCGAGCATCAAGGACCAGGGCGTCCTCGAACGCGAACCGTTTGACGATCTCCCGGAAGAATGACTGGTATTTTGCGTTGGCTGCCGACCAGGCGCTGCCGTCATGCTCGTCGTCCATGGCGATCGCCGCGTTGTCGGCGGGAAGTTTGGCTGTGTAATGGGCTTGCAGATACCGCTCGGCGTTCGAGGTCGGCAGCAGAGCAGCCACGTCAAGCTGTGTGCCGCTGTACTTTTCGGTCTCCTTGGCGAAGAAGTTGTAGTAGTCGGCGATCCCCTTCGTCATCTCCGGGGTGATCTGGGCGTCAGCCAGTTGGTCGAATCCGGTCGTGAAATCGTGCAGCGCGTTCTGAGTCATCGTCCCGTAGGTGTAGGTGCTCAGTGCGCTGCGCAGGTCGGTGATCTGCGCAGTGAGCGTGCGCTTCTGGGATTCGAGGATCTCGGTGAGCCGGGTGGTCGCCGCAGACCGCAGGGAGTTGCGTCCTGTCTGGTAGGCGATGCCGCCGACGATCGCCGCGGCGAGGATGCTGCACAACACCAGCATCAGGATCAGCTTGGACTGGATGCTGACGCGATTGAGGATATTCACGCGAGTAACCGTGCTGGGCATGGCCGGGAGCCTTACCCGGGAGAGGGGGCCGGGCGCAACATCGTCGTGCGCGTCGCGCCCCGACAGCTGCGTCATCGCTTCCTTCCGGGGGTTGGGTCCCGGGAAATGTTACCATTCGCTGTTACCAATGTGACGGAAGTGAACTTTGCTGGCGATGCCATTTCCCGGAGCCGACGGCCGGTTAATCCCATGGCATGGCCGATTCCGTAGCGCCATGCAGCCGGCCTGGACGAACTGCGCGGCAAACTCTCTCTCCGGTGGATAATGAACAGCAACGGGTCTGGAGGCAGTCATGCGAGGTGTGAACGGCGCCGCGGCAGCGGTGATGGTACTCGGTATTGCGGTCGCGGCGCCGTCGCACGCCTCCGCCGAGTGGGCGCTGAACGGGACATTCACCGCCACCTCCAACGGCGAATGGGCTCGCACCAACGACGTGTTCCACGACGAGCAGAGTGTGCGGGCCATCTGGACCATCACCTCGCAGTGCAGTTACCCCACCGAATGCACCGGGACGGTGGCCAGCGATCAGGGCTGGACCGCCCCGATCTACCAGACCGGCGGCGAATGGTACGTCAAACACATTGTGCCACATTGGATGCCGTGCCAGGACGGCTCGACTGCCGACGGTTACCAGGTGTTTCGGTTCAAGCGGATGACCTCCGACGGCGACAACACCGACCCGACGTCGAACACCCTCGTCGGCGAAGATTCCACCACCGGTCCCAGCGGGGCCTGCGGACGCAGCCTGGCCCTGTTCATCGCGATGCCGTTCAAGCTGGTCAAGGTCGGCTGAACTGACCGGGAGGGCAGGAGCGGAGCGACCCGGGAAGTAGATCAGCCCGTCGGCAGCAGGTCGGTCCAGGTCCGCTGCCCGGCGCCCGTGACGAGGTCGGTCTGGCGTCCGACCGTTCCGTCCGGCGCGGCGAACTGCCCGGACTTGGGATCGTAGGTCGCGATGGCCACCGACGGCCCCCCGCCGTTGGTCGTGAAGGCACTCGGCGCCGCCGCCGCGCCGCCCACAGGACCCGGCGCCGGTGGTGAAACCGGTGGGGCCGCAGGGACTTCCGCCGGCGCCGGGGGCGGGGCATCCGCGGCCGGCGGCGGCCCGGGCGGTGGCGGGGTGCCCTCGGTTGGCCCATAGATCGTGTCGTTCAACGTCACCCGGTCATCCGGCGGGACGCCCTGCGAGATCAGGTTCGGGTCCAGCGGATACGGCCCCGTGGCGTGCTGTCGCATCGCCAGCGGCTCATAGGGTTCCGCGCTCTCACAGATCTCGACGGTCGGTGCCCGCTTGCCGGGCTGACCCATGCACGGGTAGTTGCGGGCGCCGCGCACCGCGACCGGGGAATCCTGCGGCAGTTTGCAGTACAGCCCGTCGGGGGTGTCGGCATCGGACAGGTCGGACGGGGATCGCCACGAGGACGGCGGCAGGAATCCGACCGTGCAGGCCGGCGGGTCGTTAAGGGTCAGAGTGAAGTCGCCCTGGGTGAAGCCAGTCGGGTTGTTGCGGGGCAGGCCCACCGCCTGCACGGACGCGATGTACGGCGGCAGCAGCACCAGGAGCTGCTCAAGGGAGGGCCGGTAGGTGACCGCGATCCGGCTCACGGTGGTGAGATTGGCCAGCAGGATCGGCAGCGTCGGCTTGACCTGGCGCAGCAATTGGGCGGCCTCGTCGAGCGCACCCGGGCCATGCTGCAGCACCCCCCGGATCTGCGGGTCGTTCGCATTCAGCTGCGCGGTGACTCCGGCCAGACTGCGGGCCCAGGTTCGCAGGGCGTCGGCCGAGGCCACCTGGCCGTCGAACAGCGGCCGGGCGTCGTCGACCAGTGTCCGGGCCCGATCCGACACCTGATTGAAGTCACGGGCCACCACCGACGAGGAATCCAGCAGCGCGGCCAGATCGTCGCCGGACCCGTTGAGGCCCTTGAAGGCTTCGTCGAGCAGCTTGCCGAGCTTCTCTTTGGGGATGCTGTCCAGCAGGACGCTCACCTGGTCGAGCATCGGGCCCACCTGCTGCGGGACGCCGGTGTCCTTCGCCGAGATCACCGACCCGTCACGCAGATAGGGACCGGAGTCCGTCCGGGGCAGCAGGTCGACGTACTGCTCGCCCACCGCCGACACGCTGAGAACTCTGGCCTCCAGATCCGCAGGGATCTTCGGGGAGGTGGCCAGCGACAGCGTCGCCTCCGCGCCGGAGCGCGTCGCCCGCACATCGGTGACCCTGCCGATCTGCACGCCCCGGTAGGTCACGTTCGAAAATTCGTACAGCCCACCGGTCCTCGGCAATTCCAGCTTCACCGCGATCCGCCCGATCCCCAGCAGCGTCGGCAACTGCATGTAGACCAACACCATCGCCAGGATGCCGATGACCGAGGTGATGGTGAAGATCACCAATTGCGCTCGCACGAACCGGGTCAGCATCTACCGGCCCCCCGCATCCATCGGAGCCAGGATCGCATCCGGTGACGGCGGCGTCGGAGCACGCGGCGGGGGCGGCGGCGCCGGGGGCAGCGCTGCGTCGTCGGGGTCTGATGGGTCGGCCACCGCGGCCACCGCCGCCGGGGGTGGGCTGAACGGGGCGTTGAGCGGATCGTAGGTGTAGGTCGCGTACCACGGATCCCCCGGCGCCGGAACGAGTTTGGCGCCCTCCTGGCCCCAGCGGGTGCCCAGCAACAGCGTCTTCTTCAACCGCGGGACGGTGAAGTCGAAGATGAGGTACTGGTTGAGATAGTCGCCACGGATGGCTCGGTCGATGGTCGCCTGTCCATAGGGCAGCACGGTGAAGTACGCGATCGCCTTGTCCAGGTCCGGGCCGACGTCGGCCAGCGAGCGCAGCGTCGGCTCCAGGTTGCGTAGGTTGTGGATCAGATCGTCCTTGGTGTCGTTGACGATGTCGGCGGCCAGGGTGCTGAACTTGCCGAGCTTGTCCAGCGCGGTGGTGAGGTTGGGCCGCTGGGCAATCAGCACATCGAGGGCAGGCGGAATGCGGTCCAGTGCGTGGGTGAGCACCTCGCGCTGGCCGGCGAAGGTGCCCGCCACCCGGTTGAGCGCGACGACACTGGCGTTGATGCTGTCCCGTTGCGCGGCGAGGACGCCGACAAAGTCGTTGAGCCGGACCAGCAGATCGCGGATCTGCGGTTCCCGGCCGCCGAGGGCACGGTTGAGTTCGTTGACGATATCCCCGATCTGCCCCACTCCCCCGCCGTTGATGACCACCGACAGCGCCGAGAGGGTCTGCTCGGTGGACGGATAGGTCGAGGTCTTGTTGAGTCCCAGCGTGGCACCGGGCGCCAGTCGGCCCTGCGCCGTCTGACCCAGCGGCGGATTGAGCGCGAGGTGCATCGAGCCCAGCAGGCTGGTCTGCCCGACCGTTGCGACCGCGTTGGCGGGGATGACGACATCCGGCTTCACCGAGATGCCGACTTCGGCATGCCAGTCATGGACGCGCATGGAGTTCACGCTGCCGACGACGACGTCGCCGACGAGAACGGGTGAATTCGGTTCCAGCGTCGCGACATTCGCCAATTCGACGTGGTAGGTGCTGGCGTCGGGACCGCGGCCCACCGCACCAGGCAGCGGCAGCGAGTTCAGGCCCCCGAATCCGCAACCGCTTGTCGTGAGGGCCACAGATACCGTGGCGATGATCGATCGGCGAACCCTCATGGCGTGGCCCCCTGTCCCTGCGGCAGCGGCACCGGCGGCGGCATCGGCGGCGGCTCTGCGGCCGGCGATCCGGGGGCGGCCGCCTTCGGGACCGACGACTCGGCCGGCAGCAGCATGCCCGGCAGCGTCGCCGGTGCTGACGGTCCGGGGGTCGGGCCGTGTGGAACCCCGGGGGGCACCGGAGCGCCGGGGTACAGCGCGGGCTGCGGATCGGCTGGAAGCCCGTTGGGCGTGTAGGCGCCCTGCTGGGTTGCCCCCGGGCCGCCCCAGCCGGGGGGCGGGGGCACATCGCCGTTGAGCCCGGTGTAAGCCGAAATCTCCGGCGGCAGTTGCGGCGCCGACGCCGACGCACTGCCACCGGGCGCCAACGCCGGATCGGAGTAGATCAGATTCCACGGACTCGGCGACTTGCCCAGGTAGGCGTTCAACGGGAACGGCAGGTAGTTGAAGTTGATGAGCCGCAGCGCCGGGCCGAGATACTGCGAACACAGCTTGCTGGTCTCCGAGGCGGTGGCGTTCTCGATGGCACCGATGGCCGCGCACACCACTTGCAGCGGGTTGGAGAAGTTGGCCAGCGCGAAACCGCCCAGTGCGCTTTGGATGTCGGGGTTGTAGATGTTGTAGGTGTTGCCGATGGCGTTGGGCGCCACGTGCAGCAGGTTCTTCAACACCATCTGGTTGTCGGCCACGTTGCGGACCACGTCGCCGAGCCGGTCGATCTGCTCGGCGGCCTGGTTTCGGCTGCCGGCGACGAAACGCTGCACGTCGGTGACCGCGCTGGAGAGGTTGGTCAGCGCGGCGTCCAGATCCGACCGGCTGCCGTCGAGCACGCTGGACACCGAGGCCAGCCGGTCCTGGAACGACACGATCTGGGCGTTGCTGTCGCGCAGCACGGTGACGAACGTCTGCAGGTTCGCCACGACGTCGGTGATGTTGCCGCTGCCGTCGGCCAGAATGCGGCTGAGTCCGGACAGCTGCCTGATGGTCTCGCGCAGCTTCTCGCCGTTGCCGTCCAGCGCAGTGGCAGCACTGTCGATGAATCGCCCGACCGAAGATCCCGAGACACCGCTGCTCGGGCCCAGATCGGTTGCCAGCCGGGCGAGTTGGGTCTTGATCTCGTCCCACTCGACGGGCACCGCGGTGCGGTCGGTGTCGATGACGGCGCCGTCACGCATGGTGGGTCCGGACTGACCGTCGGCGCCGTAGGCCGGCGCCAGCTGGACGTAACGGGCGCCCACCAGATTCGACGCGACGATCACCGCTTTGGCGTCTTCGGGAATCGGGATCCCGTGCTTGACGGCCAGTGTCATCCGGGCTTTGGTGCCCACCGGTTCGATCGCTTTGACGGTGCCGACCTTCACCCCGGCGACTCTGACCTCGTCACCGGGGTAGATCGAAGTGGCGTTGGTGAAGTACGCCGTGATGGTGGTGGCCTTGTGGACGGTGTTGCGCACCACCAGGGCTGCCCCGCCGGCGAGCAACAGGGCCAGCAGCGCGGAAAAGACGGCGATGAGCCGGCGACGAGGCATCACGGAGTCCCCCAGCGCTCATTGGGTTGCGGAGTCCCGTTGTAGGGGAAAGGGAATTCGGCGCGGGGTCCGGCGTTGTCCGGCGGCTGGCCGGCGTCGACACCACGCCGGAAGCCCAGTGCGTAGTCGAAGAACGGTTGCAGCGTCTGGGCCGGGAGGAGGTTGGACACGAAGGCGTTGTAATAGAAGCCGTTATTCACCGCTTCGGCCTGGGTCAGCTGGAACTTCGCGAGACCCGCCATCGCTTTTGTGATGTTGTCGTTGTTGCGCTGCAGCATTGCGGTCACCGAGTTCATCTTCTCCAGCGCCGGAGCCAACTGCTTCTCGTTGTCGGCGACCAGTCCGCTGAGTTGCTGCGACAGCGCCGAGGTGTTGGCCAGCAGGCTGACGATCGCGGCCTGGCGTTCCTGCAGGACGCCGAGCAGATCATTCGCGTTGAGGATCAGGGTGTTCACCTGCTGGCTGCGCTGGGCCAGAATCCCGGTGACGTTGGCCGCACTCTTGAGCAGCCCCGACAGCGACTGGTTGCGGTCGTTGAGCGCCTTGGATATTCGACTCAGACCGTCAAAGGTCGGCCCCAGTTGCGGGGCGATCCGCTCGACGGTGGCCGACAGGGTGTTGAGCGACTGGTTGAGCGCGGAGGTGTCGGTGTCACGGGTATTCGCGGCGAAATCCCCGAGGGCGTCGGTCAGCGAGTACGGCGACCCGGTCCGCGACACCGGGATGACGTCGGAACTGCGCAACTGCCCTTCGCCGTTGGATTCCAGCGTCAGCACCCGCTGTCCCAGCAGCGTCCCGGTGCGGATGTGGGCGGTCGTGTCCGAGCCGAGCCGGACCTTGCCGTTGACGGCGAAGCTCACCAGAGCCTTGCCCTCGTACAGCGAAACATCGGACACCGTCCCGACTTTCACGCCCGACACCTTGACGTCGTTGCCCGAGGCCAGCCCCCCGGCCTCGGCAAACAGCGCCTGATGGCGGATCGAGGTGGCCCAGCCCAGCAGAAACGGCGTCTGCAGGCCGACGATGATGATCAGGACGATCAGGGTCAGTCCGATGAATCCGGACCGGATCAGATGGGCGCCACGGTATTTCAGCATTAGGGTTCAGCGCACCTTCCGCTGTGCTGGATGATCCACGGGAAGTAGGCCGTCCGGCCCTGCAGATCGGTCACGCGCATTGACATGCCGCACAGGTACTGGTTGATCCAGCTGCCGTACGACCCCAGCCGCACCAGCTTGCGGTAATTCTTCGGCGCCTTCTGCAGGGCGATGTCGAGGGTCGGCTTGTCGTTGTCCAGAAGCGTTGCCACATGGTCGAGTTGAGCGACGGTGCCGGCCAGCGGCGGCCTCGCCTGGGTCAACAGATCGGACAACGACGCCGTCCCCTTGTCCAGGGCGGTGATGGCATTGCCGATCGGATCGCGATCGCCGGCCAATCCGGTCACCAGTTGTTCCAGCTTGTCGACCGCACCGGAGAACTTGGCGCCGTCGGTGTCGAGAGTCGCCAGCACCGCATTGAGGTTGTCGATCAGTTGCTGCACGGTCTGGGCGTTGTCGGCCAGCGAGTTGGAGAATGCCGAGGTCTTACCGAACAGCGACTCGATATTGCCGTCCTGGCCCTGCAGGACCTGGATCAGCGAGTTGGTCAGGGCGTTGACGGACTGCGGATTCAGCGCCTGCACAACCGGTTTCAAGCCGCCCAGTAGCAGGTCCAGATCGAGGGCGGGCTGGGTGCGGTCAGAGGGGATCACCGAACCGGCCGGGGCGATGTGGGGCGATCCGGGGGTGTCGATGAGTTCAAGATAGCGGTCCCCCACCAGGTTCAGGTAGCGCACCGCCGCTTTGGTGCCCGACGTCAGCATGATGTCGCGGTCAGTGCCGAAGCCGACGGTCACGGTGTTGTCAGGTTGGAGATCCACCCGGTTGACGGTGCCAACCCGCACCCCGGCGACCCGCACCGAATCGCCCTTCTTGAGGCTGGACACGTCGTCGAACAGCGCGGAGTAGGTGTTCTGCGGACCGCCCCGGAAATCACCGAAGACGGCGAACAACGCGGCGGTCAGCAGCAGCATCGTCGCCATGAACACGCCGACCTTGACTCCGGTGAGACCGAGCGGTTTCATCCGGGCATGCCGATCTGGGCAGTGTTGCGCGGCGGGCCGTCCAGCGGGCCGAACAGAGCCTGCTTGAGACCCTCGGAATTCAGCAGGATGCCCTGGTTTCCGTACTGCGCCTGGTTGGCCCCGATGTCGGTGACGATGTAGGGCGGGCGCTGCTCGTAGCCGACGTTGGGAAGGTCGGCGCACTGCGGACCGCCCTTGGCGGCCACCTTTGGCAGGTTGGACGGGTACCGATACCGTTCACGGCCCAAGAAAAAGCCCTGCAGCAGAACGGCGCCCGGCACCGGCAGGCCGGGGCCGTTGGCCAGCGGCAGCATCCCGCCCAGCCCGCACGTCAACGCCGGGCCGTACTGGTTGGTCAGATCCGTGGTGGGCACCAGCAGGTGGACAACGTCGGACAACGACTGCCGATTCTCGGCGAGCACGTCGGTGCCGATGTCAGCGACGCCGATGGCGCTGAGCAGCAACGCGTTCAGGCTGTCCCGTTGGTCGACGATCGTGTCACTGACCCGGCTGGTGTTGTCCAGGACCGCCAGCAAATCCGGCGAGGCGTCACCGAAGGCATTGAACACCCTCGGCGAGACCTCCAGTACGTGGTTGAGGTTGTCCAACGACGGGTTCAGGTTCGCCAACGCGGTATCGAGATCCACCAGAGTCCGCCCGAATTTGTCACCGCGGCCGTTGAGCGACTTCGAAAAGGCGCCGAGGGTTTGGTTGAGCTTCGCCGGATCCACCTGGGACAGCACAGAGACCAGCTTCTGGAAGACCGTGTTGAGTTCGACGGTCACCCTGTCGCCGCCCTGGATTCGGGCGCCGGCGCTGATGCTGTCCCCCGACGGGTCGGGCGGCGGCACCAGTTCGACGTATTTGGCGCCGAACACCGTCGAGGAGGTGATCTGCGCACCGACGTTGGCCGGGATGTCCGGCAGCGAATCGGGGTCGAGGGCCAAGTTCAGTGCGGCGCCGCCGTCGGGCAGGTGGTCGATCGAGGCCACCTTGCCGACCGGGGCACCGTTGAGTTTGACCTTCGCATCGGGGTACATCACCAGGCCGGCGCGGTCGGCGATGACCGTCACCGGAACACTCTTGGTGAAGCTGCCGCGGAACAGACCGATGGCAACAACGACGACCAGGACCAGCGCCATCACGGTCAGCAGACCGGCCAGCGGACGGGCGTAGGAACTGAGGGTGAATCTCTTCGCGGTCATCGTGTTACCCGGAAAGATTGAAGTGGCCGTTGGAACCGTAGACGGCAAGGGACACCAGAAGTGTCACCGAGACGACCACGATGAGTGAAGTCCGTACCGCGTTGCCGACGGCCACGCCCACCCCGGAGGGGCCGCCGCTGGCGAAGTAGCCGAAGTAGGTATGGATCAGCAGGATGGTGATCGCCATCAGTACGGCCTGGAAGAACGACCAGAGCAGATCGGTCGGGTTCAGGAACGTGTAGAAGTAGTGGTTGTAGAGGCCGGCGGATTGTCCGAACAGTACGACGGTGACGAACTGACTGGCTAAAAACGACAGGATCACCGCTACCGAGTACAGCGGGGTGATGGCCAGCATGCCGGCCACAAGACGGGTGGACACCAGGTATTCCACTGACCGGATTCCCATGGTCTCCAGTGCGTCGACCTCCTCATTGATCCGCATTGCTCCCAGTTGGGCGGTGACGCCGGCGCCGAAGGTGGCGGCCAGGCCGATGCCGGCGACCACGGGGGCCGAGATGCGCACGTTAATGAACGCTGCCAGGAATCCGGTGAGCGCCTCCACACCGATGTTTCCCAGCGACGAATATCCCTGCACCGCAATGGTTCCGCCAGCGGCGAGAGTGAGGAAGCCGACGATGGCGACCGTGCCGCCGATCATGGCCAGCGTGCCCGCGCCCATGCTGATCTCGGCGATCAGCCGGATCACTTCCTTGCGGTAGTGCACCGCGGCATGCGGAATGCCCGCGATGGCCCGGCCGTAGAACATGGTGTGGTCACCGATGCTCGAGAAGAACCCGACCGGCGCCATGACCCGGTTGGACAGCCGTGGATAGGTGTCGCGCAGCACGGTCAGTTTGCCCATCGGATCAGCCCGCCGTCATCCGGATACCGATCGCGGTGACCACCACGTTGACCACGAACAACGCCATGAAGGCGTAGACCACCGTCTCGTTGACGGCGTTGCCCACCGCCTTCGCGCCGCCGCCGGAGATCGTCAGGCCCCGGTAGCAGGCCACCAGGCCGGCGATCAGCCCGAACAACGCCGCCTTGACGCAGGAGATGATCACCTCGGGAACACCGGTCAGCAGGGTGATCCCGGCCGCGAAGGCACCCGGGTTGACGTGCTGGACGAACACCGAGAAGACATATCCGCCCAGGATCCCGATGATCACGACGAGGGAGTTGAGCAGCAGCGCAACCAGGCCCGAGGCCAGCATCCGAGGCGTGACCAGGCGCTGCACCGGGTTGATCCCGAGCACCTCCATGGCGTCGATTTCCTCGCGGATGGTCCGCGAGCCCAGGTCGGCGCACATCGCCGTCGCGCCGGCACCGGCCACGATGAGCACCGTCACCAGCGGCCCCACTTGAGTCACCGCACCAAACGCCGCGCCCGCCCCGGACAGGTCCGCGGCGCCGAGTTCGCGCAGCAGGATGTTGAGAGTGAAGCTGACCAGCACGGTGAACGGGATGGCCACCAGGAGCGTGGGCGCCAGTGACACCCGAGCGACGAACCAGGACTGTTCGAGGAACTCCCGCCACTGGAACGGACGCTGGAACACGAAGCGCACCGCGTCGGAGGACATCGCGAACAATCCGCCGATGGCCTGCATCGGCGTCGAGACACCTTTACCCAGGGCGATTCCCGGAGACCAGCGATCAGCCTTATCTGCCATCCGCGCCTCCGGAACTCTCCCGCCGCTCACAACGTGTTCCCATGTTCCCCGCAATCTAGGCGATCAAGCTGCCTGAGTCAGCCGAATCTCCTCAGTGTGTCGGACAGCGGTGAAGGTTCGATTGCGGGACCATGGTTTGTGGTAGGGCGACCCGGACAGGAACAGAGGTGCGGTGACCGCGCAGAGGTATACCGACCGCCGGGTACTCATCACCGGTGGCGGCTCCGGTATCGGGCAGGCCTGCGTTCTCCGGATCCTGGACGAAGGCGGCCGGGTGGTGGCCGCCGACATCAGCAAGGCCGGACTCGACGACACGGTGGCGAAGGCCGGTTCCTGCGACGGCCGGTTGAGCACCGTCGTCCTCGACGTCGCCGACGAGGACTCGGTGGCCGGCGGGGTGAGCAGCGCCGTCGACACCCTCGGCGGCCTGGACACGCTGGTCAATGTCGCGGGCATTCTGCGCTCGGCGCATTTCCTGGACACCACGCTCGCGGAGTTCGAACAGGTGCTGCGGGTCAACCTGGTGGGGACCTTCCTGGTGACCCGGGCGGCGTTGCCGGCGCTTCGGCATGGCACCGCACCTGCCGTGGTCAACTTCAGTTCGACCTCCGCCAGCTTCGCCCACCCGTATATGACGGCCTACGCCGCGTCCAAGGGCGGCGTCCTGGCGATGACGCATGCCCTGGCCGCCGAGTTCGCCAAGGAGGGCATCCGGTTCAATTCGGTACAGCCCGGGTCGATCTCGTCGGGGATGACCGACGGCACCGGCAAGTCCAAACAGAGCGTCGGACCCGGACTGCCGGCCGACGCCGACTACCGGTTGTTCGCCCGGATGACACCAGCGTTGCCCGCCGTTGATCCCCGGGTCGCTTCGCTCCTGCCCGCCGGAGCCCGCAAGGCGATCTTCGCCGATCCCTCGGCAGTGGCCGCGGTGGTGGCGATGCTGGGAAGTCCCGACGCGTTCTTCATCACCGGTACGGAGGTGAGGATCGACGGTGGCACACACATGTAGGAGCCACCGGCATCCGACGAAAAGCCGCATCACCACCGCCCTGCTGAGAAGGTATCCATCGAATCAGCACCCGCAAATTGCGGAATCGGTTGCCCCCCGCGTTGTCCAAGGTGTTGCGGAAGATGCCGAAATCCGCCATGGTTTATTCGGGTCGGCCCCGACGGCCGCCCATCCGCACGAGGAGGACTGGTCCTGACCGACATCGGCGCCGCCAGCAACCGCCAGACAGCCGGTCGGACCGGAAGCCGAGGCCGCGCCGACGGCTCCCCGGTTATCGAGATCGACCACGTGACCAAGCGATTCGACGACTACCTCGCGGTGGCCGACGCCGATTTCTCGATCGGGGCGGGCGAATTCTTCTCCATGCTCGGCCCGTCAGGCTGCGGCAAGACCACGACGTTGCGGATGATCGCCGGCTTCGAGACGCCGACGTCAGGGGCCATCCGCCTCGAGGGCACCGACGTTTCCCGGGTGCCGCCGCACAAACGCAACGTCAACACCGTGTTCCAGCACTATGCGCTGTTCCCGCATATGACGGTCTGGGACAACGTCGCCTACGGCCCGCGCAGCCAGAAAAAGAACAAGGCCACCGTCAAGAAGAGCGTCGACGAGATGCTGGACGTGGTCCGGCTGACCGACTTCGCGCTGCGCAAGCCCGCTCAACTTTCCGGCGGTCAGCAGCAGCGGGTGGCACTGGCCCGCGCGCTGGTCAACTACCCGTCCGCGCTGCTGCTCGACGAACCCCTCGGAGCGCTGGACCTCAAGCTACGTCACGTCATGCAGTTCGAGCTCAAACGTATCCAGCGCGAGGTCGGCATCACGTTCGTCTACGTGACCCACGACCAGGAGGAAGCGCTGACGATGAGTGACCGCATCGCGGTGATGAATGCGGGCAACGTCGAACAGATCGGCAACCCGACCGAGATCTACGACCGTCCGGCCAGTGTCTTCGTCGCGGGCTTCATCGGGCAGGCGAACCTGTGGCACGGCCGCCAGACCGGCCGGGCCAACCGCGACTACGTCGAGCTCGACGTGCTCGGCACCACCCTCAAAGCCCGGCCCGGCGAGATAGCGATCGAAAGCGGCGGACGGGCCACGATGATGGTGCGGCCCGAACGGGTGCGCGTCGCGATGGAGCCCCCGTCCGGTGAGCTGACGGCCGTGGCGGCGAAGGTGACCGACCTGACCTTCCAAGGCCCGGTGGTCCGGCTGTCGCTGGCTACGGCCGACGGCTCTCCGGTGGTCGCGCATGTGGGCCCCGAACAAAATCTTCCGATGCTGCGCCCCGGCGACCAGGTCTATGTCTGCTGGGCCCCGGACGCGGCGCTGGTGCTCCCGGCCGCCGACATCCCGGCGGTGCAGGACCTGGAAGAACTGCTCGACGACTCCCCGGCATCCCGGTAGACATTCTCCCGATTCCACAGAAAGGCAACCCATGGCAGATATCGACCCCCGCATGACCGCCCAGCTGAGCTCACGGCGGCGGTTCATCGGCGGCGGCGCCGCCGCGGCGGCGGCGCTCATCCTGGGACCGTCGTTCCTGGCCGCCTGCGGTTCGGACAAGTCGGCTTCCGGTCCGTCCGACGCCCCCAAACTGCCCGACGACGACGGCGCCCCCGCGTCGGGCACGTTGCGGGTCTCCAACTGGCCGCTGTACATGGCCGACGGTTTCGTGGCCGCGTTCCAGACCGCCAGCGGTCTGACCGTGGACTACAAGGAGGACTTCAACGACAACGAGGAGTGGTTCGCCAAGAACAAGGAGCCGCTGAGCCGCAAGCAGGACATCGGCGCCGACCTGGTGGTGCCGTCGCAGTTCATGGCCGCCCGGCTCATCGGCCTGAACTGGCTCAACCCGATCAGTGAGAAGCGCTGGACCAATCAGAAGAACCTGCGCACCGACCTGCTGGACGCCAAAGCCGACCCGGGCCGCAAGTACACCGCACCGTACATGTCCGGCATGGTGGGCATCGCCTACAACCGGGCCGCCACCGGCCGGGACCTCACCAAGGTCGACGACATGTGGGATCCCGCGTTCAAGGGCAAGGTCAGCCTTCTCTCGGACACCCAGGACGGCCTGGGCATGTTCATGTTGTCCCAAGGCCACTCCCCCGACAGCCCGACGCTGGAGACCGTGCAGAAAGCCGTCGACGTCATCAAGGAGCAGAAAGACAAGGACCAGATCCGCCGATTCACCGGCAACGACTACGCCGATGATCTCGCTGCCGGAAATATCATTGTGGCCCAGGCATATTCGGGTGACGTGGTGCAGTTGCAGAAGGACAACCCGGATCTGAAGTTCGTCGTCCCGGAGAGCGGTTCGAGCACCTTCGTCGACACCATGGTGATTCCGTACACCACGCAGAACCAGAAGGCCGCCGAGGAGTGGATCAACTATGTCTACGACCGCGCCAACTACGCCAAGCTGATCGCCGCGACCCGTTATGTGCCGGTGCTCAGCGACATGACGGATGCACTCAACAAGGTCGACGCCGAGTTGGCCAAGAACCCGCTCATCAACCCGCCGAAGGCCACCCTCGACAGGCTGAAGGCCTGGGCGCCGCTCACCGATGAGCAGACCCAGGAGTTCAACAAAGCCTACGCCGCCGTCACCGGCGGCTGACGCAATGGCAGGCGGCGCACGCAGCACCCGACAGCGCAGCAGGATCGCGCCCTATCTGATGATCCTGCCCGCGCTGGCCTACCTCGCCGTGTTCTACGTCGTGCCGTTCTACTCGCTGCTGCGCACCTCGCTGTCGACGATGGGCGGCTCGATCTACCTGCCGAAGCTGACATTCGCCTGGGAGTGGTCGAACTACGGCCGGGCGCTGACCGAGTACAAGGACCAGATCCTGCGGTCTTTCGGCTACGCGCTCACGGCGACGTTGCTGTGTCTGCTGCTGGCGTTCCCGCTGGCGTACGTGATCGCGTTCAAGGCCGGCCGGTTCAAGAATCTCCTTCTCGGCATGGTTATCCTGCCGTTCTTCGTGACGTTCCTGATCCGCACCATCGCCTGGAAGACGATCCTGGCCGATGACGGCTGGGTGGTCAGTGCGCTGGGGTCGATCGGGCTGCTGCCGCACGAGGGACGGCTGTTGTCGACCAGTTGGGCGGTTATCGGCGGGCTGACCTACAACTGGATCATCTTCATGATCCTGCCGCTATACGTCGCGTTGGAGAAGATCGATCCCCGCTTGCTGGAGGCCTCCCGCGATCTTTACGGTTCCAACCGCCGGATGTTCGGGAAAATCATTCTCCCGCTTGCCATGCCGGGTGTGTTGGCCGGCAGTCTGCTGGTGTTCATCCCGGCGGTGGGCGACTTCATCAATGCCGACTATCTCGGCAGCACCCGAACCACGATGATCGGCAACGTCATTCAGAAGCAGTTCCTCGTGGTCAAGGACTACCCGGTGGCCGCTGCGCTGAGTTTCGTGCTGATAGCGCTCATCCTGGGCGGGGTGCTGCTCTACACGAGGGCCCTCGGTACCGAGGATCTGGTCTGATGGCCTCCTTTGCACGCTCAGGAGGCAGCCTATGACGGTCCAGGCGGTCACCATCCTCACCGAACCGGGCCGCAACTTCCGCGGCACGTTCCGACTCGGCGACATCGCCCTGCGCCTCGCGGCGGGATTGACGCTGCTGTTCCTGTTTCTGCCGATCCTGGTGATCATCGTCTTCTCCTTCAACAAGCCGAAGGGCAAGTTCAACTACACCTGGCAGGGCTTCACGTTCGAGAACTGGTTGCACCCGTTGAAGTACCCGGCGCTGGCCAAGGCGCTTCGGCTCAGCGTCGAAGTGGCCGCCCTGTCGACGGCGATCGCACTGGTGCTGGGAACGCTCGTCGCGATCGCCCTCGTGCGCCAACGGTTCCGGGGCAGCAAGGCGGTGGACACCTTCATGGTGCTGCCGCTGACCTCGCCCGAGGTGGTGATGGGCGCGTCGCTGCTCACACTGTTTCTCAGCATGGGCTGGGCGACAGGCTTCCTGACCATCATCATCGCCCACGTCGCCTTCGAGATCAGCTTCATCGCGATGACGGTCCGGGCCCGGATCCGTGGCTTCGACTGGACTCTGGAGGATGCCTCGCTGGATCTCGGCGCGCGCCCGACCCGGACGTTCTTCAAGGTCACGCTGCCGCTGATCATGCCCGGGATCGTCGCTGCGGCGATGCTGTCCTTCGCGCTGTCACTCGACGACTTCATCATCACCTATTTCGTGAGCGGTTCCACGGTGACCTATCCGCTCTACGTCAACGCCGCGACCAAAGCTGCGGTGCCGCCCCAGATCAATGTGCTGGCCACCGCCATCCTGCTGATCAGTCTGGTCCTGCTGGCCGTCGGTACTCTGTACCGGCGCAAGCGGATCGCGGTGTCTTAGAGAATGCGCCCGTGAGCGTTGCGTCGGTTCTGGAGTCCATTCCCCCGCTGACCGTCTACCTAACCGTCGGCATCATCATCGGCCTGGAGAGTCTCGGCATCCCCCTGCCCGGGGAGATCGCCCTGGTGAGCGCGGCGGTGCTGGCATCGCAGGACGTCGGCATCAGCCCGGTGTGGGTCGGCGTCGCGGCCATCATCGGTGCGATCGTCGGCGACACCATCGGCTATAGAATCGGCCGGAAGTTCGGCATGACCCTGTTCGAGAAATTGGGGACGCGCTTCCCCAACCACTTCGGCACCGGGCACGTCGCACTGGCCAAGCAATTGTTCAGCCGCTGGGGTGTGTGGGCGGTGTTCTTCGGACGGTTCATCGCCTTGCTGCGGATCCTGGCCGGGCCGTTGGCCGGTGCACTGCGAATGCGCTACCCGTACTTCCTGGCCGCCAATGCGTCGGGGGCGATCTGCTGGGCGGGCGGAACAACCGCGGTGGTGTATTTTCTCGGCCTGGCCGCCGAGAAGTGGCTGTCCCGGTTCTCCTGGGTGGCGCTGGTCGTGGCGGTCCTCATCGGGATCGGCGTGACGAAGGTCCTCAAGGACCGCACCCAGGCGCTGATCACCCAGCTCGAAGCCGAGCACAGCTGGGAATCGCTGCGGCAGGTCCGGTGAGATCAGGAGATCAGGTGCACGCCAGCGCTTCGCATCTCGTCCAATGCTGCAGCGGTGGAGTCAGCGGCGACACCGGCAGTCAGGTCTGTCAGAACCCGAGTCCTGAAGCCCTCCTTGACGGCGTCCGCAGCTGTGGCGCGAACGCAGTAGTCGGTCGCGATCCCGACGACGTCCACCTCGTCGACGCCGCGCGAGCGCAGCCAATCCGCCAGTCCCTCACCGTCGGCAGCGCCCTCGAACCCGCTGTAGGCGGCGTCATAGTGGCCCTTGCGGAAGACCGCTTCGATCGGCGTGGCGTCCAACTCGGGATGGAATTCCGCTCCGAGAGTGCCGACCACACAATGCCGGGGCCAGGAGTCGACGAAGTCTGGATCGTCGGAGAAATGGCTTCCGGGGTCGATGTGATGGTCCACCGTCGCCACCACGTGGTCGTAGCCGTGCGGTCCGGCGAGCAAGCCTGTGATGGCCCGGGCCACCGCGGTGCCACCGGCGACCGCCAGCGAACCTCCCTCGCAGAAGTCGTTCTGCACATCGACAATGATCAGCGCGCGCATACCGCCCAACGTAGAGCTACAGACCGGTGGTTTGCCACCACAACCGACCGGTTCGTTTGAGAGAGGACCATCGATGACGGCGTTCGACTTCTTCAACTCAACGGAACTGCCGGTGCCGGCCGTCAGCGTGGAAGACGCGGCCCGGATCGCCGCCACGGACTTCGGAATGACCGCGACGGTGACTGCACTGGGCAGCCAGCAGGACGCCAACTTCCTGCTCAAAGACCCCGCGGGCGCGCCCGTCGGAGTGCTGAAGATCGCCAACCCGGCGTTCACCCGAGCGGAGTTGGAGGCCCAGGACGCCGCGGCAGGTTTCATCAACGCGGGCGAGCGCATCCGGACAGCCACCAACATCGGGACGCCGGCGATCGCCGAAGTCGAATCGGACAGAACGTATTTCGCACGCATCATCCGGTATCTGGGCGGCGGCACCCTCAGCGGTGACGGCTACCTGCGCCCCGCTCAGCTGGCGGGCCTCGGCGACCTCGCCGGGCGCACCTGCCGGGCACTGGCGGCGTTCGACCACCCCGGCGTCGACCGGGTGCTGCAGTGGGACCTCCGCCACGCCATGCGGACCGTCGAGGTGCTCGCCCCGCATGTGGCCGACGCCCACCGCCGCGAGGTGATCGAGTCGGCGGCCGCGGCCGGATGGCGCATCGTCTCCGGCCTGGCCGAGGACCTGCCGGTGCAGGTGATCCACGGCGACATCACCGGCGACAACGTGGTGTGCAACGAGTCGGGACTGCCCGATGGCCTGATCGACTTCGGCGACCTGATGCGCTCGTGGACCGTCGCCGAACTGGCGGTCGCGGTGGCGACCCTGCTGCGCCACGACGGCTGCGAAGCGGCCACCACCCTGCCGGCGATCCACGCCTTCCACGCCGTGCGCCCACTCTCTCCCGTCGAAATCGATGCGCTGTGGCCCCTGGTGGTGATGCGCTCCGCCGCCCTGGTGGTCAGCGGCATCCATCAGTCCTGCATCGACGCCGACAACGACTACGCCAGTTCCGCCCTGGACGATGAGTGGCGAATCTTCGAGCGCGCCAACGCTGTTCCGATCGAGGTCATGACGGCCCAGATCCGGCAGGCGTTGGGCGTCGCCCATGCAGCCGAGCCGGTTGGTGGACGGCTACTGGGCACCGACGCCGGCGAGGTCGTCGTCCTGGACCTGTCGGTGGACGCCGACGGCGTGGACGGTGGAGCCTGGCTGGACCCGGATTGCGAATGCCGGCTGGCCGGCGAGGCGCTGGCCGGCGGGGCTCCCGTGGTGGTCACCGCTTTCGGGCAGGCCCGGCTCACCCGTTCGGCGACACTGTCACAGACGTCACCGGCCACCGTGGCGACCGGTGTGCAGTTGTGGCCCGGCAGCCCGCTGACGGTTGTCGCGCCCTGGTCGGGAAGCGTCACGGTCGACGGCGACAGGGTGACCCTCACCGGAGCCCCGGGCACGCTGGAGTTGCGCGGTGCGGTGCGGGCCGCCGCCGGTTCGCACAGCGCCGAGGCCGGTGCCGCGCTGGCCGACGTCGACGGCCCGGTCTGGATTCAGCTCCGCCGCCCCGGCGCCGCGCCGAAGGTTCCAGACTTCGTCCGGCCGGAGTACGCGCCGGGCTGGCTGGCACAGGTCAGCGATCCCGGCCCACTGCTGAGCCTGCCGCCCACCGACGGACACGCCGACGACAGCCTTGAGCTTCGGGAGCGCCGCGCGCGGGCCTTCGCCGGGGTACAGGAGCACTACTATGAGCACCCGCCGCGCATCGAGCGCGGCTGGCGCGAGCACCTCATCGGCACCGACGGCCGCACCTACCTCGACATGGTGAACAACGTCGCGGTGCTGGGCCACGGGCATCCGAAACTGGCCGACGCGGTGGCGAGGCAGTGGCGGCGGCTCAACACCAACTCCCGATTCAACTACGGCGTGGTGGTTGAGTTTTCCGAGCGTCTGGCCGCCACGCTGCCCGACCCGCTGGACACCGTCTTCCTGGTGAACTCCGGCTCGGAGGCCGACGACCTCGCGCTGCGCCTGGCGATGGCCGCGACCGGCCGGCACGACATCGTAGCGGTGGCCGAGGCCTACCACGGCTGGACCTATGCCACCGACGCCGTCTCCACCTCGATCGCCGACAACCCGAATGCGCTGTCGACCCGCCCGTCCTGGGTGCACACCGTGCCGTCGGCCAACTCCTACCGCGGCGAGCACCGCGGCATCGAGGCATCGAAGTATGCACCGGAGGCCGTCGCGATCATCGAAGAGCTTGTGGCACAGGGTAAACCGCCGGCGGCGTTCATCTGCGAGCCGTTCTACGGCAACGCCGGCGGGATGACACTTCCGGACGGCTACCTCAAGGCCGTCTACGCGGCGGTGCGGGAGGCCGGCGGCGTGGCCATCGCTGATGAGGTTCAGGTGGGCTACGGCCGGACCGGCCGCTGGTTCTGGGCCTTCGAGCAGCAGGGTGTGGTGCCCGACATCGTGTGCGTCGCCAAGGCGATGGGCAACGGCCAGCCGCTGGGCGCGGTCATCACCACCAAGGCGATCGCCGACGCCTACCGCAATTGCGGCTATTTCTTCTCCTCGGCCGGCGGCAGCCCGGTGTCGTGCGTGGTCGGGCTGACGGTGCTCGACGCGATCGAAACCGAAGGGCTGCAGGAGAATGCGCTGACCGTCGGCGACCACATCGTGGCCCGGATCAACGAGCTGGCGACCCGCCATCCGCTGATCGGCACGGTGCACGGCAGCGGCCTGTACTTGGGCGTCGAACTGGTCCGCGACCGCACCACGCTGGAGCCGGCGGCGGTAGAGACAGCAGCGATCTGCGAGCGGATGCGCGAACTCGGGGTGATCCTGCAGGCGACTGGAGACCGGCACAACGTGCTGAAGACGAAGCCGCCGATGTGCATCACCCGCGAGTCGGCCGACTTCTTCGTCGACATGCTCGACCGGGTGCTGACGACCGGCTGGTGACTATGCCCGCCCCTCCAGCCAATCGCGCTGACGGCGGATGAATGTGGCGTCGACGACGGCACCGTGGCCGGGCACGTAGATCGCGTCTTCGCCGCCGAGGCGCAGGAGCCTGTCAAGCGTGTCGGGCCATTCCTGCAGCCGACTGTCCGGCCCGATCGCGGGATCGCCGGACTCCTCGACGAGATCGCCGCAGAACACCACGACCGGCTGCCCCGAATGGGCCGGTGGGACGATGACCACCAGGTCGTGGTCGGTATGCCCAATGCCGGGGTGCTCAACGCGGACAAGCCGTCCGCCGAGATCGATGTCAGCATGCCAGACCAGGTGACCGGGAGTGCGCACCGCCCCGGCCGCGCGGTCCACCTCGTGCGGCTGTGCGCCGTAGCGGACTGCCTCGGCGCAGACGTCGGGCAGTCGGCGCCCCAGCGCTGCCGCGACCGGAGGTGCGGCGTAGGCGGGAATGTCGCCGAATCCGCCACCGCCCAGGATGTGGTCGAAGTGGTGATGCGTCAGCACCAGCCGGCTGACGGTCGACCCGGTCAGCGCGCCGACATCGTCGGCGATGTCATGAGCCTCGGAAAGCGTTGTGCCGCAGTCGATCAGTAGGTTCTCGGCATCGCCGACCACCAGACCGACCGTCACGTCGAGGAAGGGCAGTCGGCACCGGTATACGCCGTCGGCCAACGCCTCCCAGGTGAGTTTCATCGCCGCCGACGTTAGCGGTTTCCGCTCCGCTGCAACGGGCATCTCGATTCCATGGATCCCTGGCTTTTCCGCTGCGGCTGCGCAGCGAATGAGGCGGCGCCCGTTTGGCAACTCGGAGGCCGGGAATCCCCGCGCCATGATGATCCGGAAAGTGGCCCGGCCGATGCTGGCCGCCACATTTATCTATCAGCCAGGGAGCCGAGGCGCTGCGCCGCCCGGCCGGCGCGGCCGACGCTGCCGTCCCACGCTGGATGGAATGCGCAAACTCCCGGACCCGGTGGCGGCCCGGGTGCCCGACGACTCGGATACCTTCGCCAGGCTCACCGCCGCCACCCAGGTCGCTGGCGGCCTGCTGCTGGCCACCGGACGGCTGCCCCGGATCGCGTCGGCGGCGCTGGCCGTCACGGTGCTGCCGGCCAATCTCGGCGCACACATGTTCTGGAACGAACCCGACGGCGTCAGCCGGACCCGCCAACGCCGCGACTTCATCGTGAATCTCAGCCTGCTCGGTGGGCTGATCATCGCCAGCGCTGATACCGCCGGAAAGCCGTCCCTGGGCTGGCGAGGCCGCCGGGCCGCGCGGCGGCTGACCGAAGCGGCGGCGCGGACACCGGGCGCGGAGACCCTGACCACCAAAGTCGGGCACGGGTTGCACAGCGGTGCCGTGCGTGGGAAGGAACTCGCGGAGGCGGCCGGCGAACGCTCGGCACCCTTGATCGCGTCAGCCCGCAACACGGCGAGAGCGCTCTGGAGACGACGCGCGAGCGGGTGGGCTCCCTGGCCGCGGACGCGAAGTCCGATGCCAGAAGACTTGCCCGGCACTGATCACAGCCCGGTGCCGCTGTCCACAGGTAGATTAGGGCGAACCGACGTCCCTTTGAGGAGATCGCCATGACAACGGGTGACCAGGATCCCAACGCCTTCGGGCAACCGTCCGGCTTTCCGCCGCCGACTGGTGAGCCTTACACCACGCCGGAGGGGTCTGGCTATCCAGCGCCGCCTCCCGGCTATTCGCCGACGCCCGGCTATGCCGCGCCGCCGCCCGGGTACGCCCCTCCCCCGCAACCGGGTTACGGCCCGCCCCCCGGCTATCTCCCGCCGCCGCCTCCGGTCGGCTACCAGCCCATGACCAATCCCTACGGCGCCCCGGGCGGCACCTACCCCGGCGGCCCGCCGGTCGGGTACGGCCAGCCGGGTCGGCTGTGGCCTCGTTGGGGCGCCCGCCTCATCGACGGGTTCCTCGTGGGCATCGTCTCGTGGGTGATCTCCGCCATCTTCGGCGTCTCTGACAGCATCCTGGCCACCGGCTTCTTCAGCGGCGCACTCATGTTCGTCTACTTCGTCGCCATGGAGGTCACCCAGGGGCAGACCCTCGGTAAGAAGCTGCTCGGCATGATCGTGCGCGGCCCCGGCGGCGCTTCGAAGCCGGACTTCAAGCAGTCGGCTATCCGCAACGCCTGGACCCTGTTCCCGATCATTCCCTACGTCGGCGGACTGCTCGGTGTCATCGCGATCATCTGGATCGCAGTGTCGATCGAGAACAGCCCCACCAAGCAGGGCAAGCACGACGAATTGGCCGGCGGCACGCAGGTCATCAAGACTAAGTAGCCCCAAGCCAACGCTGAAGCCGCGCAAGCCGATTCACATCGGCGGCGCGGCTTCAGTTGGTTCTTGGCGTCGGTCGTTCTGAACGTCAGTCGGTCCGCTGGTTGGTGTTCCACTCCAGCCAGCCCACACCGGTGCGGCCGTCGGTGGTCTCGATGGCCGCCCAGGCGCGCGGGAAGAAGCTCACCCGGCCGTCGGGTGAGACCAGTCTGACCGGGGCGTGGCCGCGGACGTTGATGATCGCGGTTAGCGGGCCCGGTTGCATGGTGAGCGTCGTGCTCAACGGCATTCCGTCCGTGGCCAATTCGGCATCGGCAGTCACCGAGGTTGTTTCGATGACGGACTGGCCGGGCGGCTGGATGTAGCCGACGCTGACCGGCGGCATGCCGGGGATGCGCAGATCGACCCCGTGCAGATGGGTTCCGTCGTCGAGATGCAACGCGCTCCAGACCCAGTCCATGCCCCACCAGTCCCGCACACCGTGAGAGTGGTCACGCTGGCCAGGCACCGCGGTGAAGGTGTAGGTGCGGCCGTCGACGGTGACGTTTCCGCTGACGGAGCAGGGGATTTCGTAGCGGGTGGCGATCCGGTAGGCGTACGGGGTTCCGGAGGTCGTGAACACCAGGTCCATCCCGAGGTCACAGGGCCGGCCGGGTTCGCCGCGCAGCAACGCCGACGGATCGTCGTGGGCCTGCGCCGGGCCGCTGACTCTGACGCGGTATTCCTGCATGGGAATCGTTGCGGCATGGCGCATTTCGATCTCGCCGCTGCGGACGTCGTTGGGGTTCTCCGGTAGTGGGGCGTGGAAATCCACGCATGCGACCGTCGGGATGTCCGGACCGCAGATCAGCGCGTTGATCCAGGCTAGATTCTGATTGGGCACCAGCCCCAGCCGCATCCAGCCGCCGATGCCCTGCTGCGGATCGGCGAAGTCCCAGTACCAGCTCTCGTTCCACAGCGGCTCCTCACCCGGGGTGTGAGCGGCCTCGTCGACCGGATCCGGTTGCAGCGCTTGGGCTGTCGCGGGCGACGGCAGGACGTCGAGGGCCCCGGTGTCCAGCACGTGGCTGCTGTGCCGGTCGAGCATGGTGAGGAACATCCGGTCGCCGCGTTCGCTGCGCTCGACGAGCATCGAGGACACGATCGCCATCATCACCCCGAAGAAGCTCTGCCGTCGCGCGCCCTCGCGAACCTGGTCGAGGGTGACGGGCGGGTTCTCTCCCAGCCCTTGGTAATACGCGTCGAGCAGCTCGTTGTAGTGGGCGCGGCGATCCTCGGTCGTGAGGGCACAGCCCAGGAAGTAGGCAACGTCGGTGAACGCCGGACCCCAGGTGACGGTCTGCCAGTCCACCACCGTGAGTTCACGCAGCGAACCCAGCCGTCCGAACAGCATGTTGTCCAGCCGGTAGTCGCCGTGCACCAGGCCTTTGACCCGCTCGTCGCCGGCCTCCTCAGCGAGATAGGCGTCGAAGCTGTCCACAAGCCTCTGGCCGACCAAACGCTGCTGCGGTGTGATGGCCTCGCCGTAGCGTGCGGTGAACCCGTTGAAGAGTCCGGTGATGACCGCCTGATTCATCGGGCTCTCCCGGTTCAGCCAGGCTGCGTCGGCCAGGGCGTCGCTGCCAACCAGCGGCCCGTGCAATCGCCCGAGTTGGCGCAGCGCGAGTTTCGCGTCGTCGATGGCGGCACCGCGGATTTCGTCGCCGACCTCCGCCGGGGCGTCGTCGTCGAGCAGCAGGGTGAAAATCCCCGTCGCGGGTTCATAGGAGGCGTGATAGCACTGTGCGATCGGACTGTCGGCGGAGGTGAGCCGCGGGGCGACGTCGGCGTAGAATCGCACCTCGCGCTCGTAGAGTCCCAGGGCCTGCCCGGTCCCCCGGCTCATCGGGTCGCTGGCAGCCACTTTGAGCACCACCGACGACGGTCCCTCACCCTCGTCGTAGGTCAGAGCGACCCGGTAGCACTCGCTCATCTGGCCGGTGCCGATGCGCTCGACGGTGAAACCGCTGACCCGTCCCGCGCCGAGATTGGCGGTCAGCCAGTCGGCGGTGAGGTCGTCGGGACGTTCTACGGAGGCGTCGGCATGGGTCACCTCATCAACGTATGACACGTCGTGAGGATTCGTGCCGGCTCAGTCGCGGAGAAGGACTCGTCGATCCAGCGGCGGATGGTGAGCTGGCAGTGCTGCCCGGTGGCATTTCTTGTGTCCGCAGGCTTCCAGCGCGGCCGTCTAATCTGGTGCTATGACTTTCGAGGGCAATTCATCGAATGTTCCGGGGGCGGAGTTGCCCCCGCCGGGCCAGCCCACGCCGGGGGTGTTTCCTGCACCGGTGGAGCCGTCGGATCCGGGGCCCGTCGCGCCGGTGCCGGCGCCGCCGCAGCGGCGCCCAGGATCGATCCGGGTGCAGAACGCCGACACCAGCCAACCCCGTCCGCCGACGGCCGCGGAGGTGCGTCAGCGGGAAAAGGTCCGTAAAGCGCGCGAGGCCGCCGAGGAGCTGGCCGCGACGCAGGAGCTCGCCCGTGAGCGTCGCGCGGCGCGGCAGCGCAAGGTGCTGATGGGTTCGGTTGCCGTTGTCGGTGTCGCCGGCGTCGTCGCCTGGAGTTACATGGCGGCCGACCGCGAAGTGCCGGCAACGTGTGTCAAGGACGGCTCCGACGAAGTGGTCCCCGAGGAATACTGCTCGAGCGGGACCAGTGGGGGCGGGGGGATCTTCATTTTCGCCGGTTCGCCCTACCGGTACTACTACGGCGGCACCAACGGTGGGCCCGGAACGATCGCCCGCGGCGGAACGCTGGAGCTGCCCAAGAACACGGTGGGTCGCACTGGGTCGGGATCGGCGATCACCCGCGCGGGTAAAGGTTCTGGGGTGTCGATCACCCGCGGCGGCTTCGGGTCCGGCAGCCACAGCAGTGGGGGCTCCGGCAGCCACGGCAGTGGGGGCGGATAGTGCAGCGTCGACACCACCGGCCGCGGCCTGACTGGGAACGCATCGTTGAAGAGCAGGGGATGTGCTTCGGGACCCCGGCACGCGACGCGTCCGGCGCCGATCGGAACTACTGGGACGAGTCGGTGCACTACGTCTTCGACATGGACGAGGTGCTGTCGCTGGAAGCCCAAGTCGAGGTTCTGCATTCGATGTGCTTGGAGGCCGTCGACCATGTGGTGCAGACCGAGCGGTATCGCGACTTCGGGCTCCCCGAATGGTCCTGGCGACACATCGAAAAGTCCTGGCGCCGCGGCGATCCCCATCTCTATGGGCGTTTCGACCTGCGCTACGACGGCCGACGGCCACCGACGCTGTTGGAGTACAACGCCGACACGCCCACGACGCTACTGGAGGCCTCAATCCTGCAGTGGCACTGGAAGACTGATCAGTTTCCCCTCGACGATCAGTGGAACTCACTGCACGAGAAGCTCGTCGCCCGCTGGTCTGACATCCGAGACCAGTTGCCCGGCGAGGAGACTCACTTCACCTGGTCGTCGGCCGACCGCACCGGCGAGGACAACGTGACGTTGGCCTACATCCAGGAGTGCGCCGCCGAAGCTGGACTGCGAACCGTTGGATTGGCGATCGAGGAGATCGGCTTCGACCACGATCTCGAGAGGTTCGTCGACCTCGAAGAGGCGCCCATCACGGCGCTGTTCAAGTTGTATCCCTGGGAATTCGTCCTCGACGACGACTTGGGCCGCCGCGCGATGGAATCGTTGCCGCAGACCATGTGGATCGAGCCGCTATGGAAATCGCTGCTGAGCAACAAAGCGATCTTGGCGATCCTATGGGAGATGCATCCGGGGCATCCCAACCTGCTTCCCACCTATGTTGACGACCCCCATGAGTTGGTCGACTACGTCCGTAAACCCAAGCTGGGCCGCGAAGGCGCCAACGTCTCGATCGTCGCCGCCGGGCATGAGACGCATACCGGCGGTATGTACGGACAAGAGGGATACGTCTACCAGTTGTTCGATCCGCTCCCCCAATTCGACGACATGCGACCGTGCTTGGGCGCGTGGATCGTTGGGGACGAATCAGCCGGACTCGGGATCCGCGAGACGTCGGGACTGGTGACCGACAACGGCGCAGCGTTCGTGCCGCATCGAATCGCTACCGCCCCCAGCTAGGCGGGCCACCGCGGAGTGCGCGGTGCGGGTGAGTTCGACGTACGGCTAGTGTCCCGCGCCATTAATTCGTTTCATTAAGCGTGTGATGGATTGTAGGATCTGGTCTGCGGTTTTGGTCCATACGAATGGTTTCGGGTTGTCGTTCCAGGCTGCTACCCAGGCGCGGATGTCGCGTTCGAGGGCCTGCACGCTGCGGTGGTCGCCGCGTTCGATGAGTTCTCGGGTCAGTTCGGCGAACCAGCGTTCCACTTGGTTGATCCAGCTGGAATAGGTTGGGGTGAGGGGGACCCAGTTAGTGGTCCAGTCGCTATGCAACTTGGGATTGGTGGGT
>CAZVST010000028.1:0-17040 GCA_964629725.1 uncultured Mycobacterium sp.
GTGATGTTCTTCCCGCAGACCTACTCGCTGTTCGGGGCGGAGATCGCCGACGACGGTGGTGATCGTCGGCGCCAAGGTTCGCATCCAGGAAGCAGGTGCTGTCCCGCCACCCCGGCACCTCCAAGGTGCATCTGCGGCTGATCAGCGGGGACCGGATCACCACGCTGGAACTCGATCAAGCGCTGCGGGTCACGCCCTCATCGGCGCTGATGGGCGATCTCAAGGCCCTGCTGGGTCCGGGCTGCCTGGGGGGTTAGCCGGCTCAGGTCCTGGGCTCCGGGGGCCGTTGATGAATCGGCAGCCCGGGCTCGGAGGCCACCAATAGCGGGAATTTGGTGGGTTTCGGCCTGTCGGACCTCGCGAGTGCCGTAGGTGTTATGCGGTGAGACTCGCTGGGGCTCTCCGTGCCGCCTCGCTGTCGAAGTCGTCCCGGTCGATCAGAGGAATGCGTCCATGAAAATCCACGTAGACCGCATTGCGGTGGGTCCGTCGGTTGGTCGAGTGGGGGCGCTGGCACTCGCCCTGGGCTTGGGTTCTGCGATCGCCTGGTTACCGGCAGCGTACGCCGACACCCCGGGTTCGTCGGGGGAGGCGGGTTCGTCGGGGCAGAGGGCCCCGGGTAGGCCGGCCCCTCGATCGTCGGCAGATTCGGTTGCACCCCGTACCGGGGCCCGAGGTCCGCTGGATTTCGCTGCCCCACAACGCACGTCGCCTGACTGGAGGTCGCACGCCGGCGCGCGTGGCGGGTCCGAGGTCGCTCTCCGACCCCCCGCTGACCTTGATACGCCGCCGCCGGCGAGCGACGGCGACCCCGGCGCCTCGGCCATCGAGGCTATGGCCGGGCCTCGTCGGGGCGATGTGGCCGCGTCGGGACCGGTGGTCACCGCACTGCCGGTTGTCGAACCACGTGATGTCTCGGTACGGCACTGGCCGGCGGTGATCATGGGGAACGCGACCGACCCGGTCGGTTCGGTGGTGATCGTCCCGCCGCTGAACCCGGGCGCGGCGGCGGCGGTCGATGTGGTCGCTGCGCAACTCCGCCCGGTGGCCGCCCCGGCCATGACGACCGCCTCTCCAATGGCCTTCGGTGGAGTGTCGGGGTTGAGTAGGGCCCTGTTGTCCTGGCTCGGCACCGATGGCTGCGGCGGAGCGCCCGAGGTCGCCCCGTTGGTATGGACCGCTGTGGCGGTCAGCCGTCGTGAGTGGGCCGGTCGGTCGGCGATCGCGCAGTCGGCCGCCTCCGGCACCACCTCTGAGGGGCCGGACGAGCCGGGGTTGGTGACGTCGCCGCAGGTGTACGCGACGGGCTCGCCAAAGGCCGATCCGATCGGCGACTTCATCAGGATCTTCATCGGCAATGGCACCCCCGAGCACCCGGATGCGGGTCTGCTGATCGGCAACGGCTATAGCTGGGACAGCGCCACATGCAATGCGGGGGCGGTCTGCCGGGGTGGGCAGTCCGGGCTGTTGTACGGAAATGGCGGCAACGGCTTCAACGGCGGTGCTGGTGGTTCGGCTTTCCTCGTCGGGGACGGCGGTGATGGTGGCGCCGGCAGTTCCGTCAGCAATGACGGTGCCGGGGGTAGCGGAGGCCTCGGCGGCGTGCTGTGGGGTGACGGCGGCGAGGGCGGTGCCGGTTCGTCCTCGGCCAGCCGGCTGGGTGGAGCCGGCGGCAGCGGCGGCAACGCCGGCTTTCTGTCGCTGTTCGGTCACGGCGGTGCGGGTGGCGACGGCGGCGCCGGCGCCTTCGGCGGCGGCAAGGGGGGCAACGGCGCCCGGGCGGGCGTCTACTTCGGCGACGGAGGCGCCGGCGGTGACGGGGGCGCGGCCCTCAGCGGTGGCACCGGCGGCGCGGGCGGTGACGGCGGAGAAGTGGGTCTGTTCTCGTTAACCGGCACCGGAGGTCACGGCGGAAACGGCGGCAGCGGCATCGGTGGTGTCATCGGTACCGACGGCGTTCTGCCAAGTGAGTCCGGTGCTGACGGCGGCCGGGGCGCCGGCGGGGGTAACGGCGGTAACGGTGGTCGCGGCAGCGTTGTGTTCGGCCGCGGTGGTGATGCGGGTGCAGGAGGGTCGGGCGGCAGCGGGGGGGACGGGGGCGATGGTGCGACCGGGTTGTCGCCCTCCACCCCCGGCGCCGCCGGTGGTGCGGGCGGTAACGGCGGCGATGGCGGCGACGCGGGCCTCGGTGGTCTGGCCGGGCAGGCCGGCCAGGGCTGGATCTTGTTCCGGACTCCCCACAACGGCCTCCGCGGAGCCGACGGCAGCGGCGGCAACGCCGGCAACGGTGGAAACGGGGGCGCTGGTGGCCGCGGATTCGACGGTGGCGGCACCACATCGGCCGGCGGGGACGGCGGCGCCGGCGGTGTCGGCGGCAGCGGTGGCGCGGCGACCACCGGCACGGCCGGCACGGGGGGTGTCGGGGGGGCCGGGGGACGTGGTGGTGCGGGCGCGGCGGGAGCGGACAGCACATTGTTCGCGGCGCAGGCCGGTGGGGCCGGTGGCAGGGGCGGTGACGGTGGTGTCGGCGGTCGGGCCGGGGTAGCCACGGCGGGGGTCAACGGTTCGGCCGGGGTGGGCGGCGGGGCCGGTTCGGGCGGTAACGGCGGGGACGGCGGATCAGGCACCACTGTGGTGAACCCGGACGGTGCCGTGGGCGGGGCTGGTGGGGCTGCCGGTGTCGAAGGTCTGGGTGGGCTTCAGGCCAACGGCGTCACCAGGGCGGCCGCCGGCGCGACTGGCAACGGCGGCAGCGGCGGCAGCGGCGGGGCCGGTTGGACATCCTCATCGGCGGCTGGCGCCGGCGGCTCGGGCGGCGGCGGCGGTGTCGGCGGGAACGCCACAACGGGAACCGCCGGCAACGGCGGCGCGGGCGGTTTGGGCGGCGGTGGTTACGCCGGCGCGGCGGGCAGCAGTGAGATCGGCGGTCGCGGTGGTGGGGGCGGTGCGGGCGGCAGTGGTGGTTCGGGGACCACCGGCACGGCCGGCAACGGCGGGGCAGGCGGCTCCGGTGGAGCCGGTGGTTCGGGGGGCAGTGGGGCAGGCAGCGCCGCGGCTTTCGCGGCGCGGGCCGGTGGGGTCGGTGGCAGGGGCGGTGACGGTGGTGTCGGCGGTCGGGCCGGGGTAGCCACGGCGGGGGTCAACGGTTCGGCCGGGGTGGGCGGCGGGGCCGGTTCGGGCGGTAACGGCGGGGACGGCGGATCAGGCACCACTGTGGTGAACCCGGACGGTGCCGTGGGCGGGGCTGGTGGGGCTGCCGGTGTCGAAGGTCTGGGTGGGCTTCAGGCCAACGGCGTGACCAGGGCGGCCGCCGGCGCGACTGGCAACGGCGGCAACGGCGGCAACGGCGGAGCGGCCGGATCGCAGGCCGGCTATGCGGTTTCCTCCATCAGCGCAACCATTTTCGGCAATCCGTCAGGTGTGGCGGTCGGCGACGCCGGAAAGGTCTACGTGACGAATCCGGTTGGTAATTCCGTGTCCGTGATCGACCCGGCCGCGGGCAACGCGCTCACCGAGGTCCTCGATCCCGGCTTCATTGGGCCGACCGGCGTTGCGGTGGGCCTCGACGGCAGGGTGTATGTCACCAACTCCAGCGGCAATTCGGTGTCGGTGATCGATCCGGCAGCCGGCAATACCGTCACGTCGATCGTCGATCCCAGCTTTGCGGGGCCGACCGGTGTTGCGGTGGGCGTCGACGGCAGGGTCTACGTCACCAACTACTACGGCAACTCTGTCTCGGTGGTCGACCCGGCGGCGGGCGATAGTGTCACCGCGCTCACCGACCCCAGCTTCGCATACCCCGCGGGGCTTGCGGTCGGCGTGGGCGGCAAGGTCTATGTCGCAAACCGATACGGCTCGACGGTGTCGGTGATCGACCCGGCGGCCGGCAACACCGTCACGGCAATCACCGACCCCGGCCTCGTCGATTCAGTGTGGGTCGCGCCTGCCGTGGACGGTCGGCTGTACGTCACCAATCAATCCGGCGATTCGGTGTCGGTGATCGACCCGGCGGCGGGCAATACCGTCACGACGATCATCGACCCGGGGTTCAATCTTCCGACCGGGGTGGCGGTCGGCCTTGACGGAAGGGTGTTCGTCACCAACGTCGGCGGCGACACGGTGTCAGTGATCGACCCGGCCGGCGGCAACAGCGTTTCCACGATCACCGACCCCAGCTTCAACTGGCCGTTCGGTGTCGCGATTGGCGCGGACGGCAGGGTCTACGTCGCCAACTACTACGGCAGTTCGGTGTCGGTCCTCGCACCAGACGCCAGCGGGGAAAACGGTGGCAGGGGCGGCGACGGCGGCGACGGTGGCGACGCCACCTCGGGAACGGCTGGAACGGGCGGCCGCGGCGGTACCGGCGGCACCGGCCGCGAAGGTGGCGACGGTTCCGGTGGTCTCGGCGGGGATGGTGGACGTGGCGGCAATGGCGGCAGTGCGACCACTGGTTATGGTGGCGACGGTGGCCGCGGCGGTAGGGGCGGTGCCGGCAGCGGTTCCGGCGCCGGCGGTAACGGCAGCAGCGGATCGAACGGAACCGGAATCAAGGCGGGCGCCGGCGGCCTGGGTGGAACCGGGGGCAGCGGAGCCAACGGTGGCACCGGCGGGGATGGCGGAACAGGTGGTAACGCCGGCACCTGAAACTCAACACCGTTGGTTACGGGCACGGACTGGGCTGGACCACATGCCACTCACCGGAGAATACGAACCGAGCACATCGGATTGGGCGCGCGAGAACGCCGAGCTCTACATATCGTCCGGCGGCACCGCGGGCACCGATTTGAAGGGCAAACCGGTCATCCTGCTGACCACCGTCGGGGCCAAGACCGGCAAGCTCCGCAAGAGCCCTGGCCGCGGGTGAGCCGGACGATCTCGATCATGTCGACCAGTTCGTCGACGGGGCGGCGGGTCAAGCGGGCTGGACTGCTGCCCTTCCAGGCCTTGTCCGCGGCGGGCGACAAGGTGTCGGTGACGACCGTCGACGAGGGTCCCTGGTGCACAAGGGCCTCAAGCACTACTTCCTGGTGGACTTCCCGCAGGAGCCCGGCGCGCTGCGGCGTTTCCTCGACGAAGTGCTCGGCGAAGGCGACGACATCACCCTGTTCGAATACGTCAAGCGCAACAATCGGGAGACCGGTGAGGCGCTGGTCGGCATCGAGCTGGGTTCAGCGGCCGGCTACGAAGGTCTGCGCGCTTGGATGGATGTCTCCGGGATCCACGTGGAGGCGCTGGAACCGGGCTCGCCCGCGTACCGCTATCTGACGTAAGGAGCTAAGGCATTCCCGAGGGCCGATTCGCTGCGTGTAGCACACGGTGGCACCTATATCGGCTGGATAGCGCGGTCGTTGGCGCGGAACATCGGCTCCACAGGAACCCCGATCCGGTTCGCCGCATCGGTGAGTTCCTCGGCCCAGCGCCGATCGTCAGTCGAAACCCCGTCGCTGCCGGGCCGGGTCAGCAACAAAGTCACCGACGTGCCGGGCTCGAAATCTTCCAGGACTACCGAGAGGCCAATCATGAGGTCTTCCACGACCAGACATCCGATAATGAGCGTTTTACTTCCGCGACGATGACGTCAATCCACAGGTATCCGCACCACAGCCACCGAATGCGACGGAAGCGCGGTGGCCTGGGCGCCGACCTTCGGCTCACCCCACTGCACGAGCACCTCCCCGCCGAGGGCTACCTGGACCGGCTCGGTGCCCAGATTGCAGGCGATCCCGATCCGGTTGCGCCACATGACGATCCACCGACGGTCCTCGTCGACGTCGACTCTCAGGTCGGGCAGCCAGGGATCGGCAATGTCAGGTTCATTGCGCCTCAACCGGATCAGCGCCTGGTAGAACGTCAGCAGCCGTGCGTGCTCGGGCTTTTCGATCTCGTCCCAGTCGATCTTGGAGTGCTGGAACGTCGTGGGAGCCTGTGGGTCGGGAACCTCGTCGGCGTCCCAGCCGTGCTCGGCGAACTCGGCTTTGCGGCCCTCGGCGGTCGCTCTGGCCAACGCCGGCTCCGGATGAGAGCTGAAGAACTGAAATGGCCGGGTCGAACCCCATTCCTCACCCATGAAAAGCATTGCAGTATAGGGCGATCCGAGCACCAGAGCTGCCTTGACGGCCAACTGGCCGGGGTCCAGGTTCGCCCCGGGACGGTCGCCGACGGCGCGGTTTCCGACCTGGTCGTGGGTGCACGTGTAGGCGAGCAGTCGGCTGGCGGGGATGAGGGCGGTGTCCAGCGGACGGCCGTGCCGGCGGCCGCGGAACGACGAGTAGGTGCCGGCGTGGAAGAAGCCGTTGCGCAGGGTGGTGGCCAGCGCGGTCAGGGAGCCGAAATCGGCGTAATACCCCTGCCGTTCGCCGGATACGGCGGTGTGGATGGCGTGGTGGATGTCGTCGTCCCACTGCGCGGCCAGCCCGTAGCCGCCGCGGTCGCGGGGTGTGATCAGCCGCGGGTCGTTGAGGTCGCTCTCGGCGATCAGCGACAGCGGTCGACCCAGAACCGCTGCCAGAGCTTCGGTTTCGGCGGCCAGTTCCTCCAGGATGTGGATGGCGGTGGTGTCGACCAGGGCGTGCACGGCATCCAGGCGCAGCCCGTCGGCGTGGAAGTCGCGCATCCAGCGCAGCGCACAGTCGATGATGTAGCGACGGACCTCGTCGGCGCCGGGCCCGGAGAGATTGAGGCCCTGTCCCCACGGATTGCTGAACGAGGACAGGTAGGGCCCGAACCGGGGCAGGTAGTTGCCCGACGGCCCGAAGTGGTTGAAGACCGCGTCGATGATCACGCCCAGGCCGTGGTCGTGGCAGGCGTCGATGAGTCGGACCAGAGCGTCCGGGCCGCCGTAGGGTTCATGTACCGCGAACCACAACACGCCGTCGTAGCCCCAGCCGTGGGTGCCGTTGAACGCGTTGACGGGCATCAATTCGACGAAGTCGACACCCAGGTCGACCAGATAGTCGAGGTGCGCGATCGCGGCGTCGAGAGTGCCGTCCGCCGTGAATGTTCCGATGTGCAGTTCGTAGATCACCGCGCCCTCGACTGTCCGGCCGGCCCACGCCCCGTCGGTCCACGTCGCGCCACGGGCGTCCCACAACTGCGACCGTTGGTGAACCCCGTCGGGTTGACGCGCTGAGCGTGGGTCCGGGAGTACGGTCGGATCGTCGTCGAGGACGAATCCGTACCGGGCATCGGTCGGGCAGTCCACCTCAGCCCGCCACCAGCCGCCGTCGTCGCGGGTCATCGGGTACACCGCGCCCCCGAGGTCGAGGCGGACCCGGCGGGGCAACGGCGCCCACACCGCGAAATCAGCCATCCGTTCGCTCCAGCAGCGCCACCGTTAAGCCGGCGAACAACGCCTCGGCATAGCAGGTACCACGGTGCGTGGTGCCGGTGATCCGGTCCTTCCACAGCCCCGCGGGAAGATCGACAGCGGTTGTTCGCCAACCGTATTCGGCCAGGCGCACGGTCCAGCGGCTGACCGCGACCAAGACGTCGTCACCACGCAGGAAGGCAAGAAGATGCTCGGCGGCCGGCCCGGAGGCCAGCACCGGCTGGTAGCCGCCATGCAGGAACGTCTCGGGGCGGTCCCGGCGTAAGCGCAGAGCCCCGGCCACCACCCGCATCTTCGGATGCTCCATCCGGTGCAGTGCGGCCCGGCGATCGGCGTAGTCGACCGGACGGCGGTTGTCGGGGTCGACCAGGCTGTCCTCCCACACTTCGGTGCCCTGGTAGACGTCCGGGATGCCGGGAACGGTGAGTGCGAGCAGTTTCTGGCCCAGCGCGTCGCTGTGAGCATGCGATTCCACCCGTCCGGCCAATGCGGTCATCTCCGCGGCGGTCGCACCGTTGAGGACGGTGTCGAGCCAGTCGTGCACCTGCCGCTCGAAGTCAGGGTCGGGTGCCTGCCACGACGTCCGCCGGCCGGCTTCGCGGATGGCCTTCTCGGCGTAGGAATGAAGACGTTCGCGCAACTCCGTGGTGATGCGGCCATTCGGCGGCCACACCCCGAAGATGTTCTGCCACAGAAACAACCCGGTCAGCAGGTCGGGGGACGGGTGCACGGCCTCCCACCGGCTGAGGAACTCCGCCCACAGGCCCGGAACCTGGGACAGCACCCCGATCCGGGCGCGGACGTCCTCGCCGCGTTTGGTGTCGTGGGTCGACAGGGCGGTCATCGTGCGTGGCCACAGCTGTGCTCGGATCATGTTTGCGCGGTGGAACTCTGCCGCACTGACGCCGAACCTGTGCGGTTCGCCGCCGACCTCGTTGAGCGAGACCAGCCGGGCGTCGCGGTAGAAGTGGCAGTCCTCGACCGCTTTGGCCGTCATCGCCCCGCACAGTTGCTGCAGCCGGGCGGCCGGCTCCGGTCGGGTGAGCGCGGCGGCCAGGATCTCCAGGGGCGCCGCGAGGTACGGTTCGGCGGCGAGGGTCGCGGCCATCGCCTCGCCGAGCACCCCGGACAGCGCCGGGTAGTCGCTGCGGTACACCCCGACCCGTGCCAGCAGGGCGGCGATGGCAGCCGGCAGGTCCGGGTGGCTGGTGCCGGTGGCGGATTCTACGGCTCGGCACACCCGGCCCAGCTCGCTGGCGAGCATGTCTGTGGCGGTGTGGATCTTCAACTGCCGCAACGATTCCGCTGCCTCCGGATGCCGGAATCCGGCGGAGGAGGTCAGTGCCGTCAACGTGTCGGCGCCGGTCGGGTCGACGAACACTCCGCCGATCTCGCGCAGGGCGTCGTAGCCGGTGCTTCCGTCGACCGGAAGTGCGGGATCGAGTGGTTCGCCGGGCGCCAGGATCTTCTCGATGACAATCCAGGCCTGCGGCCCGGTCAGCTCGCGCAGTCGGGCCAGATAGCCCGCCGGGTCGGTCAGCCCGTCGGGGTGGTCCACCCGCACACCGTCGACCAGACGCTCGGCGAACCAGCGGGCCACCTCGGTGTGCGTGGCGTCGAACACGTCCGGGTCCTCCTGGCGCAGCCCGGCCAGCGAGGTGACGGAGAAGAACCGCCGGTACCCGCAGACACCGCGCCAGCCGGTGAGTTTGTAGTGCTGGCGGTCATGCACCTGCGCGGCTGAGAGGCCGTCCCCGGCGGTGCCGGGTGCGACGGGGAAGGACATGCCGTAATAGCGCAGAGTGTCGCCGTCGACCGCCAGCTTGTCGAGGTCCTCGTCCGAACCGAGCACCGGCAGCAGGATGCGGCCGTCGTCATCGGCGGACCAGTCGATGTCGAAGTACGTCGCATAGCTTGACCGGCGGCCATGCCGCAGCACGTCGGTCCACCACGGGTTGTGCTGCGGCAGTTCGGTTCCGGCGTGGTTGGGCACGATGTCGACGATCAGTCCCAGCCCGCGCTGTTCGGCCGCCTCGGCCAGCCCGGCCAGCCCGTCGGCCCCGCCGAGGTCGGCGGACACCGTCGTCGGGTCGGTGACGTCGTAGCCGTGCTCGGAACCGGGTGCCGCGGTCAGGATGGGGGACAGGTACAGGTGCGAGACCCCCAACTCGGCGAGATAGTCGACGAGTTTCTCCGCGTCGGCGAAGATGAACGTGCCACCGCGCATCTGCAGACGATAGGTGGACAGCACCCGATTGCGTGCGCCATGGGGACCGGGAAGAGGCATAGTTGCCTGTTCCCGTTAGGCGGTCTTTTGAAGCACGACGATCGAGCGGCCCTGGACCGTCATCGTCGTCCCGGCGGCCACCTGGTGCTCGGTGGCGCCGCGAGGGTCAAAGGTGTCGATGATTGCCTTCCACTCCCTGGCAAAGGGGGTTTCGGGAATGACGAAGTCCACCGGGTAGGCGTGGGCGTTGAAGCACATCAGGAAGGAGTCGTCGACGATCGGTTCGCCGCGCGCGTCCGGTTCCGGCATTGCCTCGCCGTTGAGGCCCACCGCCACCGACTTGATGCCCGAATGCCAGTCGTCGGAGTTCATCTCGACGCCGTCGCGGGTGAGCCAATAGATGTCGCGCATGTTGTGGCCGCCGTTCGACCGCCGGCCGTCGAAGAACCGGCGCCGGCGGAACACCGGGTGTCTGGCCCGCAGCGCGGTGACAGTGCGGGTGAACGCCAGGACGTCGGCGTACTGCCCGGCGGCCGACCAGTCGATCCAGGCGATCTCGTTGTCCTGGCAGTAGGCGTTGTTGTTGCCCGCCTGGGTGCGGCCGATCTCGTCGCCGTGGCTGAGCATCGGGGTGCCTTGCGACAGCATCAGGGTGATCAGGATGTTGCGCATCTGCCGGTGCCGCAGGGCCAGGATCTCCGGATCGTCCGTCAGCCCCTCGACCCCGCAGTTCCAGGATCGGTTGTGGTTCTCGCCGTCGCGGTTGTTTTCGCCGTTGGCGTCGTTGTGTTTCTCGTTGTAGGACACCAGGTCTGCCAACGTGAAGCCGTCGTGACAGGTGACGAAGTTGATGCTGGCGACCGGCCGCCGCCCGGTCGCCTCGTAGAGGTCCGACGATCCGGTCAGCCGGGAGGCGAACTCGCCCAGCGCCGCCGGTTCCCCGCGCCAGTAGTCCCGGACGGTGTCGCGGTACTTGCCGTTCCACTCGGTCCACAGGCCGGGGAAGTTGCCCACCTGGTAGCCGCCCTCGCCGACGTCCCACGGCTCGGCGATCAGCTTGACCTGGCTGATCACCGGATCCTGTTGCACCAGATCGAAGAACGCGCTCAGCCGGTCGACGTCGAAGAACTCCCGGGCCAGCGTGGAGGCGAGGTCGAAGCGGAATCCGTCGACGTGCATCTCCAGCACCCAGTACCGCAGCGAGTCCATGATCAGTTGCAGCGTGTGCGGGTGCCGGACGTTGAGGCTGTTGCCGGTCCCGGTGAAGTCTTTGTACAGCCGGGGGTCGGAGTCCAGCAGGCGGTAGTAGGAGGAGTTGTCGATGCCCCGGAAATTCACCGTTGGACCCAGGTGATCGCTTTCGCCGGTGTGGTTGTAGACGACGTCGAGGATCACCTCGATGCCTGCGTCGTGGAAGGAGCGGACCATCGACTTGAACTCGCCGACCGCGCCGCCGGCGTGACGGTTGGCTGAGTACGCGGCGTGCGGGGCAAAGAATCCGACGGTGTTATAGCCCCAGTAGTTCGTCAGGCCCAGGCCGAGTAACCGCTTGTCGTCCATGAACTGATGCACCGGCATGAGTTCGATGGCGGTGACGTTCAACGACTTCAGATGCTCGACCACCGCCGGATGCGCCATTCCCGCATACGTGCCGCGCAACTCCTCGGGCACCTTCGGGTGGGCCTGCGTCATCCCCTTGACATGCGCCTCGTAGATGATCGTCTCGTGGTACGGGGTTCGCGGCGCATGGTCGGAGCCCCAGTCGAAAAACGGGTTGATCACCACGCTCAACATGGTGTGGCCCAGCGAATCCACCCGCGGCGGCGTCCCGCCGTCGACGGGATCGCCGTGGCTCAGGTCGTAGGAGTAGAGCGCCTGGCTGAAGTCGAACTGGCCCTCGAAAGACTTGCCGTACGGGTCGAGCAGCAGCTTGCTGGAGTCGCAGCGCAGCCCTCGGGCCGGATCCCACGGGCCGTGCACCCGGAATCCGTAGCGCTGGCCGGGAGCGACGGTCGGCAGGTAGGCGTGCCAGACGAAGACGTCGACCTCATCGAGATCGATGCGGGTCTCGGCGCCGTCGTCGTCGATGAGGCACAACTCGACGCGCTCGGCGATTTCGGAGAACACCGAGAAGTTGGTGCCTGCGCCGTCGAAGGTGGCACCGAGCGGGTAAGGCTTGCCAGGCCAGACCGTGGGATGGCGGGCGGGGTCGTTCGTGGGATGGCGGGCAGGATCCGGCGAAGCCATGTGACGACCTTATCCACGCAGCCGCGCTTTGGCCCGGGCTTGTCACCACCAGCCGGTCGCGGCCCCGAGTTGGCGGCCGAGTTCGGGCGTCATGGTCCGCATATAGGTCGCCGAGATGTGGTGGGCGTCGTGGTAGATCAGCACGTTGCCCTCGATCGCGCCGCAGTAGTCGGCCCGGCACACCGCGTCGCTCATGTCGAGCGGTTTGAGCAACGGGAACCGGTCGGTGAAGTCCAGGGTCTGGTTGCGGGGGGAGAGCACCGTGAAGCGGTCGATGCCGCACGACTCCGCGTCACCGCCCTTGGCCAGGCAGTCCGATGGGAAGAACGGCTTGTTGCCCTTGGTCACCATCCACGGGGTGTCGCGCATCGCCAGGATCGGGATCCCGGCGTCACTCAACGCCTGCCAGATGCCGATGTAGGTCCCGGGCATGGTGTCGCCGGGCTTGATGTTCCACGGCCGGGTCGAGGTGGTGAAGACGAAATCGGGGTGGTCGGCGATCAGTCGCGGAAGCACCTTGTCGTTCCACTGCCGGCACTTCGGGTAGGGCCGGTTGTCGCCCATGACCAGGGGGTTGGGCTCGGTGGTCAGCGGGCAACCCATCTTGAGGTAGGTGACGACCTTGAAGTGGTGCTCCTTGCCCAGTGCGTCCAGTGCGGTGATCCAGTGCTCGGCGTGTGAGCCGCCGGCCAGGGCGATGGTGCGCGACGCGGTCGGGTCGCCGTAGGTGCAGTTGATGATCCCGGTGTTGTCGAAGTCGCTGATGCAGCCGTCGTTGGTGGACTCGGGAACGTCGTCTTGGGCCTCGAGGACGGTAGGCCGGAACGGCAGGTCCGGCACTTTGGCCTGGTTGAGCAGCGCGCGGGCGCCCGGGTAGCTGTCGGCCGGCAGATCGGCCAGTTCCCTGCCGCCGGCGCGCTGGGTGGCGACGTGCTCGCGCCAGGTGAAGGATGTGGCCGTCAGCACCACAGCGAGCAGGGTGATCGCGGTGCCTCCGAGGGCGAGCAGCCGGGACGGCCTCGACGCAGACCGGCCTTGATAGCGCAACGGCTCCTCGATGAACCGCATGGTCAGGTACGCAAGGACCCCGGACACCACCAGGATCACCAGCCCGTCGAGGAATCCGGCATGAGCGCCGCCGCTGTAGGCCAGCCAGAAGATCAGCAGCGGCCAGTGCCACAGGTACAGCGAGTACGCCATCGAGCCCAGCGTCACCAGTGGGCGGGTGGCCAGCAGGCGGTTCGGGCCCGGCAACCGGTCGCGGGTCGAGTGCCGGGCCCCGCGGTTGGCGCCGGCCAGGATGAGCAGCATGGTCGCCCCCACCGGGACCAGCGCCCACGGCCCGGGGAACTGCTTGACGCCGTCGATCAGCGCACCGCACGACAGAATCGCCGCGATACCGACGACGGCGAGCAGGTTTCGCAGCCACATCGGCCAGGCGACGTGCGGCACGAGGGCCCCGATCAGCACGCCCAGCAGCAGTTCCCACGCCCGGGCGAAGCTGTTGTAGTAGGCCGTGACCTGGTCGTTCTGATGGGCGACGATCGCGAAGACGAACGACGCGATGGTCAGCACGGCGAACAGCACCACAAACACCGCCCGCAACCGGTTGCTGCCGATGTGTCGCCGCAGCACTGCCGCCAGGCCCAGAACCAGCAGCAGGAAGCCGATGTAGAACTGGCCTTGCACCGACATCGACCAGATGTGCTGCAGCGGTGACACCGCTTCGCCGGCGCGCAAGTAGTTCGAGGCCGTCGTGGCCAGTTCCCAGTTCTGGTAGTAGCCGAGGCTGGCCAGACTCTGGTCGGCGAAAGTCTCCCACCGGGTCTGCGGCTGGATCAGTGCGGTCAGCACCGCCGAGCCTGCCAGTACCACGACCAGCGCCGGAATCAGCCGCCGGACCAGCCGTTTGACGTTCGGGCGTGGGGAGAGCGACGTCCCGGGAGTCAGTGCGTTGCGCAGGACCGAGCCGCCGAAGAAGAAACCCGACAAAGCCAGGAAAACGTCCACACCGCCGGACACCCGGCCGAACCACACGTGAAAGATGGCCACCAACGCGATCGCGACGCCCCGCAAGCCGTCCAGGTCGTGCCGATACAACGCCTCCCGGCTGACCGGCGCCGGGACGGTCGCTACGACGTCTGGGACGGTCGGGACCGTGGGCTCCAGTGGCCGGATGAGGGTGAGGGTCATGATCGCCCGACAATCTACCAATTTCGCTGGTCGGCTGATCAGCGGCGACAAACCGGAGTACGGCAAGCCGGCGGCTGCCGATTAGGCTCAGGCGCGTGTCGGCGTTGACCCCACAGCAGATCAGCGCCATCGACGCCGCCCACATCTGGCACCCCTACAGCACCCTGGGTTCCGAGGCGATCGCCCCCATCGTCGCGACCGGGGCCAAGGGCGCCTGGCTGACGGTCGTGCGCGACGGCGTCGACTCCCGGGTGCTCGACGCGATGGCCTCCTGGTGGACCGCGATCCACGGCCACGGCCACCCCGTTCTCGACGCCGCCATCACCCGCCAGCTGGGTGTGATGAACCACGTCATGTTCGGCGGACTGACCCACGAACCAGCTGCGCGGCTGGCCCAACTTCTCGTCGACGTCACCCCCGCGGGGCTGGACACCGTGTTCTTCTCCGACTCCGGTTCCGTCGGTGTCGAGGTGGCGGTGAAGATGGCGCTGCAGTACTGGCGCAGCACCGGCCGGTTCGCCAAGCACCGGCTGATGACCTGGCTCGGCGGCTACCACGGCGACACCTTCACCCCGATGAGCGTGTGCGATCCCGACGGCGGCATGCATTGGCTGTGGCGCGACGTGCTGGCCGAGCAGATCTTCGCGCCGCCGGTGCCGGGTGACTACGACCCCGGCTACGTCGCCGACTTCGAGGCCCAATTATCCACGCACGCAGACGAACTCGCGGCCGTCATCGTCGAGCCGGTGGTTCAGGGGGCGGGCGGCATGCGCTTCCACGACCCGCGGTACCTCACCGATCTGCGGGCGATGTGCGACCGCCACGATGTGCTGCTGATCTTCGACGAGATCGCCACCGGATTCGGCCGGACGGGGGAGTTGTTCGCGGCCGATCACGCCGGCGTGAGCCCGGACATCATGTGCGTCGGCAAGGCGCTGACCGGTGGCTACATCACGCTGGCCGCCACCCTGTGCACCCGGCGCATCGCCGAGACCATCAGCGGGGGCAAGGCCGGAGCACTGATGCACGGGCCCACCTTCATGGCCAACCCACTGGCCTGTGCGGTGGCGGTGGCGTCGGTGGAACTGCTGCTCGGCCAGGACTGGCGCGCGCGGGTCACCGAGATCGGCGACGGTCTGCGCACCGGGCTGGCAGGCGCCCGCGCACTGCCCGGCGTGGCCGACGTCCGGGTCTGCGGTGCGATCGGGGTGATCGAGACCGACCGGCCGGTCGACCTTCGTGTGGCGACGCCGGTGGCGCTCGACAACGGGGTGTGGCTGCGCCCCTTCCGAAACCTGATCTACGCGATGCCGCCGTTTATCTGCACCGAGTCCGAGGTCGAGCAGATCACCTCGGCTATGGTGGCGGTCGCCCGCGAATTAGGCTGAGCGGCGATGACGCCCGGAACCGACACCTCCCCGCTGGCCTGGCTGGGCACCGCGGAAGACGCCCGCCGCGGCGCCGGGCTGCGCCGTTCGCTCACGTCGCGCGCCGCGGTCGCGGTGGAGGTCGATCTGGCCTCCAACGACTACCTCGGCCTGGCCCGCCATCCCCAGGTGGTCGACGCCGGGGTCCGGGCACTGCAGACCTGGGGCGCCGGGTCCACCGGCTCGCGGCTGGTCACCGGCAACACCGAACTGCACGAGGAGTTCGAGTCGGTGCTTGCCGAATTCGTTGGTGCTCCTGCGGCGTTGGTGTTCTCCTCCGGATACACCGCCAACCTGGGTGCAGTGTGCAGCCTGTCGGGGCGCGGCTCTCTGGTGGTGTCCGACGCCGCCGCGCACGCCTCGCTGGTCGACGCCTGCCGGCTGTCCCGGGCGCGGGTCGTGGTGACGCCGCACTTAAATGTGGGGGCGGTCGCGTCGGCCCTGGCCGGCCGCGACGAAGAACGCGCCCTGGTGGTCACCGACTCCGTCTTCAGCACCGACGGCGCGCTGGCTCCGCTGCGCGAACTGCACGAGGTGTGCCGCGCGCACGGCGCCCTGCTACTGGTCGACGAGGCACACGGTCTGGGCGTGCGCGGCGCCGGCGGCCGGGGCCTGGTGCATGAGGTGGGCCTGGCCGGAGCGCCCGATGTGGTGATGACGACGACATTGTCGAAGGCGCTCGGCAGCCAGGGCGGCGCGGTGGTCGGACCGGCGCCGGTGCGCGATCACCTGATCAATTCCGCGCGGCCGTTCATCTTCGACACCGGCCTGGCGCCGGCGGCGGTCGGCGCCGCGGTGGGGGCGCTGCGGGTACTCATCGACGAACCTTCGCGCCCACAGGCCGTGCTGGCGAACGCCGCCGCATTGGCCGACGCGTGCGGGGTCGCGGAGCGGCCGCAGTCCGCGGTGGTGTCGGTGGTGCTGGGCGATCCCGACCGCGCCCTGGCGGCGGCGGCGGCCTGCCTGGACGCCGGAGTGCGCGTCGGGTGTTTCCGCCCGCCGTCGGTCCCGCCGGGCACCTCCCGGCTGCGGTTGACGGCCCGGGCGTCGTTGTCCGACGACGAACTCAAGTTGGCCTGCGACGTGCTGACGGCAGTGCTCGGCACGCTCTGATGGCGGTCCTCGTCGTCACCGGCACCGGCACCGGCGTCGGGAAGACCATAGCGACCGCCGCACTGGCCAGCGCTGCCCGTAACGCCGGGATCGCAGTGACGGTCTGCAAACCGGTCCAGACCGGCTTCGGTGCCGACGGCAGCGGAGACGACGACCTCGCCGACGTCGAGCGGCTGGCCGGGGTGACGGCGCAGGTCTCGGTGGCCCGGTATGCCGAGCCGCTGGCACCGGCCGCGGCCGCCGAACGTTGTGGCCGGCCGCTGCCGTCCGCCGCGGAGATCCTCGCCGCGGTCCGCGCTGTTGACCGGCCCGGGGGATTGACGCTCGTCGAGGGTGCCGGCGGCCTGCTGATCGAGATTGCCGCTGCCGGCGTGACGCTGCGCGATCTCGCTATCGAACTGCAGGCCCCGGTGCTGGTCGTGTGCCACGCCGGGCTGGGCACCATCAACCATACCGCCATGACAGTGGAATGCCTTGAGCACAAACACGTTTCCTGCGCCGGCCTG